>CAYOHP010000016.1:0-82564 GCA_964403795.1 uncultured bacterium | reverse complement strand
GGCTCGACCTGGCGGGCGAGGTCCAGCGCCTCGCCCAGATCCTCCCGCCGGAGCGGCAGCACCGCAGAGACGTCGGGATCGACGATCCACCCCGGGCAGCCCGGGTTCCGGCAGTGGCACGGCTCGGCCAGCCGCGCCGGGAACCCGTAGTGGTAGGCGATCTCCTCGCCCGGCTCGATCCGGCGCACCGCCACGATCCGCGCCCAACCTCCCCGCTCCCGGTCGAACCCCGCCTCGACCCGGGCGTTGGGCCGGCAGGAGTGGTTGATCCAGCGGGTCTGGTCGGCCATGTCCCAGAGGTGCTCGTCGTCGAGGAACAGGCAGTAGGTGTCGTCGGCCACGTCGCCGATCCGGCGGAGTACGCCCTCCACCTCGGAGACCAGCTCTCCAGCCTCGATCGCCTCGACCGCCCGCACTCCATAGCCATGGATGCCGGAGCGGAACACCCGGACCTTGGGCAGGAACGCCATGGATCCCATGCTACATGGGGTCGGTGACCGTGCCGACCGCCCGCCTCGCCGTCTACCTCGTGCTCCGCCGCGATCGAGAGGTCCTGCTCGGCCTCCGGCGCGGTACCGGCTACGAGGACGGTCGCTGGGGCCTGCCTTCGGGCAAGGTCGAGGCTGACGAGAGCTTCGAGGCCGCGGTCCTGCGCGAGGCCCGCGAGGAGGTCGGCGTGATCGTGGCGCCGGGCGACCTGCGGCTCGTCCACCTGCTGCACCGCAGGGTGCCCGAGGGGCTCTGGGTCGACGCCTTCTTCGAGACCCGGCGTTGGGAAGGCCGGGAGCGGAACCTCGAACCGGCGAAGTGCGGAGCCCTCGGCTGGTTCCCGATCGATGCCCTGCCGGCCGACGCGGTCCCCTACGTCGCCGACGCCCTTGCCGCCCTCGCGGTCGGCCGAGGCCACGGCGAACGCGGCTTCGACCGGCCCCCGGTGCGCCTCCTGGTGGTCGCCGGGCTGATCGAGGAGGGGGGCCGGGTGCTGGTCGCCCGGCGTCCACCAGGAGGCAGCTTCGGAGGTCTCTGGGAGTTCCCGGGCGGCAAGGTCGAGCCGGGGGAGTCGCCCGAGGCAGCCCTCTCCCGCGAGCTCGCCGAGGAGCTCGGGCTCGCCGCCACGGTGGGCGAGGAACTCGTCCGCAACGTGCAGGAGCGCGGCAGGGAACTCGAGCTTCGCCTCTACCGCGTGAGCGCGGCCCATGGCGAGATCGTGCTCCGCGCCCATGACGCGAAGCTCTGGGCCGATCGGGAGACGCTTTCCGGCCTTCCCATGGCCCCGCCGGACCTACCCCTGCTGGATGCGATCCTGCCCCTGCTCAGCGGCGGATCCCGGCCAGCGCCATCCCCGCCCCGATCGTCCCGAAGATCCCGCCGAAGAGCAGGCACATGAACCAGACGAACCAGGTGATCGTAGGGTCGAGGATGGCATCGCCAGGATCCTCGGGGTTGTAGCGGACCTCGACCCGGGCTCCCGCCGGGTACTTCTCGACCAGCTCCCGGGCATGGCCGCCGCCGCTCGAGGAGTAGTCGCCGAAGACCACCCGGTCACCGGTGTAGGTCCGGTTCCCGACCAGGTACTGGTACTCGATCGAGGCGCCCAGGGTGCGGCCGCCCTTCGAGCCCCGCCGGGAAGTGACCTCGGAACGCATCACCGTGCCCTCGGCCACCGGCCACTGGGCGGCCTTCGAGGTCCACCAGATCGAGTACCCGAGGATCCCCATCGCCACCAGACCCACCAGTCCGAACACCATCCCGCCGAGCACCAGGCCGGCGTCTCCCCGGCGTCGTCGCGTCGCCATAGAGGTGCGCATCCTTCCCACCGTTCCACGGTACCCCGCGTCGGCAATCCCGCACCGGAGGACGAAGCCGGAGCGCCCCCGGCTCCGCCAGGGGGAGCAGCGAGGCGTAGCCCGTCGCGAGCGAGCCCCTTGCGGGCGAGCTGCAGGCTGAGGGCCGCACCGCGCCGGGGTCGCGTCTGGTCCGGGGCCGGGAGCCCCTGGTACGCTCGCCCCGCGCCTCGCCCCGGGGGGGCCGTCTCGGATCCGGAAAGGATGGCCGTGGGTTACTCGCCCTATCTGCACAACGAGGACATGGCTCCGACCCCGGAGGACCAGCGCACCTGGAACCTCTGGCACATCGCCGCCCTGTGGATCGGGATGAGCGTCTGCATCCCCACCTACATGCTGGCCGGAAGCCTGATCCAGCAGGGCCTGTCCTGGTGGGAAGCCGTGCTCCTCATCATGGTCGGCAACGTCGTGGTCCTGGTGCCGATGATCCTCAACGCCCACGCCGGTACCCGGTACGGGATCCCCTTCCCGGTGCTGCTGCGGACCAGCTACGGGCACTACGGGGCCCACATCCCTGCCGTGCTCCGGGCCCTGGTGGCCTGTTCCTGGTTCGGGGTCCAGACCTGGATCGGCGGATTGGCCATGCACAAGATGACCATCGCCCTGGTGGGGAGCGGGGTCTGGGCCGACACCTTCACCAACCAGTTCGTGATGTACCTGCTGTTCTGGGCCATGAATCTCTACTTCGTCTGGAACGGGACCGAGTCGATCAAGTGGCTCGAGATGTGGGCCGCCCCGCTGCTGATCGGGATCGGCCTGGTGCTGCTGGGCTGGGGCGTGGACCGGGGCGGGGGCATGGCCGCGGTGCTGGCCCGCTCCCACGACCTGGCCCGCTCGCCGGTGACGGCCCGCCGGGCCGGAGGCCTGATCGAGGTCGAGCTGGCGGTCCTGAACGACGCCGAGGGCCGGCCCAAGGCCCGCTCCATGGTGATCGGCACGATCGGGATGGCCTCCCCCGAGGACGAGGCCAAGCACGGACCGGGCCGCAAGGATGTCTCGGGCTGGATCCCCTACTCGCCCAGGTACACCCTGAACTCGACGGCCGACCGGGTCTGGGCCCGCTTCGACAGCGAGAACGTCGACGCCGACGGACGCACCTCCAGCGTGGTCGAGGTGGCGGTGGCGAGCGGCGACGCCCCGGCCGCGGCGGCCACCAACCGGGTGCGCACCTACCTGCTGGCGATCACCGCGATGGTGGCGTTCTGGGCCACCCTGGCGCTGAACATCCCCGACATCAGCCGTTTCGCCCGGAGCCAGTACGACCAGGCAGCCGGTCAGATGATCGGGTTGCCGCTCACCATGGGGCTCTACAGCTTCATCGGCCTGGCCGTGACCTGCGCCACCCTGAACATCTTCCCCGACCTGGTGATCGGCGCCGACGCCATCTGGGACCCGGTCACCCTGCTGGCCCGCTTCGAGAGCAAGCTGGCGGTGGTGGTCGCCATGTTCATGCTGGCGGTGGCCACCCTGACGACCAACATCGCCGCCAACGTGATCAGCCCGGCCAACTGCTTCACCAACGCCTTCCCGCGCTGGATCCACTTCCGCTCCGGCGGCATGCTGGCGGCCGCCCTGGGCGTGGTGATGATGCCGTGGAAGCTGCTCGGCTTCTACATCGACTTCCTGATCACCTACTCGGGGCTGCTCGGTCCCATCATCGGGGTGATGGCCGTCGACTACCTGCTGATCCGCCGGATGCAGATCGACATCGACGCCCTCTACACCATGGAGAGCGAGTACCACTACACACACGGCTTCCACCTGCCGGCCGTGGGCGCGACCCTGGTGGGGGTGGCGGTGGTGGCGGCGGGCATGACCGTCCCGGGCCTCGAGGTGCTGGCCCAGGGCGCCTGGTTCACGGGCGCCATCGCCGCAGGAGTCATCTACTATGCCACGGCCCGCCGCCCCTCGGGCGTCCGGGCCGGGGCCTGATCCGGAGCCGAGGTCCCTCGGCCCCCGACCCCCCGTCCGAGGCGGGGTCCGCGAGAGGAACGACCATGAGCGAGACCAAACCCATGTCCGGCGAGGAGATGCTGCGTCTGACCCGGGACCACGTGCTGGTCTCCTGGTCGGCCCAGGCCAGTGCCAACCCCCTGCCCATCACCCGGGCCGAGGGCATCTACATGTGGGACGCCTCCGGGAAGCGCTACATCGACTTCTCGGCCCAGCTCATGTGCAACCAGCTCGGCCACGGCTACCAGAAGGCCATAAAGAAGATCCAGGCCCAGCTCGAGAAGATCCAGTTCCTGCACCCGGCCCACGCCCATGAATCCAAGGCCCGGCTGGCCCGCATGATCGTGGAGCTGGCCCCCGGCCCGATGCAGAAGGTGCTCTTCACCAACGGCGGGGCCGACGCCATCGAGAACGCCATGAAGATGGCCAGGATGGTCACCGGCCGGCACAAGCTGCTGGCCCGCTACCGCTCCTACCACGGGGCCACCTACGGCTCGGGCAACCTGGGCGGCGACCCCCGGCGACTCGGGGTCGAGCCCGGCATCACCGGAGTGGTGCACTTCACCGGGCCCTTCCCCTACCGCTGCCCCTTCGGGTCCAAGACCGACGCCGAGTGCACCGAGCGTTCGCTCGCCCACCTCCAGCAGGTGATCGAGTTCGAGGGGCCCGGCACCATCGCGGCGATCTTCCTCGAGGGCGTGAGCGGGTCGTCGGGCATCTACACCTACCCGGCCGGCTACATGGAGGGTGTGCGCAGGCTCTGCGACAAGTACGACATCCTGCTCGTCATCGACGAGGTGATGTCGGGGTTCTGCCGTACCGGCAAGTGGTTCGGCTGCCAGAACTACGACGCCCGCCCCGATATGATCACCATGGCCAAGGGCCTGACCGCCGCCTATGCACCCCTCGGCGCAGTGGCGGTGAGCAAGCGGATCGCCGACCATTTCGAGAACAACGTCATGCTCTGCGGGCTCACCTACTCCGGCCACCCGCTCTCCTGCGCCGCCGGGGTGGCGGCGATCGAGGCCTACCAGGAGGAGAAGATCCTGGACCACGTCCGGGAGATGTCCAAGGTCCAGGTCGGCCACCTCGAGGCCCTGAAGGCCAAGCACAAGTCGGTCGGCGAGTTCCGCAACCTCGGGCTCTTCGGCGTGATCGAGTGCGTCAAGGACCGAGCGACCCGCGAGCCCATGGCCCCCTTCAACGCCAAGGCTGCCGAGATGGGCGTCATGGCCAAGGTCGGTCCCCGCCTGAAGGAACTCGGCATGATCACCTTCGTGCGGTGGAACATGATCTTCTGCGTCCCGCCCCTGGTGATCACCAAGGACCAGCTCGACGAGAGCTTCGCCATGATCGACGACGCCCTCTCGATCGTGGACCAGGGGTACACCGGCAAGTAACACGGTCCAAGCGATGCCGGGTCGATCCGGGTGGAGGGTCAGCCGCCCGGATCGGCCCAGGGGTCCCGGTGCCAGAAGGGGTAGAGGCTGCGCATGCTCCGCGACCGGAGCGGCACCGCGCCGATCACGACCGCGCCGCTCCCCGGGTTCTCGGCCAGGCCCGCGTCCCCGTGGGCCGCCAGCCGGTAGGCGAGCCGCCAGGAGCGGGCCGAGAGTTCGGGAAGGGTGACGGCCTCGATCCAGGCGTCGAGGGCCGCGAACTTCCCCGGCACCACCCGTTCGCCCCCGGGCTCGGTGCGCCGGAGCACCCGGCCCGTGGCCGGCTCGAAGCGGTACTCGACCCGGACCGGGGGCGGCGGGTCCCAGGAGGCATCGGGCGAGGTCTCGGCGTGGCGGACGAAGGCCAGGATCCGCGCCCCCTCCTCGACCCGGTACCCGATGGGCGAGGCATCGTGTTCGAGCAGGGCCGCCAGATCGCTCTCCAGCACCGCCGAGAGGTGGAACACCGCCTCGGCCCCGGCCAGCCGACCGGCCGAGCGGCTGCCGCGTTTCACCGACTCGGCGAAGAAGCTCCAGAGCGCCCCCAGCATCACCACCGCGATCCCCGAGAAGAGCACCACCTCGACGAGGCTGAAGGCGCGTCGCCCTGGCCGGATCACTGGCGCCTCCAGTGGATCGGGTCGCCGACCAGGCGGTGTTCGACATGGGCGCGGAGCTTGCGGTCGATGGGATGGATCCAGCCCACCACCGCCGAGAGCCGTCCCAGACCCGGCTCCAGGTCCTCGACGAAGACCCGGGCGGTGAGCGGCTTCTGCTCCCCGGGCACCACCGAGACCGGGACCATCGAAGCAGGGAGCTCCTGGGCCCCGGGCCCCAGCCCGGCCACCGTCTCGCCCGCCGCCTCCCGGGCCGCGTCCCGGAGCCGGTGCCAGGGGAGCGGCTCGAGCCCGGCCAGCACCAGGGCGGCGCGCCGGCGGGCCAGGACCTCGAACTCCTCCACGTGGGCCAGCCGGTTCCCGGTGGTGAGCATCGAGAGGATCGGACCCAGCGCCATGCCCACGATCGCCACCACGAACACGATCTCGATGGCGGTCAGGCCGCTCCGACGCCCGTCTTCGCTCGAGGAACCGTCTCCGCTCCCGGGGAGACCCGACACCGGCGCCCTCATCGATCGACCCTCTCGTACTGGGGCTCCAGCGAGAGCGAAGCGTGGAGCAGCCGAGGATCGGGAGGCGCGCCTTCGGGAGCCAGGTCCGGACTCCGGTGCGAGATGGCGTCCTGGCGCTTCAGCTTGCCGCGGAGCCCGGGCACGAAGCTCGCCGAGGACCCCCGGCCGTCGATCACCAGGCTCCCGGTTCCCAGGTCCCCGAAAGCCGAGAGCTCGGAGCCGGACGCCAGGATCCGGGCCGCCGTCCCCGGGGTCTCGCAATGCATCCCTTCCCAGGACATCAGCACCAGCACGTCCTCGCCGGGATTCGCGACCTCGGCCCGGCGGACCCGCAGCTCGCCCCGGTAGATCACCATGAGTCGGCCGGTGACCTCGGCGAGGTCGAGGACCAGAGGCACCCGACTCGGGTCCTCCACGTAGACGATCCCCGCCGGGTTGGGTCGCACCGCCAGGAACGAGGCCGCGCTCTCCACGTCGCGGAAGACGAACTCGGCCTTCCGCCCCAGCTCCTCGGGCGAGAGCCTGACCGCCCGGTCCCGGAGCTGCTGGTGGGCGTCGCCGGAGACCTCGACCATGATCTCCTGGAAGAGGTGGAAGGCCTCCGCCATGGGATCCGCGGAGGCCGCCAGGTTCCTGCTCGCCTCCAGGTACTCGGGTGCGACCCGCGCCACCTCGCGTCGCTTGCCGAGGGGATCGAGCATCAGGCTCGCCAGCTGGGTCCGGAAATTCTGCCAGGCCTCCAGGGCCCGGTCGTACTCCGGGAGCTTCTCTTCCATGCGTCGGGGCAGCGCCACCGCGTCGAGATCGACCTCGGCCGCGAAGCTGTAGACCGAGAGCGGCTCCAGGAAGTCATGGAGGAAACGGCCCTCGGGCGGGTGGTCCCGATCCATCCCGTCCGGAGGGCGGGCCGTCTGGGGAGGCAGCGCCAGGCGATCGCCCTCCCGGACGGCGTCGGCCTCCATGCACCATTCCCGGGCGGGCCAGGCGCTGCCGCGCACCGAGGCCGCGAACCGGCGCGACTGGCCCTCGAAGATCGAGATCGCCTCGCGCAGCGCCGAAGGGTCGCCGTACCCGTCCCGGAGCCACTTCCGCCAGGTCTCGACGAGCTGGTGGAAGCGTTCGGCGTAGGCCCGCACCTCCCGTCGCACGCCGGTGGTGGCGGCCACCAGCTGGCGCATCCAGAGGCTCGGCTCGCCACCCCGGCTGGCGTCGCGCAGCAGGCCCTCGGCGTGGAGCAGCATGAAAGTCGGGGCGTCGAAGGGCCGGGGCGGGGCCACCAGCACGGTGCGGAACCCGAGTTCGAGGGTGTGCCGGGCCGAGACCCCCAGCGCCCCCTCGCTCCCGGCCACGAAGCGCATGACGCCCATGGCCTCGTAGTCGACCCGCTCTTCGGGCCTCCCGGTGGCGAAGGCTCGCCGCAGCACCGTGACCTCGACCCCGTCGATCCGTTCCAGGCCGTCTCCGGCGCTCCGCGCTGCCCAGGGCAGCTCCCCGGATCCGAGCGGGTGGCGGTAGGGAACCTGGTTGGAGCGCACCATCTCGAACTCGGGCCGACCCGGGAGGTTGGCCCGGGTCCGGATCCGGTGGACCGCCTCGGTGTTGGCGTCCCGGGCCAGCCCGATCGCCCGGTCCTGGAGCCCGCCCCGGCGGAGCGCGGTGCCGAGTCCCTTGCCCCGGTCGATCAGGGTGGCTCCCAGGGTGAGCACGACCAGCACGACGCCGACCACCGTAGGCAGGACCAGCGAGAAGCCGGAGCGCTTCACCGGAGCGGACTCCCGGGCCTCTGGTCTCCCTTGGACAACGATTCGGGCGCGGCCCGGAAGCCCTCGGCGGGGACCGCTACCGGTCGCCAGCCGCCCAGGAACCCGGGTTTCACCCGGGGGTCCACCACCTCTCCGGCTCCCGTCCCACCGGAGCCCCCGCCCCCGCCTCCGATCCGGATCCCGCCCCCCTGGCCTCCCGAGGCGCCGCTGCCGCTCCGGCCCCCGTCGCCAAGCGCCCAGGAAGCACCCGCCCCGCCTTCCCCCTCGGGATCGGCGACCGCCAGGCCATAGGCCTGCACCAGGACCCGAGAGGCAGCCCCCCCCTCCCCTCCGGGATCGCCGCCAGGGGCCCGGATCCGATGCGGGCAAGCGGGCGTCACCTCCCAGGGTCGGGCCGGCTTGCACCCGCAGGGCAGGCGGAAATCCCGGGCAGGGGCCGCCAGCCCCTCGCTGGTCCACGAGGCGAGCGGGGCCGGGGCCAGCGCCACCCCGGAAAGTTCGAAGCCGGGGGCGTTGGAGCCGGCCAGGCCGGGACGACCCGGGGTGCCGGCCAGTGGATCGGCCCGGGGCGGGGCGAAGCGCTCCGGGGCGCAGGGTCCGAGCATCAGGAACAGGGCGAGCGAGGAGACCGCGATGGTGATCCGGCGCACCGTCGATTCGCGGACATCGACCGAAGACATCGCCCGTCCGATCTACGGCCCGGCTCCGGGCCTCGGGCCCCGGTAGGGAGACCACTTCCCGACCCCGGGCGTTCCTCGCCCGGACCCGAGGACTAGTCCCCGTCGCCGCCGGAGCGAGGCGCCAGCAAGGAGGCCACCTGATCCGGAGGGTAACCGAGCTCGGCCAGGATCTCCTTGCCGTGGCGCCCCAGGAGCGGCGGGGCCGTCCGGATCGCCCCCGGGGTCTCCGAGAACTTCACCGGCATGCCCATCACCCGGATCGGTCCCAGGGTCTCATGCGGGACTTCGACCACCATCTCCCGGGCCCTGGCGTGCGGGTCCTCCAGGATCTCGTCGACCGTGGAGACCGGGCCGCAGGGGACGCCGGCGGTCTCGAGCAGGTCCAGGAAGTCGCGGGTCGTGAAGGCGCGGATCCTCGGCCCGAGCACCTTGTCGAGCTCGCCGCGGTTCTTCACCCGCAGCGGATTGGAGGAAAACCGCGGATCCTCGAGCAATTCGGGAAGTCCGAGCGCCTTGACGAAGCGCTTCCAGAGCCCCTCGGAACCCACGGCCAGGTTCACCCAGCCGTCCTCGGTCTGGTAGGTGGCGTAGGGGACGATCAGCGGGTGGCGATTGCCCTCGGGCCGCGGCACGTCCGCCTGCGAGGCGAAGTAGCGCCCTGCCTGGTAGGTGAGCTGGGCCAGCGCGCCCTCGTAGAGCGAGGTCTCGACCAGCTGGCCCTCGCCGGTCTTGGCACGGTGGTGGAGCGCGGCCGCGATCCCGAAGGCCAGGAACATCCCGGCGTTGATGTCGGCGACCGGCAGCCCGACCTTGGTGGGCGGCCCGCCCTCCTGGCCGGTGAAGCCCATGAAGCCGCCCATGCCCTGGGCGATCAGGTCGTAGCCGGCCCGGTCCTGGTAGGGCCCGCTCGAGCCGAAGCCGGTGATCCGGGCATAGACCAACCCCGGATTGCGCTCCCGCACGTCGGGCCAGTCGAGGCCCATCTTCGCCATGGTCCCGGGCCGGAAATTCTCGACCAGCACGTCGGCCCGCTCGATCAGCCTCCACAGGACGTCGAGGTGGTCCGGGTCCTTCAGGTCGAGGACCAGGGACTCCTTGTTGCGGTTCGCCGACAGGAAGTAGACCGACTCGGTGCCCTGGAAGGGAGGCCCCCAGCCCCGGGTGTCATCGCCCTTGCCGGGCCGCTCCACCTTGATGACCCGGGCGCCGAGGTCGGCGAGCATCATGGTGCAGTACGGCCCGGCCATGGCCCGGGTCAGGTCGAGCACGAACAGGCCGTCGAGCGGACCCATGGCGGACACTCCTCGGTTCCGGGCCTTCCCGGGCCGGTCGGGGGAAGGCAGCGAGCCGCGCCCCGGGCCGGGTCCCGTGGGCCCCGGACGCCTAGTAGATGTTGGTGGTGCGGGGCTTGCCGGTGTAGTCGATCCACACGGTCTTCTGCTCGGTGAAGAAGTGGAGGCCTTCCTCCGACATCTCCCGCTCGCCGTGGCCGGTGGCCTTCATGCCGCCGAAGGGCACCTGGGCCTCGCCGCCGATGGTCGGCGAGTTCACGTGCACCATGCCCGACTCGATGCCCTCGACGTAGCGCATCACCAGGTTCGAGTTCTCGGAGTAGAACGCCGAGGAGAGCCCGTACTTGGAGTCGTTGGCGAGCGCCATGGCGTGGTCGAAGTCGTTGGCCACGATCACCGCCAGGACCGGTCCGAAGACCTCCTCGCGCCAGACCTCCATGTCCTGGGTCACGTCGTCGAGGATGGTGGGCTCCACGAACCAGCCGTGCGCCAGCTCGGGAGCCGCCGGCTTGCCGCCCCCGCAGAGCACCCTGGCGCCCTCGGCCTTGGCACGCGCGATGAACCCGAGCACTCCCTGGTGCTGGTTCCGGTCGACGACCGGCCCCATCCCCGACGACGCCTCGAGCCCGGGACCGACCTTGATGGCCTTGGCGGCGGCCACGATCTTCTGGAGCAGGGGCTCCTTGACCGCCTTGTGCACCACCAGGCGACTGGTGGCGGTGCAGCGCTGGCCGGTCCCGCCGAAGGCTCCCCGGACGATGCCGGCCGCGGCCAGATCCAGGTTGGCGTCGTCCATGACGATGCAGGCATTCTTGCCGCCCATCTCGAGCGTGACCCTGGCCATGCGGTCCATGGTCGCCTGGTGGACCCTCCGGCCGATCTCGTTGGAACCGGTGAAGCTGACCGCCCGGACCTTCTCGTTCTCGGCGATCTCGGCTCCCACCGTCGAGCCTGGGCCGTTCACCATGTTCAGCACCCCAGGCGGGAGCCCGGCCTCGGTCAGGATCTCCACCAGATCGCAGGCGGAGGCCACCGTGAAGCTGGCGGGCTTGAAGACCACGGTGTTCCCCGCCACCAGGGCGGGGGCGATCTTCCAGCAGGGGATGGCCCAGGGGAAGTTCCAGGGCGTGATGATGCCGGCCACCCCGAGGGGGATGCGCACCGTGCAGAGGAAGGTATTGCCCACCTCGCTGGGCACGGTCTTGCCGCCCATGCGGAAGCCCTCGCCCGAGTACCACTCGAGGAGGTTCACGCCCTTCACGATCTCGCCCTCGGCGTCGGAGAGGAGCTTGCCTTCCTCCCGGGTCATGGTGGCGGCGAGCTCCTTCTTCCGCCCCATGGCGATGGCCGCGGCCCGGGCCAGGACCCGACCCCGCTCCGGCCCGGGAACCCGTCGCCAGGACTCGAAGGCGGCGGCGGCGGCCTCGATGGCCCGCTTGGCGTCGTCGCGATTGCCATCCACGTACTCCGCCACGACTTCCCGGGTGTCGGCCGGGTTGGTGCTCTTGCCGCGGCCACGGTCGGTCGGGAACTCCCACTTTCCGGCGATGAAATTGCCCACCTGGCGCACGGCCATGGCTCTCCTCCGCTCGTCTCGCGGGTCACCGTAGCATGGGGTCCATCCGCGCCTGGGCCGCAGGCGGCAGCGGGCCGAGGTAGCGGGAAGCGGGGCGGATCAGGCGGCCGGAGGCGGCCTGCTCGGCGGCGAGCCGGTCCTCGAGTCCCGGATCACCAGCCTGGGCCCCCGGGGCCCGGGTTCGGACACCGCCCTCTTCGCCCTCGGTCGCACCGCCGGCTGGATCGCCCATGCCCGGGAACAGCGGGAACGCCCCGACATGCTGCGCCCCCGGGCCCTGGTCCCCGGTTCGCCGGGCCCAGGAGCCTGACTCTGGCCTCCCGTGCCCAGGATTGCCGGGGTCGGTCGGGGCCGCGTACGGTACTCGCATGCACATCCTGTCGGGCGACCTCGGCGGCACCAAGACCAACCTGCACCTCTACCGGCTCTCCGGCTCGGGCGCCGAACTGCTCCGTTCCGGGACCTTCGCCTCCCGCGACCACTCCGGCCTGGGCGAGATCGTGACGCGGTTCCTCCGCGACGCCGGCCCCGCCGGCCGCGACCTGTCGGCCGCCGCCATGGGCGTGGCCGGACCCGTGATCAGGGGGCGGTCCCACCTGGTGAACCTGGGGTGGGACCTCGACGAGTCCGAGCTCTCGGCCGCGATCGGGGGCGCTCCCTTCCGTCTGATGAACGACCTGGTCGCCACCGCCCACGGGATCCTGGCGCTTCCCGCCGATCGCCTGGAGTACCTCCAGGGAAGCCCGCCGGAGCAGGTCGCGACCTCGGTGGTCATGGCCCCCGGCACCGGGCTCGGCATCGCCATCCTGGCCGAGGTGGAAGGCCGCCTCCACCCGCTCCCGACCGAAGGCGGCCACGCCGACTTCACCCCGCTCGGCGATTTCCAGGTCCGCCTCCGCGACCACCTGGCCCGGACCGAACGTCCGGTGAGCGTCGAGCACGTGCTCTCGGGCCGGGGCTTCTCGGCGCTCTACCGCTTCCTGCTCGCGGAGGCCGGTGCCGAGGCCCACCCGGACTTCCCCGGCGCCGGCCGGGCCGGGGACCCCAACGCCGCGGTGGTGGCCCTGGCCCTCTCCGGCACCGACTCGACCGCGATCCGGGCCGTGGCCGAATGGGTCTCCATCCTCGGCGCGGAGGCCGGGAACCTGGCGCTCCGCACCCTGGCCCGGGGAGGCGTCTTCCTGGGCGGGGGCATCCCCCCGAAGATCCTGCCCGCGCTCCGCCAGCCGGGGTTCCTCGAGGCCTTCCGGGCCAAGTCGAACTTCTCCGCCATGCTGGCCGAGGTCCCGGTGGCGGTCGTGCTTGAGCCCGAGGCCGCGGTACTCGGGGCCCGGGTGGTCGCCGAGGCTCTGGCGCGGCGCTGACCCGGGCAACGGGTCGTCGCAGCCGGAGGCTCCCCGATCCGGCGGCCTACCCGAGCGGAGGGAGTCTTCCGGCCGAGGCCTCGTCCAGGAACCAGGTCACTTCGCCCCGGCATCCGTGGACGTTGGCCGCCGGGAGGCTCCGGGGATCGGCATCCTCGGCCATGACGCGGGCGACCATCTCGGTCTTGCGGGTGGTGGTGGCGATCATCCACACCTTGCGGGCCGCCCGGATGGTCCGGGGGGAGAGGCTGATCCGGTCGAGTCCGTCGGGTGCGTCATGGACCGGCACCACGAAGCGCTCGTAGTCCTGGGCTTCCTGTCGACCCGGGTAGAGGCTGGCGGTGGACCCGTCCACGCCCATGCCCAGGAGGAGCAAGTCGAACACGCAGTCCTCCCCCAGGATCTCCTTCAAGATCCCCTGGTAGTGGCTGGACACCTGCTCCAGCGAGCCCTGGCGGGGATCGATGGGATGGACCCGGCCCACCAGGTCCTCGACCTCGGCGAGCAGGGTCTCGCGGATCATCCGGTAGTTCGACTGCTCGTGGTTCAGGGGCACGGCCCGCTCGTCGCCGACGAACAGCCGGACCTGGTGCCAGGGGATCCCCGGCATGGAGCGGAGCAGGGTGTAGGCGCGCCGCGGGGTCGACCCGCCGGAGAGGGCCACGTAGAAGTGGTCCCGCTCGCGGCATGCTTCGATGGCCGCCTCCCGGAAACGCTCGGCCACCAGCCGAGCCACCGCCTCCGGATCGGCCTGGATCTCGCGCCGCCGTCCGCCGGTCACCTGCTGCTCGGCCATCCGGCCCTCCCGCGTCATGAGGACGGCTGGTTCCCCTCGCACCTGCATCGACCCTTCCTCGGGGCTGTTTCTACCATGGCCCCCGGCCGCATGGCACCGCCCCCGTCGAACCTCCGCTTGGCCGCAGCGGAGACCCGGGCTACCTTTTCCTGGGGCGACCTGGACCCTCCGAAAGGGGACCCTCCGCATGTTCGACAAGCAGGCCTCGGGGCTCGTGGCCCTCTCCCTCCTCCTGGTCGCTTCGGCGTCGGCCGACAGCTGGCTGGAAGGCCGCTTCCCGGCCCCCCCCGTCGAGGTCGAGGCCCAGGTCCTCGACGAGGCCGCGCCCGGGAGCACGGTGCGCGACCCCTTGGCGGTGACCCCGCTCGCGCCCCTCGCTCTCCCCTACCAGCACCCCTTCTCCCCGGTCGTCCACGACACCATCCGGCTGCGCGCCAGTACCAAACCGGAGGCCGGGAAGGTCTACCTGGTGCGGTCCAAGGGAGGCCCGGTCAATCCTCGGGAGAACCGGATCTTCGTGACCAACCTCCAGCACACCCTTCCCCGCTACGGGCTCCACGCCCTCGATGCCCCGCCCCATGGCGGAGTCCCCTTCACCCCCCTGATGGCGATCGCCCGCTACCAGCCGACCCAGCCCGAGATGCGCCTCCCCAATCTGCTGGAGCTGGTCGAGGTCACCCAGGGGCGGGTGCGGGTGAGCCTGCTCGGCCTCCAGACCGGCGACCGCCCCTCCCGCGAGGTGGTCCTCGGCGAGACCGATCCCCTCGAGCCGGGAACCACCCTGGCCCGGGCCGCGGCGCTGCTGGCCGAGCTGCGGACAGCCCATCCCCAAGGTTCGCTGTCCCGGGCCTCGATCCAGGAGCGCTGGCCCCGGGCCTACCCGCTGCTCGCGGACCTCGACGACGCCGGCCTGGTGCTGGCGGTCCGGGTGACCTGGGACGCCGGCGACGGGATCGAGATCCCCGGCCCCGGCGGCGTGATGGTCACCGCGGTCGATCCCAAGCAGGCCCTCCCCCGCCTCTACGCCCTCTACGAGGTGTCGGATCGGTAGGTCCGGGGTACCTACCCCCCAGTAGCGCGCGCCCCCCCCGGGTGCTACCGTCCTTGGCGACGGCCGACCGTGGGGGTGCGGAGCGGCCGAGAGCCGGTCGGCACCCCGCCGCCGCTACCTCGAGGGGATGCGATGTCGAAGCTGGCGATCCTGGTGGGCGGTGGTCCCGCCCCGGGAATCAACGGAGTGATCTCGGCCGCCACCCACCGGGCCGTCGATCGCGGCCTCTCGGTGCTCGGGATCCGGGACGGCTACAAGTGGCTGGTCCAGGAGCGCACCGACCGGGTGGTCCCTCTCGACATCGAGAGCGTGTACCGGATCCACCTCCGGGGCGGCAGCGTGCTCGGCACCTCCCGCGAGAACCCCACCAAGTCCGAGGACCGGATGCGCAAGGTGATCGACACCCTGCGCAAGCTCGAGGTCCGCTACCTGGTCTCGATCGGCGGCGACGACACCGCCCTCTCGGCCCGCTACGTGGAGGAGCGCTCGGGCCGTGAGATCTCCACCGCCCACGTCCCCAAGACCATCGACAACGACCTTCCCCTGCCGCCCCATATCCCGACCTTCGGTTTCGAGACCGCCAGGGACGTGGGGGCCCGCCTGGTGCGGAACCTCATGGAGGACGCGCGGACCACCCGCCGCTGGTACCTGGTGGTCGCCATGGGCAGGAAGGCCGGCCACCTGGCCCTGGGGATCGGCAAGAGCGCCGGGGCCACCAACACCCTGATCGCCGAGGAGTTCCCCCGCGAGACGGTCGCCTTCTCCGACATCTGCGACATCTGCGAGGGGACGATCCTGAAACGGATCGCCATGGGCCGCCCCTACGGCGTGATCGTGCTGGCCGAGGGCCTGATCGGCAAGCTCGACCCCGAGGAGATGAAGGAACTCCAGGACGTCGAGCTCGACGAGCACGGCCACCAGCGCTTCGCCGAGGTCGACCTGGGGCGCAAGGTGAAGAACGAGTTGAAGGAGCGGCTCCAGCTCCGCGATCTCGACGCCACCATCGTCTCCAAGAACATCGGCTACGAGCTGCGCTGCGCCTCGCCGATCCCGCTCGACATGGAGTACACCCGGGACCTCGGCTACGCCGCCGTGGAATTCCTGCTCTCGGGCGGCACCGGCGCCATGGTCACGCTCCAGGGCGGCGAGCTCGTGCCCATGCGCTTCGAGGACATGCAGGACAAGGGCTCGGGCAAGACCCGGGTCCGCTACGTGAACGTCGAGAGCGAGGGCTTCGAGGTCGCCCGGCGCTACATGATCCGGCTCGAGGCCTCCGACTTCACCGATCCCGAGAAGCTGAACCGGCTCGCCGGAGTGGCCCGGCTCCCGGTGCCCGAGTTCCGCAGGCGCTTCGAACCGATCGCGGACGGCTTCGTTCCCCGTCCCGAAGAGGAGGTGGGCGCGTGACCCGCACCGGCTACACCGTCGGCATCGTGATCGGGGGCGGCCCCGCCCCGGGCATCAACGGCGTGATCTCGGCCATCACCATCGAGGCCGTGAACCGGGGCTACCGGGTGATCGGCTTCATGGACGGCTTCGAGTGGCTCTCCAAGGGCGTCACCACCGAGACCATGGCGCTCGGGATCGAGGACGTGAGCCGCATCTACCTGACCGGCGGGAGCCTGCTCGGAGCCTCGCGGCTCAATCCCGCGGACAACGATCGCCGCCTCAAGAACACGGTCCGGACGCTGCGCGACCTGGGGGTCGACTGCCTGTTCACGGTGGGCGGCGACGACGTGCTGCGGGCCGCCGACGCGGTGGCCCGGGAGGCCGGGTCGCGGCTCCAGGTGATCCATGTGCCGAAGACCATCGACAACGACCTGATGCTGCCCCAGTACCTCTCGACGCTCGGCTTCGAGACGGCGAGGGCCGTGGGCACCGAGCTCGTCTCCAACATCATCGCCGACGCCCAGACGACGACCCGGTGGTACTTCGTGGTCTGCATGGGTCGCGAGGCGGGTTTCCTCACCATGGGCATCGGGAAGGCGGCCGGCGCCACCCTGACCCTCATCCCCGAGGACTTCCCCTCCGGGACCATCCGGCTGGCGCAGATCTGCGACCGGATCGAGGGGACCATGATCAAGCGCGAGCTGGCCGAGCGCCCCTGGGGCGTGGTGCTGCTCGCCGAGGGCCTCTCGGCCCGCTTCTCCCCCGAGGAGGCGCAGGAACTCAAGAACGTCGAGCGCGACAAGGAAGGCAACATCCGGCTCGGCGAGATCGACCTCGGACGCAAGGTCAAGGCCGAGGTCCTGAACCGCTTCTCCCGCCGCGGCAACAAGAAGGTCACGGTGGTCGAGAAGGACATCGGCTACGAGCTGCGCTGCGCCCCGCCCAATCCCTACGATGCCGAGTACGCCAGGGACCTCGGGTTCGCGGCGGTGAAGCGGGCGGCCGCCGGAGCCACCCGGGAAATGGTCTGCCTCCAGGGCGGGGCCCTCCTCCCCATCGCCTTCGACGACTGCCTCGACCCGGCCACCGGGCGAGGCTTCCGGCGCTACGTGGACGTCACCAGCCACCGCTTCCGGGTGGCCCGGGACTACATGGAGCAGCTCGACCGGAGCGACCTCGAGGACGCCGACTTCCTGGCCAGGGCCCAGGCCACCTGCGGGGCGAGCGCCGAGTTCCTGCGGAGCCTCCTGCCGGGGTGAGACCGGCTCCGGGCCCCCCGCCCAAGCTCCGCAACTTCCGGGTCGAGCGGCTGCTCGGGAGCGGCGGATTCGGCGACGTCTGGCTGGCGACCCAAGCCGGCTTCGACCGGTCCGTCGCCCTCAAGGTGGTGCGCCTGGGCGGCAAGGTCTCGGAGCGCGCCCTGGGCCGCTTCCGCCGCGAGGCCCGGGTCCTGGCCCACCTGGACCATCCCTCGATCATCCGCCTCTGGGACTTCGGCGAACTGGGCGACGACGGGCTCTACCTCGCCATGCAGTACGTGGAAGGAACCTCCCTCCAGGAACGCTTGAAGCAGGGGAACCTCGACCTCGAAGAGGTCCGCGCCCTGGGGCTGGCCCTGGCCCGGGCCCTGGCCCACGCCCATGGCGAGGGGGTCCTCCACCGGGACCTGAAGCCGGCCAACGTGCTGCTCCACGCCTCGGGTCGCCCCTACCTCGCCGACTTCGGGCTGGCCTCGGCGATGGAGGAGGAGTGGACCCGCCTCACCCAGAGCGGGGCGGTGCTGGGCACGCCCCAGTACCTCCCCCCCGAGCTGCTCCTCTCCGAGCCGGTGGGACCGCCCGGGGACCTCTACTCGCTCGCCACCCTGCTGCAGGTCGCCCTCACCGGCAAGCCCCCTTTCGACTGGGTCAAGGACTACGCCGAGGTGATGCGGCGCCTGGACCGCGACCCCGACCCCATCGGCCCGGACCTGGCGCCGCCGTGGTTCCGCGAGCTGATCCTCGGCTGCCTGGCCCGGAATCCCGCGGCCCGTCCCACCGCCGCGGCGCTGGCGGAAGCCCTCGAAGCCGGTGCCCCGCCCCGCGACACCCTGGTCCTTCCCGTGGAGGCCAGCCGCGAAGGGGAAGGCGGAAAGCCCGCACCGGCCCCGGATCCGAGTCCCCGGGACTCCGAGGCACGCCTCGGATGGGTCCTGCCGGCGCTGGGAGGCGCGCTCCTGGGCCTCCTGTTGCTGGCCGCCCGGGCCCGGGTGGCGGCCCGCACCCTGGTGCTGGAAGCCGCGTGGGTCGAGTACGGTCCCCGCGGCTATCGGGTCCAGGCCCGGGCCCGGAATGCCCTGGGCGTCTCGGTCGAGGGCCGGTCGGCGTCCCCCGACCCCGGCACGGAAGGCCTGTGGCGCACCGAGTGGACCCCGCTTCGCGAGCGGACCCGGGCCCTGCTCACGGTCACGGCCTCCGACGGAGACTCCACCGCGAGCGCGGAGGTCGACCTGGGCGGTGACGCCCACCCGGGCTGGGAGTTCATGACCCTGCCGCCCAAGGACCTCGCGATCCTGGCCCGGTGGTACCGGCCCCTGCCCTATCCCCACCCCGGCGAGGACCGCTGGTTCGGCTGGTTCCGGATCGGGGCCGACGACGAGGTCCCGCCCGAGTGGTTCGAAGGAATGGACGCCGGCTGGCCCGGGGACGAGATCCGCCTCTCGGCCGGGACCTGGCCCGAGGGTGCCCTCCGCCTGGCATTGCTGGCCGAGGTGCGCGGGGGAAGGCTGCCGTCGGGGGTCTCGGCCGGCCTCGGGTCCGGCCCGGCCGTGGAGCTCGCTTCGGTCCTGGCTGCCGGGACCGCCGGGTGGACCCCTGGGGTCTCGGTCTCGGTCCGGACCCTGGCCGCCGAACCGCCGGGGGGCCGCCTGACGGCCCCGGCCGGCCCGCGGGGGGAAGCGGCTCCGAGGGCGGTGTGGCTCGCCACCACGGGGGATGGCCGGTGGCTGGGGGACGACCTCGAGGTGCTGGTCTCGGGACTGAGGACCGCGCTCCATGCCCTCGACTTCGACCTGATCCGGATCCTCGACCTCCAGGTCGAGGGCACCACCGTGATCGGCGACATCCTGGGGGGAGTGTCCAGGGGTAGCCGGCTCGCCATGGCGAAGCAGGGGAACAAGCTCGAGGTCTCTCCCTGGAAGGAGCGGCTGCACGATCTGCAGGCCCGGGTGGACGAGCTCCAGGCGCGCTTTGCGGCCTTCCCCGCCGAGGTACCGGGGGAGGTGGCCCTCCGATACCTGTTCCACCTGATCCGCTTCTGCCGGGCCCTCGACACCATGGAGGGGCTGCTCGACCGGGAGAAGCTGCCGCCTCGGGCCAACGCCCGCTACGCCGACCTGGCCCGGGTCCTCTGGGAGGGTGCCTTCGGGACCGTGGCGGTGTGGTCGCAGGACTCGCCGGAGTCGAAGCGCATGGGCGACCTGTTCCGGGACGTGGCAGCCGGGCTGCCGCTCGAGCTCCGCCCCTGGGTGCGCTACCTGGAGGCCCGCGCCCGGCTCGACGCCCGGGCCGTCGGCTACGCGCCCCAGGGCGAGCTGCTGGTCTTCATGCGGAGGGTCGTGGAGGCCTGCGAGGCGCTTCCCTCGGGATTCGAGCCGCCCTACGGGGGGCGCCGCGACCTGTTCCGGGAGCTGGCGCTCCAGCTCCTCTCGACCCGGGAACCGGTGGGGGACGTGTACCAGGGGTTCCGCAGCGAGCGGGGGCTGGCCCTGGTGCGACGGCTGGCCGACCTGCTGGGGACCCTGGATGGACCGCTGGCGGGCCGGGATCTCCGGATGGTCGAAGGACTGCTGGCGCGCCGTCGTGCCGAGCTGGCGGCCTCGGGGACGAAGCTAGCGCCCGGGGGCGTCGCCGGCGGGGCAGGCCTCGCCCGCGAGTAGCTCCTCGACCTCGCGGGCCATCGCCCCGAGCGACCGGGACCGGCGGAGCTGGTCGGCGAAGTCCCGGGCCGCGGTCCGGGACCCGGCAGCAAGCCGCTGCCAGGCCGCGCAGGCGGTCTCGAACCGCCCCGAGGAGAGTTCCGCGAGGACCTGGCCGACGAGCAGGCGCTGGGAGCGCCGGGCGGCCCGCTCCAGATCGCGGGCCCTAAACCCGGTGGCCACGATGCTCCGGAGACCCTTGTCGGCTTCCAGGACCAACTCCGCGGTGGCCTCCGGGGTGGTGACCGCGAGTGCGGCCTCGATTTCCGGCAGCCGGACCGGATCCACGCCGGTGACCGCCGCCATCTCGCCCACCGAGAGGAAGAGGTGGCCCTTGGCCCGGGTCTCCATGATGCGCTTGGCGAGTCCCCGCCCGATCCCGGGCACGGCCTCGATCTCGTCGTAGGACGCGAAATTCAGGTCGGTGGCACCGGTCCGCTTCCCGCCCGGGGGATCGAGCCACCGGCCGGACTCGCCGAACCAGATGGGGCTCGACCACACCAGGTCGCCGCTCTGGTCCCGGGCTACCGCCAGCGCATAGGCCCCCGGCGACCGGGGAAGCAGCGGGTAGGTGGCCTCGGCCACGAAGCCGTCGGGGCCCTTGCGTGCCTCTCCCGGCTGGTGGGCCAACTCCTCGGCGGGCGCCCCCCCCGGTCCGTCGGCGTCGAAGAACACCGCCACCTCGGAGACGGCCTCGTCCCGGTGGCGGACCGCCACCCGGAGGCGGGTTTCCGCGACCGGGGCGGTCCCTCCCATGGGAACGGCGCCGGCCTGGATCCAGATCCGCATCCCGGGGTCCTCGGTGGCGAAGGTCCGGTGCTTGCGGAAGCCGTCGAGCAGGGCGCTCGGCTCCAGGGCGTTGGCCCAGACCCCCATGCGGGCCCGGGTGATGTCGCCCCAGTGCCCGGTGTGGTCGTCCTGGCCATAGGCCACCCCGACCCGCCAGCCCTGGTCGAGCATGGCCAGGTAGGAGTCGTGGTGGTTGTCGGGCCGGAGCACCTTGCCGAACCGATCGGCCTTGCTCGGGCCGCCGAGCACCTCGACCAGCGCTGCGGCCTGGTCCCTGGCCTGGTCGGGACGCCCCCCGAAGGTCCGGTTCCACTTGGGGTGGTTCAGGACCACCAACGGCTCCCCCGGATCCCGGGCAACGAAGTCCCACATGCCTTCCCAGTCCGTGGACTCGGCAGGGCACTTGGCGGTGGCGCCCAGGAGCCCGACGTGGCCGCCCTTCTTGATGACCCCCCACTCGATCCCGGCGAAGGCCACGAACTTCCCGGGCTCGGTGGCGGCCTGGACCTTGGCCACCAGATCCCGATAGGTGGCTTCCTGCACCATATGGTCGTGGGGCGTGAGGGCGAAGAAATCGAAGCCCTGCTGGCGGGCGGCGGCCAGGGCCGCAGCCATTTCGCCGGTGCCGTCGTCGCCCCCCTCGGCGCTGTGGTCATGGAGGCTGCCGAGGAAGACCCTGAGGGTCTCCTGGGCCCGGAGAGCCCCGGCCGTCGCCAGCCCGGATCCGAGCGCCAGGGCGAGCGCGAGCCGCCGAGCCGTTCCTGCCATCACCGGGTACTACTCCGGGCCGGGCGAGAGGTTGCCAGGGGCGGGAATCGCGAAGGGACGGGGCCTCTCGGCCCCGTCCCTCCGGTGGATCCGAGGTCCGGATCCGTGCCGTCCCCGGCGTCAGTCGTCGCTGGTGAGGTGCTCCGCCAGCCAGACCAGACCGAACACGCAGAGGAGCAGCGGGAGCAGGCCGAGGGCCAGGCCCACGACCGCCGCCACCAGCTTCAGCGAGAACAGCGTCATCTTGAGCAGGAAGCCGAGGAACCCGAGGGTGAGCCCCAAGGCGATCCCCAGCATCCCGATCCCCACCCCGCCGATCACCGCCACGATCGGGATGAGGAACGGCAGGAGGACGGTGAGGAGGACCAGGATGCCGAGCACCTGGAGCAGACGCACCACCGCCCCGCCTCCCCCCTTGGCACGGCAGTGGATGCCGATCTCCTCGCCTCCGGTGTCGAAGGTCTCCTTGCTGGTCACTCCGGGTCTCCCTCCTGGCACGTGGGCTGTGGACCACTCCCGGGTCCCTCGCCCCTCGCCCACCCTTCCGGGTCGGCAGGAGGGTACCCGATGCAAGCCGATTGCCATTGACGGGCAAGGAAGCCCGATTGGCCGGCTCCATGGTCGGGGCTACACTCGATAGTGATGCGCCCCCGACCCAAGTCCCGGCTCTCCCGATCGCTGTTCCAGGCCCTGCTCTCCGCCTACCGAGAGGCCCGGCGGTCCAGGAGCGCCCGTCAACCCAGCCGGGGCGAGCTCTACCAGGCCCTCCTCGACGCCGCCATCCTGACCGACGACCGGGAGGCGATGGCTTGGTTCGACCAGGCCGACCCGCCCGACGAACCTTCCGGGAACCCGGTCCCGATCCGGGCCATACTGCGCCGCCTGGCCGCCCAGGTGGCCGACCGCGGCGGGGACCAGGTCGATCTGGTGGACCTGGCCCGGGTGGTCACCTCGCAGCGGACCCGACCCTCCCGGGCCAAGCGCCCGGTGACCCCACCGGTGAACCCGAACCTCCCGGTGCGATGGGACGATGGCCGGTTGCTTCCGGCCCGGGTCCCCTCGCCTCCCGATCCGGGACGCGCCGCCGTGGCCTTCCACTGCCCCGAATGCTGCCCCACCCCGAGGTCCCAGCAGGCCCGGGCCTCCCACAAGCCGAGGAGCGCCCAGGAGGAAGCCGAGGCCTTCCTGGCTTCGGTGGGCGGCGAGCTGACCGACCACGCCCGGGCCAAGGAGCTGAACCCGGCCCACGGGCGGGGGCCGATCCTGGACCGGATCCTGGAAGCGATGCTGATGCTGCACCGGCCCAACCCCATCCTGGTGGGACCGAGCGGGGTCGGCAAGAGCGCCATCCTCGAAGGCGTCGCCTCCCGCCTGATCGAGGGCAACGTCCCCGGACGACTCCAGGGAACCCGGCTCTTCCGGCTGGATGCCAACCTGTTCCGGGCCCAGGCCGGGATCATCGGACGGATCGAGGAGTTCCTGGAGAAGCTGGTGCATGCCTCCGAGACCCTGGCCCCGGTCTGGATCGTGATCGACGAGGTCCACCTGCTCTCGGGGACCGGGGCCCACAAGGACGATCCCAAGGGCGCCGAGCAGTACATCCGGGAACACCTGGCCCGGGGGCGGCTCAGGATCCTGGGGACCACGACGCCCGGGGAGTACCAGCGCTTCCTGGCCGAGGACCGGGGGCTCGAGAGCCGGATCGTGAAGATCGACGTCGAGGAGCCGAGCCTCCCGGTGGCCCGGCGCATGGTGCGGCTCTCGGCCCGGCGCATGGAGGACCACTACCAGGCCCGGATCGACCCCATCCTGGCCGACACCGCCACCAGCCTCGTCATGCAGTTCCCCACCGGCAAGGCCCTGCCGCTCTCGGCCATCGAGCTGCTGGACTCGGCGCTGGCCCGGGCCGAGGCCCGCAGCCGTCCGCCCGAGCGGGGCGACCTCGAGTTCGCGATCGCCGGGATGCTGGGCTGCGAGGTCGAGCACATCCGCCAGGAAGGCTCCCGGCGCATGCGGAGCCTGGAGACCAGCCTCCGGGCCGCCATCAAGGGCCAGGACCGGGCCATCGACGAGGCGGTGGGGGCGTTGGCTCCCTACTCGGCGGGCCTGAAGGACCGGGACCGCCCGGCCGCGGTGCTCCTGTTCTGCGGTCCCACCGGGGTCGGGAAGACCGAGACCGCCCGCCAGATCGCGGCCCACCTCTTCGGGAGCGAACGGCGCCTGATCCGGGTGGCCATGGCCGACCTGACCGACGCCTGGGCCGCCACCCGGCTGCTCGGCTCCGGACCCGGGTACGTCGGCCACGAGAAGGGCGGCTGGCTGATCCGGAGGATCCGGGAGACCCCCTCGGCGGTCCTCCTGCTCGACGAGTTCGACCGGGCCCACCCGGCGGTCCGGGACCTGTTCCTGGAGGCCTTCGATGCCGCCCGCATGGTCGACTCCCGGGGCCTCGAGGCCGACCTGCGCCACTGCATCGTGATCCTCACCTCGAACCTCGGCGCCACCGGGACCCGCACCCCGGGCTTCCAGGAGGACGAACTCCAGAGCGAGCGGGAGCGCCTGGTCCGGGTGATGAAGGCGGGCCTCTCCGATGCCCTGGTGGGGCGGCTCAATGCCATCGTGGCCTTCGACCCGCTCACCAAGGCCGCCATGGGCGAGATCCTGGACCAGAAGCTCCGACGGCTCGAGAGCCGCCTGGGGCTGACCTCGGGAAGGGTGGTCCTGGCACCGGACCTGCGGGAGCGGATCCTGGCCCGGGGCTACGCCCCGGCGACCGGCGCCCGGGGCCTCGACGAGGCGCTGGAACGCATGGTGGTGCGACCGCTGGCCCGCCGCATCCTCGAGGAGGGCCTCCCCGACGACGGCGAGATGGTGAGGCTCTCGACCGCCGTCGACGAGGACCTGGGCTGACGCTCCTGGGACCTCGGGGTGTCGCCGGACGGGAGCCGGTTCGGGATTGGTGGACCTCCGGGTCCTGCCGCCGGCTCGGGTCCCCCTGCGGTGCAGTGGCTCCAAGGGGTGTCCGGGTCAGCCGAGAAACGGGTAGCGATAGTCGCGTGGCGGCTCGAAGGTTTCCTTGATCGTGCGGGGGGAGACCCAGCGGATCAGGTTCAGCTTGGAGCCGGCCTTGTCGTTGGTGCCGGAGAGGCGGGCACCGCCGAAGGGCTGCTGGCCCACCACCGCCCCGGTGGGCTTGTCGTTCACGTAGAAGTTCCCGGCCGCGAACCGGAGGGCCTTGGACGCCTCGGCGATGACCGTCCGGTCCCGGGCGAAGACCGCGCCGGTCAGGGCGTAGGGCGAGGTCTTGTCGCAGAGCTGGAGGGTCTCCCGCCAGCGGGCCGGATCGTAGGCATGGACCGTGAGCACGGGGCCGAAGATCTCCTGCTCCATGGACTCCCAGCGCGGGTCGGAAGCCTCGATCACGGTGGGGTGGACGAACCAGCCGGTCCGGTCGTCGACGGTGCCGCCCAGGGCCACCTTGGCCGAGGTGCTGTCCCGGGCCCGCTCGATGTAGCCCCGGCAACGCTCCAGGGCGTCCTTGGCGATCACCGCGTTCACGAAGTTCGAGAAGTCCTCGACCGGCCCCACCTTGATCGAGGCGAGCTGGGCCGCCATGCGCTCCTTGACCGCCGGCCACAGGCTGGTCGGGAGGTAGGCCCGGCTGGCGGCCGAGCACTTCTGGCCCTGGTACTCGAAGGCGCCCCGCACCAGGGCGGTGGCCACCTCGTCGGGGTCGGCGGACTCGTGGACCATCACGAAATCCTTGCCGCCGCACTCCCCCACGAACCGGGGGAAACAGCGGTAGCGGTCGATCGACTCCCCGGCCCGGCGCCAGAGCTGCTTCATGACCGCCGAAGACCCGGTGAAGGTGATCCCGGCCAGGTCGGGATGGTCCAGGGCCGCGCCCACCACCGGACCCGGGTCGCCCGCCACCATGTTGATGACCCCCGGGGGCAGCCCGGCGGCCTCCAGCAGGGCCAGGATGGCGTGGGCCGAGAGCATGGCCTTGTCGCTCGGCTTCCAGATCACGGTATTGCCCATGAGGGCCGGGGCCGCCACCATGTTGGCCGCGATCGAAGTGAAGTTGAACGGCGAGATCGCCAGCACGAATCCGTCGAGCGGCCGGTACTCGAGCCGGTTCCACTGCCCGGGCGCCGACAGGGGCTGCTCCCCGTAGAGCTCCCGGGCGAAGGCCACGTTGAAGCGGAAGAAGTCGATCAGCTCGCAGGCGGCGTCGATCTCCGACTGGTGGCAGCTCTTGGACTGGCCGAGCATGGTGGCGGCGTTGAAGTCCGCCCTCCGGCTCCCGGCCAGCAGGTCGGCGGCCCGGAGGAAGACCGCGGCCCGCTCCTCGAAGCCGAGTTCCCCCCAGGAGCCCCGGGCGGCCCGGGCGGCATCGGCGGCCCGGGCCACATGCTCGGCCCCCCCTGCATGCCAGCGTCCCAGGACCCGGGAGTGCTCATGCGGGGCGCGGACCTCCCGTAGGTCGCCGGTGGTGACCGCCTTCCCCCCGATCACCATGGGGATCTCGGGGGACTCCTCCCGCATGGAACGGAGTCGGGCCTCCAGGAGGGATCGCTCCCGGCTGCCCGGGGCATAGCCCAGGACCGGCTCGTTGACGGGAGGGGGGGTCTCGAACGCGGCGAAAGACATGCGGCGCCTCCTGGTAGGGCTCGAATCTAGCACCCCCGCGACCTTGACGATCCCTGCCCCGTCCCTAGAGTGCAAGCAAGCCGGGAGGAGGGACCACCCTCCCCCGTTGTGACGGGAGAGCAAGATGCTGGTCCGAACGGGTGGGCTCCGACTCCTCGCAAAGTTCCTCACCTTGGCCCTGTGCCTGTGGGCCGGCGGGTCCGTGGTCGCCGAGCCGACCGGCCGGGTGGCCGGGGAGTTCGAGAAGCTGGCCGCCCCCGGCATGCACCAGACCCGGGTGCGCCTGCTCACCGACAACGTGGAGTCCTGGTTCGCCCGGTGGCTGGTCATCGAGAACGCCACCAAGTCCCTCGACATCACCTACTTCATCGTGGAGCCGGACATCTTCGGCAAGTCGATGCTCGGACTGCTCCACAAGAAGATCAAGGAAGGCGTCAAGGTCCGGATCATGATCGACGCCCGGGGCACGGCCGGCCTGGCCAAGCGCTTCTCCGGGCAGGGATACCTCCAGGACCTCCATGAGGCGGGCGCCGACATCCGGGTCTTCAACCCCTGGCACAAGCATCTCTTCAAGCTGCCCAAGGACGTCCGGGAGCTGATCGCCTCCAACCATGACAAGATCATCCTGGCCGACTCCGAGTGGGCCGTGACCGGGGGCCGGAACATC
Organism: uncultured bacterium; assembly: GCA_964403795.1. Lineage (GTDB taxonomy): Bacteria > Muiribacteriota > UBA6191 > CAZXTJ01 > CAYOHP01 > CAYOHP01. The sequence goes on along the minus strand of CAYOHP010000016.1, from coordinate 55,456 downwards.
TCCGACCGCTACTTCGCGGATCCCGCCGACATGCCCGAGTGCTACCGGGACACCGACGTGCTCATCAAGGGCTCCACCATCGGCAAGGAGATGACGCTGGCCTTCACCGAGGAGTTCGAGCGCCTCTCCAACTACTCGATCGCCAAGAAGTGGCTGTTCGACGGGAACGAGGGTTTCGAACTCGACGTGGCCTACCACGTGATGCGCCGCTGGATCCTCGGGATGGGCGTCCACTCGGCCGAGGACTTCCCCAAGTCGAAGCTCCTCGGGAAGCTCTCCGAGGAGGTGGCGAAGAACTCCAAGATGCAGTGGTACGACGCCTTCCAGCGGGACGTCTGGCAGGGCCGCCGGGAGTACCCGGTCAAGGTGCTCGACAAGCACTCCTTCGCCGATCCCAGGAACGACATCACCGCCAACATGCTGGCCCTGTTCGACGCCGCCGAGAAGTCGATCCACATCCAGAACCCCTATGTGATCATGACCAAGGAGGTCTTCGAGAGCCTGAAGCGGGCCTCCGACCGGGGCGTCTCGATCACCCTCCACACCAACAGCCCGGCCTCCACCGACAGCTTGATCACCCAGGCGTTCTTCCTCCGGGACTGGAAGAAGCTGCTCCGGGACATCCCCAAGCTCCGGGTCTTCGCCTTCCACGGCGACCGGAAGCTGCATGCCAAGGTCTTCGTGGTCGACGACCAGGTGGCCAGCATCGGGACCTACAACCTCGACCCGATGAGCCAGGGCATCAACAGCGAAGTGATGGCGGTGGTGCACTCGCCGGAGTTCGCCCTGGGCTGCCGGCTCAAGATCGATGCCGACGTCAAGGACTCGGTCGAGTTCCAGATCAAGGTCCGGGAGGACGGCGTGATCGAGCGGATCCACGGCCCCGAGGACCATCTCGAAGGCTTCTCCGGGACCGTCATCAAGCTGCTCTCGAAGCTCGCCTTCCTCCGGCCGTTGGTGTGAGGCGGCGGCCCGCCCCCGGGCTCCAGGTACTCTCTGCTCCTCGGTGACCCCACGATGAACCGCAGCTTCCGAACCCGCCTCGCCTCCGCCCTCGCCCTGCTGGTGGCAGCCGGGGCCGCTCTCGCCGGCGACGACGCCGGTCCGGTGGCCGCCGAGGGGGGCCGGGCCCCTGCCGGTCGGGCCGCCGCGGCCTTCCGGGAGCTCGCCGGGGGCGAGACCCCCCAGCCCGCCCTGGTCCGGCTGATCGACGACAACGCCGAGGCCTGGTACATCCGATGGTTCCTGCTGGAGAACGCCCGGGAGTCGATCGACGCCACCTACTTCATCGTGGACGACGACGTCTTCGGGAAGAGCTTCCTGGGGCTGCTGGCCAAGCGGGCCCGGGAGGGCGTCAAGGTCCGCCTCATGGTGGACCGCCGCGGCTCGAAGCACCTGACCAAGCTCTTCCATACCGCCTGGCTCCGCGGCCTGGCCAGCCTCCCCGGAGTCGAGGTCCGGGTCTTCAATCCCTTCCACCAGGCCTTGCTCTCGCTCCCCGGGGACGTCCGGGAGCTGGTGGCCTCGAACCACGACAAGATCCTGCTCGTCGACGGCAAGCGGGTGCTCACCGGGGGTCGGAACATCGGCTGGCACTACTTCGCCGACCCCGCCACCCATCCCACCGCCCGCCGCGACTCGGACGTGCTGCTGGAGAGCGCGGCGGTCGCCGGCGAGGCCCGCACCGCCTTCGAGGAGGAATTCCACGGGCTCCGCGCCATGGAGCTCGGGAGTCGGGGCGGCCGGGGCGAGGAGGACGCCCTCGACGAGCTCGAGACCGCCCGGCGGGTGATGCAGCGCTGGCTGCTGGGCAGGGGCGTCCACGACGAGGAGGCGAGCCGCGGGGCGCTCCGGTCGCTCCGGGACCTTTCGGACGAGGTCTCGGCCTACCGGAACCTCCAGGGATACATGGGCTTCACCCGAGGGCTCTGGCACGGGCGCCGGGCCTTCCCCACCAAGGTCCTCGACAAGCACTCCTTCCGCCGGCCCAAGAACGAGATCACCGGGAACATGGTCCGGCTGCTGGATGCCGCCGAACACTCGATCCACCTGCAGAACCCGTACGTGGTGTTGACCCGTCCGGTCCACGAAGCCCTGAAGCGGGCCTCGGACCGGGGGGTGGCGATCACCCTGCATACCAACGGTCCGGTCAGCTCCAACCAGCCGATCACCCAGGCGTTCTTCCTCCGGGACTGGAAGAAGCTGCTGCGGGACATGCCGACCCTCCGGATCTTCGTCTACGCCGGGGAGCGCTGCCTCCACGCCAAGAACATCGTGATCGACGACCGGATCGCGGCGGTGGGCACCTACAACCTCGACCCGCTCTCCGAGAGCGTCAACGGCGAGTGCATGGCGGTGATCGAGTCCTCCACCCTGGCCCGCCGCCTGCGGGAGCGCATCGATCGGGACTGCGCCGAGAGCCGCGAGTGGACCGTCCGGGTCCGCCCCGACGGCGTGGTCGAGACCGTCGCCGGCCCCGGCCCCGACGAAGAAGCCAAGGCCGCCGGCTGGATCCGCTTCTTCCGCTTCTTCCGCTTCCTCCGGCCACTCGTGTAGGAGCCCCTCGGTCCCGTCCGGGCTTCCCGCCGCACGGGGGCTCCTGGGGGATGCCCCGGCTCGTCCTGTACGCTCCAGGCATGGCGATCACGCCCCGGGCCCTGGCCCAGCTCCCGCTCCTCGACCAGCGCTACCGGCGGATCCGGGAGCTAGGTCGCGGCGGATTCGGGACCGTCTGGGAGGTCGAGGATCAGCAGTCCGGGGAGCACCTGGCCGCCAAGGTCTCGAACCTCGCCCCGAGCCCCGAGGACGAGGCCCGGATCCTCCGCGAGTCGGCGCTGCTCCAGGACCTCCGCCACCCTCGTCTGGCCCGCTTCCAGGGCCTGTGCCGAGCCGAGGAGGGCCGCCTCGCCCTGCTCTACGAGATGGTCGCGGGCCGGAACCTCGCCGACGAGGTGGACGCCTCGCCTCCCGATCCCGAGCGGGCCCTGGCCTGGCTCGCCGACCTGGCCGAGGGCCTCCAGGCGCTGCACGACGCGGGCCTGGTCCACCGCGACGTGAAGCCGCTCAACGCCATGATCGAGCCCGACGGCCGGGCCCGGCTCCTCGATTTCGGCCTGGTCCGACCGGTCCGGCCCGGCATGACCATCACCGGCAGCGGCGCCATCTTCGGGACCCCCGAGTTCATGGCCCCGGAAGCGCTGAAGGGCCTTCCCCCCACCCCGGCTTCCGACCTCTGGTCACTGGCCTGCGTCGGGTTCTGGCTGCTCGAGGACCACCTTCCCCGCACCGGGGCGAGCCCGGCCGAGACCCTGGCGCTCAGGGTGGTCGACTCGACCCTGCGGTTCCAGCGCCTGGTGCCGGAGCTGGCCCGACGCCTCACCCCGCTCTTCCGCCTGGCCCTCCACCCGAGCCCTGCCCTGCGCCCCCGTTCCGTCACCCGCTTCTCCCGGGATCTCCTCGAGGCCCTCAAGGAGGCCCGTCCGGCCCTCCAGTCCCGGGAGACCGTCTCCCTTCGTCCGGTGGTGAGCAGCGCCGAGATCACCCCGAGGAAGGCTGCCCGCCGCGGCTCGACGATGAGGCGGCGACGCCGGGCCGCCTTCGCGTCCTTCGGACTGGTGGGCCTGGCGGCGGCCGCCACCGCGGCGTGGCTGGGTCGGCCCGGTCCCTTGCCCCCGGCCCCCTCCCCGCCCTCCGAATCCCAGCCCCCGAGGCCGGCTCCTCCTGCGCTCATCGCGGAGCTCGGGGTCCGCGCCATCGAGGAGCTGGACCGCCTGGCCGGGGCCCGGCTGGACCCCGAAGGAGGGCTCCGGGAGGGCGACGACGCCGGGGACCACCTTCCCTCGGCCCTGGACCCCGATCCCTGGCTGACCCAGGTGCGCTACCGCCACCTGCCTTCGGTCTCGCTGGTCCGGAAGCACCTGGCCGACGGAGGGAGGATCCCGGAGGAGGTCCGGGAGCCGCTCCGCAAGGCCGATGCCCGCTTCGCCGAGGAGAGCCTGCCCCGTCCCTTCTTCCCGGCTGCCTGGATCGCGGAGCCGGACCCCAAGGCGCGGCCCACCCCGGCGATCCTGCTCGACCTGCTGGCCCGGGACCAGCAGGTCTTCACCGTGACCGGACCGAGCTCCGGCTGGCGGGCGCTCGCCCTCGAGCTCCTGGCCCGCACCATGACCCTGCTCGCCGAGCGCTCCCGCGCCGGACTCTCCGATCGGCTCCCCAAGGCGCTCGCCCACCTGCCGAGCACCCTGCTGCCGGTCCTGTCCCTGGCCTCGCTCAGCCACGAGTCCTCCCCCAGTGCTCGGCTCCGGGAAGCCTTCGAAGCCTGGATCCGGGAGCCCATCGACGAGTTCCGGGCGGCCTGCCTGGCCGCCGGCGAGGCGCTACGCCAGGACCCGGGTGACGAGGAGCTGGCCGCCATCTTCGCCCTGGTCACCGGCAAGGAGGTCTCGGTGGTGCTCTCGGGAAGTCTGCTCCGAGAGCCGGTCGAAGTCCTCGTGGGGGGACCCGTCGAGTCCTCCCCGGTGCTCTCGCAGGTCGCCTCGGCCATCGAGCGGGAGCAGGCGGTCCAGCTCTGGAGCCGGGTCCGGGACCAGGCCCAACTGGCCCGGTTCCGGGCGCTGCGCCGCGGCCGACTGACGGTGGCGGGAGGCGGACGCTTGCCGCAGGGAGCGGCCGCCCGCAGTCGCTGGGAATCCGCCACCCTCGGGCTCCTGGTCCTCTCCCTGGAGGACCGGGACCTCTTCGGGGCCTCGGCCACCTACCTGCGGGCGGTCCTGGGCGAGCCGGAGCTCTCCGCCCGGGTGTTGCGCTGGCTCGACCTCAACCTGGCCATCGGGCTCGGCCATGCCACCAGCCGGGTCGGCCTGGACCCGGGCCTGATCCGATCCATGGTGGAGCGCCTCAAGACCTACCCGCAGGTGGGGGAACACCTGCAGCTGGCCTCACCTTTCCGGGCCGGCGGGATCGGCTTCCTGGAGGTCCGCTACCGGGATCCGGCCCACGCCTACGCCCACCTCGAAGCCCTGGCGAGGCTGGGAGAGGCCCCAGGACGCTAGTCGCGGGCGAGCCGCAGACGGACTCACGCGCCCGCCAGGAACAGCATCACGTCGCCGTCCCGGACTTCGTACTCCTTGCCCTCGGTGCGGAGCGCCCCGGCTTCCTTGGCGGCGTTCCACGAGCCGTGCTTGGCGAAGTCCTCGAAGGCCACGACCTGGGCCCGGATGAAGGTCCGCTCGAAGTCCGAGTGGATCACCCCGGCGGCCTGGGGGGCCTTCCATCCCTGGTGGATGGTCCAGGCCCGCACTTCCTTGGGTCCCTGGGTGAAGTAGGTGGCGAGCCCCAGGAACCGGTAGGCGCTGCGGATCACCCGGTCGAGCCCCGACTCCTCGAGGCCGAGCGCGGCCAGGAACTCCTTGCGCTCCTCGGGCCCGAGTTCGGCGATCTCGCTCTCCACCTTGGCCGAGACCAGCACCACCGGCGACCCTTCCTTGGCGGCGTGGGCCTCGAGCTTCCGGGTATGGGCATTGCCCGTCAGCACCTCGTCCTCCCGCACGTTGGCGCAGTAGAACTTGGGCTTGGCGGTGAGCAGGTGGAGGCCTTGCATCATCTCGGCCTCCTCGTACTCGCACTGCACCACCCGGGCGGGCTGTCCCTTCTCCAGGGCCTCCTTGATGCGGCGGCACACCGAGACGCTGGCCTTGGCCTTCTTGTCGCCGCTCATGGCCGGCTTCTCGTCCTTGGAGAGCCGCTTCTCTACGGTATCGAGGTCACGGAGCATGAGCTCGGCCCCGATGATCTCCGAATCCCGCACCGGGTCGACCGAGCCGTCGACGTGGACCACCTCGCTGTCCTCAAAGCAGCGCACGACCTCCATGACCAGGTCGACGTCCCGGATGTGGGAGAGGAACTGGTTCCCGAGGCCCTCCCCCTGGCTGGCGCCCTTCACCAGCCCGGCGATGTCGACGAAGTCGACGGTGGCCGGCACGATCCGCTCGGGGCTGGCCACCGCCGCCAGCGTATCGAGCCGGGGATCGGGCACCACCGCCATCCCCACGTTGGGGTCGATGGTGCAGAAAGGGAAGTTGGCGGCAGGCGCATGCCCGCTGGTCAAGGCGTTGAACAAGGTGGACTTGCCGACGTTGGGCAGTCCCACGATCCCGCATTTGAGTCCCATGAGGCTGGCGATGCTACACCCGCACACCGGCGGCGGGGGAAGGTGGCCAGCCGCCGGCTTGCTGCCGGGAGTGGGACTCAGCCTCGGCGGTCGAGTTCCTCCCGGAGGCGCGCCACCTCGGCCTCGAGTTCCTGCCGGCGGCGGCGCTCGCGATCGGCGCGGGCGCTCTCCTGCTCGGCGCGGGCGCTCTCCTGCTCGGCGCGGGCACTCTCCTGCTCGGCGCGGACACTCTCCCGCTCTGCTCGGACCGTGGCCTCCACCAGGCGGGGAGTCGTCTTCCCGGTCGCCAGGTCGACGACGTCGAGACGGTCGTCCCGGGGAGCGAGCGCCAGACCCAGGCTCGGGATGGCATGCAGCCCGGTAGCCGTCGGGAGGACCCGGACAAGCTCGTTCCCGACGCGCCGAAAGGCCTGGAACCTCGGCTTCAGGTACTCGTCCAGAGGGTCGAAGAGCACGTACTCCGACACTCCGATCGCCTGGTACACGGATCGTTTCTTCCCGAGGTCTTCCCGCCGGGTCGACCGCGACGTCACCTCGACCGCCAGGAACGGGGGGGCCCCCTCCTCCCAGACCTTGTAGGTCCGGCGGTGCCGGCGCGATGCCACTCCGACCGCCACATAGACGTCCGGACACACCCTGGCCCGGGGGTTCCCTTCCTCGTAATAGAGGAACATGTTGGCCGCCGCGTACACCTCGGGGCGATCCCGGAAGAACCACTTGAAGGACTGGAGCAGGTCGAGGGTCGCCTCGACATGGGCCTCGGTTTCACCCAAGGGAGTCCCGTCCGACTCCTGGTACACGACCTCGACGACCGAATCGTCCACGTGCACCCCTCTCCCGCCGGCGTCTTCCGCTCCATCGGCTCCGCACTCCATGGTAGCCCGCCTCCATCCCCGCGCCTCCTCCGGCGACGCGGGATCCTCCTCCAGGGGTGGCCGAACGGTCTCCTCACACGCGCTGGCACGGAGGTTCGACCGGGGAAGGGCTCGGGGGAAGGCTGACAGCCGGCGCCGGGAGGCGCGGACTACATCATCGAGGGCAAGAGCGCCGACTGGTGCCAGAACATCTTCCAGCCGCCGTCGACCCGCTGGAAGATGTTGGTGCAGGCCGCCAGGCCCATGCCGCCCTGGGAGAGGATGCGTTCCACGCAGAAGACGGTGGCCACGTCCTCCCGGATCGTGACCCGCAGCGTGTCGCGCTCGGCGATCACCTTGGGGGCGCCGTTCTTGAAGATCATCTCCCAGGTCTTCACGATGTCGTCCCACTCCCGGAGGATGAGCCCCGAGGGGTGGATGCACATGGCGTCCCGGCTGTGGAGCCAGACCTCGGTCATGGCCGGGAGGTCGCCGCCCGAAAGGGCCGCGTAGAAGCGGTCGTTGGCCGCCAGGATCTCGGGGATGGGGGCCGGGGAACTTTCGCTCGCCACCCCGACCTCGAGGGTTCCGGCCGCCCCGGCAGGTCCCTCCGCCTCGGCGCCCTTGGCCTTGCGTCCTGCCTTCTTGCCGCCTTCGCCCTTGCCGGTTCCATCGCTCATGCGGCCCACCGTAGCAGGGGGGGGACCTCCCGCCAAGGCCCGGCCGACGCCCCCGTGCTGTCGCCAGGTCCTACCCGCTCCCAGGGCCCGAACCGGTATCCTGGGCACCCCGTGCATCCCTCCACCGAATCCGTCCATGCGCTCTTCGCCGACGAGGCCATGGTCTCGCCCTCGCGGGTGGCGATCCGTGAGGGCAACCTGTCGATCACCTACCGGGAACTCGATCGCCGCGCCAACCGGCTGGCCCACCACCTGGCGGCCTCGGGCGCAGGACCCGAGGAACGGATCGCCGTCCTCCTGCCCCGGGGCATCGACGCGGTGGTCGCCATGCTCGGCATCCTGAAGGCCGGTGCGGCCTATGTCCCGCTCGACCCGGGCTACCCGCGGGACCGGCTCGCGACCTGCCTGGAGGTGGCGGGGGCCAGGCGCCTGGTGAGCGACTCGACCCACCGGATCGACGGACTCGGCGATCCGGAACGAGCCGTCCTTCTGGATCGGGACGCCGACGCGATCGCGGCCGCCGGGGAGACCGCGCCCGATCTCGAGGTAGGGCCGGATCGCCTCCTGTACGTGGTCTTCACCTCCGGGACCACCGGCCGACCCAAGGGCGTCATGGTCGAGCACGGCAACGTGGCCCGGCTCTTCGAGGCATGTAGCCCGTATCTCGAACTGACGGGACGCACCCTGTCCCACTGCCATTCCCCGGCCTTCGGATTCGCCCAGTGGGAGATCTGGGGCGCCCTGCTCCACGGAGGCACCCTGGTCGTCGCCGGCGAATCCGAGGTGCTCTCGCCGCCCCACCTCCTCGATCGGCTCGAAGCCGACAAGGTGGACATGTTCTCCCTCACCCCCACCGGCTTCCGCGCCTGGCTCCTGGATCCGGTCGCCACCCGCGAGCGGATCGCCCGGCTCCCGCTCCGGACCCTCGTCCTCTCGGGCGAAGCCCCGGTCCACGCCGACCTGGCCCGCTGGTTCGAGCGCCATGGCGACGACGGACCCGAGATCCTCTCCAGCTACGCCCTGGTCGAGACCGCCGGCCAGGTTGCCTGGACCCGGCTCGGACCGGCCCAGGTGGCGCCGGGTGCACCCCGGCTCCTGGGTCGCCCGGTCGCCGACCTCGCGGTCTCGCTCCGGGCGCCCGATCGGGACGAGCCGGAGGCAGGCGAGCCGGGCGAGCTGGTGGTCACGGGGCCCGGCGTGGCCCGCGGGTACCTCGGCGACGACGGACCCGGTGGCTTCGAGACCCGCTCCGGCACCCGCAGCTTCCGCACCGGCGACCGGGCCCGCCGCCTCCCCGACGGCTCGCTCGAACTGGTCGGCCGGGCTGACCGCCAGGTCAAGATCCGCGGCCAGCGGGTCGAGCTCGACGAGGTCGAGGCGGTGCTCGCCTCCCACCCTGGGGTGAAGGAGGTGGCGGTCACCCTCGAAGGGGATGGGCCGGCCGCGACGCTCGCCGCCTGGGTGGTCGCGGCCGGGACCGGGGAACTCCCGGGTGCGGCCCCCGGGGCCGGACGGGGCAACCCCGGGATCTGGCCGGCGCCCCCCTCGTACCAGGTCTACGACGAGCTCCTCTACCACGTCATGACCTCCGACGCTCCCCGGATGGGGGCCTACCGGGAAGCCATCCGGAGGCTGGTGCCGGGCAAGGTCGTCTACGACGTGGGCACCGGCCAGGACGCCATCCTGGCCCGTTTCGCCGCCGAGGCCGGCGCCAGGAAGGTCTACGCCACCGAGATCCTCCCGGACGTCTACGAGAAGGCCAAGGCCACCGTGGCCAGCCTCGGCCTCTCCGACCGGATCGAGGTCGTGCTGGGGGATGCCACCAGCATGCGACTGCCGGAGCCGGCCGAGGTCTCGCTCCAGGCCCTGATCGGCAATGTCGCCAGCGACGACGGGGTGATCCCGATCATGAACGCGGTCCGCAGCCGCATGGTCGGCGAGCGGATCCAGATCCCGTGCCGGGTCGAGACCCGCATGGCCGCGGGCTGGCTACCGGAGGACTTCCTCTCGGCCTGGCGGCCCGGGTCCCTGGTCGCCCACTACGCCGAGCGCATCTTCGCCAAGGAAGGTCGCCGCTTCGATTTCCGTCTCAGTCTCTTCGGCTTCCCCAGCGAGAACCTGGTCTCCGGAGCCGCCACTTTCGAGGATCTCGACTTCACGCGGGCCATCGAACCCGGTCACCGGGGAGAGACCACCCTCGAGATCGATCGTGAGGGCCGCTTCGACGGCCTGGTGTTGTGGACCCATCTGACCGCCGCCCCGGGCGCCACCGTCGATGCCCTGGAACACCAGCGGGTCCTGCTTCCGGCGTACTTCCCCGCGGTCTGGCCCGCAGTCCCGGTGGCACCCGGGGACCGGATCGAGCTGACCTGGGAGCGACGGCCTTCGGGGCAGGGCCACTATCCCGATTTCCTGGTCTCCGGGAACCTGGTCCGGTGCGACGGGAGCCGCCTGCCGTTCCGCTACGAGTCGCTCCGGAACGAGACCCGCTACCGCTCCACCGCCATCCACGACCGGATCTTCGCCGGACTCGCCGGCGAGGGCGACCACGACCACGACGCGACATGGAGCCGATCGCTCCGGGCCCACGCCCTGGCCCGGATGCCGGAGGCGATGGTCCCCTCCCTCATCCGGTCGATGCCACGCCTGCCTCGGACCGCGACCGGGAAGCTCGATCGGGGAGCCCTAGGGGAAGCGTGCACCGCGCGTCCGGGAGCCGAGCCGGGCGATCTGCCCGAGGACCGGCTGGAGGCCGCCATCCTACCGATGTGGCGGGAGGTCCTCGGGATCGCCCGCTTGCGGGCCGACGAGGACTTCTTCCAGGCCGGCGGCAGCTCCATCCAGGCGATGCAGCTCACCTCCCTGCTCCGGGATCGCTTCCGGGCCCCGATCTACGTCATGGCCGTGTTCGAGGCACCGACGCCGGTGGCGATGGCCGGCTACCTGCGTCGACACTTCCCGGAGGCGGTCGGGGAAGCCGACCGGTCAGGGACCCAGGACCCGGGTGGCGGCCCCCGCTCCGCAGGGGTCGACGAAGGCACCCTCGACGAAGTCCAGCGTGCCGTTCCTCGCATGCCGTCCCGGACCCGGGACCCCGAGGACGCCCGGGGCAAGAACCCCCGCGCCGTCTTCCTCCTGTCGCCGCCCCGCTCCGGCTCGACCCTGCTGCGCACCATGCTGGCCGGGCATCCCGGTCTCTTCGCACCTCCCGAGCTGCAGCTCCTGGTCTTCGAGACCATGGACCAGCGGTACCGGAGCTTCAAGGACCGGGAGGGTTTCTGGCTCGAGGGCACCCTCCAGGCCTTGATGGAGGCCGAGGCGATCGACCTCGAGGAGGCCCGCCGGCGGATCGGGGAATGCGAGAGCCGGGCCATGAGCTGCAAGGCCTTCTACCGGCTACTCCAGGAGGCGGACCCTGGGCGCCTCCTGGTCGACAAGACCTCGTACTACGCCCTCGAGCCGAGCATCCTGGCCAGGGCCGAGGAGGATTTCGACCGACCCGTCTACCTCCACCTCGTGCGCCATCCCGGGGCCTCGGTCCACTCGTTCCTGGAAGGCCGCTACGACCTGTTCTTCCGGCATCCCCACCGCCTCGATCCGCCTCGGCTGGCCGAAGTGATCTGGAACCTCTGCCACCGGAACATCCTCCGTTTCCTGGAAGGCATCCCCGAAGCGCGCCAGGTGAGGATCCGCTACGAGGACCTGGTGACGCATCCCGAGGAGACCATGGGTCGCGTGGCCGCGACGCTGGGCATCCCCTACGACCCGGCGATGGCGGATCCCTACTCCCACCGGGAGCGCCGGATGCTCGATCCGATCCATCCCGCCACCAAGGCCCTCGGCGACACCAAGATCCTGGAGAGGAAGGCCCTCGACCCCTCGGCCATCGACCGGTGGAGGGGCTCCTTCGACGAGGGCCGGCTCTCCCCGTCGACATGGGACCGGGCCCGGACCTTCGGCTACGCCCGAAGGCCGAGCCAGCCCATCCCGGACATGCTCCCGCTCGTCCACTCACAACGCTTGTTCTGGGCTGCCAGCCGCGGCCATGGCTTCCGCTCGATCCAGGTCCTTCCCCTGGTGGTCTCCATTCGAGGACCCCTTGCCGTGGACGCCCTCGAGCGCGCTCTGCACGGCTTGCTCCAGCGCCATCCGATCCTGGCTTCAGGCGTACTCCAGGACCGACCCATGCTCCGCCACCACGCTTCGCGTGAGCTGCGACTCGGGCACGCCGAGCTGAAGGGACCGCGGGGCGGCCGCGATCACCCCGGCATCTCGGCCGCCTTCCGGCGCCATCTCCATGCCCCTTTCGACCTGGTCGAGGACACCCTGGTGCGAGCCACCCTGGTACGCCAGGCCCCAGAGGAGCACGTCCTCCTCCTGGCGGCCAGCCACGTGGTCTGCGATGGCTACTCGATCGGGGTCCTCTATCGCGACCTGGTCGCCCTGTACGTCTCCGAGCTGACCGGCACCCGGCCGGACCTGCCCGCCTGCCCGCCCTCGTTCCTGGCCTACATGCATGAGCGGGCGCAGCTGGCAGCCTCCGAGGACCAGGAGCGGATCGCCCGGGAACGCGCCGGGAGGATCCCCGAATCCTGCCGGGCCTGGGTCCCCCCGGCCCCATGGCTCTCCCCGGAGATCCCCCCGCACCGGGAACCCGAACTCGTGCTCGCCCCCCTCGACGCCTCCCGGATGGCCAGGGTCCAGGCGGCCGCCAAGGCCTCGGGCCGCACCCCGACACTCGTGCTCCTGGCCCTGATCCAGCGCGTCCTGGGCGAGGCCAGCGGCCAGGAGGAATTCCTCGTCGACCTCCCCACCACGTCCCAGCTCGATGGCGGCTACCAGGACGCGGTCGGGGTCTTCGCCGAGCTGGGCCTGCTCCGGGCCACCTCGGGGCTCTCCTGGCAGGACCACCTGGAGACGCTCTACCGGGAGGTGCTCGACAACCTGGCCGCCCGCGGCACCCGGGTCCGTCCGCTCCGGAAGGCCTTCGGCCAGCCCGGAGTCCTCCTGGACCCCCTGTTCCCCTGGAACGCCACCCGGTCCGCGGGAGCCACGACCTTCGAGCGGATCCGCATCCCCCACTCCTCCACCCACTACCCGCTGGCGATCTACCTCACCGAGCACACCGATCGCACCGATGTCCTCTGGGCCGCACGTCCGCGTCTCGTCCCGCGGTCTGCCGTCCTGGACCTGCACTCCGACCTCGAGGCCCGGATCGACGGACTCCCGACATGACGCAGCGCGCCTCGACGGTCCATGCACTCTTCGAGGAGGTCGCCCTCCTCTTCCCTTCGCGAGTCGCGATCGACGACGGCAGCCGCCGCACCACCTATCGTCAGCTCGACCACGGGGCCAATCGCCTGGCCCGCCATCTCCTGGAACGCGGGCTCCGGTCCGAGGAGCCGGTGGGAATCCTGATGCCCCGCGGCACCACGGCCATCGAGGCGATCCTGGGCGTCCTCAAGGCCGGCGGAGCATTCGTGGCGCTGGACCCTGCCCATCCTCACCTGCGCCGGGACTCCATCCTGGCCGCTGCCGGGATCTCGAAGCTCCTGACCGACTCCGACCCCGGCGAGCTCCCTCCCGGCGTGGAGCCGATCCGGCTCGATCTCGAGGCTGCGGACCTCGCTTCGCGCGAGCCGTCGAGGCCGGACCTGGACCTCGGGCCCGACCGGCTGATGTACGTGGTGGCGACCTCGGGCTCGACGGGACGACCCAAGGGAGTGATGGTGGAGCACGGCCAGGTGTCCCGCCTCTTCGAGGCCTGCCGGCACCACCTCGAACTCGCCGACCGGATCGTGGCGCAATCCCATTCCCTGGCCTTCGGCTTCGCCCAGTGGGAGATCTGGACCGCCCTCCTCCACGGAGGAACCCTGGCGATCGTCCCGGAAGCCGTCCTGCTCGATCCCCCACTCTTCCTGGATCGCCTGGACGCGGCTCGGGTCGACCTCCTGTCCCTCACTCCCACGGGCTTCCGTGCCTGGCTGCTGGATCCGGTCGCCACCCCCGGGCGGGTCGCCCGGCTCCCGCTCCGGACCCTGGTCCTCTCGGGCGAGGCCCCGGTCCACGCCGACCTGGCCCGCTGGTACGAGCGCCAGGGAGATGCAGGCCCCGAGATCCTCTCGGCCTACGCCCTGGTCGAGACGGCCGGGCAGGTGGCCTGGACCCGGCTCGGACCGACCCAGGTGGCACCGGGTGCACCCCGGCTCCTGGGCACGCCCGTCGTCGACCTCGAGGTCTCGCTCCGGGGGCCCGACGGGAACGAGCCGGTAGCCGCCGAGCCGGGCGAGATCGTGGTCTCCGGCCCCGGGGTGGCCCGGGGCTACCTCGGCAGCGAGAGCCCCGGGGGCTTCGAGACCCGGGACGGGACCCGCTCCTTCCGCACCGGCGACCGGGGCCGCCGCCTGCCCGACGGACGGATCGAACTGGTCGGTCGCAACGACCGCCAGGTCAAGGTTCGCGGCCACAGGGTCGAGCTGGACGAGGTCGAAGCGGTGCTCGCCGCCCATCCCGAGGTGAAAGAGGCTGCGGTCACCCTGGAGGGCGAGGGCCCGGAGGCCACGCTTGCCGCCTGGATCGTCGCGGGCGAACCCGAGCCCCCTTCCACCGACGTCGGCCTTTGGCCGGCGCCAGGCGCCTACCAGGTCTACGACGAGATCCTCTATCACCTGATGACCTCCGACGGGCCTCGCATGAGTGCGTTCCGGGAGGCGATCCGTGCGGCGGTGCCCGGAAAGGTGGTCTACGACGTCGGGACGGGCCAGGACGCGATCCTGGCCCGCTTCGCCGCCGAGGCGGGTGCCAAGAAGGTCTATGCCACCGAGATCCTCCCGGACGTCTACCAGAAGGCCAAGGCCACGGTCGCGTCGCTCGGACTCGCCGACCGGATCGAGGTCGTGCTCGGCGACGCCACCACCATGGACCTCCCTGAGCCGGCAGAGATCGCCATGCAAGGCTTGACCGGGAACCTCGGCAGCAACGACGGGGTGATCCCCATCATGAATGCGGTGCGGGCCCGTCTGATCGGGGAGAAGCGCCAGATCCCGAGCCGGGTGGAGACCCGGATCGCAGCCGGCGGACTGCCGGACGGAGCGTTCTCCGCCTGGCGGCCCGGATCCCTGCTCGCCCACTACACGGAGCGGATCTTCGCCTCCGAGGGCCGGCGCTTCGACTTCCGCCTCTGTCTCCACGGCTATCCGATCCAGAATCTGGTCACCGGCGATGCGGTGTTCGAGGACCTGGACTTCGGGACGACCATCGACCCCGTCGCCCGCGCTCGCGCCACCCTCGAGGTGGTCCGGCCGGGCACCTTCGACGGGTTCGTGCTGTGGACCCGCACCACGGCCGGCCCGGGCCACGAGGTCGACGCGCTCGACCACCAGAGGGTGCTCCTGCCGGCGTACTTCCCCGTGCTGTGGCCGGGGGCGCCGGTGGCCCCCGGGGATCGGTTCGAACTGGAATGGGAACGCACCCTCTCGGCGAACGGGCGGAACCCGGACTTCCGGCTCCGGGGCGTGCTCGTCCGCAGCGACGGATCCCGCCTCGAGTTCCGGCACGAGTCCCCGTACCTGGAGACGAGGTACCGGTCCAACCCCGTACACGACCGGATCTTCTCCGCCCTCGACCGGAATACCGGGGACGCTTCCGGGAAGCGACTCGATCGGCTACTGCGGGACCACGCCGGCAACCGGCTCCCGGAAGCGATGGTTCCCGGGGTGATCCGCTTGCTGGATCGTCTGCCCCGCACCGCCAACGGGAAGCTCGACCGGGCCGCCCTGACGGCGCTGGCCTGCGCGCCTGCGACGGAGCTCTCCGAGCCCGATTCCACTTCGGGGGATCGCCTGGCAGACGAACTGCTCGGCCTCTGGCGTCGCGTCCTGCGGTGCCCGGATCTCGGGAGCGACGACAACTTCTTCCAGGCCGGCGGCAGCTCGCTCCAGGCCATGGACCTGACGGCCCTGCTCCGGGAGCGGTTCCAGGCCCCGATCTACGTGATCGCGGTCTTCGAGGCACCTTCGGCCCGCTCCATGGCCGAGTACCTCCGCCTCCACTACCGGGAGGACCTGCGGCGTTCCGATCCTTCCCTCGACTCCCCCGATCGGCTCGAACCGGGTCCGGGGGGGACCGATCCGCTCGTGGACCTCCGGGTCCTGGACTCGCTGCAGGCCTCGATCCCGCGCTTCCCGGAACGCCAGGACGACCCCGTCGACGCGCCCGGGCCGAATCGTCCCGCGGTCTTCGTGCTCTCGCCTCCCCGTTCCGGATCGACCCTGCTGCGAACCATGCTCGCCGGCCATCCCGGACTGTTCGCCCCTCCCGAGCTCCAGCTCCTGGGCTTCGAAACCCTGGCGGACCGCTTCCGGAGCTTCCACGCCCGGGAGGGATTCTGGCTCGAGGGGACCATCCAGGTCCTGATGGAGACCGAGTCCGTGACCTTCGAGGACGCCCGACGGATCATGGCCGACCTCGAAGCGGCCGGAACCAGCGTCAAGGCCTTCTATCGGCGACTCCAGGGCGCCTTGGGCAGCCGCCTCCTGATCGACAAGACTCCCTACTACGCCCTGGACCCTGGAACCCTGCGGCGGGCCGAGAGCGACTTCGACCGGCCCATCTACCTCCATCTGGTGCGCCACCCGGGCGCCATGATCAACTCGTTCGTCGAGGGGCGATTCGACCGCTTCTTCCGGCACTCCCATCGACTCGCACCCGCGGGACTGGGGGAGGCCGTCTGGGGGCTCTGCCACCGGAACATCGTGGAGTTCCTGTCCGGGATCCCCGCCTCCCGCCAGGTCCGGGTCGGCTACGAGGAGCTGGTGACGCGCCCCGAGGAGACCATGCGTCGGGTGGCAGCGACCCTGGGAATCCCCTTCGACCCGGCGCTGGTGGACCCCTACTCGCATCGGGAACGCCGGATGCTCGACCCCATCCATCCGGCCACCGTCTCCCTGGGCGACCCGAAACTCCTGGAACGACGCTCCCTGGATCCCACCTCGATCGACCGGTGGAGGAACTCCCTCGACGAGAATCGGCTCTCCCCGTCGACATGGGACCGGGCCCGGACCTTCGGCTACCTGCCGCGAGGCCGACCTCCGATCCCCGACGATCTCCCTCTACTCGCCCCGCAGCGTTACTACTGGGAGATCGGCCGCCGCGGCTCCTTCCGCTCGGCCCAGGTCATGCCTCTGGCAGCGGCCATCCGGGGACCGCTCCACGCCGAGGCCTTGGAGCGCGCCTTGGGCCGTCTCTTCGAACGACACCCGGCCCTCGCCTGCGGATTCCTGCCCGACCGACCGATGCTCCGCCACCACGCTTCGCGCCAGCTGCGACTCGGACACGCCGAGCTGAAGGGACCGCGGGGCGGTCGCGATCACCCCGGCATCTCGGCCGCCTTCCGGCGCCATCTCCATGCCCCTTTCGACCTGGTCGAGGACACCCTGGTGCGAGCCACCCTGGTACGCCAGGCCCCAGAGGAGCACGTCCTCCTCCTGGCGGCCAGCCACGTGGTCTGCGATGGCTACTCGATCGGGGTCCTCTATCGCGACCTGGTCGCCCTGTACGTCTCCGAGCTGACCGGCACCCGGCCGGACCTGCCCGCCTGCCCGCCCTCGTTCCTGGCCTACATGCATGAGCGGGCGCAGCTGGCAGCCTCCGAGGACCAGGAGCGGATCGCCCGGGAACGCGCCGGGAGGATCCCCGAATCCTGCCGGGCCTGGGTCCCCCCGGCCCCATGGCTCTCCCCGGAGATCCCCCCGCACCGGGAACCCGAACTCGTGCTCGCCCCCCTCGACGCCTCCCGGATGGCCAGGGTCCAGGCGGCCGCCAAGGCCTCGGGCCGCACCCCGACACTCGTGCTCCTGGCCCTGATCCAGCGCGTCCTGGGCGAGGCCAGCGGCCAGGAGGAATTCCTCGTCGACCTCCCCACCACGTCCCAGCTCGATGGCGGCTACCAGGACGCGGTCGGGGTCTTCGCCGAGCTGGGCCTGCTCCGGGCCACCTCGGGGCTCTCCTGGCAGGACCACCTGGAGACGCTCTACCGGGAGGTGCTCGACAACCTGGCCGCCCGCGGCACCCGGGTCCGCCCGCTCCGGCCGGCGTCCAGCCAGCCGGGGGTGCTCCTCGACCCGCTGTTTCCCTGGAACCCGGCCCGCTCGGCCGGGGACACGCACTTCGAGCGGATCCGGATCCCCCACTCGGTCACCCACTACCCGCTGGCGATCTACCTCACCGAGCACCCCGACCGTACCGACATCCTGTGGGCAGCCCGGCCCCGCCTGGTGCCGCGCACCCGGGTGGAGGCCATGCAGGCCGATCTCGAGGCCCGTATCGACGCCCTGGAGATCCCGGTATCCTGATCCGACCGGGCAGCCCCCGGCGAGGAAGCACCATGGACGAAGACCCCAAGCCCGAGAATCCCCCCGCCCCCCCCGACGACGCGGCGCGGGCCCGGGCGCTGGCAGAACGGATCCGCGCCTCCCTGGCCAAGCCCGTGGCACCCAGGACCGGGACCGGCACGCCGCCGGAAGGCGCCGAATCCCGGTTCCGGAACCGGCCCTTCGCGCCGGACCCCCGATGGCCGGAACAGGTGGCGCTCGACCTGGGCCTCCCGGAACTGGATCAGGACTCCTCGCTCCTGGACCTGATCCTGGACGCCGAGCGCCCCAACGTGCGGGCCATCGACATGAACATGACCCTCGCCAAGGTGGCCCGCCGGCCGGTTCCCTTCACGCTCCCGGGTCGGGCGCCCACGGTAGGCGAGGTCGACGCCTGGCTCACCGACCGGAAGGACCAGGCCGAGATGGATCCCCTGGTCCATCGGATCAGGGCCGGCCAGGGACCGCGCCTGCTGGTGATGCCCACCGCCCACGGCGTCACCTACCCGGTGCTCCGCATGCTCCGCCTGCTGCCGGGCGACCATGAGATCCTGGCGCTGCGCTTCCCCCTGGAGAGTTCGGGAGCCATCCCGGTCCCGGGTCCGGAGGTCCTCCTCGACAGCTGGACCCGGTGGCTGCTCGACCAGCCGCCCAGGCCGACGGTCATGGTCGGGTTCAGCGCCGCCGGGATCTGGGGCTACAACCTGGGCGGGAGGCTCGCCAGGGCCCGGCCGAACCTTCCGATGCCCGCCCAGCTCCTGCTCGACGCCGGGGTGCCGGACTCACGGATCGACCTGTTCGCCAAGGGCCCCTGGCTCGAGGCGCTCAAGAAGGGCGACCTGCCCCGCAGCGACCCCGGGGAGGGCAGCCTGGAGAGGATCTCCACCGGCGCCTCCAGCCTCCCGCAGCGGATGTTCGTGACCCGGGCCAAGTACTTCGCGCTGCGGCGCAAGCTGCCGCGCCACCTCTACCCGGGTCCCATGCACATCCTGCGAGGTCGCACCGACCCTGCCGGGTGGCTCCGCGACCCGAAACTCTGGGAGCTCATGGCGGGGCGCCCCATCCCCTGCACCGAGGTCGATGCGCCCCACGTGGAACTCCTCGACCCTCCCTGGATCGACCGGGTCCTCCCCTGCGTGGCGGAAGCCCTCGAGAGACTCGGGAACGCTCCCGCGGTGAGGTTCGCCGACTTCACGAAGGGGAAGCGGCGGCCTCGACCAGCCTGACCCAGAGCCCGCCGCGGGCCCGCACCGCCACCGCGCCTTCCGGCACCACCGGCCGGGTGGGCTCGACCCGCAACTCGGACGCGAAGGCTCCCAGCGCCCCGGCCACCACCAGGTCCGAGTACTCGCGGGCGATGCAGGCCCGGGGGCCGATCCCGAACGGGAGATGGACCCCGGGAGGCCGGGCGGCGGCCACCTCGGGGAGGTGGCGATCGGGATCGAAGCGCTCCGGGTCCGGCCAGTACCCGGGATTGCGGTGGAGCAGGAAGCTCGACAGGAGTACCCGGGACCGGGCCGGGATCTCGTAGCCGTCGACCTCGTCGGGTCGTTCGGTATGGCGGGGAGTCAGCCAACCGGTGGGATAGAGGCGGAAGGCCTCGGCCGCGACCCGCAGCGCCAGATCCGGGTCCCGGGCCACCCGTTCCGACAGTCCCGGGACCTCTCCCATGCGAAGGAGGGCCCACGAGAGGGCCGTGCCCACCGTCTCGCTGGAGCCGAAGATGAGCGTGGTCCCCCCATCCAGGGCTCGCTCGTTCCCCGGCTCGCCCAGGGCCTCGGCGATCCGGGATCGCCGCGAGCGATCATGGATCGAGGGCCGCTCGAGGATGGCCTGGATCCGGGGGCGGATCTCCCGGCGGGCGGCCTCCCGTTCCGCCAGCATCCCCGACTCCGAGGGAAGGCCGCGTTCGTCCACGTCCGGGACCAGGAACCCGGTGTGGGCGTACCCGACCGAGAACCAGTGCGAGAGGGCGGCCACCGAGTCGTCGGGCTCCACCTCGAAGAGCAGCTCGAGGCCCAGCCGGAGCATGAACCGGGAGGTTTCCTCCTGGAGGTCGAGCTCCGCCTCGCCCATCCGGGAACGGAGATCCCGCACCCATGCCGCAGCCCGCGCCTGGACGACCGCAGCATGGGCTTCCACCGCGCCCGGAGCGAAGAACGGGTTCAGCGCCCGGCGCTGCTTGCCCCAGAGGCCGCCCTCCGCGGTCAGCGGCCCTTCGCCGATGATGGTCCGGGCCCGCTGCCAGTTCCCCGCCTGCTTCCTGTACTGCCCCTGGTGCTCCTGGAACACGTGGACGAAGTGGTGGGGTGCGGTCATCAGGTGGCAGACCACAGGTCCCACCCGGAACCGGACCAGGTTGCCGAATCGCCGTTCCAGGTCGCGGACCACCGAGATGGGATCGCGGGCGAACTCCCTCAGGATCTCGAGGTCCTCGGCCTCTCCCGGGCCGGGAGCGCGCCTCGAGCTCGGGCCTGCCTTCGACCCCGCCCTGGGAGCGGTGGAGGCCGCAGGTCCCGAGAGCAGGCGTCGGGCGATCCCCCGGGGCGTGGGCTCCGCCAACAGCTCCTCCAGCTTCGGAGCCTGCCCCAGGGCCTCCTCCAGGTCGAGAGCCAGTCGCGTCGCCAGCAGCGAGTCGCCGCCGGCCCCGAAGAAGTCGGCGTCCGGGCCCTCGGGAGGCGCACCCAGGACCCGTTCCCAGAGGGCCGAGACGGCCTCGACCAGGGGCCCGAGGGCTCCATCCTCGCCCAGGTCGCCTCCGGGAGCCGCGCCTGGGGAGTCCCCGCTGCGGGCCTCGACCTTGACCTCGCCGGCGGACCAGGCGGCGCGGAACTCGCTCCTCCGGAGTTTGCCGCTGGTGGTCCGGGGCAGGGCCGCGGGCCGCACCAGGACCACCTCGTGGACCGGGACCTCGTGGTCGCGCCCCACCCGGTCCCGGACCGCCCGCAGGAGCTCCCCCGCCGGGGTCTCGTCCTGGGCCGCTCGGGAGACCGCCACCACCACCTGCTCGCGGCCGTCGAGGTCGATCCCGAAGGCGACGGTGCCGTGCGGCCTCACGCCGGGATGGGCCGACTCGGCGGACGCCTCGAGATCGGCGGAATGGATCTTGCGACCGGCCACGATCACCAGATCCTTGGTGCGCCCGGTGATGTAGAGATGTCCCTGCCAGGAGAACCCCAGGTCCCCGGTCCTCAGGTACGGGCCGGCCCCGTCCGCGGTCCTGGCCCGGAAGAAGTACCCGGTCTCCTCGGGGGCGCCCCAGTAGGCCCGGTTCACGTTGGGTCCCGCCAGCCAGACTTCTCCGATCCGGCCCTCGCCGAGCACCTCCCGGGTCTCCGGGTCGACGATCCGGATCTCCATGCCCTCGGCGGGAGTGCCGCATGAGACCAGCGGGACGCCGCCGGGATCGGGACGGGCCCGGCCCCGCGACAGGTCCCCGGCGTCGAACCGCACGACCTCCGAGATGGATCCCAGGGGCCGGGACGACACCAGGAGCGAGGCCTCCGCCATCCCGTAGCTGGCCGCCGGCACCCCCGGCCCGAAGCCGGCCGGCGCCAGGGCGGCCGCCAGCCGTTCCAGGGTCTCGGCGCGGATCGGCTCCGCGCCGTTCACGGCGGAGAGCATCCGGGACAGATCCACGCCCTCGAGGTGCTCGGGCCGGACCCGGTCGGCGACCAGACGCCAGGCGGAATCGGGGGCCGTGGCGTAGTGCGAACCCGTGGCGCCCAGCGCCTGGATCCAGGCCTCGGGCCGGGCCAGGAACTTCTCGCCGGGCATGGTGTGGCAGGGCTGACCCAGCCAGAGCGGCATGAGCAGGCCACCGACCAGACCCATGTCATGGAAGGGCGGCACCCAGCTCACGGTGGGCCCCGGTTCGTCCCCCAGGAACCGCTCCTGGATCTGGGCGAGATTCGCCAGGATGGCGGGTTCCTCGATCTCCACGGCCCGGGGCGCGCCGGTGGAGCCCGAGGTGTACTGGAGCCATGCCAGCCCGGCGCCGGAGTCCCGGGAACGGGGGGACGGCGACGGGTCCTCGCCGCAACCGGCCGGATCGATCAGCTCCAGGCCTTCCCCCTGCACGAGGCGGGAGAGTTCTGAGACCAGGGAGGTCGGCCCCAGGAAGAGCCTGGCCTCGCAGTCCTCGGCCACCCGGAAGAGCCGGTTCCAGCCCTCTGCGGACTTGCCGCCCCGGGGCACCGGCAGCGGCACCGGGACCAGCCCCGCCATGCGCGCCCCCAGGAAGGCCGCCACCCAGGTAGGTCCCAGGGGATAGGCCAGCAGCACCGGGTCGCCCGGGCGGGAGCGGTCGGCGAGCACCCGGGCCAGGCCTCCGGCCCGACGGACCAGCCCCAGAGCGGTGAGCGATTCGAGGACGGGAAGGCGGCCAGGAGCCACCCGGGCCACGTCGAGGGAGGCGTAGGCGAGCGCGTCCGGATCCCGTTCGGCCCGCTCCAAGGCCAGCCGGACCAGGCTCCGTTCGCTCCGCATGCCTCTCCTCGCCCCCTTTGCACCGGGGGTCTCCATGGCCTTAGGATACGCTCCGGGCCGGTCCGGATCGGACCGCCCCATTCTCCGACGAAAGGCAGCCCCCATGGAAGAAGGCGTCGTCTCGCATGTGATCGGGATCATGGACCCCAACGGGCTCAGCTTCCGGGTCGCGATCGAGAAGCTGATCGCCTACCTCCAGCCCCGCATCACCTACAAGGGCAAGACCCACAAGGTGATCACCCGCCGGATCATGTGCCGCCCCTACAACACCCTGGGGGCCCAGACCACCTGCGACCTGATCCTCAACCGGGGCGCCCACTGGAACCCGCACCACAACAGCTTCTTCATGATGCGGGACAAGACCTACCTGCTCAACGACATGATCTCGTTGAAGGGGATCATCAAGAACACCGCCTACAACCACATGCACCAGTTCGGGCTCCACATCCCCAAGACGGTGGCGCTCCCCCAGTTCGACAACGAGGAACTGAAGAAGAACAAGACCGACCTCGAGCGGTCGCTGATCTTCTCGGAGTACGAGCCCTTCGACCTCTCGGAGATGGGCGAGCACGTGGGCTACCCGGCGTTCCTGAAGCCCCAGGACGGCGGCGGCTGGGTGGGCGTCGAGAAGGTCGACGACGAGGCCGATCTCTACAAGAAGTACCACGCCTCCGGGGACCGGCCGATGAACCTCCAGGCCGCCGTCGACTACCGGGAGTTCGTGCGCACCGTGGGGGTCGGGCCCCAGATGTTCCCGATGCACTACAACGCCTCGGCGGAACACTCCCACGACCGCTACCTGCGCTCCGAGACGGTGGCGGTGCAGCAGAACTTCCTGACCCCGGCCGAGTACAAGGAGGTCCGCCAGATCGGCAAGATCATCAACGCCTTCTACGGGTGGGACCACAACTCCTGCGAGGCGCTGATCGACAAGGCCGACGGGACCATCTGGCCGATCGACTACTGCAACGCCTACCCGGACTCGAACCTGGTGTCGCTCCACTTCTGGTTCCCGGAGCTGGTCAAGGCGATGGTGAAGTGGTTCCTCTTCATCGTGGTCACCGGCAAGAAGAAGCCGCTCGACTTCGCCTACGACTGGGACCGCTACTTCCGGATCGCCCACGACAAGGCGGCCGGGAAGCTCTCCTACCAGCAGGCCCTCGACGCCTACGAGAAGCTCGCCGACGAGCACTTCTCGACCGAGGAATTCCGGGACTTCGAGAAGAACCACCTGGCGCGGTTCGACCGGGCCGCCTACGAGTTCTTCGCCAGCGACAACTTCATGCGGGTGATCGAGGAGCAGGTCCGCCAGTACTTCAAGATCCCCCACGAGCAGCCCCGCAAGGTGGCGCACTACAAGGGCATCCACGCCTACTGGCTGCACTGCGAGAAGAGCCGGCTCGGCCTCGACGCGAATTAGTCATGGGTCAGGCGCCGCCGGAGCGCCCCGGGTTCACCCCGGGGAAGCAGCGAAGGCGACGCCTGGCAGCGAGCGAGCCCCTTGCGGGCGAGCTGCAGAGGAACGGGGCGGGAGTGAGGACGAGATGGCCTCCAGGCCCGGGCATGTGATCCAGTTCGGGTCGGGCCATCCCGGCGAGGAGGGTTCCGCCTTCTTCGAGGCCGATCTCTTCGACTCGCTCCAGCTCGGGGACGTCAACGTCCTGTTCTTCCCCTTCCACCACATGCCGCCGGAGACCGGCGACATGGCGCTGTTCAAGCGCATCTACGGGAGCATGACCAAGGGCTGGATCCGCTCCGTCCAGCTCATGCCCCCGCGCTGGCCGCAGAACAGCGCCGAGATCTTCGAGTGGCTGGAAGAGGCGCACGTGGTGGTGCTGGGGTCCGGCTTCCCGGAGCCCTTCATCCACCTGATGAAGCGCATGGGCCTGCCCCAGCGGTTCCGGGTCCTGCACGAGCGGGGGATCCACTTCCTCGGGTACTCGGCCGGGTCGCTGGCCCTCTCGGTCGGCTACTACCTCCCTTTCGTGGGGGAAGACCTGCTCACCCAACTCTCCCTGCTCGACCACATCTCGATGCCGGAGAGCCGCCGGGCCGAGATGGAGCGCGAGCTCCGGGGTTGCCTGGAGCGGGAGGATGCCGAGGAGTTCGTGGAAGGCATCCGGGCCCGCCTGGCCGCCGAGCAGGAGCTCGACGAGGAGCAGCAGGCCTTCATGGAGGAGGCCCTCTGGATGGAGCAGGCCGAGGGCTTCGCCCTGACCCCCGGGATCACCGCCAATCCCCACTACGGCGAGCAGTTCCAGTACCGGGAGATCCACCTCCGGCACCTCTCGAAGATGCTCCCGAACCTGACCCACGTGGGGATCCCCAACGGGACGGCCCTGGTCTCGTCCACCAGCCCCCAGGGAAAGCGGACGGTCACCTTCCGGGGCCTGAACCACCGCCGCAAGGCCGCCTGGATCGACGGCACCGGCGAGCTCCGCTACCTCACGGACGGGGACCGCGTCCGGGGTTGACCGGCTCGGGTATCCCCAGTACCCGGCAGGCCCAGGGGAGCGCCACCCCGAGCTGGGCCTTCTGGATGGCCCGGGAGCCCGGGGCCAGGCCCGGCTCCGGGAGCCCGGCCCGGGCCGCCAGGAACCCGGCCAGGTAGGCGACCATCTCGGGCAGCCCCTGGCGGGGAAGGCCCGCCACCCACTCGTCGGGCGTCGGACCTCCTTCCAGCGCCAGGGCCGGGGCCATGAGCACCCGGTCGAAACGGGGATCCCCGCGGGAGCCGTGCTCCCAGTCGAAGATCCGGCACCTCCCGGCCAGGAACACCAGGTTGTCCGAGCGGAGGTCCCGGTGGACCAGGGCGCCCCCGCCGAGGTCGAGGCGCTTCTCGGCCCGGTAGAGGGTCTGGATGTTGGCCCTCAGCCAGCTCTCGCTCGCCATCCCCAGGGCCAGGAAGGGCCGGATGTCGGCGGCCACGATCTCCCATCCGGGCGGGGTCGACGGCGTCGGCAGGCCGGAGAGTCGCCCGGGGTCCACCGCGGCCAGGGCGGCGAGCCCGACCTCGAGGGCCTCCAGACGATCCCGGGTCCAGGGAGGCGGGGATCTGCCGTTCCCCAGATCTTCCAGCACCAGGAGCGAAGCTCCCGGACGGGGGTCCCAGCCGAGCATCCGGGGGAGCGCCGGGCAGCCTTCCGCCGCCTGGTAGACCCGGGCCTCCCGGGCGAGCCAGCGATCGGTGTGATCCTCCACCGCTCGCTTCACGAAGACCGTGCCGCCCCCTTCGAGCTGGAGCACCCAGCGCCGGGCCACGGTATGGCCGCCCGCGGGTACCCGGAAACCGAGGACCGGACGCCCCACCAGGGCGGTCACCCGCGCCAGGGTCTCGCGATCGGGGCCGGGCTTCGGGTCCGGAGCCATCGGCATGAGGTCGGGGTCAGTTCCCGAGCAGCGCCGAAGCCGGGAGCAGGCCCCGGACCTCGGGGATCTCGATCAGCTCCTGTACCAGCCGGGGCCGGTCCTCGGCCGACTCGAGCGCCGAGAGCAGGCAATCCCGGGCCAGCCGGGCCTCGCCCTGGCGGAGCGCCAGCTTGCCCTGGGCCGCCAGGTAGGCGCTCGGATCCTTGCCGCTGCGGCGCGACGAGGCCACCAGGGCGGTCAGGGTGGCGAAGTCCTCGGGCCCCCCCGAGAGCCACTGGGAGAGCTGGTGGCGGACCGCCTCCTCGAGGCCTTCCCGCTCCAGGATCCAGACCTTCAGCTTCTTCACCTGGCGCGGGGCGTCGACCGGCAAGCGCTCCCGGGTGGCCAGCCAGAGCATGGCCTCCGGGTTGTCGAGGTCGTGGGTCAGCACCTTGTGCAGGTAGCCGACCGCGGCCCGCTCCTCGTCCCGGAGCAGGCAGCGGCGGGCCAGCTCGAGGTAGAGGCGGGCGGCCTCGGTTCGGTTGCCGTCGGAGACGTGGAGCTCGGCGGTGCGCTCCAGGGCCGGCAGGAAGTGGGGGTGCATGGCCAGAAAGCCGCGGCAGTGGATCAGGGCCTCGCCCACGAACTCCGAGGCCTGGATCCGGGCCTCCACGGCGCGAAAGCGCGCCCCGTCCTGGACCAGCCTTTCGCCCAGCTCGAACACTCCCTGCATGCCGGAGGCGGCGGCCGGATGGTCGGGCTCGATGGCCTTGACCGCCATGAACATGCGGGCCGCCAGCGAGGGTTCGCCCTGGGCCAGGAAGGTCTCCCCGGCCGTGGCCAGGATCGAGGCCCAGGCCCGGTCCTCGCCCCGCTGGGCCGCCCGACGGCTCGCCACCTGGAGGAGCGGGATCGAGTCGGGGTAGCGCGCGAGCAGGGCGTCGACCCGTTCCGGCCCCTCGTCCTCGGGGAGGATCGCCACCAGGACACGCTCGCAGAGCGGCACCGCCTCCAGGGGACCCTTGTCCCGGAGCACCGGGAGCAGGGCCTCAAGGGCCCGGTCGCGCCGCAGGGTGAGCGGTCCCGGGACCAGCGCCAACCAGAGGGCGTCCCAGACCAGCTGGGTCACCACCGGGAAGGTCTCGGGGTCCTCGAAGGCGCCCCGGCCCGCCAGGTCGGCGAGGCCCTCGACCGCCGCCCCCAGGCGCCCTCCCTCGAGTTCGTCCGCCACCGCCACGAGACCGTCCTCGAGGCCCGGATCGCGGGGCTTGGCGGCGGGGCCCGGGTCCAGACCGGGCGGTCCCCGGGGAGCCTCCGACGCGAGCGGGGAAGCGGTCGCGGCCGGTGGCCGGGCAGGCTCGACCCGGTCGCGCCCCTGGGCTCCGTCGCCCGGAGGCGGAGCCGAGGGAGGGGAAGGAACCTCGGCCGGGTCCTCGCCCTGGAGGGCCGCCAGGAGCTCGCCCAGGATCGGCAACAGGGCCCGGGCCACGCCCTCGCTGGTCGCCTCCCGGGCCGCGTGGTGGAGGGCCACACCCGGCAGCCCCTGCCTCCGGCACAGGTCGGCGAGGAAGAGCGGGAGCGGAGTGTGGGTCGAACGCACCAGGCCGGGGTCGAGGCAGGCGATCCCCAGCAGGGCATCGGTGCGCCCGGCGTCCGAGGCCACCACCCGGGTGAGCCGGGTCCGGATCTGGGCCGCGGCCTCGAGGGTCGGTTCCGGGACCAGGAGTTCGGCCACGTCGGAACCCGGCGCCACGAAGCGGGCCAGCCGGCGGCGCGCCAGCACCGCCAGATCCTGGGCCTGGGCCCGGGAGGCGGCATCGAGCACCAGCAGACAGAGCCCGACCCGGGCCCTCCGCCCGGCCTCGTCGGGACAGGGGTCGAAGGTGGTCCACAGGCAACCCTCGAGCAGCCTGGCCATCTCGACGGCCTCGGCCGGCTGGGGCGAGAGGCGGGCCATCACCGCCAGCCGGGCCGCGGCCGGCAGGCTGGAACCCCCTTCCAGGGCGCTGCGGGCGGTGCGCAGCAGATGGGTACGGTGGTCCCGGGCGGGAAGCACCAGACGCGGCAGCAGGCCGGTGGCGGCCGGCGCACCGGTCCCGGTCCCCAGCTTGGGCCCCACGCTCCCGGCCAGCTCCACCGCCGAGGCCGGGCGCCGGGCCGGATCCGGGTGCAGGGCCGCCAACAGGGCCCCGACCACCGGGCTGGGGACTCCCGCCATCGCCTCCGCCTGGCAGGCCGGCTCGCTCGCCAGGGCTTGCAGGAACCGGCGCCGTTCCTCGGCACCCCCCTTGGGCAGGAGCGTCCTCCCGGAGAGGAGGGCGTGCACGATCGCCGCCAGCGAGAAGACCTCGCTCCGTGGGGTGGGAAGGCTGCCCGGCGCGTCCTCGGGTGCCCGGAAGCGGGCCGCGGCCTCGGGTTCGGCCCCCGGGCCGGGGCCGATCCTGCCGGACGGGACGAACCCGAGCAGGCGGATCTCGCCGTCGGGCCCGAAGACCACGTTCTCGGGAGCCAGGTTGCCGTGCAGCAGGCCACGGGCATGGAGGTCGGCCACCGAGGCGACCAGGCCGGCCGCGCTCCGGGCCGCGGCCGCCGGCGGCAGCGCCCCTCCCAGGAGGATCCGAGGAAGGTCGATACCCGCCACCCAGGTCCAGGCCGCGAACAGGTGGCCTTCCGACTCCCCGGCCGCCACCAGGCGCTGCAGGTGGGGGCTCACGCTGGCCCGGATCGCCTCGCACTCGGCCAGGAAGCGCTCCTCGGACCATCCATGGGCCGGCACCGTGACCAGGGCCACCAGATCGCGCCGCTCCCGGTCGAGCCCCAACCAGGTGGAGGCGCCCTGGCAGCGCCCGACCATCCCCTCGAGGGGGTCGAGCACCAGGAACCGGGAGAGCCAGGTCCCGGAAGCCAGGAAGATCGGGGGCGGACCGGAGTCCATGGAGGGGCGCGCTCCTCCCAAACGGTATCCCTCTGGAAGTAGTCCATTTCGGGCCTGGTTGCAAACCGGACCGGCCCACCGGGACCGACCCGTCCGGGGCGCTCCGGGAGGCCGGGTCCAGCCGCTCCAGGACGGGGTCGCGGCGGGCGGCCTTCCCCCCTGCCCGTATTGATCCGGCCGTTGCATGCGTGGTAGCGTCGCGGGCGAAGTGCCGCTGCCGGCGCGCCCCGACAAGGAGTCCCCCCGTGGCCGAGCCCGTCAATCACGTGATCGGTGTGATGGATCCGAACAGCCTGTCGTTCCGCTACTCGCTCGAAGGGCTGCTCGACCATCTCAAGCCCGCCATCGACTACAAGGGCAAGAAGCACACGATCTCGCACCGTCGCATCATCTGCCGGCCCTACGACACCCTCGAGGCGAAGAGCACCTGCGACGTGATCATCAACCGGGGCGCCCACTGGAACCCGCACCACAACTCGTTCTTCGCCATCGTGATGCACTACGTGTACCTGCTGAACGACATGATCAGCTTCAAGGCGATCGACAAGAACACCGGGTACGGGCAGATGTTCGAGCTCGGGATGAAGATCCCGGCCACCTGGGCCATCCCGCCCAAGGACAACACCGAGCTCCGCAAGTCCAAGACCATCGACCCCGACCTGGTGTTCAACGAGTACGAGCTCTTCAGCCTGCAGGAGATCGGCGAGGCGGTCGGGTTCCCGGCGTTCCTGAAGCCCCAGGACGGCGGCGGCTGGATCGGGGTCGTCAAGGTCGACGACCAGGCCGCCCTGCAGAAGGCCTACGACGAGTCGGGCGAGAAGCCCATGAACCTCCAGAAGGCCATCGACTACCGGCAGTTCGTGCGGACCGTGGGCGTCGGCCCCCAGATGATGCCGATGCACTACAACGCCTCGGCGGAATACCCGCACGACCGCTACATGTGGAACGCCCACCAGGCGGTGGCCTTCAACTGGCTCTCCCCCGAGGAGCACTGGGAGGTGTCGGCGCTCTGCAAGATCATCAACGCCTTCTACGGGTGGGACCACAACAGCTGCGAGGCCCTGATCGGCAAGGACGACTCGATCTACCCGATCGACTTCTGCAACGCCTACCCCGACTCGATGCTGCCCTCGCTGCACTTCTACTTCCCGGACCTGGTCAAGGCCATGGTGAAGTGGCTCATCTACGTGGCGGTCACCGACAAGAAGAAGCGCATCGACTTCGCCTACCACTGGCCCCGGTTCTTCGAGATCAAGGAGAAGGCGGCCAAGGAGGGCTGGAGCTACACCGAGAAGCTCAAGGCCTACGAGAAGATCGCCGACGAGCACTTCGAGACCGAGAAGTTCCACGAGTTCTACGCCAAGAACTATCCGGACTTCGACCAGAAGGCCCTCGAGTACTTCGAGTCCGACGCCTTCGTGGACACGGTGCTGGTCCCCGACCTGGAGCGGCACTTCAAGATCCCCCAGGAGCGGCCGCCCAAGGTCGTCCACTACACCGGGATCCACAAGTTCTGGTGCCACTGCGAGCGCCAGCGGCTGGCGGCCAAGACCCCGCCGGCACCCGAGACCCCCTCCCCCGAGGCCGCCGCCGGCAAGGGCGCCAAGAAGCCCGGGAAGGGTTCCGGCGCCCGGGCATGAGGCGACCGGGAGGCATCCCCCCGGTCGAGAGCAGCCCGACGTCCCCCTGGGCCGTCGGGCTGCCTTCTTTCCCACCCCCTCCGCGAGGAGAGATGTTGCCTCCCCCCCCGACCGTGTTGGATCATTCGGGTCTTACGCCTGGATGGTAGGGCCATGGGTGACGACAAGCGCATCGTGATCACGGGGGTCGGACTGACCTCCCCCAACGGGAACAATCTCGCGGAGTACCGGAAGAACCTGCTTGCCGGGGTCTCCGGGGTGCGCCAGACCGAGACCCGCTACATGGGCAAGGTCTTCGCCGGCCTGTGCGACTTCGACGTCGCCCTGTACCGCAAGAAGAAGGACGCCCGCCGGGGCACCCGGGCCGGGAGCATCGCCATCTACTGCGCCCAGGAGGCCCTGAAGGACTCCGGGATCCGGATCGAGGAGCGGGACCGCTCCCGGATCGGCATCTACATCGGGATCACCGAGCACGGCAACGTCGAGACCGAGCACGAGATCTACAACATCAGCCAGTACAACTACGACACCAAGTACTGGACCCACCACCACAATCCCCGCACCGTGGCCAACGCCCCTGCGGGCGAGGTGAGCCTGAACCTCGGGATCACCGGAGCCGCCTACACCATCGGGGCGGCCTGTGCCGGGGGCAACGCCGGGCTGATCCAGGCCGCCCAGCAGCTGCTGCTGGGCGAGTGCGACCTGGCGATCGCCGGGGGCGTCTCCGAGTCGCCCCAGACCTTCGGGATCTTCGCCGCCTTCGCCTCCCAGGGCGCGCTCGCCACCCACGAGGACCCCACCAAGGCCTCCCGACCCTTCGACCGGGACCGCAACGGGATCGTCATCTCCGAGGGTGGGGCCCTGTTCACGGTCGAGCGTCTCTCCGACGCCAAGGCCCGAGGGGCGAAGATCGTGGCCGAGATGATCGGCTGGCACATCAACTCCGATGCCTCCGACTACGTGCTCCCCAACCCGGTGCAGCAGGCCGAGTGCATGCGGCGGGCCCTCGCCAAGGCTGGCATCCCCGCCTCCGCCATCGACATCGTCAGTACCCACGCCACCGCCACGCCCGCCGGGGACATCGAGGAGTGCAAGGCGCTGCGAGAGGTCTTCTCCGGGTGCCCGACCACCTTCGTCAACAACACCAAGAGCTACATCGGGCACGCCATGGGCGCTGCCGGTGCCCTCGAACTGGCCGGCAACCTGCCCTCGTTCGAGGACAAGGCCGTCCACCCCACCATCAACGTGGACAGCCTCGACCCCGAGTGCCACCTCGAGAACCTCGTCCTGAACGAGCCCCGGACCGGGGTGGACGCCAAGACGATCCTCAACAACTCCTTCGGGATGCTGGGGATCAACTCGGTCCTGATCGTCCGGAAGTTCGAGGGTTGACCCGTCGAGGTCCGCCCCGAGTGCCAACGCCTACCTGAGAGAGACGGATTGGAAACCCGATGACCCGTGACGAAGTGAAGCAGGCCGTGCTGGACATCATCTCCGAGATCGCGCCCGACGAGGACCTGGGCGACCTGAAGGGCAGCGTCCGCCTGCGCGACCAGCTCGAGCTCGACAGCATGGACTTCCTCGACATCGTGATGGAGCTCCGCAAGAAGTACAACGTCGAGGTCCCCGAGGCCGACTACATGCAGCTCGCCACCCTCGACGGCTGCGTGGAGTACCTCTCGCCCAAGATGGCGAACACCCCCTACGCGGGCTGACCTGCCGGCAGCCGGCCGGGCTTGCCCGGACGGTTCGCCGGTCCGGCCACCCGGTGGCCCCTCGGGGGCGCGCCCCCGGTCGGCCGCATCTCCCGGATCCTCCGCCATGAGCCAGTGGGACGTCGTCATCATCGGGGCCGGCATGTCCGGTCTGGCGGCCGGAATCCGTCTGGCGCACTTCGAGAAGAAGGTGCTGATCCTCGAGCGGCACAACGTGCTCGGGGGCCTGAACTCCTTCTACAAGCAGGCGGGGCGCAAGTTCGACGTCGGCCTCCACGCCATGACGAACTACGTCCCGCCCGGGACCCGGGGCGCGCCGCTCACCAAGCTGCTCCGCCAGCTCCGGATCCGCCACGAGGAGCTGGGGCTCTTCCCCCAGACCACCTCCGACATCCGCTTCCCCGGCGCGGCCCTGACCTTCTCCAACGATTTCGAGCTGCTGCGCAGCCAGGTCGCGGAGCGTTTCCCCGGCGAGATCGACGGCTTCGACCGGCTCGCCGCCCGGATCCGGGCCGACGAGGAGGCGACCAGCCTCTCGGCCGAGACCGTCACCGCCCGCCAGGTCCTGCCCGATTTCCTGCGGGAGCCGCTGCTGGTCGAGATGATCCTGGCCCCCTGCTTCTTCTACGGCTCCGCCCGGGAAGACGACATGGACTGGGGCCAGTTCGTGATCATGTTCCGGAGCCTGTTCTTCGAGGGCTTCGCCCGGCCCTGGGGCGGGGTGCGGGAGATCCTCCAGATCCTCCGGAAGAAGTTCCTGGCCGCCGGCGGCGTCCTGCGCATGAAGGCGGGGGTCCGACGGATCATGGTCCGGGGAGGCCGGGCCCGGAGCGTCGAGCTCGACGACGGCGAGGTCCTGGAGTGCGGCGGGGTCCTCTCCTCGGCCGGACACCTCGAGACCCTGAGGATGCTCTCCGATTTCCGGGAGGGCGACGAGCTGCCGCCGGCGGGCAAGCTCTCCTTCGTCGAATCGATCGCCATCCTCGACCGGGAGCCGCGTGATCTCGGCTACGACAAGTGCATCACCTTCTTCTGCCTGGACGAGCGGCTCGCCTATCGGCGTCCCGAGGACCGCATCGATACCAGGAGCGGGGTGATCTGCGCCCCCAACAACTACGCCCACGACCGGACGCTGCCCGAGGGCGTGATCCGCTTCACCAGCCTGGCCAACTACGATCGCTGGGTGGAGCTCGACGAGGCCGCCTACCGGGCCGCCAAGCAGGAGGCCTTCGAGGCACAGGTCCGGGACGTGGAGACCGTGATTCCCCCCTTCCGCTCCCATGTGACCTACATCGACACCTTCACACCCCGGACCGTCACCCGCTTCACCAGCCACCTGGGCGGGGCCATCTACGGAGCTCCCAACAAGGTGAAGGACGGGCGGACCCACGTCGAGAACCTCTTCCTCTGCGGTACCGACCAGGGGTTCCTGGGCATCACCGGAGCCATGCTCTCGGGCATCTCCATGGCCAACGCCCACCTGCTGAAGTAGTAGTATCGCGGGTCTCCCGCAACCCCGGACCACAGGAACCCCCATGGGATACGAGCCCAAGACCCGCCGCCCCACCGACCGCCTCTCCGACCTGCGCGACCACTACGACGCGATCGTGATCGGTTCGGGCCTGGGCGGCATGACCGCAGCCAACCGCCTGGCCTGCTCCGGGCACTCGGTTCTGCTGCTCGAGCACCACTACAACCTGGGCGGGCTGGCCACCTACTTCAAGCGCCCGGGCGGGCACATCTTCGACATCTCGCTCCACGGTTTCCCGTACGGGATGATCAAGTCCTGCCGCAAGTACTGGAGCCGGGAGATCGCCGACGACATCGTCCAGGTCAAGGACATCGTCTTCCGCAATCCCCAGTTCGAGCTGACCACCACCTTCGACGAGGTGGACTTCACCCGGCACCTGGTCGAGACCTTCGGGGTGCCGCGGGAGAGCGTGAACGGCTTCTTCGAGCACGTCCGGGGCATGGAGTTCCACCAGGACCAGTCCATGACCACGAGGCAGCTGTTCCAGAAGTGGTTCCCCGATCGCCTCGACGTCTGGCGCCTGCTCATGGAGCCGATCACCTACGCCAACGGCTCGGGCCTGGACGAGCCGGCCATCAGCTACGGGATCGTGTTCTCGAACTTCATGTCCAAGGGCGTCTACATCTACCGGGGAGGCACCGACGTCCTGATCCGCAAGATGCTGAAGATCATGCGGGACAACGGGGTCGACGTCCGGACCAAGGTCATGGTCGAGAAGATCCTGGTGGAGGACGGCCGGACCGCCGGGGTGGTGGCCGGGGGCAAGGAGATCCGGGCCCGCTGCGTGATCTCCAACGCCGGGTTGAAGAACACCGTGCTGCAGCTGGTCGGCGAGGAGGCCCTTCCCCGCGACCTGGTCGAGGAATGCAAGGCCGTCCGGGTCAACACCTCGAGCTGCCAGGTGTTCATGGGACTGAAGGCCGGCGAGAGCATCCCCCACTGCGGGGAGCTCATCTTCACCTCCACCCACCCGGTCTACGACACCGAGGCGCTCTGCGCCATGCACGTGACGAGCCGGACCTATTCGGTCTACTACCCGGACATCCGGCCCCACAACCAGGGCACCAAGTTCGAGCGCTATGCGGTGGTCTCCTCGACCAACGCCCGCTGGGAGGACTGGGCGGACCTCCCGCCCGAGGACTACGAGGCGGCCAAGAAGGTCCTGATCGACACCACCCTGGAGGCGGTCGAGCACCACATCCCGGGCATCGTGGCCAAGCTCGACCACGTCGAGGCCGCCACCCCGAGGACCTTCCACCACTACACCCGCCACTGGGGCGGCTCGTCCTTCGGGACCAAGTTCGAGGGCCTGAAGGTGAGCATGGACCTGCCCAAGCGGGTCCCCGGGCTCTACCATGCGGGCTCGGTCGGGATCATCATGTCGGGCTGGCTGGGAGCGCTGAACTACGGCGTGATCGTCGCCAACGACGCGGACCGGTACCTCAGGGCCTGAGCCAGGCGGGGACCGAGGCGGGAGGAGAGCGATGAGCGAGTTCCAGGACCAGGTCGCGGTGGTCACCGGAGGCACCCGGGGGATCGGGCGGGCCATCGCCCGGGGCTTCGCCGAGCGGGGAGCCACCGTCTATGCCACCTACACCTCCAACGAAGAGGCCGCCAAGGCCTTCGAGGCGGAGTGCGCCGAGCTCTCCGGCAAGGTCCTGACCCGCAAATTCGACGTGGCCGACCACGGAGCCGTGGAGGCGTTCTTCGCGGGGCTCGACTCCGAGACCGGGGGCCGGATCGACATCCTGGTGAACAACGGAGGCATCCGCAAGGACGGCCTCCTGATCTCGATGGCTCCCGAGGCATGGCAGCGGGTGATCGACGTGAACCTGACCGGCTGCTTCAACACCAGCAAGTTCGCGGTCCTCCTGATGATGAAGCGGCGCTACGGCCGGATCATCAACATCACCTCGCCCTCCGGCAAGCACGGGTTCGCCGGCCAGACCAACTACGGTGCCTCCAAGGCCGGCCAGGTCGGCATGACCAAGGCCCTGGCCAAGGAGGTCGCCAAGCGCAAGATCACCGTCAACTGCGTCTCGCCCGGGTTCATCGACACCGAACTGATCGAGGACCTGCCGGAGGAGCTCCGCAAGCAGTACCTGGAGCAGGTGCCGCTCAAGCGCTTCGGGACCCCGGCCGACGTGGCCCACGCGGTCTTCTACCTGGCCA
This sequence comes from uncultured bacterium, assembly GCA_964403795.1. Taxonomy (GTDB): domain Bacteria; phylum Muiribacteriota; class UBA6191; order CAZXTJ01; family CAYOHP01; genus CAYOHP01. The sequence goes on along the minus strand of CAYOHP010000016.1, from coordinate 19,554 downwards.
GCGAAGGCGCCAGCTACGTCACCGGCACGGTCCTCGAGGTCACCGGGGGACTGTGATGGCCGACGCCCTGCCCAGGGTCACCGATCTGATCCCCCACCGTCCCCCCTTCCTGTTCGTCGACGAGATCGTCGGGCACGAGCCGGGGAAGCGGATGGTCACCCGCCGCACCTTCCGCCCCGAGGAGGACTTCTACCGGGGCCACTACCCGGGCAACCCGATCACCCCGGGCGTGGTGCTGTGCGAAGCCTGCTACCAGACAGGGGCCCTGCTGATCGCGGCCGGCCTCGGCGAAGGGATCACCGGGATCCCGGTGCTCACCCGGTCCAACAACGCCAAGTTCAAGGGGATGGTCCGACCGGGGGACACCATCGAGGTCGAGGTGTCGCTCACCGAGCGGATCTCCAACGCCTGGTTCATGAACGGCACGGTGCGCAGCGGCGGCAAGGTCGCGTTGCGACTGGAGTTCGCCGTGAGCCTGGTGGAGGCCGGCGCGGCGGCAGGGTAACAGGGCCGGGAGGCGGCCCCCCGCAGGCCGTCCCGAGGCAGCGACGAGGAGGAGCGCATGGACTTCCTGGGTCTCTCGGGCAAGACCATCCTGGTGATGGGCGTCGCCAACAAGAAGAGCGTCGGCTTCCACGTCGGGCGCGTCCTCGAGGAGGCCGGGGCCCGGGTCCTCTACAGCGTGCGCACCGAGGAGCGGAAGGCCCAGCTGGCGAAGCTCCTGGGCGACCGTCCGGTCTTCGTCTGCGACGTGGAGAAGGACGGGGCCATCGAGGCCCTGGGACGGGCCGTGACCTCCGACTACCCGGTGCTCCACGGCATCGTCCACTCGCTGGCCTTCGCCAACTACTCGAAGGGTTTCCGGGCGTTCCACCAGACCGACCGGGCCGACTTCCTGCAGGCCGTGAACATCTCGGCCTACTCGCTCATCAAGGTCGCGGAAGTCTTCAAGGACCTGCTCGACCCGGAGCAGGGGTCGGTGGTGGCCATCTCGATCTCGACGACCACCATGGCGGCCGAGAACTACGGCTACATGGCCCCGGTCAAGGCCGCCCTCGACTCGTCCGTCGTGTTCCTGGCCAAGAGCTTCTCGACGTCCACCAAGGTCCGGTTCAACGCGGTCCGGGCCGGGCTCCTGAAGACCAGCTCCTCGGCGGGGATCCCGGGGTACGCCCAGAGCTACCTCTACTCCGAGAAGGTGATCCCCCGCGGCTTTGGGGTGACCACCGAGGAGGTCGCCCACACCACCGCGTTCCTGCTCTCGCCGCGCTCCTCCGGGATCAACGCCCAGGGGATCGTGGTGGACGCCGGCATGTCGATCAACTACTTCGACAAGGAGATCGTCCGGCTGGCCATGCGTCCGGATTCTCCCGAAGAGGGGCCGTGACCGAAGACACTGCGGCCCCGGCGGAACTGCCACCCGAGGCGAACCTCCGTCCGATCGCCGACGACCGGATCCGCTACTGGGTCTCCTGGTTCCTCCAGCGCCTCTTCCTGCTTCCCGCCTGCTTCCTGCTCTACCGGGTGCTGAACCGGCTCGAGATCCACGGGGCGGAGAACTTCGACAAGGTCGAGGGCGGGTCCTTCCTGATCTGTCCCAACCACACCTCGGCGTGGGACGGCCCTTCCACCGGGATCTTCGTGGCCTCCTCGCTGCGCCGCTACTTCGATCCCTCGATCCACTGGACGGTGCTGGCGGACCCGGTGCGCATGGTGTTCCGTCCGGTGCAGCTCTTCTGCATCTGGATGGGGATCGTGCCGGTGGATCGCAAGGCGGGGATCGAGCAGTTCAGCCTGCAGGACGCACTCCGGATCCTGACCGCCGGGGCGCGACGGGTGGCGCTGGTGATCTACCCCGAGGGAACCCGCTCACCCGACGGCCGGCTGGCCAGGAAGGGCAAACTCGGCGCCGGCTGGTTCCAGAAGCGCTCCGGGCTACCGGTGCTGCCGATCTACCACATCGGACTCCCCGGGATGCCGGGACCCTTCCGCAGGTTCGCGATCCACGTGGGCGAGCCCATGCACTTCGACCACTACAAGGACGCCCCCGACGACCCGCCGACCTGGAACGCCATCACCAAGGAGATCATGGCCCGGCTCGCCGAGATCGAAGCCCGGGTGAACCCTGCCCCCGAGGGCTACGTCCCGGTGGAGAAGGGCGGCCCCAGGCTCCGCCCCAAGCGGGAGCCATGAGCCGGGGCGAGGGCCAACCGATCGACCGGGTGAGCTACTACCACCCGGTGGCGGACCCGCGGCTCGCCTATCTGAAGCAGTTCCAGTGCGACCGGCTGAGCGCCACCTACGCCGATTTCATCGCCGAGCCGGCCAACCGCGCCGCCTGCCACTTCTTCTTCAACCGGCTCTACTCCACCGACGACACCCACGACCGGGACGAGGCCTTCCGGAAGATCTACGCCACGGCCCGCCGCTTCCTGGGGGGCGAGGTCATCGACTCGATGGCCCGCTTGATCGAGCTGCAGGAGACCACCATCGCCTGCGACCGGAAGCTGCTCGAGGTGCTGGTGTCCCGGGGAGGCCCACCCGAGTTCGACATGGCGGGATACGAGGCCGCCTACCGGGAGTGCGGGAACTACGCCCAACGGGTGCACCAGATCGACCTCCTCGAATACACGATGCGCCTGGTCCACGGCATCTCGCACCGGCTCGGGATCGGCCTGGTCCTGAAAGGCCTGCGGGCCGCCTCGATGATCGTGGGCGACACCCGGATGGTCGACTTCCTCTCCGAGGGCTACCAGGCTTTCGTGGGGATGGCCGACGTCGGCCCCCTGGCCCGGGCGATGCGGGACCGGGAACTGCATCGGCTGGACCGCATCTTCGGGAACCTCGCGCCCGGCTGGGACCCGGGCCGCAGCGAGGGCTACGCGGCCGCTACCGGGCGGGAGCGGGCCGCGCTGCCGGCCCGGAGGTAGGGCGAGGCGAGGCGGGCGAGGTCCCGGGTTCCCGGGGTCGCCCGGCTCCTGGGCCCCTCCGGGATCGCCGAGCTCAGAGCCTCCGGCCAGCCCGGCCGCCGCCGGCCACTGGGCCGGTCGATCCGCCCGCCGCCGCCCCCACCACGCCCTCGCCGTAGGCCTCCTTCTCCATCCGGTTCTGGCGGTAGGAGAAGCCGGCGTCGTACCAGCCCAGGAAGTAGTCCCGGCCGAAGCGGGCGTAGCTGGCGCCGCGGGCCTGGTACTGGCGGGAGTGGACGAGTTCGTGGGCCAGGAGCTCGATCTGCGAGGCGTTGGTCTCGTCGAAGGGATCCCGGAGGTAGACCCGGTAGCCGAAGGTCTGCCCCGCCGAGGGATGGGTGAAGGCGACCCGCCAGGGTCCCACCTGGAACTCCTCGAGCATCTTGGCTCCGTAGCAGACGGTGATCTTGTCGACCAGGCTCCCGAAGCGGCCCCGGAGCTTCTGCTTCTGGTACTCGGTCAGGGATCGCTGGGAGCCGTTGCGGGTCCACATGTAGAGGGCCGCGGCCGGGTAGGCGACGGCACCGAAGCGGCCCCACCCCTCCCGGTCGAAGGCCGGGACCGCTCCGACCCCGGAGGACTCCGCGGCCATCTCCGTCTCGACCTCGAGCGGAGCCAGGGCTCCGGGCTCCAGGCCCTGGTCCCACTCGGCCTCGGTGGTGGAGTCGATTCCCAGCAGGGGGTCGGCGGGGATCCCGGGTGCGGTGACGGTGGCGAGGGCCAGGACCAGGGCGAGGGAGAGGCTGCGGGAGGCGGGCATCGGGAGTTCCTTTCGGGGGATCGTGCGGCCGGGACGGGTTCCCCTCTTGCAGAACCGGTGCCAGGAACTTGAACTCGCTGCGGATGCGGGTCGCCGATGGTGCGCACGGCCGGCCGCGGGTTCCACGTCGCGGGTTCGCGAGGGTCCCTTCGCGTGGTCGCGAGGAGCCGGGGCCGGAGCCGGAGCCGGAGCCGGGCGGGCTACTCGATGCCGAAGCGGTTCATCCGCCGCCACAAGGTGGCGACCGAGATCCCGAGGCTGGCGGCCGCCGCCCCGCGATGGCCGCCCGAGGCCGCCAAGGCCGCCACGATGGCCTCGCGCTCGAGGTCGGATCGCTGGTCCGAGAGGCTCCTGTCCCGGGCCGGTCCGGGACCGGTCGGGGTGGGGGGAGCGGAGACCGGAGGGGGGATCGGCGATCCGGAGGGCGAGGCCCGGAGCGCCAGCGACCCCAGGAGGTCCAGGCCCAGGTCCTCGGGCCCGGCCTCCGCCGCGATTCCCAGGGCGGCCACCCGATCCACCACGTTGCGAAGTTCCCGGACGTTCCCCGGCCAGGGATGGGCCGAAAGCGCCTTCCAGGCAGCCGGCGAGAAGCGGGGAGCACGGGGATGGCGCGCCGAGAGGGCCGCCACGAGGTCGGGAAGGTCTTCCGGCCGTTCCCGGAGCGGTGGCAAGCGCACCACCACCACCGCCACCCGGTGGAGGAGGTCGAGCCGGAACTTCCCGTCGGCTGCCAGCCCCGGCAGATCGCGATGGGTGGCGGCCACCAGCCGGAAGTCGACCGGATGGCTACGGTCGCTGCCCATCGGCTGGACCTCGCGGGACTCGAGGACCCGGAGCAGGCGGGCCTGCACGTCGAGCGGGAGCTCCCCCAGCTCGTCGAGGAACAGGGTCCCGCCGTCGGCCGACCGGAAGGCTCCCGGCCGGGCCTGGTCGGCTCCGGTGAAGGCTCCCTTGGCGTGGCCGAAGAGATCGCTCCTCAGGGTCGCGGGGTCGCACTGGGTGGCGTCCACCGAGACGAAGCCGCCCTTGCGGGCGGAGACCTCATGCAGACAGCGGGCGACGAGCTCCTTGCCGGTGCCGGTCTCGCCCAGCAGCAGGACCGGCGCATGCGCCCCCGCCACGGCCCGGATCACGCCCCGCAGGCGCGCCATGGCCTCGGAGCCGCCCACCAGGACCGAGGCCGCGTCCTCGGCCTGGACCGGACCCCGTCGCGCCTCGGTGGCGAGTTCGATCGCCAGCTCGACCGGACCGACCCGCAGCCGGGTATCGCGATCGACGACCACCTCGCGGATCCGCACGTCTCCCACGAAGGTGCCGTTGGTCGAGCCGGGGTCCCTCACCACGAGCCCCGCCTCGGTCTCCCCGATCTCGAGGTGGCGGCGGGAGATCCCGGCATCGTCGAGCACCAGATCCGAACCGGGCTCGGAGCCCACCGTAACGGGGAGGCGGGAGAACACGAAGTTCCGGCCCGCCTGGCGCCCCCCGAGGACCCGGATCCGTACCGTCCCCAGTTCGATCTCGACCAGATCGCCCCCGGGGAGCTCGATCCGGCGGGTCGGACTGTCCTCGTCGAGGAGGGAAGGAGCCTTCATGGGGCGGGGCCGATGATACCATCGGTCGGTATGGTCCTCCCTCGCCTCGACGAGCTGGAGCGGATCCGGCCGCTGGGCGCGGGCGCCGCGGCCCAGGTCTTCCTCGCTCGCTGGCGCCACGACGACTCGCTGGTCGTCCACAAGGAGATCCGGGTCGAGGGCCACGGCCGGCAGCTGGTCGAGACCGGGGAGCGGATCGGCATCTGGCTGCGCCGGCTGGAGGCATTGAAGCACCCGCGCCTCGAGCCGTACCTGGGATCCCAGTGGGGAGATCGGGACCTGCATCTCTTCTTCCGCTACCTCGCGGGCGAGACCCTGCATGATCGGCTGCGCCGCGAGACCCGTCTTCCGATCGAGGCCGTCCTGCCGATCCTGGAGGATTTGCTCGACTGCCTCGCCTACCTCCACGGACAGGACCTGCTCCACCGGGACCTGAAGCCGGCCAACCTGCTGGTCACCGAAGACGGTCGCGGTCTGGTCCTCGACCTGGGCCTGATCAAGGACCTGGCCTCCCCCTTCGGCCCGACCGCCACCGGCGCCTCGCCCTGCACCCCCATGTATGCCGCGCCCGAGGTTCTCTCGGGGCGAGGGGCCGATCCGGCCAGCGATCTCTATGCAGCCGGGCTGGTGGCCCTCCGCTGCCTCACGGGGAGCCTGCCGGGCAGCGGAGGGGATCTCCAGGACCTGCTCCGGATCCGGCTCTCCGACTCCGTCCCGGTCCTGCCCGACGACCTGCCGGCGGGCCTGCGTGAGCTGGTTCTCGATCTCGTGGCCCGCGATCCGAGCGCCCGACCCGACTCGGCCGGGATCGCCCTGGAGCGACTGAGGCGGTGGCGGGACCACGTTGGGGATCGACCGCTACCGGCGCCGGGAGGCGGGACCGCGGTGATGGCCGGGGTGGCACCGGTCCCTGGCTCCGGGGTCGACGCCCAGCACGGAGCCGAGGCTCCGCTCGGCGCTGCTACCGGAGCGATGCCGGCAGCCGAGGGCAGGACTCCCCAGCGGGGCCGTGCCCGGCGAGGTCACGGGCGTGATCTCCGCCCCTGGCTGGCCGCGATCTTCGTCGTCGCGGTGCTGGGAGGGACACTGGCCCTGGCGCCCGGGGGAGTGCGTCCCACCCGCCCTCGGACCTCCGGCCCGGGCGATCCGAGCCTCGGGTCGGGAGGAGCCCTCGCCTCCGGGTCGGTGCCGCCCCGGTCCGGCATGGTTCCCGCGCATGGAGCTGCCCCGGCCGTCGAGGTCGATCCCGAGGACCAGGAGCGTTTCGACCGGTTCCGGCTCTCGCTTCCCGGACTCGCCGACTCCCCCGGGTCCGCCCGCGACCTCCCCCGATCGGCCTGGACCTGCCTCCTCGCCTGGGACGAGGCGATCGCAGAACTCCGCGCCTTCCAGACCGAGATCGACGGTGAAGAGCTGCCGCCCCACCTGGCCGCCATGACGATCGTGATGGCTGCCAGCAACGCCATGAACATGCTGCAGCGTCAGCCCCGGTTCCCGCCCCGGATCGACACCTGGCGGTCGCTGCTCGGCGGCCGCCTCGACCCCTGGCGCTACGTGATGATGTCCTTGCCCGGTGCCAAGAGTCGCCACGAGATGGCGATGGTCCTCTCGAGCGGCGTCGTCCGGGCCCGGAAATTCCAGGCAACCGGACTGGAGTGGCTCGCGGCAACCGCGCAGTCCGACTGGATCGCCCTCTCGCTGGCACGGGCCATCGACGAGGAACTCCGGCCCCTGTTCGCGCTGCTCGCCTTCGATGAGTCGCCCCCGCCCCGCAGCGAACCGCAGAGCCCCCAGGAGTGGCTGGTGGACTGCGCCCGGATCCGGGTACGCAACCGGGCCTGGACCGCGGGAGCCATCCGGGAGCCGAGGGACACCGAGGAGGAACTCCGGGCCCTGCGTCGGGCTTCGGGGCTTCCTTCCACCCCCAGCGGACGCCTGGGGCGGGCCCTGGCGCTGGGGTGGGCCGTACAGTTGATGACCGAGGACAAGACCCCGGTCGAGACCGCCTGGGTCCTGGCCGAGCTCCGCTCGATCCCTGCCCGGGAACGCAGCCCCACCGAGGAGCTGGTCTGGGCCGAGGCGCTGCTCGCAGGGGCCTCCCGCCCTGCGGGGAGCGGCGCCTCGGCCGAGGAGTGGGACTGGATCCTGGCCCGGGCCGAGGCCTCCCCGGATCCGAGGATGCAGGGCTACCGTTCCAAGCTCATCCGGGCACGGCAGGGTGAGCCGGCCACCCTCCCGCCTCAAGCCGTCCTCCGTCCCGAACCGGCCCGGTAGAGGCGGAGGATCTTGTCCGCGTAGGCGGTGAAGCTCTCGGCCGGGGGATCCACGCCGCCGTTGTAGCGGGCCAGGGCGAGGCGCAGGCTGCCCGCACCCCGGATCAGGGAGTTCAAGTACCGGGCCGCCGCCTGCATGTTCTCCGCCGGGTCGTGGTGGTTGCGGGCCACCTCCGCCGAGAGCGCGGTGCGGGGCAGGAGCTGGCAGGCACCCACCGCCCCGGCGAAGGACACGATCGGCACATAGCCCTGCCAATGGAGCTTGCGGGACTCGACCACCATCAGGGCCTTGAGGAGCCGGTGACGGCTGGCGGGATCGGAGACCGCGGTCAGGTGGGTGGCGGCCCGGCGGATCATCTCCTCCCACAGGGCGGGCTGGCTGCCGGCGTCCAGGTTCGGATACCCCTGCCAGCGGCGTCGGGCCGCGGTGACCAGCCCCGCCTCCGAGCGCAGCCAACCCCAGGTGCGGGCATCGAGGGCCGGAGTGTTCCGGGGACGCTGGTAGGTGTAGCCCCAGGCCAGGGCTCGCAGGGCCGACTCGAAGGGGGACCGGGACCCCGAGCGCCGGTGATAGGCATGGATGCCGGGGGCGAAGTACCCGGCAGCCCGCAGGATGCGTTCGGCCAGGGCCGGATCGAGGCGGGAGGCCTGTACCTCGGAGCCGGGCGCGACCTCCACGGTCGCGGGAGCGGCGACCTCCATGGGAGCGGCCTCGGGAGCTCCGGTCGGGCTGGCGGATCCCGGCAGCTCGGCTCCGGGGCCCACTCCGAGCAGGTCGGCACGGATCGCGGGAACGAACGCCCCCAGGACGAACGTCAGGGCGAAGGGCAAGGGTACTCGGCGGATCGCACCGGTCTTCATCTTCGATCTCCTCTCGGGGGTGAAGGTCGACGGTCGGGATACGCATCCCCCCTTCGCAGGACCCGTGCCGGCCTGGCAGCACGGACGCGATCCGCTCCTGGAGAGGGCTTCACCTCCTCTCTCCGATCGCTCCTCGCGAATCCGCGAGCCCCCGCCTCGCGATCTTGCGTCCCGGAGGGAGCGGGACCCGGGGGCCTGTACGATGGTCGAGGCCGCTCCGAGGGCGAGTCGGCCGAGGTAGCGACCCTGGGAGGCCACGGGATGCAGAGGATCGAGACCGGCTCGCCGGTGCTGGTGACGGGTGCCACGGGCTACCTCGCGGGCTGGATCGTGAAGGGGCTGCTGGAGGCGGGCGCCACCGTCCACGCCGCGGTCCGCTCCCCCGACAAGCCCGAGAAGATCGGGCACCTGGTGGCCATGGCGGAGAAGGTCCCGGAGCGGCTCCGGTTCTTCAAGGCCGACCTCCTCGACCAGGGCTCCTACCGGGAGGCCATGGCCGGGTGCCGGGTGGTCTTCCACACCGCCTCCCCCTTCACCACCGAGGTCAGCGATCCCCAGCGGGAGCTGGTCGACCCCGCCCTGCTCGGGACCCGGAACGTGCTCGAGGAGGCCTGCCGGACCGGGAGCGTGGAGAGGGTGGTGCTGACCAGCTCGGTCGCCGCCATCTACGGGGACAACGCCGACATCGCCAAGGCCCCCGGAGGGGTCCTCACCGAGGAGGTCTGGAACACCACCTCCTCCCTCGAGCACGGTCCCTACTCGTATTCGAAGACCCTGGCCGAGCGCGAGGCGTGGCGCATCGCCGGTACCCAGACCCGATGGCGGTTGGTGGTGGTGAATCCCTCGCTGGTGGTAGGACCCGGTACCAATCCGGCCTCCACCTCGGAGAGCTTCAACATCCTCCGCCAGTACGGGGACGGAACGCTCCGGACCGGGATCCCCCGCTGGGGAATGGGAGTGGTCGACGTCCGCGACGTGGCCCAGGCCCACCTGGCCGCCGGCTTCTCGCCGGACGCAGAGGGTCGGTACATCGTCTCCGGGCACGAGACCGACCTCCACGCCATGGCCGGCTGCCTGGTCGGGAAGTTCGGGGATCGCTTCCCGATCCCTCGCTTCGCTCTGCCCAAGTGGGCCTGTTGGCTGTTCGGTCCCCTGGTCAACCGCAACATGACCCGGCGCGCCGTCTCCGCCAACGTCGACGTCCCATTCCGGGCCGACAACCGCAAGGCGATCCGGGAATTGGGCGTCACCTACCGCCCCCTGCGCCAGTCCATGGAGGAGATGTTCCAGCAAATGGTCGACTCCGGGTGGTTCCGACGCTGACACCGGGAGGTCCGTCACCTTTACGCAGGGATCGACCACTTACCGGGAGACGATGGGCCGTGCGAGGATGCGGTCGCGTCTCCGAGGAGGTCGTTCGTGCTCGGTTCCTGGTCGGCGGGTAGCAGGTCGCGTTGGCGAGGTCCGGAGTCGTCCGGGGGCCGGCTGGGAAGCCTCGGGCTCTTCCTCGGTCTCGCGCTGGCCGGCACCGGGCCGGCCGTCGCCAAGCCCGGACCCATGGGCGACCCGGGCTGGCCCTTCCGGCTCGTCCCGCCCGCCGGGTTCCAGTTCGAGGTCACCGCCGAAGGAGGCTACCTCCAGTCTCCCCAGGTCCCGGGTGCGCTGCTGGTGATCCCCCACCCCATCGCCAACCCCGCCGAACTCGCCGGAGCCATGGGCCAGGGGCTGCACGCCGGCGGCGTACCCCTGGTCCCCAAGGGGGCTCTCGCCAGCGGCGCTGACGGCATGGTGGAAGGCGACTTCGAGGTCGCCGGGACCGGCGGCCACATGGTGACCCGGGTCTTCGTGAAGACGGTGGGACCGGCCGGCGGCGCGGTGGTGGTGGCCATGCCCGAAGGCCCTCGCCCCGAGGCCAGGCTGCTGGCCGCGGCCAAGGCCGTACTGGCCTCGCTCACGCCGGCCACGCCGGGAGCTGCCGGGTCCTCGGCAGCCGCGGTTCCCGCGGGCACAGTGCCCCGCGGTGTCCCTCCCACTGGGTCGGCGCCGGGTGGTACCCCCGGCTGGGCGGACGAGGACGACGGCGACGGGGCGGACGAAGGAGAGGAACCCGCCGGCAACTGGGGCGGGACGATGCCGGGAGGCGCTTGGGGCGGGCCTCCGGCCGGTGGTGCCTGGGGAGGGGCTCCGGCCGGCAGCGCTCCCGGCAACTGGGGAGGCGCTCCGGGAGGTTGGGGCGGCCAGTCCGAGGGCGGAGCCTGGGGCGGTGCCCCGGGTGGGTCGCCCGGCCGTTTCGGCGGCGGGTCTCCGGGAGGCCCCGGCGCTGGCCAGCCCGGCGGTCCGAGCGGCGACACCTCGTTCCTGGTCGGCACCTGGACGACCAGCACCGCCAACAGCCAGACGACCTACACCCTCTACCCCAACGGGACCTGGTCCTCGGGACGGGAGGCCGCCTACACCGGGCAGTTCTCGAACCAGTACGGGGTCAACACCGGCAACTGGGGAGTCGCCAACGACAGCTCGGCGAGCGGCCGCTGGAGTGCCCAGGGCGACCGCCAGCAGGGAGTCCTCACCCTCCAGTTCCCCAGCGGCGAGGTCGAGCAGATCCCCTACCAGGTCCACGTCGAGAAGGGCCAGGTCTACTGGAACGAGTACAAGTTCGACGGGGTGCACTACGCCAAGACCCGCTGAGAGCCACCAGGGCTCGCACCGGGATCCCACCCCGAGACCAAGCCCCGGCACCTCGGGTGCCGGGGCTCGTCCTTTCCATCAGCCTGCGGATTCCCCGGTTCAGATCAGGCGCTCGAGCTGCCCCAGCGCTGCCACGACCTTGGACCGGTCCAGACGCCCCAGGCTGGCCTGGACGCTCCGGGCCCGGGCCAGCAGGTGCCGGGCCTCGGCGAGCTTCTGGTCCAGGGTCTGGGTCGAAGCCCGGAGCGCGGCCGGGTTGCCGATGGCGTCCCGCTCCTTCTCGAGCCGCCGGATCTCGCTCTCGATCCCGGAGCGGGTGAAGACCTTGATCCCGGAGGTCGCCGCCAACCGGGCCTTCTCGGCGTCGATCCGGGTCTGCACCCTCGCCCGCCTCTCCTCCACGCTGGTGAGTCCGGCGCGGGCTGCGGCGATCTCTGCCTCCACCGCCCGCACCGCCGCCTCCCGCTGGGAAACGAGGGTGGCGAACCCGTCCTCCACGAACTCCCGCAGCGTCGAGAGCTTCACGTCCACCACGTCGTGCTGGGCACGATCCGACGAGCGCACGTGGAAGGTGAGCGCCAGGACCAGGGGCTCCCGGGAGTCGAGGGGGAGGTCGAGGGCGAAGGCCAGGTCCTGCACCGACCCGAACGCCTCGACGAAGCCGGGGATCCCCGCCACCAGCTGGTTCACCCGGCCCAGGTAGTCACGGACGAACCCGTCGAGCATGGCCAGGGCCTTCTCCCGGTCCGACTCCAGCGAGCGGATGTACGTGTCGAGATCCTTGGCCTCGACCTGGGCCTGCCGCATGCGGCCCCGGGCGGCCTCGAGCTCCGCCCCGTAGCGCCGGACGTTCCGGTTCTCGCGCAGGGCCACATAGGCATTGTCGAGATCCCTGAGGCCGGGGTCATCGCCGAACAGCAGGGGCGTGTAGATGGCCCGGCGCCGGAAATCGGCCTGGGACTGGGCGTCCCGCGCCGAGAGCGCATCCGAGACGTCGTCCACCGCGTTCAGGAACGCCAGGTCCCCGGAGACGTCGGTGTCGGTGGCCGCTCCCACCAGCCCGATCAGGGCGTTGCGGGCGGCCCGCTGGTTGGCCTTCCTCCGGGCGGCCTCGGCCGCCTCCTTGCGCTTGCGGGCGGCCTCTTCCCGGGCCGCCGCCTCGGCCAGCATGTCCTGCTGGAACCGGCTCGCCCGGGCGATCTCCTCGTTCAACTGCTTCAGGTGCTTGGAGAGGAGCAGGATCGCGGTGCGGTCGGGGTTCGCAGCTCCTGCGGGGGTACTCCCCGTCCCGCTGCTCGCCCCGCCCCCGGTGAGGCCGTCGAAGCCGATCGGCTGGGCGAATCCAAGGACTGGAACCAGGCAAGCGGCCGCCACCAGGGCGCGCGGCAGGAAGAAGCGGGTCGAGCGCACGAGGGTCTCCCAATCCAACGTCCATCGGGCATGCGGCCCCGGTTCGTCTCGTCCGCCAGGACGACCGCCGGGGTCCGCCCGCCCCGGGGGGTGCCCCCGGAGCTGCCGTCATCCTAAGGAGCCGGGGGGACTTGGCAAGCCCCCACTCCGACCCTAGGATCGCCGGTTCCGCCTCCCCGGCCGGCCTGGGCCCGCAGGCATCTCAAGCCGCCTTCCGGCTCCAGGCGTCGGGCAGCCGCATGCGGGCAAGGGACGGGAGACCGTCGAGCCCACCGGGCGCGGTCACCACCCCCCAGGCCCGCTGCACCAGGGCCAGGCGCACCCGAGGCGCGTCGCCCTCGCGCCCGGACCAGTGCTCCCGGTTGAACCTCTCGATCTGGGCCCGGAGGTCGGCGCCTCCGTCCACGGGATCCCCGACCAGGAGCCAGGTGTGGCGCTCCCCGGGGGCCGCGCCCCCGACTCCCGCCACCGCCGCCTCGGCGAGCCGGAAGAGATCCCGCGACGAGATCCTCTCCGAGGTCCGGAGGAAGACCCGGTGGCGACAGCGGTGGCGCAGCACCGAGGCGAAGGCGCGATCCCTTCCGCCGCTCCCCCGCACCCAGGGCACTCCCGGCTCCAAGCGCTCGAGCTCGGCCCAGACCTCGGCCGCCAGTGCCGCCGCGGGCCCCTGCCCGAACCCCGGATCCGCCTCCCCTTCGACCCCGCCCGGATCCGCCCTGCTCCGCGCTCCCGGCATCGCCCGCTCCTTCCTCGTCGGGAGGTCGATGCCTCCCGGGGGAGCGAAGAACCAGGATTCGTGCCAACCGAGGAATCCCTTACCAGGAGCGGGTCGAGGCCCTCCGGACCGGCCCGCAGCGCGCAGCTCGCGCGCTCACCGTGCGCGACCCGCGCCGAGGCTCCCGACGTTCGCCGGTCCCCGGGCTACCCCTCGGGCAGCCCCGCCGCGAACAGGCGCCGCAGCCCTTCCTCGGTGTCCACCCAGGCCCGGTAGCCGAAGTCCCTCCGGGCCGCGGCGTCCGAGAACCAGTGGCTGGTCCCGAGCTCCTTGGCGAGCCAGCGGGTCATGCGCGGCTCCCCCGAGATCCGGAGCACCCGGTAGGCCGCCTCCATGGCGGCCCCGATCGTCGAAGCGGTCCCCAGGGACATCGAGTGCCGGATGGGAGGCAGACCGAAGCCCTCGAGGATCCGCCCGATGAAGTCCCAGAGCAGCACGGGCTCGTCCTGGGAGATGAAGTAGGTCCTGCCGCAGACCGGCGCTCCCGGTACCAGGGCGTCGGCCAGGGCCAGGTGGGCGCGGGCCGCGTTCTCGACGTAGATCACCGACACCTTGTTCCGGCCGTCACCGATCCGGGCGACCTTGCCGGCCCGGGCCCGAGCCACCAGCCGCGGCACGATCTGGTTGTCGCGTGGACCCCAGATGAGGTGGGGACGCAAGGCCGCGGTCCGGAGCCCGTCCACTCCGTCGGCCGCCAGCACCTCCTGCTCGGCCAGGCCCTTGGTCTCGGCATACGGGTTCAGGTAGCTCGCCGGGTAGGGGCAGCTCTCGTCGGCACCCTCGATGTCCTCCCCGCCGAAGACCACGCTCGGCGAGCTGGTGAAGACGAGCTTCGCGACACCATGCCGGCGACAGCCCTCGAGCACGTGGCGGGTCCCCTCGACGTTGGTGGCGAAGAAGACCTCGCGAGGCCCCCAGTATCCCGCCAGGGCCCCGCAGTGGAAGACGGTGTCCACGCCCTCGCAGGCGGCGACCACCCCGGCGCGCTCGGTCAGGTCGACCTGCCGGCACTCGATTCCCTGCGCCTCGATCTCGGGGTAGCGACGCCGGCCGATCACCCGCACCGTATCGCCACGCGCCGCCAACGCCTCGGCCACGTAGCGCCCGAGGAAGCCGCCGCCGCCGGTGACCAGGGCCCTCACGGCTTGTCCCGGGCCCAGACCGCCAGCTTCTCCCGGAAGATTTTGGCGTTGTGGCGGATGTCCACCGGGAACGAGGGATGGAACAGGAACCGATCGATCGGCTCGGTCACCTGGCTCGCCGCCGCCAGCTCCCGCAACTCCTGCCGGAAGCGTTCCTCGGCCACCGGGCTCTCCGGCATCGAGCCCGGCCGCGGTTCGACCACCAGCACCGGGACGCCATCCACCCCGACCAGCGCCGAGCGTTCGACCCGAGGGTGGCGGTTCACGATCGCCTCGCAGCAGACCGAGTAGAACACCCGCCCCGACCCGACCGCCTCGACCCGGTGGGCCTTGCGCCCGCAGAACCAGAGGCGCCCTTCCCGGTCGAGGTAGCCGAGGTCCCCCATGCGGTGCAGGACCCTTCCCCCGGACCGGATCTTGGCGGCCCGGGTGGCGGCCTCCAGGCCCTGGTACCGGGGAGTGACCACCGGGCCGTCGACCACGATCTCGCCCACCTCGCCCACCGGCAACGCCAGCGAGTCGTCCCACTCGGGGATCGCCTCGTCGCGGATCCCGACGATGCGCACCGAGTTGCCGGGCAGCGCCCGGCCCACGCAGATCCCGGCCCCTTCCCGGGACCGGGCCCAGGTCTCGCCGCAGATCTCGGCGCCTGCCAGCGAAGCCACCGGCAGGCACTCGGTCGCACCGTAGGGTGTATGCAGATCCCCCTCGGGGAGCACCGAACGCATGCGCTCGACCAGCTCGCCGGGCACCGGGGCCCCGGCGGCCAGGATCCGCTTCACGCTGGGCAGCCGGATCCCGCGTTCGACGCAATGGGCCCCCACCCGCTTCCAGATGGCGGGCGACCCGAAGCTGGTGGTCACCCCGTGGGCCTCGATGGCCTCCACGATCCGCACCGGATCCACCTGGGCGGGGCGGCGCGGATCCATGTCTGGGATCACGCAGGTCATGCCCCAGGCCGTCGAGAACAGGGCGAACAGGGGAAAGCCCGGCAGGTCCACGTCGTCGGGCCGGATCCCGTAGGCCTCCCGGATCATGTGGACCTGGGCATCGAAGATGCCGTGCAGGTAGACGACGCCCTTGGGAGGCCCCGTCGAGCCGGTGGTGAAGAGGATGGCCGCCTCGTCCAGACCGGTGGTCGGGGACGGTGCGAAGGTCGAACCGTCGGAGTGCCGGACCTCGTCCAGGGTGAGCCCGCCCCAGAGCCAGCGCCTCCCCACCGTGACCCGCAGGCGCACCGAGCGGAACGCCGCCGGGAACACGCTGGCCGCTCCCTGCGCCAGGGGCACCGCGATCAGCACCTCGGGCTCGACCTTGGCGATGCACTCGAGGAGGCTCCCCCTCCCCATCCCCGGGTCGATCAGGATCGGCACGGCCCCCAGCTTGAACAACGCGAAAGTGACCGCGATGAAGTCGATGCCCGGCTGCATCATCACCAGGACCCGGGTGCCCCGCACCACCCCGGCACCCGCCAACCCTCGGGCCAGCCGATTGGTCTCGGTCTCGAGCTGGGCGAAGGTCAGGTGGGTCCAGGAGACCCGACCGGAGGCATCCCGCCCCTCGGGGAAGACCACGGCCCGCTTCCACGGAAAACGCGCCGCCTGGACCGGCAGGTGCTCGGCGATGTTCACCCGCCGGGTGGGGTCGGTCCAGGGGGCCGCCGGGGCCGTCGCTGCGACCGGGGAGGACGAGGACTCCGGGCCCGGTCCTCCGGCCTCAGCCGGCCGCGAGGATCCCATGGCTCTCCAGGAAACGCTCGATCCGGGGCAGGAGGCGCTCGTGGGCGTCCTCGAGCACGTAGTGCCCGGCGTCCTCGTAGAGCTCGACCTCGGCCCCGGGGAAGCGGCGTCGCCACTCCTCGAGGAAGCGCGGCGTGAAGCAGAAGTCCTTCATCCCCCACCCGATCAGCATGGGCTTGCCCGCCAGCCCCGCCAGCCCGGCGTCGATCTTCTCGATGGTCTTCCAGCTCGGGTGCGACACCGACATCGGGATGTCCTCGACGAACCGGAGCGTCGCCACCCGGTTGCTCCACGAGTCGTAGGGGGCGACGTAGCATTCCTTGGTGAACTCGTCGAGCGGGCGCTGGGTGGTCATCACCGTGGCGGCCTCCGCGAAGGCGTTGAAGCCTCGCACCATGAGCGCTCCCAGGAGAGGGATCCGGCAGGCGGCGATCCGCCACGGCAGTCGCGGCACGAAGAAGGCCGCGGTGTTCAGGACCACGAAGGCCCGGAACCGGTCGGGGTCGCTCCCGGCGTTCCCGAAGCCGATCGGCCCGCCCCAGTCGTGGACCACCAGGGTGATGTCCCGGAGGTCGAGGTGCTCGATCAGGCCGCGCAGGTTGGCGATGTGGTCGGCGATCTCGTAGGACCAGCCCTGCGGCTTGTCGGAGAGCCCGCACCCGATGTGGTCGGGCACCACGACCCGGCAGCGGGGCATCAGGTGCCTCACCACCCGCCGGTAGTAGAACGACCAGGTGGGGTTGCCGTGCAGGCAGAGCACGACCGGTCCCGAGCCCTCGTCGAGGTAGTGCATGCGCCCGGCCGGGGTCTCGAAGAAGGACGACCGGAAGCCGTAGACGTCCTCGAGACGGGGCTGCACGCCGGGATCCCGGTTCACCACTCGAGGCCGAGCATGAGCGAGTTGAGTCCGCTGCCGATGCCGAGCATGGCGACCCTCATCCCGCGCTCCACGGCGCCGGCCTCGATCCCCATGGACACCGTCAGCGGCAGCCCCACGCTCCCCATGTTCCCGAGCCGCTCGACGGTCGAGAAGTCCCGGGTCACGTCCAGCTCCAGGGTCTTGAAGAGCTGCACCTTGTGGCTGACGCCGATCTGGTGGCAGAAGACCCGCTCGGGGGTGTGGTCGGCCCAGTCGAGCGCCGCCTTCAGGTTGGCCCAGGCGTCCCGGGCCAGCTCGCAGCCCCGGTCCATGACCGTGAGCACGTCGGTCTCCATGAAGGGGTGGCACTCGTCGGCGAAGGAGTGGTCGGGGGTGCAGCGGCAGGCGGCGTTGTACTGGGTGGCGCTGGCCCACCCGCCGCCCAGCACCCGGTGCCCGTGCACCGAGCGGTCCTTGTGGACCAGCACCGCAGCCACCGAGCCGGAGCCCAGCGTCAGACTCGGGAAGGCCGCCTTGAACTTCTTGCGGCTGGGTTCGGGGTCGGAGGCGAGCCGTTCGAGGGTGGTGTGGAGCACCGGCCCGGAGTTCTCGCTGGCCACCACCACTCCGGCCCCGATCTGCCCCAGCTCGATCATGTTGGCGACCGTGACCAGGCCGTTCATGAACCCGAGGCAGGCATTCGAGATGTCGAAGCAGGTGGCCGACCCGGGGAGCCCCAGGGCGTCGTGCACCACGGTCGAGGTGGCGGGTTCGAGGTGGTCGCGGCAGACCGAGGTGTAGACCAGGGCCCCGAGGTCCTCCCGGGACACGCCGGACCGCTCGATCGCCAGGTTCCCTGCCTGGATCGCACCCTTGCTCGGCGGGGTGCCGTTCTCCCAGTAGCGTCGCTCCCGGATGCCGGTCATCTCGGCCACCCGTCCCGGCGGGATTCGCAGGGTCCGGTACACCTCGGCCAGGCGTGCCTCGATCGCCTCGGAGCTCATCGCCCGCTCGGGGAGCACATGGCCCATGGCCTCCAGGCACACGTTGCCGAACCGGATCTTCATGCGGGCTCCCCTTCGACGCCCGCCCGGATCAGGGACCAGGAGCGAGGCTCGCGACACCCCGCCGCGATCGGGTCGGGCCGGGGCGGGTCATTCTACTCTTTCCCGGGTCCCTGGCAATCGCCCCGTCCGCGGGCACATTGGGAGGGATCCGAGAGGGGCTCGCATGCGCGTCGGGGAAGGCTGGAAGCGGTGCCCGGTGCTCCTGGCCCTGGTCCTGGCAGGGGTCCATCCCCCCTGGCTGGCGGCGCGCCCCGAGAGCGGGACCGGAGTCGACCCGGAGCGCCCCGCCGCGCCCCCGCCCGGTCCCCTCCCGGACCACCTCTTCCGCCTGAAGGTCGACGCCGAGTCCGGCGACCTCGAGGCCATGTTCCAGCTCGGGGCGGCCTACTACCACGGCGAGGGCATCCCCAGGGATCTCCGGACGGCCGTAGCCCTCTTCGACCAGGCGGCGAGCGACGGATACGCCCCGGCCCAGACCATGCTCGGAGCCATGCACTACCTGGGCGAAGGCGTGGAGAACTCGCTCCCGAAGGCCCTGAACTGGATCCGCAAGGCCGCTGCCCAGGGCGACCCGGGAGGCCAGGCACGGCTCGCCCTCTTCTACTACCGGGGAGAGGGAGTGCCCCGGTCCCCGGCCCAGGCGGCCCACTGGGCGCGGCTGGCGGCCGCCCAGGGAGACCCCGAGGCGGCGGCCCTCCTTGGGTCGCTCTTCTACCTCGGCGAGGGTGTCCAGAAGTCGATCCCCGAGGCCGCGGCGTGGTGGCGGAAAGGCGAGGCGCTGGGCAGCCCCGAGTCCACCACCAACCTGGGGATCCTCCACGCCGGCGGAGAGGGCGTGCCGCAGTCCTTCGAGGAGGCTGCCCGCTACTACCGGTTGGCCTACCAACGCGGCTCGGCCGACGCGGCCGAACACCTCGGGGGGCTCTACCGGTCCGGCCAGGGCGTCCCCCGATCGAACGAGAAGGCCGAGGAGTGGTACCGGAAGGCAGCCGCGGGGGGCTCGTCGATCGGCAAGGCCGGCGTCGCTTGCCTCCTCTCGGAGGCGGGCCGGGACCTCGAGGAGGCCCTCGGCTTCGCCGAGGAGGCAGCCCGCGAGATGCCCGAGGAAGGAGACGTGGTCGACACCCTGGGGTGGTTGTACTTCCAGCTCGGGCGGGTCGAGGAGGCCCGGGATGTGTGCCTGCGCGCGGCCGGGCTCCGGACTTCCGCCCACGACCCCCACGCCCATCTGGCCGAGATCTTCGCCCGGCTCGGCGACACCGAGGCGGCGGCCCGACACCGGAGCCTGGCTCGACCTCCCGGAACCCCACCCGGGGAAACCCCGGCCCCCCGGCCCGGAGGTTGGCTCCGCTAGTTCGTCTGCACTCACCCCAAGGGGTTCGCTCGCGGGCGGGCTACGCCTCGTCGGGTAGCCGGGGG
>CAYOHP010000015.1:0-83818 GCA_964403795.1 uncultured bacterium | reverse complement strand
CCCCCCCTCTCGCCGCCGCCCCCGCCCCGGCAGCCGCCGCGCTCGCCGGGCCCCTCGGAGGGCCCCCCGCCCCGGTAGCAGCCGCGCTCGCCCGGGCCCTCGCCGCCCCCGCCCCGGAACCCGCCGCGCTCCCCCTGGTCACGCCTGTCGCGGTCCCCGCCGCCCCCCTGGAACCCGCCCCGCGGCAGGCCCGAGGGTCCGGACCTCCCCTGGAACCCGGGCCGGTACCCGCCGCCCGCCGGACGCGGCCCCCCGCCCCGGAAACGCCGCTCCCCGGGCGGCCCTCCCGACCATCGGTCCACCCCGTACTTCACCCGTTCCTCGTCGCTGACCGCGCCCCGCTCGATGTCGCGCTCCGGCACCCAGGCCCGGGCCCGCTCCCGGCGCACGTCCCGGATCGGCTCCGGGTCTTTCTCGGGCAGGCCGCGTTCGGTCCCCTGGTCGACCTTCACGGTCGCCTTGCGGGCGAAGTAGTGGCGGAGGCACTCGTCCAGCGGCATCGGGGCGGGCAGCCCCTCGAGCCGCCAGCGGTCCATCGCCAGGTCCACCCGTCGAGGCCGGGGGGCCAGCTCGCCCAGGGTCGCGGGGTCGACCTCCTCGAGCTTCACGCCCCCGAGGTCCCGCGCCCCCATGATGCGACGGGCGAACTCGGCCCGCGAGATCGCCTCCCCCTGGTTGTAGTGGTAGGTGCCGAACCGGTCGCTGCCCAGCAGCGCCCCGATCGCCTGGGCCACGTCCCAGGTATAGGTGGGACACCCCACGCGACCCGCCGGCACCCGGAGGTCCTCGCCCTTCTCGACCCGGGAGACCACGGCATCGACGAAGGTCGCCCGGTGCACCCCGAAGAGCACCCCGATGCGCAGGATGTAGTGGCGCCGGCACAGGGTCCGCACCGCGTCCTCGCCGCCCCACTTGGATCGGGCGTAGATCCCCTGGGGCGAGACCGGCGACAGCTCGCTGTAGGAACCCTCGTTGGCCCCGTCGAAGACGTAGTCGGTCGAGGCGTGGACCAGCTCGGCCCCGAAGCGCTCGGCCTGGACCGCCAGGTTCCTCGCCCCGATCAGGTTGACCTTGAACGCCAGGTCGGGGTCCTTCTCGCAGCCGTCGACGTTGGTGGCGGCCGCCGCGTTCACGACGCAATCGGGACGGATCCGGCGGAAGGCGCTCCGGAGCTTGGCGATGTCGAGGATGTCGAGCTGGCGATGCCCGGTGGCGACCACCTCGAAGCGGGCTGCCAAGGCCTCGCAGACGTCCCGACCGAGCATCCCTTCGGCACCGACGACCAGCAACACGCGCTTCTTCTGGGGGGGCATGGTGGAGCGAGTATAGATCGGCCCCTCCGCCCCGCGCCTCACCCGGGGTCCTGATCCTGCCGATGGTTCCACCGATGGCCTTCGTCGCACGCGTCCGCCCCGTCCTCCTGCTCGGCCTCCTGGCCGGACCGGTAGCGGCCGCCACCGAGTACTCGAATGCCACCCTCACCCCGCCCGAGGGGCGTACCACCGGCCACCAGCCCCTGCGCCACGTCCCCGGCCGCACCCTCTTCGGCCTCCCGATCGGGGGCCGGGTCCCCCACGACCGGGAAGTCCCCTTCGTGGCCGGCGACCCGAGGATGCGGATCTGGAACGGCCCCCCCACCTTCGGAGCCGGCCTCCCGGCACGCGCCTGGCAGCCGCCCGAGCGGCCGGCCACCGGGTCCGGCGAACTCCCGGAACCGGGAGGAGACCTCTCGGCCCGGATCCGACGCGCCATCCGCCTGAACCAGGCCCAGCGCTACCACACCCAGGTCGAGGGCCTGCGCCTGCTCGAGCAGTACCGCAGCGAGAAGGCCCTGCTCGGCCTCTGCCCGGTCGACGGCTGCGAGTCGGTCCGCTTCGTCCTCGAAGGACGTCCCCTGACCCCCGAAGGCCACTGCCGCCAGCACGTCGCCGAGGTGATCGGGAAGAAGCGGCTCGAATGGGCTCTCACCGGCGCCCGGCGACGCCTCCAGGATCGGGTCCGACGCCAGGCCAAGGCCGAGCGCGGGCGCGACCGGGGATCGCGCTTCGGCACAGGGCGAGGACCATGGGAAGGCGGGTTGCCCGCGTCCAGCGATCCCGGCGAGAGGCAGGAGCGGATTCGCAAGGCCCTGCTCCAGCCGCCCCGGCCCGGGGGCTTCCCCCGGCCCGGCGACCTCGGTCCCAACGGCACCCTGCCCCGCTTCGCCGATCCCCGCGACCCGGCCGGCTTCCCCTACGACACCGTGGATCCCACCGCCACCGCCCACGACCACCCGGGGGCCTCCCGCGAGGACCGCACCTGGGCCGAGGAGCGCACCGGCCTCTCGGCCTCGCTCCCGCTCCCCTACGCGGGCGGCCTGCACCCTCCCATGAGGCCGGAGCCTGGGGCGCCCTCGGGATGGGTGGCCCGCAGCCTGGCCGCGCCCTAGTTGGTCGGCAGCTCGCCCCAAGGGGCTCGCTCGCGGTCGGGCTCCGCCTGCGCTGCTCCCCCCGGGTGAACCGGGGGCGCTCCGGCTTCCCCTGAGGATCCGGACCTTGCCCCGAGCGGAGCGAGCCCCGGGGGTTTGGGGGTTCGACCCCCAAACCAATCCCAGCAACCCGAAGGGTTGCCGCTCTGGACGGGGCCCATCGGGCCTCGTCCAGAGTGGACCCCCCCCGGGTGAACCGGGGGCGCTCCGGCTCCGCCCGTCCTGGAGAGGCGACGCCCCAGGGCTCCTTGCTGCGCCCGCCGGGGCACCGCGTCCGGCCTTCCCCCAACGTCTACACTGCCGGCGTGAACGGTCTGCCGGTCCTCCCTCATCCCGTCGCGGCGGTCCTCGGGCTGCTCCTGGGGATCCCGCTGGGAGCCTGGCTGGGCCTGGCCGCGGAGCGCTTCGCCTACGACGACGAGGAGTTCGATCCCGGCCGCGGCCCGCGCCCGGAGCGGATCTACCCCGCCCAGCTCGCCGACCTCAGCCACCTTCCCTGGTGGGAGCGGGTGCCGTTCCTGGGGTTCCTGGTCGGGATGGTGCGCTTCTGCCGCTTCGAGGCCCTGGCGGAGCCGTCCCGCTGCGACGATTGCCAGGTGCAGCTCGCCCCCGGGGATCGCTGGCCGGTGCTCTCGTGGCTCCGGCTCGAGGGCCGTTGCCGGAGCTGCCGGGCGCCGCTGCCGGTGGATCACCTGCTGCTCGAGGTGGCCACGCCCCTGGCGATGCTGGTGGTGTTCGGCCTGCACGGGTGGTCGCTGGCCGGGGTGCTGTTCGCGGTGATGACCTGCGCCTGCCTGGTGGCCAGCCTGGTCGACCTGAAGTACCAGATCATCCCCGACGAAGTCTCGACGGCGGCCCTGGCGATCGGCCTGGGATCGGCCACCGCCCAGACGCTCAGGAGCCTGGCCACGGGCCTCCCGGCGACCGCGCCGCCCGGTCCCGAGGCCTGGTACCCCTACATGCTGCCGGACGGGCTGGTCCGGGTCCTCCAGGCCCTGCACTACCCGCCGCTGGCAGAGCCCTGGCACCTGGGCTGGGCGGTGGGCGGACTGCTGGTGGGCGGACTCTCGCTCTGGGTGCTGCTCCAACTCGGGACCTTGGCGGCGGGGACCGAAGCCATGGGCGCCGGGGACGTGAAGCTGGCGGCGGCCCTGGGCGTGTTCCTGGGTCCCAAGGGGATCGCCATCGCCCTGTTCCAGGCGGCCTTCCTGGGCGCCGGTTTCGGCCTGGCGCTCCTGCTCCTGGGCGGAGGCAAGCGGGAAGGCGGGTTCACCAAGTTCGCCTTCGGTCCCTACATCTGCCTGGGGGCCCTGCTGGTCATGGTGGGGGGTGCCGATCTGGCCTGGCAGGTTTTCCAGGCCTGGGCCGACCTCTGGCTGGACCTGGCTCCGGGTCGGTACTGAGGCACGGCTCCGGGAACCCGACGAGGACCAGCCCGGGAACCCGCTGGCAGCCTTCCCCCGCCCGGCCGCCCTGGCAGCCTCCGGAGTCTGGGTTACTCTTCGGGACGGAGGTGCCCGACGCATGAGGGATCCGACCGGCCCGTGGCGGACCCGTGTCGCCCTCCTCCGGCGCGCCCCCCGACCGAGGGTCCGCCGGCGCCAGGCCCTCAGCCTGATCGAGCTCCTGATCGTGGTGGCCCTGGTGGCCGCCGTGACCGGGATCGGCTCGATCTACTACCGGGGCCTGATGGCCGAAGCCAACGAAGAGCGGGCCCGGGCCGACATGCGGACGCTCGCCAAGGGGATCCTGAAACTCGAGAGCGACCAGCAGGTGACCATCCGGCCGGGAGGGCCGCACCCCACCATGGAGCCCAAGGGGTTGGGGGTCAACGACTCCCCTCCCGACGAGTGGAACCCGGCCGGCGGCTTCACCCTCAGCAAGCTCCTCGACTTCCGGATCGTGACGGCGATCCCCGACGATCCGTACGGGTTCCCCTACCGCCTCGATATCCCCGGAGGGAACCTGATCTGCATGGGCAGCGACGGCATGCTCGACACCGGGGACGACATCCGGATCGCCTTCCGCCCGCCCTTCACGGTGAAGGGCGCCCGCTTCATCGAGTCGAGACGGGCCGTCGAGATCGAGTTCTCCCGCAAGATCGACCCGTTCTCGCTGTTCGCCACCACGGCCGCCGGCCTGCACGTGGCACTCGTTCCCGTGACCCCGACCATCATCACCACCGCCTCCCGTCACATCACCAACCCCTTCGCGGTGCTGGGCCGACTGAATGCGGCCTGGCCCACCGCGACTCCGGCCTGGGTCTCGGTGCAGTCCCATATCGTGGGCACCACCGGCGTCCAGGCCATGGACACGGCCTTCATCGGCGGGTCCTATCAGGTCGAGATCAAGGACTTCTAGCCAGCCCTTCCGCACCCTGCCCCGAACCCCCGACGAGGACCCGATGCCCATCGCCTTCCTGACCCTGGCCTCCCTGCACACCGCCCTCGGTTACTCCGTGGCCTGGGCACTCGACCTTCCCACCCTGCTCCGGATCGGTCTCCCGATCGGGTTCATGGCCCTGAACGTGATCCTCGCCCCCTACATCCTGGAGCGGGCCTACCGGATCGACTGGAACCCCGAGGAGCCCCCCCTCGACGAGGACGTGCTCAAGTTCGTGATCGAGATCCTCCAGATGCACGCCTCCGGGCCCCCGGTCGAGATCGCCATGCTGGTGGGTGCCCAGAAGGCCCTGGGGAGCCGGATCCCGGTGGGCCTGGTACGGGAGGCGGCCCCCGCCATCATGGTGGTGCGCAGCCCCACCGGAGGCCCCGGCCTGGTGGTCTCGACGGGCTTTCGCGAGACCCTGGGCATCGATGCCCAGAAGGCCGCGGTGGCCCACGAGATGCACTACCTGCTCGGCACCGAGCGGCCCATCTCCAACGCCCTGCTGGCGCTCCCCACCATGCTGCTCACCGCCTACCGCATGGTGGGCCCCGATCCGGGCGGCGGGTTCCTGGCCCGCAACGCCGCCAGCCTGCTCTACGGCGCCTACCGGGTCGCCACCGCGCTCTCCGCCTGGCAGTTCCGCAGCCGTGTCTATGCGGCCGACGCCTTCGCGGTCGAGATGACCGGGGACCCCAACGCCATGGCTGACGCCATCATGGGCCTGAACTTCGGGATCGCCCGGGCGGCCGCGGCCGGAGTCGGGGCGGAAGCCGGGAGCGCTTCCTGGTCCCCGCTGAACCTGGCCGACGGCGAGCGGGCGGCGGCCCTGGGGGCGGAGGCCCGGGGCCTGGGCGACTTCTCGCCCGAGGGCATGGTCGAGGCCCTGCGCTGGGAGGACCACAACCTGGCCTCCCGCTTCTTCGAACTCTTCTCCTTCCACCCCCTGCCCTCCCGTCGGCTCCACGCCCTCGACGAGAGCGCGGGAAGGCTGGGACGCGAGTTCGTCTACCCGCTCGACCGGGAACCCGGAAGGTTCAAGGTCCTGGGCCTGGTGCTCGAGGTGCTCACCCGAGCGGCCCCCTGGGTACTCGCCTACGCGGGATGGATCTACTGCACCGAGTACGACTGGCCTCCCAACCTTCCGCTCTACGCGGTGGGCGGATTCACCCTGGGAGTCGCCTTCGCCTCGGCCTGTTGGTACCTGCCGTGGAGCCGCTTCCATCCCGTCACCACCCGGGAGGCCCTGCGGGACACCCGCATCACCGAGAGCCTGCCCAAGGCGATCACCGTGACCGGGAAGATGGCGGGACGCCAGAAGCCGGGCTACGCCTTCGGTTCCGACCTCATGATCGAGGACGGCAAGGGGATGCTCACGGTCCAGTACCGCCAACCCATCCCCCTGCTCGACACCCTCTTCGCCTACCTGGCCGCCGACAAGCTGAACGGCCGCCCGGCCAGGGTCGACGGCTGGTTGCGCCGCAATCCCTCGCCCTACATCGAGGCCCGCCGGATCGTGATGCAGGACGACGGCTCCGCCTACGGGTGCTACCGCTGGTTGCTCTCCTGGCTGGGCCTGGCTGCCTGCGTCCTCGTCTGGATGCTGTTGTACCGTCTGACCTATCCATGAATCGTCTCCCCACCTCCGGCTCCCTGATCGGAGCCCTCCTCCTGGCCTCGGTCGTCGGTGCGCTGGCAGCCGGAACCCAGGTCGCCCCCACCCCGGTTCCCGGACTCCTGGTCGACGTCGCCTGGGTGGCGGCCCGGCTCTCCTCCCCCGGATTGGTCGTGCTCCACGTGGCCAAGGACGACGTCCGGTACCTGAAAGCCCATGTGCCCGGGGCCCGCCTGGTCCGCACCGCGGAGACGGTGGTCGACCGGGAAGGGCACCTGAGCGAGATCCCTCCCCTCGCCGCGCTCACCGAGCTGGTCCGCCGACTCGGCATCACCGGCGAGGAGGACCGCATCGTCCTCTACGACGAGGGATCCGGCCTGGACGCGGCCCGGGCCTTCCTGGCCCTGGAGACGACCGGACTCGGCGGTCGTCTCTCCCTGCTCGACGGCCACTTCGGCGCCTGGACCAAGGCGGGCCGGCCCACCTCCTACGGCCCGGTCGAGGTCGGCCGCTCCGGGTTCCTGCCCCGCCCCCGCCACGACCTCACCATCGATCTCCGCGGCCTGCGCGACCTCGCCTGGGTCGTGAACGACCTGCCCGCGGGAGCCGCGGCCCTGATCGACGCCCGCCCCGAGGAGCAGTACCAGGGCACCGATCCCGGCCCGGGCGTCACCCGACCGGGGCACATCGACGGGGCCGTGAACGTCTTCTGGAAGCACGCCCTGCGCGGCCCCGACGACGCCCGCCTGCGGCCGCTCCCCGAACTCCAGGCGCTCTACCGGGAGGCCCTCCAGGTCCCGCCCGACCAGGTGGTCACCTACTGCCGGACCGGCGTCCAGGCCTCCCACGCCTACTTCGTGCTGCGCTACCTGGGCCTGAAGCCCCGCCTCTACGACGCCTCCTTCCTCGAATGGAGCCGCCAGCCGGACACGCCGGTGACCCGCGGACCCTACGTGCGTTGAACCCCTGGGAAGGCCACCTCCCCTCGCCCCCAGGGCCCGACCCGGAGACACCATGAAGCGACTCGCCGACGCCCTCGACACCGCCGCCCCCGGGACCGCGACGGTCCCCGCCCAGTGGCAGGACGGCCTGGTGCTCCTCTGCTCCAAGTGCAGCGGCCAGCAATGGGACGCCGACGGTCCGGAGACCGCCCCCAGCTGGACCACCTGGGAGCTCCGTTGCTGGCTCAAGGACCGGCTCACCGAAAAAGGCCTCTGGCCGCGGGTTCGGGTGGTCACCACCAGCTGCCTGGGGGTCTGCGACGACGGCCGGATCACCTGCGCGCTGGGCTCCGAGGCCGGAGGCCCTGGGGGAGCCGGCTGCTGGAGCCTCGATCCCGCCACCGAGGCCGAGAAGCTCCTCGCCGCCATCGAAGCGAGCGTGGGGAAGGCCTGAAGCGCGCCCCCGGGATCCGTCCCCCGGTTTCCCCGGGTGCGAGACCGGCCCATGCTGGATACCGGAGTGGCCATCCAAGCCCTCCCCCGGAACCCGCAGCCTTGGCCTCGGTCCGCTCCTCGACCCGCTTCCGGTGTCCCTGGTCCCGGTCTTGCTGAAGACCGCCCAGGAACGATCGGAGCCCTGCCTTGTCCTCCCGCTTCTCCCGCTTGCTCCTGGCGAGCCTGGCGCTCGGCCTCGCGGTTGCCCTGCCCGGCCCCGCCCGCGCCCAGCTCGGCATGGACGAGGTCGCACCCCGGAGCCCGACGGGCAGCAACCCGACCGGACCCGCCCACCCCGGAGGTCCCACCGGTCCGGTCGTGCCCGCCGAGGTCCAGCGGGGTTCCCGGGTCACCGTGGTCGCCATGCCCCAGGGCTCGGGAAACCTCGACCTGGCCGCCTTCCTGGAGGCGGTGCGCCAGAAGGCCCCGGAGCTCGGACCGCGCAGCCTGCTGCTGGTCGGCGACGTGGGCCACCACATGGTGCAGCAGGTCGGCGAGGGCACCCGGGTCCAGGGCGGCGAGTGGAACGACTTCGCGGCGAGACGGGAAGGCGGGATCTACGCCCCCAGCATCAAGCCCGAGCAGCTCGAACTCTTCACCCGCGAGTGGGCCGGGAGGTTCTACGCCTACGAGCACCACGGCCCGGTGGCAAGCCTGCAGGCCAAGCAGCAGGGCCTTCCCAACGCGGCCTCCATGGTGGTCCGCGACTTCCCGGCCCTGGAGGCCGCCCTGCGCGCTACGGCCACCCGGCTCGGCGCCGCCGAGGCCAACGCGGTGATCGTGATCCATGACTTCTCCGACGCCGATGCGGTGACCACCCGGCTGCTGCTCGAGGAGCTCGCCACCCGGGCGCTCGACGGGACCCGGACGGGAGCCCCCATCGATCCCTTGCTCCGGCACATGGCCACCGAATGGGCCGCCCGAGCTGACCAGGGGCGGCTCGGACTCGAACTCCACCGCATCGACCAGACCCTGGAGGGAGTGCTGGAGGGTCTGAACTACGAGCTCGAGACCCGGGGCCTCGAAGGCGAGGCCCTTTCCCGCGAGCAGGTCCGCCAGGCCACCGAACTCATGAAGCAGGTGATGGAGACCGCCCGGGCCCAGGGCCTCCAGGCGATCCCCGAAGCCTCCATGCCCGACCTGCTCCGGGCCGCGGTCCGCGGCAACGAGCTCTTCGAAGCCGGGGAGGCCCGGGCCGAGGCCTACGGCCGGGAGGTGACCGAGATGAAGCGCCTGGCCCTGGAGGCCGCCACCCGAGAGGGCCCGGGCGCGGTGGTCCGCCGCAACGGCCAGGGGAGCACCCGGGGCTTCGAGTTCGTGGAGAGCGCCAGCATCCAGGAGATCTGGGTCGAGAACGCCTCCGGGGGACGCCACAAGGCCCTCACCCTGGTGCTCGAGATCACCAAACCGCCCATCTCGAAGGCGGCCTTCTGGACCGCCTACGCGCCCACCGGGGGAGCCGCCGCCGAGCTGGTGCTGATCCAGGGCAAGGGCT
Source organism: uncultured bacterium (assembly GCA_964403795.1). Classification (GTDB taxonomy): domain Bacteria; phylum Muiribacteriota; class UBA6191; order CAZXTJ01; family CAYOHP01; genus CAYOHP01. Next base: position 74,420 of record CAYOHP010000015.1, on the reverse strand, counting down.
TCGTGAACTGGTTCATGGGCGCCAAGCGCGGACTCTCGCTCCGGACCGTGACGGCCCGCTGGGCCGACGCCGCTCCCACCCGCACCGGCAACTCCACGGTCTTCGAGGCCGGCCGCTGGCGCCAGAATTTCCCGGCCTTCAAGGGTGCGGCCTACGACTGGGCGATCTCGCTCGGCTCCATGCAGAACCTCATGGACGGCTCCGCCTCGATCCACGAGCTGGCCGCCGACATGGCCGCCGAGGGGCGACGCCTGGCGGGAGCCGAGGCGGGACCCGTCATCCCCGGGGTGCGGGTGGGAGGCCTGGCCGGGGAACCGGTCCTGGTCCTGGAAGAGGCCACCCGGCTGGCGGAGGCGCTGCGCCAGGAGGCCCGGGCCGCCGCCGCCGAGGGCACCCGGGGCATGACCGAGGCCCAGGCCCTGGCCGACGCGGCCCGCAAAGTGGAGACCCGGGTCGCCGAGGGCGGGGTCCGCCTCTCCGAACTGGCCTCCATGCCCGAAGTGGTGCGGGCGGGACCCCGGGCGGTACGGGTGTTCGAGACCGCCCGGACCCGGTCCCGGACGCTGGAACCGGGCGCCCCCCGGGTCGACCCGATCGAGAGCCGGCCCCGGATCCGGGTCCCCCGCGGCCTGCCTTGATGCCTACGGTCCCGCCCCGTCCCCCGTGACGACCCCGGCGGCGCGGCCGGCCCCGGCGGCCAGGGCCTCGAGCTGGGCGACCGCCACCCCGAACGCGGGGTCGTGGGAGAGGCCGATGCCGTGGATCACGGCGCGCAGCTCCTCGGGCCGCAGGCGGACCGGATCCTCGGGCAACAGGGCGGCGGTCGCCAGGTGCCCGAACATCGCCTTGCGGTGCGGGTCGTCCATGGCCGGGAGCATGGCTCCATGCCGCCGCCACAGGTCGACGAGTTCTTGCTGCCGCTTGCCCATGAGCAGGCGGAGGTGGAGCTTCAGATAGGCGGCTTTCAGGCGAGGCGACGGTGCGGCAGGCGAGCCGGGATCCCCCAAGGCACCCTCCAGCACGGCCTCGAGTCGAGCATCGTCCTGGAGCCCCGTGGACCGTCGGGCGACCTCGGCCCCTTCCAGGGCCAGCGCCGCCAGATACCACCCGGCCGGCCGGGTCGGGCGCCGACCCAGCATGGCCTCGACCGGCAGGTAGGCGAGCGAGCCGCACCAGAGGACTCCCAGGTCGGCCCCCAGGCGATGGGCCAACCCCACCCTCAGGTCCCGTTCCGGGGATTCCTCGAGGTATCGCACCAGGGCGTGGAGGACCCTCTGGAGGCACGTCTGGAGGGGACGGGTCCAGCGATCCAGGGCCGGGCGCCGACGAGGATCGCGGTGGATGTAGCGGAGCCTGGACTCGAGCCCCGCGACCCCCGGCGCCGAGAGCAACGCCTCCGGATCCAGCCTGCCGGTGGCGAGTGCGTCGCCCAGGGCGCCTTCGGCCGGAGCTCCTTCGGCGACCCGACGCAGCTCGGCGCTCCGCGCCGTGAGTTCGCGGACCAGGGGCCCGAGCTCCCGGAGCACGGTTCCCCACCACCCGTCCTCCCGGGTGGGGAGTCCACCCAGCTCCGGGGAGCGTCCCAGCCATTCCCCGACCTCGGGAGAAGCCGCCACCGGCGCGGTCGCGGGAGCCAGGCCCAGGAAGGGACCGAAGACAGGAGGGAATCCGAGGACCTCGAGCCGGTCGTCCTCGGCTCGCAGCCGCGCTGCGTCCTCCTCCGTGAGCCGCTCGACCCTTCCCCCGTCGGCCAGCCAGGAGTGGAACGCCGCCAGGGGTTCCAGGGCCCGCACCACCAGCGGCCATCGCAGCGGGTCCGGTTCGAGCAGCGGGTCGCTCCCCGGGGGACGGCTGCCGGTCTCGTCCTGGATCAGCTGGCCGCGGGCGGTGACATAGAGGCTGCCGGCGGTCTCCAGCGCCTCCCGGAGGGGAGCTTCGCCCCTGAGGGAACGGGGGAGGAGCGAGGCCTCCCGGCCGGCGCCCTCCGGACCCGGCCCGGCCCCCCTGTCTCGCGGCCCAACCGGCCTGGCCGGGTCGCCGGATCCCGAGCCCCCGGCCGCGCCGCCCCTTTGCCCAGGGCCGGGACCTGGAGCCCATCGGGAGAGCCCGGCCAGGACCACCAGGACCACACCTAGCCCCAAGAGCGCCGCCCGAGCCGTCGACCCCCCCGGGAGCCGCCTGGAGAACCCGTCCGAGCGATGGACCCCCAGGGCGCCCGACGACCCGCCCGCCTCGCGCCCCCGGAGGCCCGACCCGCCCCGGCGGGCTTCCTCCCAGCTCCCCAGCCGGGCCACCAGCTCCCCGGCGTCCTTGGGACGACGCCCCGCGTCCCGCGCCAGGCAGGCCGCGAGGACCGCCCGGGCTGCCTCCGAGCAGAGCTCCGGGATCTTCTCCATGGGGAGCAGCTGCCCTGCCAGGATCCGCGCCATCAGCTTGTCGAGGGTCAACCCCGGGGGGTGCGGCAGGCGTCTCTCCAGTCCGGCGTAGAAGGTCACCCCCAGGGCGTAGACGTCGGAGGCCGGGGTTCCCTGGCCGCCCGAGAGCAGTTCCGGTGCCATGAACGCCGGCGTTCCCAGCACCGTCCCGGTCCGGGTGAGGGTCTCGAGGTCGAACCCTCCCAGCATGCCGAGGTCGGCGACCTTGGCCTTCCCCCCGACGAGCAGGATGTTGGCCGGCTTCACGTCCCGGTGCACGTATCCCAGCCGGTGCAGTTCGGCGATTCCCGAGGCGGCGTGCCGGATGTGCTCGAAGAGCTCCCCGGGGCCCAGGTCACCCTTGCGGATCTCGTGGTCGAGGGCCCCCTCGGCGAGCTCCAGGACCAGCCAGGCCTTGGCCCCGTCGACCCCGGCTTCCAGGCAGCGGAGCAGCGCCGGGTGGTCGAAGCGACGCATCCCCTCGATCTCCCGCTGGGCCCGTCGGGGATCCCCCCCGCTCAGGCCCAGGTCGATCACCTTGAGGGCGACCTTCCGGCCGTCCTCCGCCTGTGCTTCGTACACGACCGCGCTGCCGCCCTCGCCGAGCACCCGGAGCACCCGGTAGCGGTCGCGGCAGGGAAGATCGAGGGCTGCCATGCACCCGAGCGTGCCACGCCACCTCGGGAAGCCTCCGGCTCGACCGCCCCGAGGACGTAGAGTCGGATCCTGTCGGCGGTCGTGACCCGACACCCGTCCGGCATCGAGGAGGTCCGTGGCCCAACATTGGCTGGTCATCGCCGTCTTCGCCGGCACCTATGTGCTGATCGCGGCCCGACGCCTCGCCTGGCTCCCCATCGGCCGCCCCGCCGGGGCGCTGCTCGGCGCGGTGGCCATGGTGGCGATCGGGGCGCTCACCCCCGAGGAGTCCTACGCCGCGGTCGACCACGGCACCTTGGTCCTGCTCTTCGGGATGATGCTGCTCACCGCCTACCTGGAGGACGACGGCTTCATCGAGGGTCTCGCCCGGACGATGCTGCGTCTCTGCCACGGGCCCCGCACCCTGCTGTTCGCGGTGTCCGGCCTCTCGGCCCTGCTCTCCGCCCTGCTGGTGAACGACACGGTCTGCCTCTTCCTGCCCCCGGTGGTGATCGCGACCTGTCTGGCCGCCCGCCTGCCGCTGGCTCCCTACCTGATGGCCATCGCCACCAGCGCCAACCTGGGGAGCGCCGCCACCCTGGTCGGGAACCCGCAGAACATGATCATCGGCTCGATGAGCCGGATGCCCTTCGACCGCTTCCTCCTCTGGTGCGGACCGGCGGCGCTGGTCACCACCGTCCTGAACACCCTGCTGCTCGCCTGGTGGTACCGCCGGGAGCTCGCCGCGGTCGACGCCGGGCGTCTGGAGCTGGAACCGGCACAAGGCGCGACCTCCCGGCCCTCCGGTCCCCGACGCGACCCGCGTTTCGCCGGCCTGGTGGTGGCCGGGATGGTGGTGGGTTTCCTGGCCGGGTGGCCCACCGGCTACACCGCCCTGGCCGCGGCCCTGGCGTTCATGGTCCGGGCCCGGACCGACGCCCGGACCACCTTCGCCCGGATCGACTGGCCGCTGCTCGTCTTCTTCGTGGGCCTGTTCGTGGTGGTCAAGGGCCTCGACCGGACCGGTCTGGTCGAAAGCGCATGGAAGGCCGCCAGCCCCCTCTTCCGCACCGACACGGTGCCGGGCCTGGCCGCCCTGGTCGGCTTCCTGGTGGTCGGCTCCAACCTGGTGTCGAACGTCCCCATGGTGCTGCTGGCCGGGCCCTACCTGACGACCCTCGGCTTCGGCGAGGAGGGTTGGGTCCTGCTCGCCTTCGTCACCACCGCCGCCGGCAACCTCACCCTGCTCGGATCGGTCGCCAACATCCTGGTCGCCGAGCAGGCCCGGGACCACTACGACCTCTCCTACCGGGAGTACCTCGGCTTCGGGGTGACCTCGACCCTGGCCATGCTGGCGATCGGGGTGCCGTTGATCCTGATGTTCCGGCCCTGACCCTGACCCGGCGCCGGCCCCGGAAGTCCCGGTCCGAACCACCTCCGCAATAACTCTGTTGCAACGAATAAAGTTTGCACGTACAATAGTTCCAGGATGACTCGCCAACGCACCGCATTGCTCTCCGAGGAGAACCTCCGGGTCGAGACCTACATCGACCTCCTGCGGACCTACGAGTCCGTCTCCGGGCGCTTCAAGGAGACCTTCAAGCGCTTCGGGTTGACCCTTCAGCAGTACAACGTGCTGCGGATCCTCTACGTGCGGGATCCGGGTGACCGGGGTCTGTCCTGCCAGCAGATCAGCGAACGTCTGATCCATCGGGAGCCGGACATCACTCGGCTCGTCGACCGTCTCGAAGCGGCCCGATGGGTCGAGAGGGAGCACTCGACCGAGGATCGCCGGGTGGTCCTCACCCGCCTCACCCGAGGTGGGGCCGAACAGGTCGAGTCGGTCCACCCCGAGCTGATGGCGCTGCACGAGAGCGTTTTCGCCCACATGGAAGACGAGGAGCTGGAAACCCTCCGTCGTCTCCTGCAGAAGGCGCGCACCCCTCCGTAGCTCGGGCCGTGACCCCGTCCCGGGTCACGGCGGATCGGCTGCCTGCTCCGACCAATATCCGTTGTAACGACTTCCGTGAAAAGGAGATCCCATGACCTCGAACGACTCCCGCCCCCTCCACCTCGACGCCGGCCTCCTGGCCCTCCGCCTGATGCTGGCAGCCGTCTTCCTGTTCCACGGCTCCCAGAAGGTCTTCGGCGCCTTCGGTGGACCCGGGATCGACGGCTTCGCCGGCTTCCTGGGAACCCTGGGCGTGCCGTTCCCCTACCTCAACGCCTGGGCCGCCAGCCTCAGCGAACTGGTGGGAGGCCTGGCCCTCGCCACCGGTCTCGGCTTCCGCGCCCTGCTCCTTCCCCTGACCTTCACCATGCTGGTCGCCTCGGTCACCGCCCATGGCGGAGCCTTCTCGGCCCAGGCCGGCGGGATGGAGTACCCGCTCACCCTGGCGGTGGCGAGCTTCGCCCTCTTCCTGACCGGATCCGGGCGGTACCGGCTGGGCGTCGCGGCCCCGGCCCGCGAGCTCGCGCCTCCCACCCTCGCCCGGGTGGCCTGAGATGGCCCGCCGGCCCGTGATCTTCTTGGGCCACGGCGCCCCCAGCCTGGCGATCGATGCCGGGAAGGGGGCGCCGCTCCGGGCCTGGGGTGCAAGCCTGCCGCGGCCCCGCGCCGCCCTGGTGATCTCCGCCCATTGGGAGACCCGGATCCCGCCCCTCGGGGCTACCTCGCGGCTCCCGTTGATCCACGACTACTCGGGGTTCCCCCCCGAGCTCGGGGAGGTGCGGTATCCGAGTCCGGGAGCGCCCGACCTGGCGACACGCGTCGCCGAGCTGCTGGCCCCCGGCGTGGACCGGGCACCGGGACGCGGCCTGGACCACGGCGTCTGGGCTCCCCTGGTGCATCTCTGGCCGGAGGCCGACGTGCCGGTGCTCCAGCTCTCCCTCCCCAGGGACGGACGCTTCGACCTGGGTCGGCGACTGGCCCCGACTTCGTCCGGCACCACCCCAGCCCCGAGCACTGGGAGGTGCTCCTCCCCTTGCTGGGCGCCGTGGATCCGGGGGAGCCGGTCCGGTTCCCGATCGAAGGCTTCGAATACGGGTGCCTGAGCCGCCGCTCGATCCAGTGGGGGTGACCCCGGCGCCAGCGTCCCGGGTCCGGGCACCGGGACCGACCGGCGGGGCCCCTCCTCACCGCTGGCCGGAAAGCCGCCCCACAGCCTCCCGGTGCATCCGCCGGACCCGTTCGCCGGTCTCCCATTCCATGGGCACGCCCACCTGGAACTGCAGGACCACGACCCCCTGCACCGCCCAGTCGAGTCCGGATTCGATCTCCCCGGGGAAGGCAGCCAAGCGGTCCCCCACCACGTCGAGCAGGGCCGAGAGCTCGTCCTCCGCCTTGGGCGTGAGGATGCGGTGGCATTCCTGGGTGACCTGGAACCACTTCAGCACCAGGATCGCGAGCTGGAGCGCCCCCTCCGAGGAGACCTCGAGCTCGCCCCGGGCCACGAAGCGCCGCCAGGCCTCGGCATACAGTCCCCGCCGGAGCTCGCAGGGCAGGACCGCCTCCTCGGGCCCCCTCGGGAGCCCGGCCAGGCCCGCCACCAGCAGCCAGTCGGCATGGGTGGCGGTGGGCCGCGAGGCCCTCGCCAACAGCTCGCGCAGGGTGGGGACGTCGGGCTGGGTCCGCACCAGGCCGCTCAGGCAGGCCCGCATCACCAGCGCCAGATCCGGCTCCGGGCCCTGGCTCCAGGCGAACCGGGAGAGGATCTCCCGACCTTCCACCGAGGCCTGCACCATGCGTTCCTCGATCCCCTGCCACTCCGCGGCCGCGCCTTCCTCGGTGAGGTCCTTGCGGAGCAGGTCCTCCAGGTTGCCGGCGGTCACCTGGGCCGCTCCCAGCACCGGCGCCATGTGGGCGAAGGTCAGGGTGGCCCCGTCCGAACCGATCCAGAGGAAGGCCGGGAGCACCTCCCCGAGCAGGAAACCCTCGACCTCGGGCGTCAGCCTTCCCTCCCGGGTTCTCGGCGCCAGTTGCCCCAGCCAGGCCACCGAGACCTCGATCAGGCGCCGCATCCACAGCGGCCAGCGCGGCTCGAGGAAGTGCCCGACGGTGCGGGCCCGGTAGGCCTTGGCGGTGAGCCCACCCCGGAAGGCGCGGGTCCCGTCCGGCTTCTTGTGCGGGGCCAGTAGGGGCGCCATGGCCGCACGCAGCTCGTCGGTGGCCGGCGGGAGTCCCGTCATGACGACGGGAGCCGCGGCTCCCCCGCCGGCGGGCACCGGCCCGGACCCCGTCCCCTCCCCGAAGGCCGCCAGCTCCCGACCCGATCCCGGGAGGACCCCGGAGGCGATCCCGGCGACCAGGAAGCCGGTGGCCAGAGCGGCCGCGATCACGCCTCGGGGGACGCCCCGTCCTCGCCGCGACTCTTCCGGCCGTCGCCCGGAGGACGTCTCGGTCGTCACCGCCGGGTGGCGCCCCGAGGCCGGGGTGCGGCGGGTCGCCCCCTCCGGCGTGCGGCTCCCGGAGGCACGGCTCGACGATCTCCCCGGCGAGCTGGTCCCTGGGATCGGGGTCCTCGGACCCGGGGTGGCCCGGCCCGGTGCCTCGCTCCCGGCCGTGGGCACGGCCTCCGGGCCGCCCGGCTCCCATCCCTTCCCCACCGCCATCGTCCCCGAGACCAGCCAGCCGGAACCCAGGATCTCCTCCACTTCGGCCCGGGACGCCGGCCGCACCCTGGGATCGGGGTCCAGGACCTTCCGGATCAACCGGGCCGGAGCCCCGTTCGGATCCAGCCGCCGGAACTCGATCTCGTCGGCCCTGGCCTGGACGCGGTCGAACAGGGGACGGTCCAGGAACGGGAGCTGACCCTCGAGCAACTCGTAGAGGATCGCTCCCCAGGCATACCAGTCCGCCTCCGGGCCGGCCGGCGACCCGGCCAGGCACTCGGGCGAGAGGTACATCGGCGTGCCCACGATCTCGCCGGTCCGGGTGATCCGGGTTCCCGAGGGATCCCGTACCAGGCCGAAGTCGACGAGCACGTAGCGCCCGTCGCGGGTAGCCATCACGTTCGAGGGCTTGAGGTCGCGGTGCACGACGCCCTCTCCATGGATGGCCTCGAGTCCGGCCGAGAGCTCGACCATGTGCAGCAGCACCGTTTCCGGGTCGGCAGCGCCCACTCCCGAGGCCGCGGTTTCCGCCAGGGTGTCGCCTTCGAGGTGTTCCATCACCAGGTACGGCCCTTCGGGCACCGCCCCGTAGTCGTAGATCCTCACCACGTGGGCGTGCTGCACCCGGGCCAGGCTGGCCGCCTCCCGGAGGAAGCGGCTCCGGAGTTCGGCCTCCTTCTCGGCGAGGTTGGCGAGCTTCAGGGCCACGGGCCGGTCGAGCCGGATGTCCCTGGCCAGGAACACCGTCCCGAACGCGCCCGACCCCAGGAGCCGCACCGGCTCGAAGTCGGGTCTCAGCGATTCGGGGAACTCCACGCCCCTCCCGGTCGCGAGCGTAGCCCGGGTGGCCGTGCTAGCTTCCGCGTGTGTCGAGCATGGAATCCACCTTCGACCTGGTGGTGATCGGAGCCGGCCACGCCGGCCTGGAAGCCGCCCTCGCGGGGGCCCGCTCCGGCCTCCGGGTGGCGCTCCTGACCCTTTCCCGGGCCCGCATCGGTCACATGCCCTGCAACCCGGCCGTGGGCGGCCCCGCCAAGGGACACCTGGTCCGCGAGGTCGACGCCCTGGGCGGCGAGATCGGTCGGGCCGCCGACGCCACCTACCTCCAGGCCCGCTGGTTGAACACCAGCAAGGGACCCTCGGTGCGGGCGCTGCGGGTGCAGAGCGACAAGGCGGCCTACGGTCGCCACATGAGCGAGGCGGTGGCGGCGACGGCCGGACTCTCCCTGTTCGAGACCGAGGCCGCGTCCCTCGAACTCGGCCCGGGCGGGATCTTCGCGGCGGTGGTCGATGCCTCGGGCCGACGCTTCCCGGCCGGGGCCTGCGTGGTCGCCACCGGGACCTTCCTCAGGGGCCGCTGCCACACCGGGCGCCGCCAGTGGGATGCAGGACGACGCGGCGAGCCGCCCGCGGCCCGCCTCTCGGCGTCGCTCCACGCCCTGGGCTACGCCACCCGGCGCCTGAAGACGGGCACCCCGCCCCGGATCGACGCCCGCACCATCGACTTCTCCCGGCTCGAACCCCAGGAGGGCCTCGACCCCGCTCCCTGCTTCAGCTACCTCTCGCCGCCCGGTACCCGCTTCCAGCTCCCCTGCTGGATCCTCCGCACCACGGCCGCCACCCACGAGCTGATCGCCCGCCATCTGCACGAGAGCCCGATGTTCTCGGGCCAGATCCAGGGCACCGGCCCGCGCTACTGCCCTTCGATCGAGGACAAGGTCCACCGCTTCCGCGACAAGGACAGCCACCCGATCTTCCTGGAACCCGAGGGCGCCGACACCCACGAGGTCTACGTCCAGGGCATGAGCACCAGCCTGGACGAGGCGGTCCAGCTCGAGATGCTCCGCACCCTGCCCGGACTCGAGAACGTGGCGATGATCCGGCCCGGCTACGCGGTCGAGTACGACGCCATCGACGCCCGGGAGCTGGGGCCGACCTTCGAGTCGCGCCGCCACCCCGGACTCTTCTTCGCCGGCCAGATCTGCGGCACCTCGGGCTACGAGGAGGCCGCGGCCCAGGGGATGCTGGCGGGCCTGAACGCGATCCGTCGGGTGACCGGCCGGGCACCCCTGATCCTGGGTCGGGACGAGGCCTACCTGGGGGTGCTGGTCGACGATTTGACCTCGCAGGGGCTGACCGAGCCCTATCGCATGTTCACCAGCCGGTCCGAGTTCCGGCTGCTGCTGCGCCACGACAACGCCGACCTACGCCTCACCCCCAAGGTCCTCGACGACCCGCACCTCTCCCCGGAGCGGCGCCAGCGTTTCGCGGCCAAGACGGCTGCGATCGAGGCGCTCTCGCGCTGGGTCGCCACCACCCGGATCGGCCCCGACCCGGAACGCAACGCCGGCCTGGAGGCCGCCGGGGTCTCCCCGATCCTGGATCCCATGCCGGTGGCCCAGGCGCTGCGTCGCCCTGGGTTGGATCTGGCGCTGCTGGCGCGCCTCGGGGTGGTTCCGGGGGGCGAGGACGATCCATCCGCCGACCCCGAGGTCCGCGAGGAGGTCGAACTCGCCTGCAAGTACCAGGGCTACCTGGCCCGCCAGGAACGCAGCCGCGAGCGCTTCCGGGAACTCGAGGACCATGGCTTCCCGGCCGGGTTCGACTTCGCCGGCCTTCCCGGACTCTCGTTCGAGGGTCGCTCCCGCCTGGTCGCGGTCCGTCCCCCGACGCTGGGGGCGGCTTCCCGGATCCCGGGGGTTCGGGCCGCCGACGTCACCTTGCTGATGGCCCATCTGGTGCGCCACCAGCGGGGAGCCGCGATCCCGGCCTGAAGGACCGGCGAGCGCCAGCCTCCCGGCCGCGAGGTCAGAGAGGTACCGCCACGATGGGGCGAGGTCCGCGGATCCGGGATCAGCGGTCGGCTGGCTTGGCCTTCTTGCCGGACTTCCCGGACTTGGCGCGGTCCTCGGCCTCCCGGGTCTCGACCTCGGTCTTGCGCGTCGCCAGGTAGGGCTCCAGGGCTTCGAGCAGGTGATCCCGGCGCCAGGCCAGGGTTTCGCGGATCTCCCGCTGGCGGTACTCGAAGAGTTCGGCCCCGGAGAGTCCCTCGGGCATCGGGTAGAGGGCGGCCACGGTCTCCTCCGGGAGCTTGGCCAGCCACTCCGGTCGGTCGATGGCGGTCCTGGGCGGCACCACCTCCCGGGGAATGCCGGCCACCAGACTCTCGAGGAAATCGTCTTCGAGCCGGGCCACGGTGTCCCGGGCGATCTCCAGCAAGCGGGGATGCAGCTCGACCTCGTCGAGCATCGCCTGGTACTCCCAGGAGTCGGCCACCAGGTTGGCGATGGTGCCGAGATCCTTGAAGACCTCGCCCGTCCCGATTCCCGAATAGGTCTTCAGGAAGTTCACCTGGCTGGTGGGCATCGACCAGGGGACCATGGTGCCGAACCCGCAGTTGTTGTCGATGGGCACCGGCCGGAGGCTTCCCGGGCGCTCCGCCTTCTCGGTCTCGGCGTAGCTGGCGATCACGAAGAAGTTGGCGCCCCTGCGATCCCCGTTCCCGATCAGCAGGTCGAGGACCAGCATCCGCAGGAAGGCATCGACATCGGCCTTCTCCCGGCCCGGCCAGTGGCCGTTGTAGACCCGGCCCCGGGCGAAGCGGCTGTCCACGAACTCCATGGCCAGGACTACCGACCCGAGATCCTTCGCCAGCGGACTCCCGGGCGCCAGGCGCAGCACCCGGCTCCCGGGGACCTTGAGATCGAAGCGCTCGAACAGGGCGGTGGCCAGCAGGTCGGACTCGAAGTTGGCGTAGCGGGTGCCCCGCATGCTGCCGCGGATCGACTTGAGGAAGACCTTCTTCCCCCCGATCACGGCCGTGGACGCCCGGGTAAAGCTGCCTCCCGAGTGCTCGTCCCGCACCTTCTCGACGACTTCGACCGGGAGCTTCGGGCGGGGCGCAGCCGGGAGCGCGGTCGCCAGGCCCAAGCCCAACCCGAAGCCGAGGACCGCCGCCCAGGTCGACCGGGAACTCTTCATGGCCTCACACTAGGTCCCTGGCGGGGAACGGGAAGTCCCCAGGCTGGCGATCGCCTACCCGTGCCGATTGGCCGCCAGGAAGGTCTCGACGGCCGGATTGCGGATGCGATCCGTGGGCTCCGGCAGGCTGATGTCGCAGATGTCGGCATCGACCAAGGTCCGGTTCTCGCGGCGACGGAGCTCGGAAGCCAGGAGATCGAGAACGCCCGGGTCGTACTCGGCAGCCCAGAGCCGCATCACGTGGGTCCCCAGCCGGGTCACCAGGCTGGCGAGGCCGGTCACTTCGCCCTGGGTCACCTCGTCGGCGCTCTTGTGGGCGATGATCAGCTCGTCGATCTGTACGCCCTCGGGCACGGCCTCGGCCATGACCTCGAGGGCCCCTGGCTCGAAGGTCGTGCACTGGAGGCCGAGCGACTCCAGGGAAGGCCGGAGGGTGGTCCCGATGGCCCTGGCGTGGTCCCCGCTCAACCATACGAAGGCGCCGTCGCTCTCCCGGGTCTCGGCGGCATAGTTGATCCGCCGGAAGCCCATGATGACGGCCATCGAGAACGCAGTGAAGCCGCGGATCGTGAGCGGCTGGCCGCGGTCCAGTGCCTCGAGTCGCGCCTGGACCCGAGCTTCCTGGGGGCTGACCCTGTTCGGATCGAAGATCCGGTAGATCTCTTCGTCGCTCACGAGTCTCCGCTTCACGGTAGCACGGGCGAGGGCACCCCCCTCCCCTGCTACCATCCTCCCAGCGTTCCCGGAGGCGAATCTTGGCTCGCGATCGACGTCCTGGTCCTGGTCCTGGTCCCCGTACTGCGGGTCGCGGCCGCCGCCCCCACCAGCCGCCCCCTTCCCCGGGTGGGCGCACCGTCCCTCCCCGGCCCCTGGAGTTCCCCTTCGCTCCGGGCCCGGTACCGGAGGCCTATCTGGAGGCGGTGCAGGACACCTTGCTGTTCTGCGAGAGCTACGGGGTGCGGCTCCCCGAGGACGCGGCGGCCCGCCTGGCCCGTTTCGCCCAGCGCCTGGCAGAAGCCAATCAGGTGATGAACCTGACCCGGGTCGACACGCCCGAGGGGATCGCCTCCCGGCACCTGGCCGACTCCCTGGTCTTCTGCGCCTGCCTCCAGGAGCGGGAAGAGGCCCGTATCCTGGACTTGGGCACCGGGCCCGGCCTCCCCGCCATCCCGCTGGCGATCGCACGCCCCCGCTGGCGGATCACCGCCTTGGACGCCACCTCGAAGAAGATCGCCTTCGTGGCGCGGATGGCCGAGGAGCTGGGGCTACCGAACCTGACTCCTATCGCCGAGCGCGCCGAGGTCCTTGGACACCAGCCTGGACACCGGGAGGGGTATCACGCGGTGGTAGCGCGGGCGGTCGCCAATCTCCCGGTGCTGCTCGAGTATGCCGTCCCCTTCCTGAAGCCCTCCGGCTTCCTGTTTGCGCCCAAGGGCTCCCGGGCGGACGACGAGATCCGGGATGCATCCCGGGCATTCGAGGAGCTGGGTGCCTCGTTGGTGTCCCAGGAGGAGTATCCGACCCCGGATCCCGAGGTCCGGTACTCGATGTTGGTGATCCAGAAGGTGGCTCCCACCCGTCCCGTCTATCCCCGCCACCCGAGTCGGATCCGCTCCCGTCCCCTGGGTCCCGTCCCGGTCTGAGGCCCTGGGTCGCGGGCGCCCCAGGGCTCTGACCTCCCTGGTCAAACGACAAAGTTCCACGTGAAACACGGTACTTTGTAACCGCCGGGTCGGACCCCGTTTACCCACGCCGCGTGTCGAACGGTGACGAAGCGGTCGATCCTGGTCGAACCCGATGTCCGGGTGGTCGAACCGGATGGGACAAACCTCGACCGACGGATCTCCGGAAGGCAAACCGACGCGGTCGATCCGGTCTTGCCCCGAACGGGCGAGGTCGAACCCCGAAGACAATCCCACCGGTTCGACCCGAAAGGAGCCACCCAGCGGTTCGACTCCCAAGGACGAACCGCGTATCCTCGGCACCATGACTCGCTGGCTCCTTCGCCTCGCCTGGATCCTCTCGGCCCTGATCGGACTCGCCCTGCTCCGCCGAGGGATCCAACTCGGATCCCCCTGGCATCTGGGACTGGCCGCTCTCGCTCTGGTGAACGCCAACCTGGGATTCGCGGCCACCGCGATCGTCGGACGTCTCGAGATCCTGATCGAACGCACCCAGGGGACGCCGGCCCTCAAGGGCCTGGAAACTCCCCCTCCGTGAGCTGGAGGACATCGAGCACCGTCACCGTAGCCGAAGGCTCCGAGAGAGCCGCCACACCCACAGCTCGAATCCTGAGCTCCCGAACCCCGATAGGGACCCGCGCCGAGGGGACCCTCACGAGCAGGCCTGTCAGCCACCTGGCCCCCTTGCCCTCCCTGGCCCCCGACTCCGAGGGACTCGGGACCCGGGCCACGGTCCGCAGCTCGATGCCGGGGCCGGAGAACTCCAGGTCCACCAGGGTCGCCGGATGCCAATCCCACACCACCAGGCAGACCACCAGATCCGGGATCCGCCTGGGCTCCAGCCGGATCCGCCCCAGGACCGGCATCTCCTCCAGCAGTCCCGAGCGAAGTTGATCCTCCAGGCCGCGCAGCATCGCCCCGGCCTCGCCCAGGAGCGCGGTGTCCGCCGGCCAAGGGCGGCCCACCGGATCGAGGACCCGGAGCCGGAAGGCCCCGGGTGCGGCCTCCTCGCCTTCCCCCGGCCGACCCGAGGTCGATGCCACCGCCTCGTGGTACAGACGTTCCCACCTCTGCCCCTGGACGGCGAAGGCGGAGGGATACCCCGAGGCTTCCGGGATCGTCTCGGGTGGCACCCGCCGCATCACACCCTGATGGCTCCCGATTCTCACCCCTCCGGCTGCCAACTCCCCGAGTAGCCCCGCCAACGGTTCGAGCCGGGCCGACCGCTCCGAACCCGGAATCGCCGTCCGGGAGACCAGCGCTACCAGCCGTCCGAGTCCGGTGATGGCGCTCACAGCCTCGTCCCCGAGCTGCCCCGGGCCAGCCTCCCTCAACCGGTCCCGGAGCTCCTCCTCGTACCCGAGCAATCGATCCTCTGCCGCCTCCCGGGCAGCCAGCGCCTCCGGGATCCGCACCCCCCCGCCCAGGCCCAGGAGCTCGCGGATGGCCACGTCCCGCTCGGCCCGCTCGGCGATCTCCCGCACCGCCCGGTCCCCGCTCCAGGCGGCCACAGGTCCCACCGGGGTTCCCGGCCCCGCCCCCCGAAAGCCGGGGGCGCCGACTCCCAACACCACCATCAGGGCCAGTCCCACCCCACCCACTGCCAGCGCCCGGCTCCATCCCCTCCGGCCACTACCCACCGCGTCCGTCCCGGAGCGTCCCGTGCCCGACCGCCTAGCCGGATCCTCCCCGCCCCCAGCCCCGCCCCGCGACCGCCGCACCCGCACCAGGTCCTCGTCCCCGAACTCCTGGAACGCCAGTGCCAGCTGGGCTCCAAGCTCCCCGGCATCCCGAGGCCGGGACTCGGGCCGCTTGGCGAGAGCCCGCTTCAGGACGTCCCGGAGACTGCCCGGTACTTCCAGCGGCGGTGGCGGTCGATCGAGGTGGGCCCTCAGGATCTCGGCCGGTTCCCCGTCGAAGGGCGGGCGACCCGAGACCAGCTCATGCACCACACAGGCCGCGGCGTACAGGTCCCCGGACGGACCGATCCGCTCGCCCCGAAGGTTCTCGGGCGCCAGGTAGGTCGGCGTCCCGACCACCACCCCGCTGTCGGTCAGGGTCGCCCCGGGCCGGTCCGGCCGGGAAAGGCCGAAGTCGAGCAGACGGAGCCTGCCATCGGGACCCACCATCAGGTTGGCCGGCTTCAGGTCCCGGTGGACCACTCCGGCCGCGTGGAGCGCACCCAGACCTTCGCAGAGATCCGCGACCCAGCGGGCCAGCTCGACCCGCCTCGGCAGACGCGGCCCCAGGCGCGCCTCCAGCGGCTCTCCCTCGAGGCACGAGTAGACCAGGGCCAAGGCGCCGTCCGGGAGTTCGACCAGGTCGAGCAGTTCCGCCAGCAAAGGGTGGGTGATGCCGCGGAGCAGTCCGAACTCGCGCCGGATCCGTTCCCGCAGCTCGCCCGACTTCTGGGGATGCGCCAGCTTGATGGCGACCGGTCGGCCATCCGCCAGGCGCACCCCGCGGAAGACCACACCCAGCGAGCCACGCCCCAGCTCCGAGGCGATCCGGTAGCCGTCGAGTTCCGGGAGGGGAGAAAGCGACACCGGGACCGAGTGTAACGTCGCGGCGCGACCCGCCGATCCTCGGGAGTCACCCCAGCATGCCCTCCACGGCCTTCCCCTCCTCGAGGATCGCAACCGGTCGGCCCAGGGGCGTCGAGTACACCGAGGTGGTCGAGATCCCCATCGCCTGATAGCAGGTCGCCAGGAGATCCGGGACCGTCACCGGACGGTCGGCAACCGTGCGGCCGGCCGCATCACTGGCGCCGATGACCTGACCGCCTCGTACTCCGCCCCCGGCCAGGACCGCGGAGAACACCGCGCTGTGGTGATCCCGTCCTCGCTGGGGATTGATCTCGGGAGTGCGCCCGAACTCTCCCATCCAGACCACCAGGGTTTCCGAGAGCAGGCCGCGGGAGTCCAGGTCGGCGAGCAGGGCGCCATAGGCGGGATCGAACTCGGAGAGCAGCCGGGCATGGGCACCGAAGTTGTCGATGTGGCTGTCCCACCCGTCCAGCGCCACCTCGACGAAGGGCACTCCCGCCTCGACCAGTCTCCGGGCCAGGAGGCAGCCCTGGCCGAAGGCGCCCCGCCCGTAGCGTTCCCTCACCGTCGCCGGTTCGTCCTCGAGCGAAAGCGCTTTGACCAGGGACGAACCCAGGAAGTCCCGCACCTGGCCCTGGACCACCCGATGCTCGGCCTCCAGCTTGCCACCCTGGGTCGCAGCGCTTCCCAGGGCCTCCAAGGCGGCCAGCTTCGCAAAGCGGCCCTCCAGCACCGCGGGCTCCAGCCCGTGGGGGAACCAGCCCTCCAGCGGCTTCCGGGGATCGACCACCAGGAGTGGGGCATGGGCTGCCCCCAGGTATCCGGCTCCCATCGGGACGCCGGGAGGCAGGAGCTGGAAGCTCCGCAAGCGATGGATCGACGCAGACTCCCGTTCCCGGGACACCACCGAGCCGATCCCCGGGTAGTCGAGAGCCGGAGAGGGTCGGCGGCCCGAGTGCAGGTAGCGATAGGCGCGATCGTGGTCCCCCTCCCGGCTGGTCAGGCTGCGGATCACCGCCAGGTGCCGCGCCATCTCCGCGGTCTTGCCCAGGTGCTCGCTCACCCTGAGGCCCGCGACCGGCGTGTCCCGGACCGCGAACGGACCGCCTTCGGGCCGGCCCGGCTTGGGGTCGAAGGTCTCGAGGTGGCTGGGCCCACCGTTCATCCACAAGAGGATCATGGCGCTCGCCGTCCGGGAACGGGTCGGCTCCGGGGCGGACAGCGCACGGCAGGGCCGGGCCCCCAGTCCCAGGAAGAGGGACGCGGCCCCCAATCCGGACTCGACCAGGCACCTTCGGCTGAGACGGAAATCCGACACGTCCTCGCTCCTAACGGATCACGTGGAACTCGGCCAGGTTCGCCAGGCACCAGGCGGCATCGGCCAGGACCCGACGACCCGCGGCACTCCCGCCCGCGGCGACCTGGGCCGCGAGCCAGGCCCGCTCGGCCTCCGAGGCCGGCCGGCCGAGGTAGCTCAGGAACAGGTGGTCGGCGACCTTGTCGGTGCCGTCCTTCCTCCCGAGCTGCCTGGCCCAGCCCGCGAGCAGCTTCTCCCCGGGCCCCGGGAAGGCGCCACCCACGATCAGCAGACTCTGGGCCAGCGACGGTGAAGAGCGCATCTCCTCCCCGGCACCGGAGACCTCGCCGGTGTCGCTCACCAGCTCGCGCACCGCGTCCTCCTGCCCATCGTCCTCGGACTCGGGATCGAACCCGGCGATGCGGAGCGAGAAGCGGGCCATCTCTTCCGGCTCCAACAGTCGGGGAGGGAAGACCCCGCCTTCCTCCCGCTGGCTCCGGTAGGCCCGGCTCGAGACGATCTCCCGGACCAGCCCCGCCAGATCGCCGTCGCTCGCCACCAGGCGACGGGCCAGCTCCTCGAGCAGGCCCGGCAGGCTCTCGGCGTCCCGGTGCACGTCGCCCCGCTCCGGGACCAGTGGCGCGCCCATGAGCCATGCCCAGACTCGATTGGCCATGGCCCTCGCCACCTCGGCGCGCCCCTTCCCGGACACCCACTCCGCCAGCAACCGACGCCGGTGCCCGGGTCCGTCCGGATGCGGAGGGGAGACCGCGGATCCCGGCACCCGCGGCGGGACCGGGCGCGGCTCGGGACCTCGCCGGGTCCAGGCCTCTCCCCAGCCCTTCTCCCAGACCTTGGTGCGGTCGGTCATGAGGCTCGGCGCCTCCGCCACCGAGATCCGGACCAGGTACGCCGAGAGCGCCAGGAAGTCCTCCTGGGTCCAGTCCTGGTAGGGATGGTCGTGGCACTGGGCGCAGGCCAGCGGCCGCCCCAGGAAGACCCTCCCGAATTCCCCGGTGAGCGCGGCCGGGTCTCCCTGGTAGCGGACGATCCAGCCGGCCTCGGGGACCTCCGGATAGACCCCCTCGGCCGCCACCACCTCGGCGAGCACCCGGAACAGCGGCGTCCGCCGGCGGAACCGGTCCGCCAGCCAGTCCTCGAAGGCCCCGTAACCGGCCCGGGACTTCTGCCCGACCAGCAGTCCCGCCAGTGTCCCTGCGAGTCGCATCGGCAGCTCGGGTCCTGCCAGGAACCGCTCGATCCAACGGCTCTCCTCCCCGGGTCGGGAGAGCCATCGCCGCACCTCGTGGGGGCGGGGCAGCGTCCCGCGGAGGTCCAGGGACAGGCGTCGGAACCACCGGGTGGCCGGAGCCGGGCCCGGGAGCTTCCGGTCGCCCGCGGCCAAGGCGCTCGCGATCACGGCATCCAGGCCGACCTCGGGAGGGACCGCGGCCAGGGTCGCGCCGGCGGCCAGGAAGACGGCAGTCACTGACCCCGCTCGCGTCCGCTTCATGGCCGTCCCGGCTGGGCGGCACCGGACTCGTCCCCGACGAGGAAGACCAGCAGCGAGGGATCGAGCAGGTACTCCCGGACCAGCTCGCCGGGGGTGGCGTCGGGCCCGGGACCGTCCTCGTCCCGATCGGCGTCCTCCTCCTTGGCCGACATCGAGGCCTTCCCTATCGCCGGCTGGCCCATCGAGGCTCCTTCGCCCCCCTCCATCAGCGCCTCGATCCGGCCGAGCAGGCTCCCGAGCCTGGCCTCGAAGGCCGCCTCGGACAGGGACCGAGCCTCCCTGGCGACGGCCAGGGCCGCGTCCAGCCGCTCCGGGCGGCCGAGGTCGTCGAGGGCATCGGCCAGGACCTCGGCCCCGTCCTCGTCGAAATCGGCCCGCGACATCCGGCGCAGCTCGCGCAAGTGGTCCGCCCACTCCCAGTGCTCTTCCCCCCCGAGGCCCAGTTCGCTCCCCACCGCCTCCGGGTCGAAGCCGCGGAGGACTTCGATCTGGTGCGGTTCGAGGAGGGCCTCGACGCTCTCCTGGATCGGCTCGATCTCCGCCTCCAGGGCGCTGGTGATCTCGTAGTACCGCTGCAGGCTACGGATCTCGGCCGAGCCCGGGGACGAATTCCCCCGGAACACCGAGCGGGCCCGCGCCACCATCCCGGTCCGGTAGTCGGCCACCGCTGACCTGGATTCCGGGGCCGCCGCGAACCCGGCCAGGATGTGGGCGAGCTTGCCGAGCAGCCCCTTCAACTTCTGTCGCTGGGGTCCCGAGAGCTCGAGGCGTCGGCACAGCTCCGCCTTCACCACCGCGCGCTCGGCGGCTTCCTTCTCGAACATCAGGGCCGCCACCTCGGGCTGCGACCACAGCGGGTCCGCCGCCAACGGGGCCGCCACCAGGACAAGCACCGCTCCCAACCACCGGATCCGCATTCCCGCCTCCTCGTCGATCCTCCCGGGGCGCCCGTCGGCGCGGCCCCGAGGAACCCATGGCCGATCCCCCGCGATCTGACAGCCAGGAGAGACATCGCCTCCGGCTGTCAGATCCGGGACGGCATGGCCATGGGTTCTCGCGAGCGAACCCCTTGGTCGCGGGCCGCGGACCATGGGAGGAGGGGGAACCCACCCCGCAGCACCGGGAGGTGGACGTGACGACGAATGGGTATCCTGGCGGTCGTGCCGAGCGAGCAGGAGGGGGAGAGCGGATCCGCGGCGCCGGCCGGCAAGCCCCCGACCCGACTTCCCCACCCGGAGGAACGGGAGCTCATCGAGGGCCTTCGGCGCGGCGACCGGGACGCCTTGGCGCGGCTCTACGACCGCTACGCGGAGCCGCTCCGGAGACTGGTCCTGGCTCCCCGGGAGCGGGATCGCGAGACGGTCCTGGACCTCCTCCACGACACCTTCGTGGCGGCCGCCGAGAGCGGGAGGCGCTTCCGGTGGATGGGCGTGGACTTCTTCTACTGGCTCCGGGGGATCGCCCTGAACACCCTGCGGAGTTCCCGCAAGCAGCGGCCCCCCGAAGCGACGCGGGCCATCGCCCTCGAGACCGCGCTCCCGTGGCTGGCGTCCGAAGAGCTCCCGGGGGATCGGCTGGAGCTGGCCGAGCACCTCGCCGCACAGTCCCGGCGGGTGGCCGCGGTCATGGCGCGACTCTCCGAGCGGGACCGACGGGTGCTCGATCTGCGGCTGGTGAAGGGCCTGGACGGCAAGGCCGCGGCCGCGGAAATGGGAATCGAGCGGGCCCACCTCGACGTGCTCGTCTACCGGGCGATCCGTCGCTTCCGGGCCCTGTGGGAGGAGGTCGGCGATGAACCCTGAGGACGAACCGACACCCGAGGAGCTCGCGGCCGCCACTCGACTGGGCGCCCTGCTCGACCGGCCCCAGGAGCCCGCCTCGAGTGCCGACGCCCCGCTCCTCGCCGACGCGGCACGGATCGCGGCCCTGATGGCCCACGAGGACCCGGAAGGCCTGTCCCGGGTCCGCTCCCGGCTCTTCGGAGCTGCCCGCGCCGAGCCCCGGAGGTTCCCCACCCGGCTGGCCCTGCTGGCCGCGGCCGCCTGCTTCTGCCTGGTCCTGCTGCCGCGGCCAACGCCCACCACCGCCCCGGGGCAGGACACCGCTGCGTCCGGCACCCCGGCCGTCGGCCCTGCACCCGCCACCCCGGCAGCGGCCGTACCGACGATCCCCGACCTCCCCCGCCTGCCCGAGGGCGCAGGCTGGGCGGAGCTGGCGGATCGCAAACCCTGGCGCTCGGAGTCGAACCTCCAGGGCAGGGCCTCTTCCCGACGCCGCCGGCCGTCGTACCGTTCCGAAGACCTCTCGGCCGCGCTGCTCCGGCAACGCACCGACAAGCAGAGGAGGACCCCGTGGCGAAATCCCTCTCGATCCGGCTGATCCTGGTCGCCTGGATGGCTGCGCACGCCCTGCCGCTCGGCGCCGCTCCCCGCTCCCGACCCGGCACGGCCCCAGCGGCTCGGGAGGGGACTCCCGCGCCCGCCTCGGCCCCGCCCCCGGACCGGGGCGATCCCCACGACGACGACGATCCCGATCTCTCTCCCGAAGAGGAGGCGCTCTTCGGGCTGGTCGCGGCCAGGGCCGAGATCTTCCGCCTGTTGGCAGGAACCGGCCGCCCCGAGGAGGCCCTGGCGGAGTTCGAGAGCCTGGTCGCGAACCCCGCCCTCACGGTCCAGCCCCTGCTCCGGGAAGACGTGGTGGGTCTCTACCTCGAGGCGGCCGAACTCCGCTCGGACGCCGGCAACCACGAGGCCGCGGCCGCGCTCCTGGCGCGAGCCCTCGCCTGGAAGCCCGAGGGCACCCTGCTGGGTTACGTGCACCTGGGCCTTGGCAACGCCAAGAAGCACCTCGGCAAGGTCGACGAGGCCCTCGCCTCGTTCCGGGAGTCCTCCCGGATCTTCGAGTCCCTGCACCAGGAGCGTGCCCGGGAGCGTTGACCCGCTACGAACCCAGGAGTGCCGCCCCCACCGATCGGGTTGACGGATCCGGGGATCCCCCTAGCATCCCGGACGTGGACGTTGCGGTGGGGCCAGGCGAACGCGCCGGCAACCGCGCCGATGGGAGTTCGCCATGTCTCGCTCGATCCTCGCCGCCGTCTTCACGTTCGCACTCGTGGCGCTGCCCCAGGCCCGCGCCGACGGACCCGCTCCCGCCCCGACGCCGGCCAAGGCGCCCGCCCCCCGGGTCTACTTCACCGAAGGCGGCAGCATGAGCCAGAAGTGCCGGGTGGAGCAGACCGCCGAGGGAACGGCCGTGGTCTGCGAGAGTCGAGTGGTCCTCGGATCCCGACCCATGAGCCAACTCGAACAGGCCATGCGGCTCGAGTGGATCCGCGGCCTCGACCTAGGCGACGGGAAGGCCACGGCGCTCACCCCCCAACGGCGCGAGGTCATCGAGCGCATCCTGGACCGGACCAACCCCATGAACGTGGTGCGGCCCGTCGAGGCGGCGCTGCGCTCCGGCTTCGAGGCCTGGACGTCGCCGCTCCGGTTCGAGGCGATGTGGGTCAACCACAACCACCCGCCCGCCAGGGACTGAGGGCAAGCCGGGCTCTGTACCCGGTCCTGCGGTGATCCGCGGGCGGACCTCCGGCGTGCCGTTACAGCTACGATCCGGAAGAGTGGGGCTACGCTCGCGGCGAGGATCCCAGGGCCGGACTCCCGATCCCGCCCCAGGCCCTCGGCAGACGGGAGCAGAGGGGACGCGTGCACGAGCCGGGCAGCGTAGTCCGCGGCCGCTACCGGATCGAGCGCCTCCTGGGCGAGGGGGGCGCCGCCCGGGTGGTGCTGGCCACGGATCTCGAACTCGATCGGCCGGTGGCGCTGAAGCTGCTCTACGCCGAGGGGGCACTGGGGGAGGGCGCCCGCTTCGCCGACGAGGCTCGCATCCTGGCCAAGCTGCAGCACCCCAACATCCTCCCCCTCTACGAGGCCGGGGTCGACGAAGGCGTGCCGTTCCTGGCCGTCGAGTACCTCGACGGGGGCACCCTGCTCCAGAAGCTCCGGGCCGGTCCGATGGACTCCCGGACCGCTCACGAGTACGCCGCCCAGGTCCTGGAAGCCCTCGATCACGCCCATCGCCACGGCGTGCTCCATCGCGACGTGAAGCCGGAGAACGTGCTCCTGGCCAAGGACGGGAGCGCCAAGCTCTCCGACTTCGGAATCTCCAAGCGCGAAGGCAGCGGGGTGCGCACCCGCACCGGGCTGGTGCTCGGCACGCCCGAGTTCATGGCCCCCGAGGTGCTCGTCGGCCAGCCGGCCTCGCCCGCCTCCGACCTCTATTCGTGGGGTTGTCTCGCCTACCTGCTGGTCAATGGTCGCCCGCCCCATACCGGGAGTACCCGCGAGATCGCGGTGGCCCGCCACAAGGGCGAGATCCCCCAGGGCAAGGAGATCGGACCTCTCGCCCGCGCCATGCGCAGGGCGCTGGAACGGGAGCCGGAGCGGCGCGCCAACGCCGACGAGCTGCGGGCCCTGCTGGCCGGGACCCGGGTGATCGCTCCCGTCACCGGCCTCGGGATCCTCGCCAGCCTGCGTACCCGGGTCCGGGCCGTGGCACCGGCCCTGGTCGTCGCCCTGGGGCTCGGCCTCGGCTGGCTCGGCCTGCCAAAGGGTTCGCGATCCGCCGACCCGGACGGACCACCGGGAGCCGCGCCCAGCGGCGAGCCGGGCTCACCGACCCCGGACACACCCCGGAGGGACCTGCGTCCTGACGAGGTCCTAGCCTGGAGGGAGCGGGTCTTCCAGGCCGATCCCGAGAAGACCATCGAACGCCTCCACAAGGACATGCAGGCCCAGGTCGACCGCAACCGCGGTTTCCGCGCCACCATGAAGGAGGTCCGGCACGGCCAGTACCCGGACTTCGACCCCACCCTGCTGCGACAGGCCGCCGCCGCCCTGCCGCATCGGCAGGACCTCGACGCGGACCGTGAACTCCTCCGCACGGTGTTGACCGACGCCTCGATCCCGCTGCGCTACCGGCTCGAGCTCTACCAGGACCTCCAGCAGCTCGGCTTCCTCGACGCCTTCTTCGAGGCCTGGAACCAGCCCGCTCCCTATCGGGTGGGTGCGCTGCTCGAGGTGATCGCCCGGCACCATTCGCTGCCGGTGGATCCTGCCAATCGCGATCTCCCCGAGGTCGATCCCGTCGCCCCTCTCGGCCCCGGCCGCCACCTCCTCTTCCGCTGGCAGGCCCCCGAGGACATCCGCTTCCCCTGGCTGGTCCCGGTCAGCGGCTCGGTCTCGAGCGCCGAGATGTTCGGGATCATGATGGCGCGCCGCGAATCCGACAATGCCTGGCAGATCGAACGGCACGCCTCGGCCAAGGGCACCTTCCTCCTCGGTCCCGACCTGCCCGGGAGCTTCGCGGTCGAATTCGACCTCGCCAACCTCTTCGTTCCCGACTGCGTGGTGGTGACGGTGAACCGGACTCCCGTCTACCACCACCCGTCGCCCAAGTGGGCCAAGCGGACGAACTGGGACATGAAGGCCTTCCCCGAGTACCGGATCCGCATCGAGCTGGCCCCCGCCCTGCTCGCTCCCGGCGCCAACGAGGTCGAAGTCACGGTGCGACCCCTGCCGGGCCTGCCCCGCCAGACGGGGATCGATTTCGATCGCCTGGTGGTCGAGCTCGGTCCGGGCCGCCCCCGCGACCCGTGATCCCCGGGCGACCCTCGGACCGGAGCGACCCGACTCAGTACTTGTTCTGGTAGTACGTGATCGGGTGGGTGTAGCTCCGCTGCTGGTGCCACGCCTCGGTCCCGATCCGGGGACCGCTGCTGGCCGCCGGTGACCCCAGGCTCGAGCCCGTGGCCGGATAACCCGAGCCACTCGATCGCCCGGTGGCCATCGACGGGCCCGGCCGCTTGGCGGCTTCCAGGACCTGCACCACCCAGGGCTGCGAGGCCTGCAAGCGCGCCGCCAAGGCCTCCCCGCCCTGTTTCGCCTCGGCGTCCAGCTTGACCAGGATGGCGTCGATCTGCTGCTTGCCCTTCTCCCCCGGCTCGACGGTGCCGTGGCTGGTGGTCTTCACGGGAGTCGTCCGGTCGATCGCTTTCATGGGCTCGCCCCGGGCCAGGCTGGATCCATTGGAGAGGAAGACCCGCTGGGAGCGCTTGTCCGGATCCCAGCGCACGATGTGGATCCCCCCCATCGCCCCCACCAGGTCCCCGCGACGCAGACCGTCGAAGACCCTCACGGAGTCCACCGGTGCCACGGCGGCGGCGCCTCCCCCGAGCCGGGCCCGGGTCTCGGGACCCGCCACCACGAAGCCGATCCCTTCGACCTCCACCTCCTGTCCGTCCATCACGAACGGGTACAACCCCTCGGGCAGGGCCTGGGCCCGACCTTGCACGAAGAACTGCCGGTCGAGCCGCTTGGTGCTGGAGGCGACCCGGTACTTCCCCTCCACCCAGACGATGTCCCCCGGCTCCTTGGTGCTCGACGACGCCTTCTCGAGGGTCGGGATCCCCAACTCGAGGCGATACCGGCGGGGAATCCGTCCACCGTCCGGGAGCCTGAAGTTGAGCGCCCACATGGACCAGATGTCCGAGAACGCGAAGCGCGGGATCCCGTCCTGGTACACGACCTGGCGGATCCGCTCGATCCCGCCCTGGAACACCCGCAGGCTCGGATCCTGTTGCACGGGCAGGCGCACGGCCAGGGTCTCGTCCTCCCAGATCACCTGCAGCGCGTCGGGAAGTCCCCATCGGAACCAGCCGAGCCGCCGGGCCCGGCCGTCGGACTCCATCCGGAGCCCGAACCCGTGCGGGAACCCGTCCTGGAACTGCCCGAAGTAGAACGCCCCGTCGTCGAGTCGCACCCGGACCCATGGCGCCGCGGTCTGGACCGGTGCGATCGGCTGCCCATCGAGCGGAGAGACCTGGAGGCTCCCCAGCGGACTCGGGTCCTCGGGAGGCGGCTTGGTGGCCCCGAAGATCCCGAAGGCCGCCTCCCGCCCCCTCTGCCGACTGCGCAGACCGATCGACACCCTGCGGGCGGTGCGCTCCGCGCCCGGGACGCGCTGGTCCAGCACCAGGGCCAGGGCAAAGGCCAGGGGGCTCGCCTGTTCCTGGATCATCGCCAGGTCCCCCTCTCGCCACTTCCCGCTCGGCTCCCGCACGGTGAGTGCCCGGACTTCCTCTGCTCCCTCGCAATCCACGGTGCGACCGAACGGGTTCAGGTACCCCAGGTTCTTCGCATCGAGAGGAAGGCGGGGAGCCGGCACCCCGGCTGCGTCCACCTGTTCCTGGCAGGCGCGCTGGCGTCCCGGACCGAGAACGGGAGGCCCGGAACGGGGATCGGAGCCGACCGGCCCACCCCCGCTCGACACCACCGGGGGCGCCGCCCCCGCTCCTCCCGCGCCCAGGAGCAACGCCAGCGAGAGACCCAGGTACGCTCGGATGCACGGCATGGATGTGTTCCCTCCGGTGGACCCGGGCGAACGTACCGCGATCCGGTCCGCAACGCCGGACCCCGTCGATCAGCGCCCGGCGCAGCCCGGTGCCGGCATCTCCCGGAGCTCGCAGTCGTAGTGCCTGCCGGCGTACCGGCGGACCCGGTCGTCCCGGTACTCGGGCCGGAGCGGGCTCCGGCCGGGATCGAAAGCCGGGGCCTCCACCCCGGCGAGATCGAGCACCAGGTGCGGGAGGTCGTCGGTCATGAAGGGCCGGGCCACCGCGCCCGCGGCCCGGCCGGCCCGTTCGGGATACCGCTTCCGCCAGCCCTCCGACCCCCAGAGCAGGAGCGGCACCTCGATCATGTGGCGGGTGCCGACCTCCTCGGTATGCCCGAGGAAGTCGCGGGTGTCGTAGACCTCCTCGCCATGGTCCGAGAGGTAGAGCAGCCAGCCCGGATGGCCACTCGCCTCCAGGCGGGCGATCAGCTCGGCGAGCACGTGGTCGTTGTAGAGCACCGCGTTGTCGTAGTCGTCGATGGTGCGCGCCTTCTGCCAGTCGAGCCAGGGGCGGTCCCGGGCCGGCAGGGTCGAGGACTCGAAGCGGGCGAAGGAAGGCGGGAACCGGTTGCGGTACCAACCATGGGTCCCCATCAGGTGCACCACCACCAGGCGCGGCCGGTCGCTCCCGGAGGCGAGGATCCGCTCCACGTAGGGAACCAGCTCCTCGTCCCGGGTGTCGCGCAGGAGCGGGAGCCCCCCCTCGGTGTCCCTCACCTCCCGGTGCTTGTGGAAGATCCTGGCGTCGGCCTGGCTGGCGAGCGCCGAGGTCACGTTGGCCCACAGGCCGTACATCTCCTGGTTGGAGACCCAGTAGGTCCGGAGACCTCCCTGCCGCAGGGTGGCGAGCAGGGTCGGATACTCGAACCAGGGGCGCTCCGATTCCTGGTTCATGAAGGTGAGCAGCTCCTTCATGGCGGCCTGGGTATGGGACTGGCGACTGATGGCGTCCCGGAACACGAGCAGCCGATCGCCCAGGGCCGAGAGGCGCGGCGTGGTCTGGCGCGGGTAGCCGTAGATCCCGAGGTGGTTGCGTCCGGTCGATTCCCCCAGCACCAGCACGAAGGCTTCGTCGGGCTGTGGGCCTCCCACGGGGCGTTCGCCCCTGCCGGCTCCGTCCCCCAGCGACCGCTTCAGTTCGTAGTAGGCCGCGGTCTCGACCCGGTACTGGTCGAAGGCCTGGACGAAACTCCGTAGTGGCACGTCGCCGTCCCGCATCCCCGCGCTCAGCAAGGCCGCGCCGACCAGGGCGAGGCCACCCCCGATCCCGGTGGCAAGCCGCGTCGCACCGGCTCCCGGCGCACCCATCCGCCTCCATGCCGCGGCCAGCAGCCACGGCACCGCAGCCAGGCCGAGCGAGAGCGCCATCCACCGGTTGGCGTACATGTGGACGAACTCGAAGGCCTCCCGGGGATTGGTCTCGAAGACCACGAAGAGGATGGGGGGCCGCAGCCGGTGTCCGAAGAGCAGGACCACCCAGGCTTCGAGCACTCCCGCGGCCAGTGCCAGCGCCACCACGGAGTTCCAGAGGCAGCGCCCGATTCCCCCGAGCCGGCCTCCGCTCCACGCACCGGCCCACCGGCCCGCCCCGGCGCGCAGCGCGCCCCAGAGTCCCGCCACCGCGAGCGAGATGCAGATCGCCCTCGCAGCTGCCGCCACCCCCAGGGTCCCCATCCCGACCAGGGCCGGGAGGGCGTTGCCCCAGGCCAGCACCAGTATCCCGAAACCGAGGCCGGGGGCGAGTGCGGACACGCCGACGAGGCTATCACGACCCGACCTGGGCGACCGCTCCCCGCCTTCCCCAGGAGCGTGTCCTGCCGTCCCCCATCCGTTACGATGGTCCCGCGGTGACCTTCCAGCTGGACCTCATCCAGACCATCGGACTCTCGACCGTGGTCCTGTTCCTGGGCTACGGCCTGAACGCCCGGATCGGGTTCCTGCGCGAGCACAACCTCCCGGAGCCGGTGGTCGGCGGCCTGGCCTTCGCGGGCCTGACGACCCTGGCCCACCTCGGCGGCGGGCTCGAGCTGCACTTCGACATGAGCCTCAGGAACCCGATGATGCTCACGTTCTTCACCAGCGTCGGCCTGGGCGCCAGCCTCAAGATGCTCAAGCGTGGCGGGCCGCAGGTCGTGTCCTTCCTGGCGATCTCTTCGGTCTTCCTGGTGGTCCAGAACACGGTCGGGGTGCTGGCGGCCTGGGCCGTCGACCTGCACCCGGCCTGCGGGCTGCTCGCCGGGTCGATCACCCTCTCGGGAGGGCACGGCACCGGGGCGGTGTGGGCCGAAGTCTTCGCCCGCACCCGCAATCTACGGGGCGCCATGGAACTCGCCATGGCGGCCGCCACCTTCGGCCTGGTCCTGGGTGGCCTGATCGGCGGCCCGGTGGCCCGCTTCCTGATCGAGCGCCACCGGCTCTCGCCCGAGGAGGCGCCTCCCGCCGATCCCCAGGCCGCCTCCACCGACCCCGACGCCGCGGTCACCTTCGATCCCGAGGATCCCGACACGGTGACCCCGCTCGAGGTGCTGCGGACCCTGTTCGTGATCTGCCTCTGCATCTCGACGGGAGGCGCGCTGCGCGGCGTCCTGGCCGGGATGGGAATCCCCCTCCCCGTCTTCCTGCTCTCGCTGCTGGTCGGAGTGGCGGTCACCAATCTCGCAGAAGCCACAGGACGCTGGCGTCTGAACCGGCAGTGCATCGACCTGCTCGGCACGCTCGGCCTCTCGCTCTTCCTCTGCATGTCGCTCATGTCGCTCCGGCTCTGGGAACTCGCCAGCCTTGCCGGGCCGATGCTCGCGGTCCTCTGCACCCAGACGGCGGCGATGGCTGCGTTCGCGGCGCTGGTGACCTTCCGCTTCATGGGCGCCGACTACGACGCCGCCATCATGGCCGGTGGCCACTGCGGCTTCGGGCTCGGGGCCACGCCCACGGCCGTGGCCAACATGGAGGCCGTGACCTCGCGGTTCGGCCCTTCGCCCCGCGCCTTCCTGGTGGTCAGCATGGTCGGCGCATTCTTCATCGACATCGTCAACGCCATGGTGATCCAGGCGTTCCTGAGCCTGCCGGGGTTCCACCCATGACGGCCCTCCGCACCGGCATCCCAGGCTCCGGCGGCACCAGGATCGCCCGGCGCCGACCCCTCGCCACGACCCTCCTCGCCCTCCTCGCCCTGCCCCTCGCCGGCTGTCGCCCCGGCCCCGATGCCGAGGCACTACGCCGGGAGGTCCAGGCGCGCCTCGACGCCGGCTTCGAGCCGGGGCTCTTCGAGGTCGTGGGCCTGGAGCGGGACGGAAGCCAGCCCTACCGCTCCGACGAGGGCGAGGACCGCCTGCTGGTCTACTTCCGGGCCCGTCTCCGGATCGCCCGTGACCTGGGGCTCTCGAGCTGGGACAAACGCAACGCCGGCTCGCTGGCCGCCCTGCTGGGGGCCGGCCCCCAGGGGATCTCCGGCATCCGACCCGACGGCAACCGGGCCGGCGAGGAGCTCAAGGTCTTCGGCACCAGCGCCTATCGACCCGAGGCCGGAGGCTGGGTCCCGCTGACCCGGCCGGCCCCGGCCCCCGAACCGGTCAAGGCCGAGGTGATCGCGGCCCGCGACGAGACTCCGCTCGAGCGGCGGCTCCGCCACCTGGACCGCGATCTGCGCCAGTGGGCCAACCAGGGGCGCAAGGACCTGGTGGGTCTGGTCGAGACCCGATTGGTCGCCGCCCTCCGGGACATCGCGCTCGACCGCGACGCCCTCGAGGGTACGTCCTCGCTGCTCACCGGGAGTCCCACCGGGGCCTACGCGGCCCTCGGCGTCGAGCTGGCCCGCACCGCCGAGACCCGCTCGCTTCCGCTCGGCACCCACGAGAGCCGGGGCAGCGTCGAGAGCTGCAGGCTGGTGGGAACTCGCCAGGCCGACTTCGCCCTGGCCCAGAGCGACGTCGTGGCCATGGCCTGGCGGGGCTCGTGGATCTTCGAGAGCCTCGCCCCCCACCGCGAGCTGCGGGGCGTGACCGCTCTCTTCCCCGAGGCGGTCCAGATCGTGGTGAAGGCCGACTCACCGATCCGTACCGTCGCCGACCTGGCTGGCCGCCGTCTCTCGGCCGGACCGGTGGGATCCGGGAGCCGCTTGAACGCGCAGCAGATCCTGGAGGCCACCGGTCTCGGTGGTCCCGGCGGTGTGACCCTGGTCGAGTCCCCCGACCTCGACGACTCGTTCCGCCAGCTGGCGGCCGGCAAGGTCGACGCCGTCAGCCTCACCATGGCCTACCCGGCCCGCCCGCTCGAGGAGTTCTCGGTCCGGACCCCGGTCCGCCTCGTGCCGATCCCGCCGGAGACCGCCGGCCGCCTCGGCCCGGGAGCCAGCGGCCACCTCCCGATCACCATCCCGTCGGGGACCTACCTGGGCCAGGACGAGGAACTCCCCACCCTCGGGGTCATGGCCATGCTGGTCACCCATTCCGAGGTCCCCGCGGCCCGGGTCGAAGCCATGCTCTCGCTGCTCTTCGAGGGCGACTCCCCGGCCGCGACCGGGGGCCTGGTCACCCGACGCTCGGCGACGATCCCGCTCCCGATCCCGCTCCATCCCGCGGCCGAGGCCTGGAGGCGGGCCGCTCCTGCAACCCCCTCGACCTCGGCCCCGTAGTGGATCCGGGAGGCTCCCGCATGTCGTCGTCCCGCGTCCCGATCCCCGGGCGTGTCCGACACGGGGTCGCCCTTGCCCTGCTGGCCTCTCTCTCCGCCGCCGCGTCTCCGGCCCTGGCGCAGGGTGACCCGAACCTCATGGGCCAGGGCTCCGGGCCGCAACCACTGGTTCCCCGGCGCCAGACCGTGCCCCAGACCCTGCCGCCGGTGGCGCCCCGGATCGAGATCCCCGGCATCGAAGCCATCTTGGCCAAACTGAGGGCCGGCGAGACCCTGACCCAGGCGGAATTCATGGCCTACATCCGGGCCGTCGAGGCCCACGCCCCGAACCGGACCGCGATCGCCGCGGCCCAGGCCGCCACCGCCCGCGAGGACCTCCCCGCCCAGGCCTGGGCACTCGTCTCGACCAAGCTCCACGACTCGCAGTACGGCCCCGGCGGCCCCGCCCACGACGACCGCAACACCGTGGTCATGGGCATCTCGCTCTTCCGCAACGGCAGCGAGAACCAGGACTGGGAGAAGATCGACATCTTCCACAGCCGCGGCCCCAAGTACATCACCGACGCCGCCGGCGAGAAGGTCGACATCGCCCACGCCTATGCCGGGATCGCGGCCCTGGTGATGCGGGACGGCGAGATCGCCGGCACCCTCATGGGCAACGTCAACACCGGCTGGGGCGACTCGCTCCAGGTATGGGCCGGCCGCATCGAAGGCGCCCAGACCGTGATCGGCGGCATCTTCACCTTGAACGGCGACCGCATCGACCGGGGCAGCGACCGCTGGTCCACGGCCCCCAACTACAAGCCGCCGGACCAGGTGCGGGGCAACAAGATCGGCAACGAGGCCCGCGACTACCTCCAGGACCACCGGACCGCCAGCCTCTCCCGGGCCTTCGAGCATGCCTTCACAGAGACGTCCCGTTAGCCTCGCTGGCCCGGCGATCCTGGCGACCCTCCTCGCCCCGACGCTCCTCCCGGTCCACGCCGCCCCTCCGGCCCGGGTCGAGGCCCAGCTCCTGCTGGCGCGTTCCCACCTCCAGGCCGGCCGTTTCGAGGCGGCCGAGGCCACCCTGCGCCGGGCCCAGCAGGCTGCCCTCGAATCCGGGGACGAGTCCGGCGAGGCCGAGGCCCTGGCCCTGCTGGCCGAGACGGAACTGCTGCGTTCCACTCCCGAGCGCACTGCCGGAGCCAAAGCCCTGCTCGACGAAGCCGCCGCCACCCTGGGCCAGCAACACCTCGGGAGCGGGGCCGAGGCGACCCTGTGCGAGGCCCGCTCGCTCCTCTGGCTCTACCGGGGTGACCTGGCGTCGGCCCGCCGCGACCTCGACCGGGCCGCCACCATCCGGGTGGAGACCCTGGGAGCCGATCATCCCCGCATGGTCCCCCTGGTCACCCGCATGGGCGCGGTAGCCCAGGCCTTCGCCGAACACCCCGCCGCCATCGCCAGCTTCACCGAGGTGCTGCGCCTGCTCGGTCCCGATCCGGAGGGAACCTCGGAGAGCCTCGGATCGACCCTCTACGCCCGGGGCGAGAGCCTGCGCGCCCTGGCCCGCTACGCCGAGGCAGGAGCCGACTACCGGGGCGCGCTGGCGATCGCCCGGAAGACCAAGGAGCCCGGCCATCCCCTGGTTCGACTGCTCGAGGGACGCCTGGCCGGCTGCCTGGAGCACACCGGCGGTCTTACCGAGGCCGTGACCCTCCAGCGGAGCCGGGTGGCGTCAGCCCGCCTTGAACCGGTCGACCCCCAGCGCCTGGGCACCGCACTCGGCGACCTGGCCCGGACCCTCGCCGCCGCCGGCGACCGGGAAGGCGCGGTCGAAGCCTACCGCGAGGTGGCAACCCTCCAGGCCCAGGTGCTCGGTCCGAACCACCCGATCCTGGCCGACACCTGGGACCTGATCGCCGGCCTGCTCACTTCCCTGGGCCGGAGCGACGAGGCCGCCGCCGCCCGCCTCCAGTCGCTGCGCCGCCAGCGGCGGCAGTGAGGCACGCGCTCGGCGATCCGATCGCCGGATCCCACGCCGAGGCCTACCGCTTCCCCCCGGTGGACGCGTCGCACGACGCCGGTCCAGCCAGGTTGAGGGTCCCCGGACAGCACCCCTCGGGCCGCTCCAGGGTCTCCGGTCGCACCCGGCAGTCGGTAACCTTGCCGCGAGCATCCTTCGCCAGTTCGCAGCAGGCTTCCAGCATCTCCCGCAACCGTCGCCGGCCCCGCTGCACCCTCGACTTCACGCCCGAAACCGAGATGCCGAGACGTCCCGCGGCTTCCCTGTGGGTGAGCCCCTGGAGCTCGACGAGCAGGACCGCCTCCCGGTAGGTTTCGGGGAGGAGCGCCACGAAGAGGGGCAGGAAGCGGGCCAGCGCCCGCGCCACCTGATCGTCGTCCTCCTCCACCACCGGTGCCGGCAGATCGACTCCCGGCTCCGGGACCGGCACCGCCCGGGACCCCCGCAGGCGATGGTGGTCGACGATCGCGTTGCGGGCGATCCTCCATGTCCAGGCCTCGAAGCGACCCGGATCGGAGATCCCGGGGAGCCCCCGGTGGATCCGGGCGAGGGCTTCCTGGAGCACATCCTCGGCGTCGCCCTGGTCCCGGATCCGCCTAGCCACGAACGGTCGCAGGCGCTCGACCAGGCCCGGCCAGTCGGTGGTCGGGAGTCCCGTCCCGTTCACGTCGCTCCCTCCCCGGTGCAGCACGAAGGCTGGCAGCAGGCCTCCACCCCGGGCCGACGGGCCGTGATCGACGCCGCCCCCAGGTAGTCCTCGATCCCGCTCCCCGGCAGCCAGGCCGCCACGATCCGGCGACTCGCCTCCGAGACTTCGACCGTGACCTCCTCGAAGCCGACCTCGCGGAGCAGGGCGACGAGTTCGTCGGCCCGCATGGCCCCTGCCACGCAGCCCGTCCACGCCTCGACCGGTTCTCGGAGGTGCTCGGGCAGCGGGGCCAGCGCCAGGGTGTCGGAGATCGCCAGGCGTCCTCCCGGACGGAGCGCCCGGAAGGCCTCCCGGTACACGGCCCGCTTGTCGGGCGAGAGGTTCACCACGCAGTTCGAGAGCACCACATCGAAGCCGGCATCGGCCACGGGCAGGTGTTCGATCTCGCCCAGCCGGAACTCGACGTTGGCGAGACCCGCCCTGGCGGCGTTCTCCCGGGAACGCTCGATCATCGCCGGGGTCATGTCCACACCGACCACGCGACCCTTCGGACCGACCGCCTGCGCTGCCAGCAGGGCATCGAACCCGGGACCACTCCCCAGGTCGAGCACCCGGTCACCGGGCGCGAGCCCGGCGAGGGCGGAGGGATTCCCGCAGCCGAGACCGAGATCGGTGCCCTCGGGCACCGCCGCCGCCTCCTCGGGGCTGTACCCGAGCCGCCCGGGCTCCGGGGCCGGGATCGCCCCGCAGCAGGCCGGAGCGCACCCGGCGCCGCCCTTCGCCACCTTCCCGTAGTGTTCCCTCACGACCCTGCGGACCTCGTCCTCATGACCACCCATGGTGGACCTCCTCGATCATGCGGACGGGGCGCGGCGCCGAAGGACGCAAGAGGCGGGCTACGTCGCGGCGGGAAGGAGTCTCTCGATCTCCTCGGGAGTCGCCACCCGGCCTTGCACCTTCACCTTGCCGTCGATCGCCAGGGCGGGCGTCGCCATCACTCCCATGGCCACGATGGCATCGACGGTCGTCACCTTCTCGAGCTGGTAGGCGATCCCGCGGCGAGCGGCCGCGGCCTCGGTGTTCGCCTGGAGCGCCTTGCACTTGGCGCACCCGGTCCCCAGGATCTGCAGTTTCACCGTCATGGCCGAACCTCACCTTCCGTTCCCGAGCACCACGTTCCCGTAGATCCAGCCGGCGGCGGTCGCCAGGACCACCACCATGACCAGGAACCAGAGCGTCCTCCGGGTCCCGAGCACGCTCCGGATCACCAGCAGGTTGGGGAGCGAAACCGCCGGGCCGGCCAGGAGCAGGGCCAGGGCCGGCCCCTGTCCCATCCCGTTGGCGAGGAGCCCCTGGAGGATCGGCACCTCGGTCAGGGTGGCGAAGTACATGAGAGACCCGGCGAACGCCGCCACCGCGTTGGCGAGGAGCCCTTCTCCCCCCACCGAGCCGGTCACCCAGGCCGAGGGGATCATCCCCTCGCCCCCCGGACGGCCGAGCAGGAAGCCTGCCATCAACACTCCTCCGAAGAGCAGGGGCAGGATCTCAAGCGCGAACTCCCAGGTCTGGCGGAGCCACTCCCTCGCCTCGTCCCCGCTCCGGGAGAGCGCCAGGGCGAGTCCCGCGACCGCCACCAGGAACCCGAAGGTCGGGCCCCGGCCGGTGGCGGCGACCGCCGAGCCCATCACCGTGGCTGCGAGCCAGCCCGGTGAGACCGAGAACCTCGTTCCCAGGAGCAGGGCCAGGAGGAGACCCGCGACTCCCACGATCGGCCACTTCACCCGGTAGACCGCAGCGAAGAAGCCCGAGGCCGAACCGGGGTCGGCCCAGTTGGCGAAGACCAGGATCGCCATCAGCAGGGCGAGCTGGGAGGCGGCCCGCCCCAGGGGACGCTCCGCCTCGTCCCCGGTCGGGAGTTCCGCGGGTCGGGACGAGGCGTCGACCTCTTCGGGGAAGAGCCACTCCATGCTCAGGCCCAGCACCAGGGCGAAGCCGATCGCCCCGGCGGTCCGTGCCAGGCCGAGCTTCCATCCCAGGACCTGGGCGGTGAGCACGATCGCCAGCACGTTGATGGCGGGACCCGAGTAGAGGAAGGAGCAGGCCGGACCGAGTCCGGCTCCCATCCGATGGATCCCGGCGAAGAGCGGGAGCACGGTGCAGGAGCAGACGGCAAGGATCGTCCCCGAGGCCGACGCCACCAGGTAGGCCACGCCCCGCGGCGCCCGCGCTCCCAGGTAGCGCATCACCGAGCCCCGGGTCAGGAAGGTCCCGACCGCCCCGGCGATGAAGAAGGCCGGCACCAGGCAGAGGAGCACGTGTTCCCGGGCGTACCAGCGGGCCAGGTGCAACGCTTCCAGCACGCTGCGGTCGAATCGCGGCTCCCCGACCGGCAACCACCAGACCAGGGCGAAGCCGACGACCAGGATCATCAAGTCCCGGAGGGGACTCGAGTTCCGTCCGTCCACGACGGCCTCCTCATGGGCAGGTGCCCGCCCCTGTTCCCGCCTCCGGGTACCAGCGACCCTTGATCCAGAGCGAGACATTGACCGACCCGATCAGGACGGGGACCTCCACCAGCGGCCCGATCACGGCCGCGAAGGCGGCGCCGTGGTGGATGCCGAAGGTAGCCACCGCCACCGCGATCGCCAGCTCGAAGTTGTTCGAGGCGGCCGTGAAGGAGAGGGTGGCGGAGGGTCCGTAGGCGGCCCCTGCCATCTTCGCCATGGCGAACGAGACCAGGAACATGGCGACGAAGTAGGCGAGGAGGGGGATGGCCACCCGCACCACGTCGGAGGGAAGGGAGACGATGGCCTCGCCCTTCAGCGAGAACATGACCACGATGGTGAAGAGCAGCGCCACCAGGGTCAGGGGCCCGATGCGGGGGACGAACTCCGCCTCGTACCAGTCCCGGCCCCGGGCATTGACCAAGCCGTAGCGGGTCAGGAAGCCGGCGGCGAAGGGGATCCCCAGGTAGATCGCCACGCTCTGGGCGATCTCGCCGATGGTGATCGAGACCACGGCCCCCGAGAGGCCGAGGGCTGCCGGCAGCCAGGTCACGAAGAACCAGGCATAGACCGAGAAGAACAGGATCTGGAAGACCGAGTTGAAGGCCACCAACCCGGCGCAGTACTCCCGGTCGCCCCCGGCCAGATCGTTCCACACGATCACCATGGCGATGCAGCGGGCCAGCCCGATCATGATGAGGCCGACCATGTACTCGGGTCGGTCCCGGAGGAAGGCCACCGCCAGTACGAACATCAGCACCGGTCCCACCACCCAGTTCTGGACCAGCGAGAGGGCGAGCACCCGGGGATCCCGGAACACCCGGCCCATCTCCTCGTAGCGGACCTTGGCGAGCGGCGGGTACATCATCAGGATGAGACCGAGGGCGATGGGGATCGAGGTGGCCCCGATGCTCATGGCTTCGAGGGTCTTGCTGAAGGCCGGGACCGCGTTTCCCAGGCCCACCCCTACCGCCATGGCGAGGAAGATCCACACCGTCAGGTAGCGATCCAGGAAGGAGAGCTTCCCGGTGCCGCAACCGGTTCTCGCGTCGTCGCTCACGCCAATTCCTCCAGGAGGCCCCGCAGCGCGTCCAGCGACGCGCGTTCGAGGCAGTAACAGACCCGGGGACCGTCCACTTCGCCGCGGATGATCCCGGCTTCCTTCAGCACCTTGAGATGTTGCGAGACCGTCGACTGGGCGAGCGGGAGGACCTCGACGATCTCGCCGCAGACGCACCCATCGCGACCGGCCAAGTAGCGGACGATGGCGACCCGGGCCGGGTGCCCGAGCGCCTTGGCGAGCTCGGCGAGCTCCTCGTCGCTGGCCTGCACCTCTGCCCTTGCCTTCTGTCGCGGCGAGGGCGAACAGGTCTGTCCCGCGGTCCTCGGCATCGTGGCTCGACCTCCCGACATCGCAGACGGACACTATCGTCTATCGTCGATATACGATAGGATAGGCCCGACCGCAAGGTCCCGACCAGGAGAATCTCCATGCCCCCCGCACCGAAGAAGACCCATGGCCTCCTCTTCCTCTGCGTCGCCAACTCCTCCCGGAGCCAGATGGCCGAGGGCCTGGCCCGGCGCCGGGTCGCCCCCCACGTCGAGGTGATGAGCGCCGGATCCCAGCCGGCCACCGTGAACCCGTTCGCGATCCGGGCCATGGCGGAGCTCGGGATCGACCTCTCCGGCCATCGCTCGAAGTCGGTCGAAGAGATCCCACCGGGCCGGGTGGACACCGTGATCACCCTCTGCGCCGAGGAGGTCTGTCCGGTCTTCCTCGGGAAGGCCGAACGCCACCACCTCCCCTTCGAGGACCCGGCCGCCGCCACCGGGAGCGACGAGGAGAAGCTGGCCGCCTTCCGCCGGGTGCGCGACCGGATCGACGCCACCCTGGCCCGGTTCCTCGCCGAGGCCCCCTGGAACCGGACCTGATCCCCGACGCCGGGAACCCTACTCGACCGCCAACCCCCGCGCCTTGGCGGCGGCCCGGAAGCCCCGTCCCAGGTCGCTCGACCAGCCATCCGCGAAGCTCCCCAGGAAGCTCGTCCGGAAGCGGTGCGCACCGGCCAGGATCACCGCGTCGGGGAGCGCCGCGAAGGGTGCGAGCGGGAACCGGATGTCGTCCGGACCGTCCCCACCCGACTCCCGGATCAGGAATTCGTCCCATTCGAGGAAGCGGTGGAAGACCTTCGAGTCCACCTTCTGCATCGCCTCGACCAGGGCTGCCACCTGCGCCGGGCCGCCCCGGTGGAGCCGCACCGTGAGCCAGTAGTAGGCGAGGGAGTCGAGCTCCAGCCGACGGATCAGGGATCGGTCCCGCTCCGGTTGCAGCGCCTCGTCCAGGACCTTGGGCGCCGGCAGGAATCGCACCACCGGCGGCTTCGAGAGCCCGATGCCGTGGCAGCGCCCCAGATAGGCGAGTCGATCGGGGTGATCGTCCTTGCGCCGGATCAGCACATCGACCTCGAGCTCCGGCCGCTCCGGGTAGGCCTCGGAGTAGGCCGACACCAGCTCGGCAACCTTGCCGTCCGGTCCCGGATAGGCACCATCGCTCGTCCGGGCCGCGGCGGTGACCGGGAGCACCAGGATCCAGGCCCGCTCGGCGGGTCGTTCGCCGGCCGGCCGGGAGAGCCCCTCCCAGGGACCCCGGCCTACGTTCGCCTCGAAGCGGAGGCGGGCGAGGCTCCCGACGCCGGCCGCGAGCTTCGCCTCCAGCTCGGATGGAGGGCGGTACCCGGGGTCGATCGAGAGCGCCTCGCGGATCGCGGTCTCGGCGGCCTCCCGGCGTCCGGCCCCGAGCTCGACCGCAGCCAGCTCGTGCCCGACCTCCGGTCGGCGGGAGCGCGGCCCCGAGGCGAGGAGCTCGCGCAACAGGACGGCACCCGCCTCGCCCTGCCCCGAGGCCACCAGCGCCCGGGCCTCGGCGAGCTTGCGGTCCGCCCGAGCCACCTCTAGGACCCCGACCCCCAGGAACAGCGCGACCAGGACACCGAGGCACCCGAACAAGCGGCGGGGCGGGATCACACCGGGAGGCGGCGCAGGTGGGGGAGGCACGAGGCGGGATCCTAGCCCACCCTGGTCCACACTCGCGTCCGGGAGGCGATCCTCGGATGTCCTGCCGGAACCCGGCTCCGCTCTGCGCCCTGCTCGTCTTCCTGGCCGGAGGACTCGACGCCGCGCCCTCGCTCGACGTCGCCGCGCTCGACGCCTACGTCGGGGATCGGGTGCGGAGCGCCCGGAACCTCCTGGGGATTCCCGGCGTGGCGGTCTCTGTGGTCCACGAGGGGCGGGTGGTCCTGCTCCGCGGCTACGGCCTCGCCGACGTGGCGACCGGACGACCGGTGGATCCCGCACGGACCCGTTTCCCGATCTTCTCGACCTCCAAGGCGGTCACCGCCACGGCGGTGATGCAGCTCGTGGAGAAGGGCCTGGTGCGCCTCGACGACCCCGTCGAGCGTCATCTGGGCGGCCTTCGCCTCGCCGGCGACGCGCCCGGCACCGTGACCGTCCGCGACCTGCTCCGCCAGACCAGCGGCCTCGACGAGACGGTGACCGGCCTGATGGTCCGGCCCGACCAGCCGGCCCTGCCGCTGCGGGCCTTCCTCGACGCGACCCTCCCGGCCCGGCTGCGCCCACCCGGCGAGGCCTTCCAGTACTCGATCGGGCACAACCACACCCTGCTCGGCCTGCTGCTCGAGACCGTGACCGGACGCTCCTTCGACGACGTGATGGAGGACTCGCTGCTTCGTCCCCTGGGGATGCCGACCGCCAGCTTCCGGGACCCCCAGGGACCGGATCCCGACGAAGCCCTGGGCTACGCCGCCCACCGCTGCCTGCTGGGTCGACCCGGTCCTCCGGTACCCACCCGGATCCAGGTCCGTCCCGCCGGCGCGCTCCGGGCGACGGCCGCCGAGATGGCGCGTTTCATGATCGCCCACCTCGAACGCGGCACGGCGGACGGCTTCCCCATGCTCCGCCCCGAGACCCTCGACCTCATGCACGCCCGCCACCACGAGGTGCATCCCGAGGTCCCGGGGATCGCCCTCGGGTTCTTCCACCGGGGACGCATCCTCGAACACCCGGGAGGACCCCTCCCCCACTTCGCCAACCTCACCCTGGTCCCCGAGGCCCGCTTCGGCGTCTTCCTCGCCGCCAACACCCAGTCCGGGGCGCTCCTGGCCAAGGCCCTGGGCTTCGACCTGGTCGAGCGGTTCTTCCCCGACCGGGCCCTCGCAGCCGACCATGGATCGCCGGCCCCGGACGGAGCCGGAGCTGGAGCCGAGCCGACCGGCCCTCCAGTCGTCGCACCCGACCCGGCTCCCGGAGCCGACCTCGACCTCGCCGCCTACCAGGGTGTCTATCGCCTCGGCTGGTACCCGCACCAGGGACCCACCCGCCTGATCGCGCTGCTCCCTCTCTTCCCCGAGTTCCGGGTCCACCCCTCGGGACCGCGGGAGCTGGCCTTCGACCTGGTAGGTACTCCCCTCCGCCTCCACGCCACCCACGCAGGGGGAGACCTCTTCACCCGACCCGTCCCCGACGGGAACCTGGCGTTCCAGCGGGATTCCACCGGACGCCCCCACCGGCTCGTCGGCGCCTTCCTCGCCCCCCACGTGGGCTTCCTCTGGAGCCTGGATCGGATCGCGTGGATCGAGGGGCGAGCCGTCCAGCTCCCCCTCCTCGTCGGCTTGACCCTCGCCCTGCTCCTGGCGGGCCCGGGCCTGCTCCTCTCCCTGGCGCTGCGCAGCCTGGCCCGGCGCCTCGAGGGCGAGCCCGTGCTCCGGTCCGGGAGCGGACTCCGGCCGGCCCTCCTGGCATCGCTGGCAGCCTGGGTCGACCTGGCGCTCCTGGCGGTCCCGCTGGTCTCGATCCTCGACTCGCCGACCCGCTGGCCAGGCCTGGTCTACGGGCTCCCCGGGAAGGCCGCCATGCTCCTCTCCCTGTGGCCGCTCTCGCCGCTCCTGGCCGGCGTCACGACCTGGATCGCGGTCCGCTCGGCGCGCCGCGCCACCGGCTCCGTGGCCTGCCGACTCGCCCTCTCCTTCACGGCGGCCGTGACCCTGATCTTCGTGCCTTTCGCCTTCCTCTGGGGCCTCTACGATTGAGTGCCGGCGGGGATGTGCCACAGTCCTTCCAAACCCAGGACGCCACCGGCACCTGCGGGTCGAAGATGCGAGGACCGTGGAAGGACACGATGCACGGAGAGGTCAGCTCCCTCACTCCCGTCTGCCAGACCTGCGGTGAGACGGCGGGCGAGTGGGTCCGTTGCGCCAGGTGCCTGACCCCTCAGCACCTCGAATGCTGGACCTTCGTGGGCCACTGCGGCACTTATGCCTGCGGCTCCCGGCGCTTCGAGCCGCCCCCTTCGTCCGTCGTCCGGCCCGACCCGACCCTCCCCGTGGCGACGGGCGACGCGGCGGTGGAACCCGTCCTGGACCATCGGGATCGGGTCGTGGATTTCGGGTCCCGGCGGATCGTCCTCGACATCCTCTCGCCCCTGGAGATCGCCCTGGCCATCCCGACCCTGTGCGCGGTCTCGATCGCCATCGCGGCCCTCATCGGCAGGCTCCAGGGATCGGGGGCCGCGAGGGAGGGGTTGGCCGACTTCTTCGCGACGGCGATGGCCTTCACCCTCCTCTGGGCCGGGACGAGCGTCTACTACGTCCTCGATCCCACCCGTCGCGAGGTCCGGCTCTGCCGGAGTTTCTTCGGGATCCTCTACGAGGTCACGAAGGCGACCTATGCGGAGGTCCTGAGGGTCGAGATCGAAGCCGTCAAGTGCTTCAGCAAGTCCAATTCCTGGTACGAATACCAGCTGCGTCTCGTGCTCCAGGACGGCCGGCGCCTCCGGATCTCCGACCGCACCTCGCTCCGTGCCCTCGCCGAACGCTACGGCTCCCGGATCGCCCAGGAGCTGGGCCGGGAGCTCCTCGGCTCCCGCTCCCTGCCTCCTCGGTACCCCGAGCCGACCCGGGAGGGAGCACCGGACACCGGACTCGTTCCCCGGGAGGGGTCCTCGACCCCCGGGCCGACACGCCATCCGGTCTCCGGGAATGCCCTGCTCGTCATGGCCGGTGCCCTGCTCTCCGTCCCCGCGCTCGCGCTCCTGGTGTTCCTTTGGCTGCTCGGGGCGAGGTGACCTCCCGGATCAGCGGGTCATGCCCCCCCGCACCGCGAGCACCCTTCCGTCCTTCTCGGCAGGATCGAAGGGCACTCCCATGAGGTCGAGCAGGGTCGGGACCATGTCGATGTTGCGGGCGGTGGCCAGGCGACCCGGGGCGATCCCGGTCCCGTGGAAGGCGAGGGTGGCCCAGGCCTCGTCCCGGGTGAGACCCCCGTGCTTGCTCTTCGACTTCTCGCCGTCCACCAGGTCGCCGATCGAGACGTAGGGCGCGGCCGAGAGGTAGAGATCCGGGGCCCGCACCCCGACCTCGAAGGCCTGGTGGAGCTGCACCACCCCATCCGGTGCCTCGGTCTCGAGGGTCGCCTGCTGCCAGAGGTCGGCGTGGTGGAACCCGCCGTCGACCAGGGGCGAGACCGCGGGATCGCCGACATACCCGAGCGGATCCACCCCCGCCACCACGGTGTAGCGGTACTCGGCCCGGGTGGGGGAGTCCCCCTGGCGCTCGATGGTCGCCTCCCCGGCCTTCCCGTAGATGTGCACCAGGCCGGTCTCCCGGTCCTTGCCGACCACGAAGTGGGTGGCCGGGGTGGCCAGCAGTTCCCCGACCACGTCCATGCGCCGGTCCCGGAACGGGTAGTCGCGGAGCGACCGGAGCGACGGCGCCGCCTGCCAGTCGAGCCGTGAGACGACCCCCCGGCCGGGGTCCACCTCGGGGGTCGGGAAGTAGAGGAGGGCGTGCCCTTCGCCGGCGGCCAGCACCACCTCGCGGTCGTCGAGCTTCTTCGGGACCCTGCCCTTCAGCTTCTGGCCGAAGACCTTGGTCCACACCTTGTCGAGGACCCTGGCCCCCTTCTCCTTGCGGATCCAGTCGTCGATCGAGTGGACCTGCCGGATCTCCTGATGCCCATGATCGGAGACGAGCACGACGAAGCGGGCCACCGGCCGACCGATCTTCTTCTCCCGCCGGCGCATCACCGCCTCGAAGGTGCGCACCGCCTCGCCGATCAGCTCGTCGACGGCCTGGTAGTGGTCCTCGATGGCGGGACC
This sequence comes from uncultured bacterium, assembly GCA_964403795.1. Classification (GTDB taxonomy): domain Bacteria; phylum Muiribacteriota; class UBA6191; order CAZXTJ01; family CAYOHP01; genus CAYOHP01. The sequence continues at coordinate 31,330 of CAYOHP010000015.1, read as the reverse complement.
CTCGGCCCCGTGTCCGTGCTCCATGTGGTCGAACCAGCCGTTGTAGAGGACCGTGAGCCGCGCCGGGGGGCCGCCGGTGAAGAACCGCTTGAGTGAGAGCTTGGCCATCTCCAGCCGGGTCCGGACCTCGAGCGCCTTGTAGCCGAGGTTCCAGGCGATCGACGACCGACGGTCGGCCCCCCGGTCGAGCGCCGGGCCCATCGAGATCGTGTCGTCCTTCCCCGGGAAGTGCTCCCAGAGGGTCTTCACCTCGGGCGAGAGCCACCGGTTCCAGGTCAGGGCCTCGAGCGGCACGTAGAGCACCGGGTACTCGCGACGAACCCGGTCGAAGAAGTAGAGGGAAGGGATCTTCGTCCGCGCCGGCAGGTTCCCGGTAAGCACGGCCGGCATCCCGGCCCCGGTGATGGTCGGGAAGGTGGACGTGCAGTGGTCGACCCAGAGACCCTGATCGGAGAAGATCCTCCGGGTGTGGGGGAGCTTGCCGCGGTCCATCTGACGCCGCCAGGCATCGCCCTTGGCACCGTCGACCACCAGCACCAGGCCGTAGGTCTCGGGCCGGGCGGGATCGGGGGCCCTGGGTCCATCGACCTCCTCGGGGAAGGCTGCCTCGTAGCCCTCGAAACCGGCCAGGGGATCACCCTCGAGGTCCGCTCCGGGCAGGGCGAGCACCCACCCCAGCAGCAGACAGAGCACCAGACGGACCACCGGGAACCGACCTCCGCGGACTCCGCACCTGCGCCCGGTCGCCGTTCGCCGTCGTCCCGCAGCGCCATCCGATACTAAGGATGGGGCACCGCATGGCAAGGGGATGGGGGGCCGGCAGCCCCCTGCCGGGACTTCCGCCTCAGCGCGTCTCGACCTCCAGGATCGAGGCATCGACGACCCCGAGGGACCGGAGTTCCGTCTGGTCGCCGACCTCCTTGCCCAGGAAGCGGAGCGACAGGCTACCTGCAGAGGTTCCCAGCCACTTCGCCACCGCCTCCTTCACGGCCAGACCGATGCACGAGGAAGGCATCGGGAGGTCCCGCAGCTTGCCCGTGGGCAGCTTCACCCGCAGGAAGAGCATGGGATCGAGCGCCATGGCCGTGGGCGGAGCGACAGGAGGAGGTCGGGGCACTCTTGGCGGCGACTGGCCCGGGCCCAGCAGCCGGGGTGGCCTCGAGGAGTCGAGGCCCCACAGGGTCGCCGGCAGCGGGGTCAGCTTCTTCTCGACCACGATCGCGTCGGCGATCCTCCGCGCCATGTCGAGCCCCTGCTTCCGGATCGCCTCCGGAGCCGCACCCAGCGTGAGTGCCAGATAGTCCGCCTCGGCCTGCAAGGGCTCGTAGTAGTTCGTGGATGAGCTCGCGTTGGCCGCCGCCAGGAAGCGCGCTCCCAGGAAGCGCTCGACCACGGTCCGCGGCTGGGGCCCCAGCGAGGCGACCTCCACGAGGCGGACGAGGCCTGCGGTCCCGCCCTCGTAGAGGGCCTTCGGGTCGAACGGTTCCAGGGCCATGCGCATGGCGTCATGCGGCGGGGTCCCCGGACGCGGCACCGGGACGAAGCGGCTGTCGACCTTGGCGAACGCCGCCTGGGGATTGGTCAAGGCCTGGAGGATCGCCTGGTCCTCGGTCGAGAGGTCGCCGTCGGCCATCAGGGCCCGCACCACTTCCAAGGCCGACTCCCGGGACCAGGCGGTGGCCCTGGCCAGGTCGAGGGCGGCCTGCAAGGGGGTCACCTCGGCGAACCCGGAGCGGATCGCACCCCACCCGAACACCGCCGCCGCCACGATCCGTCGTCCCACCATCGATCCCGGTCCCCTCTCGCGATCCAGGATAGTCGAACGCCCGGAACTCGCGGCGGGGCTCTCCAGTCCGCCGCGCTACCCTCGCAGGGATGCCGCGATCCTCCCTCCGTCCCGCCGCCCTCTCCTTGCTCGCCCTCTTCTCCACCGCTTCGGTTCCTGCCGCCACCCCGGCCGACGAGGCCACCATGGGCTGGGTGCTCCGACTCCCCCGCAAGCGCCTCACCCCCGAGCTCCTCGCCCGGCGCCGGGGAGGACCCGACGCCCCCGAAGCCAACCTCGAGCAGCGCCTGCTCGCCGAGCGCAGCGACGACGGCCACGTCCGCCCCGACGGGCTGCTCCAGGCCTTCACCGCGCTCGAGGCCGAGGCCCGCCCGACCACCAGTGCCCTGGCCCGCTGGCGCTGGCTCGGTCCCGGAAACATCGGCGGCCGCACCCGCGCCCTGGTGATCCACCCCACCCGGCCGACAACCCTCTGGGCCGGCAGCGTGGGAGGCGGCGTGTGGCGCAGCGACGACCGCGGCAAGAGCTGGCGTCCGCTCTCCGACCTGCTCGCCAGCCTCACCGTCTCCACCCTCGCAGAGGATCCCCGCGACCCCGAGGTCCTGGTGGCAGGCACCGGGGAAGGCTTCTTCGGCGGTCGCGGCCCTCGCGGTGCGGGCATCTTCCTCACCCGCGACGGCGGCAACTCCTGGACCCGGCTCGCCAGCACCGCCGGCCCCGAGTTCGGCTACGTGAACCGGCTCGCCTTCTCGGCCCGGGGTACCTGGCTCCACGCCGCCACCGGCTCCGGCCTCTTCCGGAGCCCCGACCTCGGTGCCACTTGGCTGCCGGCGCCCGAACCGGCGCTCGGCGAATTCCTCGACCTCGAGACCCATCCCACCGACGACGCCTGCGCCATCGCCGGCGGCAGCGAGGGCCAGGTCCTCCGGACCGCCGATTCCGGGAGCACCTGGAGCGCGGCCACCGGCCTTCCCCCCTATCACGACCTGCGCGAACTGCGCCGGGTCGAGGTCACCTACGCCAAGGCCGATCCCCGGATCGTCTACGCCTCCGTCGACTTCGAGGGCGGCCAGATCCACCGCTCCGACGACGGGGGCGCCAGCTTCGCGCTGCGCCACGGAGAGCCGGGCCCCGGCAAGGTCGACTACCTCGGCCGCCAGGGCTGGTACGACAACGCCATCTGGGCCGGGGACCCGCTCGACCCCGAACTCGTGGTGGTCGGCGGCATCGAACTCTGGCGCAGCCCAGACGGCGGCCGCCGCCTGGAGCGCATCAGCCAGTGGTGGGACGCCCCCCGCTCGGCCCACGCCGACCACCACGCCATCGTCTCCGACCCCGGCTACGACGGCACCACCGACCGCAGCGTCTGGTTCGGCAACGACGGCGGGGTCTACCGCACCGCCGACGTCCGGACCGTGGCTCCCCTCGAGGGCTGGGAGTGCAAGAACGAGAACTACGGCGTGACCCAGTTCTACCGGGCCGCCTGGAACGCCGAGACCGGCACCGTCCTGGGCGGTACCCAGGACCACGGCACCCTGCGCTACCGGCCGAGCGAAGGCCCCCACGGCTGGCACCAGACCATCACCGGCGACGGCGGCTACCTCGAGTGGGACCCCGACGCCCCCCGCAGCTTCTACGGCGAATACGTCTTCGCCTGGGTCGAGCGCAGCCGGGACGACGGCGAGACCATGGACTTCCTCTGCGGCCTCCACTGGGACGGCGCGGTGGTCACCTGGAAGGAGCCGCCCTACCGCATCGAGGACGCCATGCGCCGCCAGGCGAACTTCATCGCCCCCATGGCGCTCACGCCTGAGCGGCCCACCGTGCTGCTGGTCGGGGCCCGCTCCCTCTGGCTCACCACCGATCCGCGGGCCGAGAACACCGAGGAGACGGGCCCGACCTGGCAGGCGGTGAAACCCGGCCTCGGCCTCCCCGAGGACCGGAACCACATCTCCGCGATCGCCTTCCGCCCCGGTCGCCCCGGCGAAGTCTGGGTCGGCCACAACCGGGGCCAGGTCTTCCGCACGGAAAACGTCCACGCCGCCGAACCGGCCTGGGAGCTCGTCAACGGTGCCCCGGCACCAGCCCTCCCCAAGCGGATGGTGACCTCGCTGCTCATCGACCCCTGGGGCGACGGCACGGTGTTCGCGAGCTTCGGCGGCTACCAGCCCGACAACGTCTGGGCCAGCCCCGACCAGGGCCGAACCTGGCAACGCCGCGCCACGGGCCTCCCGGCCGCAGCCGTGAAGGACCTCGCCACCCGCGCCGACCGTCCCGGCCTGCTGCTGGCGGCGACCGCGCTCGGCGTCTTCGAGTCCGCGGACGCCGGCCTCTCCTGGACCCGCACCCCGGGAGGCCCCGGCGCCGTCCCGGTCGAGCAGCTCCTCTGGGCCGACCTCGGTCCCGGGATCGGTTCCGCACGGCCAGGGGAAGGCGGCCCGCCGCGCCCCGGGACGCCTCCCCTGCGCCCGACCCTGGTCGCCGTCACCTACGGCCGGGGCATGTTCGCCACCGAACTCGCCCCCCGTTAGGCAGCCTCACCCCAGTCCCGGCACACCTGTTCGGCCTGTTCGAGCACCGTCCGCACCGCCTCCTCCCGCTTGTCCGGCGGGTAGCCGTGCTTCCGGAGGAGGCGCTTGATGCGGGTCCGCAGCTTGGCGCGCACCGACTCCTTGCGGCTCCAGTCGATGCTGACCGAGCGCCGGATCTCCTCCACCAGGTCATGGGCGATCTTGGCGAGGACCGCGTCGGTCATCACCTTTCGCACCTCGCCGTGGTCGGCGAGCGCGTCGTAGAAGGCGAGTTCGTCTTCGGTGAGACCGAGGGTGGCACCCCGCGCAGAGGCGGCCCGGTAGGCCTTGGCCATGTCGATCAATTCGAGGATGACTTCGGCGGCTTCCAGGGTCCGGTTCTGGTAGCGGAGCAGGGTCGCCTCCAGCATCTCCGAGAACTTCCGGGCCTGCACCACGTTCCTCCGGCCCAGGGCCTTGATCTCGTCGGAGAGCAGCTTCCGCAGGACTTCGAGCTGGAGGTTCTTGTAGGGGCTCGCCTTCATGCTCCGGAGGAACTCGTCCGAGAGGATCGAGAGGTCCGGCTTGGCGATCCCGGCCGCCCCGAAGACGTCGATCACGCCGTCGGTGGTCACCGCTTCGGTCAGGATCTGCCGGATCGCCTGGTCCAGGTCGCCGCGCCCGGCGCCGCCCCCGGGCGTAGTCTTCCGCAGGGTGGCTTCCACGGCCTGGAAATAGCCCACCTCGTCCCGGAGCGGCCGCGCCTCCTCCAGGTGGATCGCCATGGCCGCGGCCTTGCCGAGTCGAGCCGCCACGTCGAGGAAGCGCTTCTTCCCGTCGGGAACCTTCAACACATGGTCGGCGCCGCCCGCCAGAGCACCAAGGCGCCGTCCCTTGTCGCCCGAGAAGTAGCCCGAGAAATCGAAGCCATGGAACTGGTCCCGGGCGACCCCGTGCTCCTTCCGGAGCAGCGCCAACGCCTCGTCCACCGGCACCGCGGGCCGATTTCCCGGGTCGCGTCCGTAGACGCCCACGGCCTTCCGGAGCTGTTCGGCGAGCCCCAGGTAGTCGACCACCAGCCCGGCGGGCTTGTCCTTGAAGACCCGGTTCACCCGGGCGATGGCCTGCATCAGCCCGTGGCCCTTCATGGGCTTGTCGACGTAGAGGGTATGGGCGCAGGGCACGTCGAACCCGGTCAGCCACATGTCCCGGACGATCACCAGTTCGAGCGGGTCCTCCGGGTCCTTGAAGCGCGCGCCCAGCGCCGACTTCTTCCGGGCGTTGGCGATATGGGGCTGGAACCGTTGGGGATCGTCGGCCGAGCCCGTCATCACGATCTTGATCCGACCCTCCTCCTCGTCGTCGGAGTGCCAGTCGGGACGCAGGGCCACGATCCGGTCGTAGAGGTCGACGGCGATCCTCCGGCTCATCACCACGACCATGGCCTTGCCGGCCAGGATCCGCTTCCGCTCCTCCCAGTGGGCGAGCAGGTCGGAGGCTACCAGCGAGAGCCTCTCCTCGGTCCCCACCAGGGCTTCGAGCCGCGCCCAGCGTCCCTTCAGCTTCTCCCGGGACGCCTCCTCCTCGGCCTCCGTCAGCTCCTCGAACTCCTCGTCCACCCGGGGGAGCCGGTCCTCCGGGAGGCGGATCTTGGCGAGGCGCGCCTCGTAATGGATCGGCACGGTCCGCCCGTCGGCCACGGCCTGGGCGATCGTGTAGGTGTCCACGTAGTCCCCGAAGACCGCCGGCGTGGACTTGTCGTCGAGCTCGATGGGCGTCCCGGTGAAGCCCACGAAGCTGGCATTGGGCAGCGCGTCCCGGAGGTTCCGGGCCAGGCCCTCGATGAACTCGTAGTGGCTGCGGTGGGCCTCGTCCGCGATCACCACGATGTTCCGCCGGTCCGACAGGAGCGGCATGCGCTCGCCCTTGGGGGTCCCGAACTTCTGCAAGGTCGAGAACACCACCCCGCCGCTCGCCACCTTGAGGAGCTCCCGGAGTGCCTCCCGGCTCCCCGCCTGCACCGGTGTCGGGACCAGTTCCCTGGCCTTGCAGAACTGCTTGAAGAGCTGCTCGTCCAGGTCGTTGCGATCGGTGAGGACCACCAGGGTGGGGTTCTCCATGGCCGGCTCGGCGATCACCCGGGCGGCGTAGAAGCACATCGAGATCGACTTCCCCGACCCCTGGGTGTGCCAGACGACCCCGATGCGGCGGTCCCCCTCCGGCCGGGAGGCCTTCACGGTGGCGGCCACCGCCTTCTCCACCGCGAAGAACTGGTGGTACCCGGCGAGCTTCTTCTCGCAACCCTTGTCGGTCTCCCACAGCACGAAGTGGCGCAGGTAGGCGGCGAAGCGGGCCGGCTCGAACAGGCCCTCGATCAGCACCCGGAGCTGGGGGGTCGCGGCCGGGGCCAGGCCCGAGCCGTCCACCGAACGCCAGGCCCCGAACCACTCCCGGCCCGCGGTCAGGCTCCCGAAGTCGGCCTTGAGCCCGTCCGAGATCGCCAGGACCTGGTTCCAGGCGAAGATCCCGGGGATGTCGGTCCGGTAGGTCCGGAGCTGGTTCCAGGCCCGATCCAGGGTGGCGCTCTCGTCGGCCGGGTTCTTCAGCTCGAAGACGGCCACCGGAAGGCCGTTCAGGTAGACGACCAGGTCGGGCCGGCGGGTCTCCCGGCCTTCCTTGACGGTGAGCTGCTGTACCACCAGCCAGTCGTTCCGCTCCGGCCGCTCGAAGTCCACCAGCCAGACATGGGCCCCGCGGCTACGGTCCTCGGCCCGGGTCTCCACTTCGAGGCCCTTCGCCAACACCCGGTGGCAGGCGAGGTTCGTCTCCTCGATCGAGGGTCCCCCCATCCGCATCACCTGTTGGAAGGCGGCCTCGCGCGCCTCGGCCTCGAGTCGCAGATTCACCCGGGCGATCGCCTCCCGGAGCCGGGTCGCGAGCACGACCTGGGACCAGCTCTCGCGCTCCGGGGCCTCCCCGTCCGGCGCGATCACCGCCCCATGCAGGGTCTTGTAGCCGAGCCCCTGGAACCAGGCGAGCGCCAGCTCCTCGACCTCGGCCTCGGTCATCCCCCCGCTCACTGGTCCGCCACTTTCGCGCACTCGCGCATATATATGAGCGCGCGCAAAAATGTTATGCGCGCGCTCACAACTTGGACCTGCCCCTCAGGTACCGTGCGCCCTTGCCGCTTCCTTCACGGACCAGGACACCTGCCTGCGTCAATCGTCGGAGGAGCCGATAGGCCTGATCCTGCCCGAGCCGGCAGAGCTCGATCGCATCGGCCCGCCGGATCGACCCGTGTTCCTCCACGTACCGGACCACCATCTGGGCCTGCTGGACCGCGTCGAAGCCGGCCTGCCGGACGTAGTCGGCGCGTCGCCCGAAGCGTCGATAGACCTTGGGGGCGAGCGTATAGGTGCGGCCCTTCTTGATCCCATGGGCCGAGACCAGATCGCCTTCGACCAGCGCCGCCACGATCTTCCGGGCAGCCGAGGGCTCGCGCTGGAGGACACCGGCCAGCTCTCCCATTTCGGCGCGCCGCACGCTCCGCAGATGGGAGAGGACCAGGAGCGACTCCAGGGGCAGGCTCTGCCCTCGCTGCTTCTCCTCGTCGAGCACGAGCTGGAAGAAGGCCAGGTCCGCCTCGGCACAGGAGAGCTCGACCACCACGTGGTGGGCGTCGCTCCGCGAGTAGTCCGGTGCCGGACGGCCGAACCGCAGCAGGCCGTGATAGAGGAGGTCTACCCCCCTGCCGGTCCGTTCTGCCAGACCGATCCTCTTGAAGGCGTCAGCCAGGCGCGGGTTGCGTGGATGCGGGTCGACCGTGAGCAGGTTGTCGCTGCGGACACCTTCGACGAACCCGCCGGGATTGCTGATCGTGAGCGATTCGTCCCGCCACTGGACGTGCACCGCCCCGAGCCGCGAGTAGTCGCGATGGGTGAGGGCATTGACCAGGCCCTCCCGGAAGGCCCGGTGGTCCAGGGTCGGCACCGGCACCCGGAACATCCCGACCTGGAGCTCCCGCTCCGTGACCCGGGCCTCGAACATCTCGGTCACCCGCTCGAAGAGCCGGACCAGGGGAAGGCGGAAGAACTCGTTGACCCGCACCTCGGTACCCGCGAGCACCTGGAAGGCGACCTCATGCCCTGGGAGGTGGTCCCGGAGGGCCTCCTCCCTCCCGAGCAGGAGCAGCCCGCAAAGGGTCGGGACACGCTTGCCGTCGACCGTCCGGACCAGGCCCAGGGCACCGTCCAGCTCGTCGTCGCCGAGGACGAGCAGACTCCGGTCCCCCCGATAGCGCTCGATCGCCCGCCGGAGGCGCTGGCGTTCGAGCGGGTCGAGCACGTCCGGGCCCGCGCCGGCCACCGGCAGGTCGGAGAGGTCGAGCAGACCGAGATCGGCCTCCCGATCGATCTCGGCCACCCGCAGCGAGCAGAGGTCCAGGAGCCGCACCCGGACCGAGAGCGAAGGACTGGTGTTGTTGGCGATCGCGGCGGTCACGCCGGCGGCGTCACGGCCAGCGGACATGCCGGTGATCCGCCCGTCGTCCTCGACGCCCAGATAGAGGGTGCCGCCCTCGGTGTTGGCGAGGCACACCGCCGCCAGCGCCAGGTCATGGTCCGAGAGGCGCTCCGAGCGCTCGCCCTTGAACTCGACCCGCAGCGACTCCCGCTCGGGCAAGCCATGGTCCCGGGTGAGCGGCGCCTTCCTCACGTCGCGGCCTCGACCGCCTTCTCCGCCTCCGGCACCCGGATTTCTCCCGACAGGAGCTTGGGGAGCAGCGTGTCACGGAGCGCCGCGAGATCTGCCATCTGGCGGCAACTTGTTTCGACTAGGCAATCCATCGAGGCGACTCTGAGTTCGAAGCTCTCAATCATCTCTTCCGGTGGATCGATGACCGAGATCCCAGACAGGCTCTCCGTATTGAGTGCGCCGAAAACCGTTCCTTCGCCCTCGAACGCGCTGAGTATCGGTGCGAGCTTCCGAGCAAGGTAGTAGGTGAAGCTGCGGGACCCACTCCGATGTCGAATGGCAGCCAGACCTCGACCGATGCAGCAATCATTAGAGGCCATGTTGATGGCACCTACTGGCGCCCTGACCGACAGTAGAGTATCGCCGGCACCAGCAACTCGTTTGGGAGACGTGCAGTAGACCCGCGGCATGGGGAATCGGGCGCCAAAGTCTCGACTCCCTTGATAGAACTGCATTCCATCTCCGACCTCGTTGTAGGTCGATCCAGGTGGCGACTGCCCCATTGTGACCAAGCAAGCCGAGCCCAGCGTCGCTATCCTCCACCCCCGGGGGATGGGGCCGAGCTCGCTCTCGACGAGGTCGGTGTGGCCGTCGAAGTCCACGAACCAGGACTTGAAGAGGGCCTGAGCCATCTCCTCCAGCGTCCGGTTCATCCGCCGGTTCACCTCGATCTTGTCATCGAGCGCCCCCAACACCCCCGCAATCCTCCTCTGCTCCTCGATCGGTGGCACGGCCACCAACATGCCCCGCTGCGATGTGAGGCTGACATAGGGCGCCATGTCTGTTTCACCAGCGCGGCTGCCAAGTTGTCTGTGGAACATTGGTGATCGCAAAAACGCATAGAGATACCGACGATCCAGTTCGTCCGAGTTCAACGATCTCCAGAACGTCGTCTGAGGACTGCACACGAACGGTGGCGCATCGGACGGCGCCATGGCCACCTTTCCAACAGTTCCCTTGTGGGAGAGGATCACGTCGCCGGGTGCGCCGATTCCCTTGGTGATCCTCCGCCGCGCTTCGTCGGTGATCCTCGACGCTGAGGCGAAGAGGACTTGACCGTCTTCCAAGTCTGCGGCCCGAATGAATGCTACGCCAGATGAGACGAACTCGTTAGGGCGCGGGCGGCTCTCGCCGTGGTTTCCATCCTCCACCAGCAGGATCCCCTCGCGCTGGAGGTCAAGGACTGTACCTGTCCGCCACTCACCCATCCCCCACCCCCCGAGCAAGCTCGGCCTCGATTTCCTCGACGGTAGGCAGGCTCCCCCTCAACTCCGCGGGCAGCGCGGTGACGATCCGCGTCTCCCACTCCGCCACGCCGATGGGCTTCGCCAGATCGCGCAGCGCATACTCGACCACCACCCGGTTCTTCGCCCGACACAAGAGCAACCCGATCGTCGGCCGGTCCTCGGGATGTCGCAGCAGATCGTCGGCCGCCGAGAGATACAGGTTCATCGTCCCCGCGAACGCCGGCTCGAACGGCACCGCCTTCAACTCGATCACCACATACCGGCGCAACTTCAAGTGGTAGAAGAGCAGGTCGAGGACGAAGTCCTGCCCCCCGACTTCCAGCTTCACCTGCCGTCCGACGAAGGCGAACCCAGCCCCCATCTCCAGCAGGAACTTTCGGACGTGGTCGATCAGCGCCTGCTCGACCTCCCGCTCGCGGCGCAGGTCGGCGGTCCCCAGGAAGTCGAAGAGGTACGGATCCTTGAAGACTTGCTGGGCGAGATCCGAATCCTCGGGCGGCAGGGTGGTCGCGAAGTTCGTGACCGCCCGTCCCTGCCGGGCGTGGGCACGGCTCTCGATCTGGAGCGACAGGACGTTCCGGGACCATCCTTCCGCGCAGGCCTGTTCCGCGTACCATCGACGCTCCGCGGGCTCATGCACCCGGTCGAGGAGGACGCAGTTCTGGGTCCAGGGAATCTGTGCAGCAACCTGCTGCACAATTGCCCGATCCGGCCACGCCGCCGCGAAGGCCCGCATGTAGAGCAGGTTCCGGGCCGAGAACCCCCGCATCTCGGGGAACGCTTCCCGCAGATCCCCGGCCAGCCGGTCGATGACCTTGGCACCCCACCCGGCCCGCTCCTGCCGATCCAGGATCAGCCGCCCCAGATCCCAGTAGAGGAGCACCATGGCCGAGTTGGCCGCCAGCACGACCCGGAGCCGCTCCTGGCCGATCCGGGCCTTGATCTCGGCCAGGGTCGCGGCGTACTCGCCCACCGCCGACGCCCCCGCCTGCGACGCGGGAACCCCCGCCGGCTCCCCGGCCCGGCCCCGGGGCCGGCGCGTGGCCGCCTTCCCCCTGCCCGTGCCCTTGCCGCTGGTCCTAGCCACCGAACCCGAGATCCTTCAGGTTCTTGCGGATCGCCTTCTCCAGCTCCGCGCCCTGGCGGAACTGGGCTTCGAGCTCGCCCGCCAACCGCCTCATCTTGGCCTCGAAGGGCTCGCCGTCGTCGGCTACTTCCTCGGCGCCCACGTAGCGACCGGGGGTGAGCACGAACTCGTGGGCCGCGATCTCCTCCCGGCTCGCCGAGCGGCAGAAGCCCGGCACGTCCTGGTACTCGCCGCCCTGGTTCCGCCAGGCGTGATAGGTGCCGGCGATCCGTTCGATGTCGGCGGGGTCGAGCACCCGGTGGACCCGGGTCTCCAGCCGTCCGAGCTTGCGGGCGTCGAGGAAGAGCGTCTGGCCCCGCCGGTCCCGGTGCCCGCCGGAACGTCCGCCCCGACCCGCCTTGCCGCGACTCAGGAACCAGAGGCAGACCGGGATCTGGGTGGCGTAGAAGAGCTGGCCGGGGCAGGCCACCACGCAATCGACCAGGTCGGCCTCCACCAGCCGCCGGCGGATCTCGCCCTCGCCCGACTGCTGGCTCGACATCGAGCCGTTGGCGAGCACGAAGCCGGCGGTCCCGGTGGGCGAGAGGTGATGCACGAAATGCTGCACCCAGGCGAAGTTGGCGTTGCCGGGAGGCGGGGCTCCGTACTTCCAGCGGACGTCGTCCTGGACCCGCTCGCCGCCCCAGTCCGAGATGTTGAACGGCGGATTGGCCAGGATGAAGTCGGCCCGGAGGTCGGGGTGCAGGTCCTCGTGGAAGCTGTCGGCGTGCTTGGCGCCGAGGTGGGCCTCCAGGCCCCGGATCGCCAGGTTCATGCGGGCCATGCGCCAGGTCGTGTAATTCGACTCCTGGCCGTAGATGGTGACCTGGTCGCGCCGGCCTCCGTGGGCCTCCAGGAACTTCCACGACTGGACGAACATGCCCCCCGAGCCGCAGCACGGGTCGTAGACCCGCCCCTGGTAGGGCTCGAGCATCTCGACCAGCAGCCGGACCACGCTGGTCGGGGTGTAGAATTCGCCCCCGCCCTTGCCCTCGGCGCTGGCGAAGCGGGACAGGAAGTATTCGTAGACCCGCCCCAGGGTGTCCTTGTCCCGGTGCTCCTTCGAGCCGAGCCCGATCCCCGAGACGATGTCGATCAGCTTCCCGAGGTTCTGCTTGTCGAGGTTGGGGAGCGCATAGATCTTGGGGAGCACACCCTTGAGCGACCGGTTCTCGGCCTCGATCCGGTCCATGGCCTCGTCCAGGGTGCGGCCGATGGTGGGCTGCTGGGCCTGGGCCCGGATCCAGCTCCAGCGGGCCTCCTTGGGGACCCAGAAGACGTTCTCCGAGAGGTACTCGTCCCGGTCCTCGAGCAGACTCCCGAGTTCCTCCTCCCGCTCGGACTCCTCCTCGACGTAGTGCTCGCTCCCCGGATCCGCGACCCCGGCCCGGAGCTCGTCGCGCCGCTCCTCGAAGGCATCCTCGATGTACTTGAGGAACAGGAGCCCGAGCACCACGTGCTTGTACTCGGAGGGGTCCATGTTGTTCCGGAGCGCATCGGCCGCGGCCCAGAGCTTGTCCTCGAAGCCGAGGCTGGCGGTGCGGCCCCCGCCCTCGGCGTCCTTCTTCTTCCGTCCTGCCATGGTCTCCCTCGCGCCCGCACTGTAGCCGCGGGCGCGGGACCCGGGCAGCCGGTCGTTCCGGGCACGCCCCAGGAACCCGCCGCCTCCTCACCGCAACAGGTCGCTCCCCGACTCCCGGACGCGCCGGGGCCGCCTGCCGCACGACGCCAGCGAGGCGCGGACGACCAGGCGACCCCGGAACGCCCTGGCCTCCTACAGGTGCGGCGCCAGGTTCTTCAGCGCCTGGCCGACGCTGCGCACGTGCTCGGCCACGTCCTGGGCCCGGGCCATCCAGTAGTGGACGTTGCCGGTGCCCGCCTCGGAGAGGCCCTGGAGCTGACCGGCATAGCTGCCGAGCAGCCCCTGGAGCGCGGGAGGCGCGAAGCTCGCCACTGCGTCGAGGCCACGGCCCACGGCCCGGCCCAGGAAGCAGAAGTTCCGGGTGGTGCGCATCCAGTAGTCGGCGTTGCCCTCGCCGCTGTAGTCGACGCTCCCGGCCACGTGGCCCAGGCCCGCCACCACCGCCGCCAGCGGGGCGGTCTCGGCGCCCGCGCCGTTGGCCAGGGCGTAGAGCTGGTTCCCGGCACCCTGGACCATCGAGGCCACCGACTCGGCCCGGGCCATCCAGTAGTGGACGTTGCCGTGGCCGCCTTCGCTGAGCGTCGGGAGCTGGCCCCAGAGCGCGAAGTCGCGAGTGGTCTTCATCCAGAAGTCGACATTGCCGTTGCCCGAGACGTCGAACCCGGTGGTCACCCGCTGGAGCGCGTAGAGAGCGCCCTGGAGCGGGACCGAGGCATGGGCGAGGGCCGAGGCGGTGTCGCCGTGATTGAGGGTCGCGAAGCCCTCGAGGTTGTGGACGATGCCGCCCTCCCTCAGGGAACCCTCGCCGGGTGTCAAGCGAGGCTCGCTCGATCGGGCTCCCCCCGACTCGCACCCGCACCCACCTCGCGCTACGCTCCTCGCAGGAGGCCCGCTCCACTATGCGCCCCTTGCCCGCACTGGCCCTCCTCGCTGCGCTCGCCGCCGCTGCCCCCCTCACCGCCGCGCCCCCCCACCGCTCCATCCCCATGCCCGGTGCGGTCTGGAGCATGGCCTTCTCCCCCTCGGGCACCCGCCTCGTGGTGGTCGGCGAGGACGGCTTCGTCCGCATCCTCCAGGCGCCCCGGTGGGCGGTGCTCCACGAGTTCCAGGCCTGGCCCGCCACCCTCCGGGTGGTGGCGTTCTCCCGCGACGGGCGCCGCATGCTGATCGCCGGAGACCCCGACCGGACCACCACCGCGGCCGGGATCACCGGCCTGCGCCTCCGGGTGATCGACCCCGGGACGCTCGCCACCCTCGCCGAGTACCGGGGAGGCGGGGGCGCCCTCTGGGGCGCCGCCTTCGAGCCCGACGGCGAAAGCGTCCTGGCCCTCGACGACCAGGGGAAGATCCATCGCTACTCGCTGCAGCGGGCCCGGTCGGTGATCGAACGCCCGACATCGTCCAAGCTCCAGCCACCCACCGGCTGGCTGACCGGACCGAGGACCTCTCCACCGCCGGATCCCGGCAGCTCGACCCTCGGCCCTCCCACCGGATCCTTCGCCGAACCCGTGGTGCTGGCTTCGCTCGGCACCTGGAGCCACTCCGACCTGGTCGTGACGCCGGACGGCGGAACCGCCCTGGTCGGGACGGGCGGCAATTCACCTCCCGCGGTCTTCGCCGTCAACCTCACCAAGCCCGGGTCCAGCGCCATCCTCGTCGGTCACAAGAGCGCCTTGCGCTCGCTCGCCCTCTCGCCCGACGGCCGCATCCTGGCCACCGGGAGCTGGGACTTCTCCCTCCGGCTCACCGATCTCGCCGACCACGTCTCCCGCGAGGTCGCCCGCTTCGAGGAGGACGTGAACGCCCTGGCCTTCGACCGGGCCGGGCGCTGGCTGGCCGCCGGGATCGACGACGGTACCCTCGCGCTCCGCTCGCCCTCGGCACCGACCCGAGACCTGCGCTGGCAGGGCCACCCGGGCCATGTCAGCGCGGTCGCCCTCTCTCCCGACGGCTCGCTGCTGGCGAGCGGTGGCGAGGAACACGCGGTGCGGATCTGGGACCTCTCCAGGGTGCGACCTCCCGCACCCTGACCTCGGGAGCCATCCTCCCGAGCGGACGCTCCGATCAGCGCTTGCTCTTGCGCCCCATCTTCTTGGTGCGGACCTTGGGGGTGCGCGCCGAGCCGGCCTTCTTTTTCCTGCGCCCGCCCGCGCCGGACTCGCCGCCCCCGACCGCTGCCGGATCCTTGCCGGGACCACCCCGCCCCCGTGCCGGTGCCCGCGCTGCCGGTGCCGCCGGCCCCGCCGCCCGACCCCGGCCCTCGGTCTCCCGCCGCGCCTTGCCCTTCGGCCCCCGACCCCGGCCGCCCCGGCGCGACCCGCGGTCGCCGCCCTCCTCGCCCCACTCCTCGCCCGGACCCTGGTCGGGCACCGCCCCGTGCTCGGCCTCGGCCGGCACCAGCATGATCTTCCGCTCGATCGGATCGACCGACTCGACCCGCACCTGGATCCGGTCCCCCAGGCGCCACTCGCGGCCGGTGTTGGCACCCACCAGCCGGTGCCCCTCCTGGTCGTACTGCCAGTAGTCCCCGCCCAGCTTCGAGACGTGGATGAAGCCGTCCACCAGCACCTCGACCAGTTCCACGAAGAGCCCGAACTCGCGGGCCCCGGAGACCACCCCGGTCAACTCCTGTCCCAGGTGCTTGCCCATGTAATGGATCTTCTTCAACCGGATCGCGTCGCGCTCGGCGGCTTCCGCCTTGCGCTCGAGGAACGACATGGCCCGGAGCAGGTCCCCGAGCCGCTCCACCATGTCGACCTTCTCGGCCTCCGAGAGCGGCAGGTCCCCGGTCCGGTCCTTGAGCAGGCGGTGGACGATCAGGTCGGGGTAGCGGCGGATCGGCGAGGTGAAGTGGGTATAGGCCCGCGACCCCAGGCCGAAATGCCCCTCGTTCCGGGGGCTGTAGGCGGCGAGCTTCATGCAGCGCAGCGCCAGGGTGCGGATCAGGTTCTCCTCGGGGCGTCCCTCGGACTGCACGATCAGGTCGGCGATCGCGGGCCCCGGCTCCCGTCCGAGCAGCCGGCCCGGCTTCAAGCCGAAGCCCCGCGCCAGCTCGGCGAGCTGCTTCAGCTTCTCGGGGTCGGGGGTCTCGTGGATCCGGAAGGCGAACGCCCGGCGCCCCTCGACCATCCAGTGCGAGACCGCCTCGTTGGCGGCCACCATGAACTGCTCGATCAGACCGTAGGCCTCGTTGTGGGCCATCGGCACGATCGCCACCGGCACGCCCTGCTCGTCGACCTTGACCTTGGCCTGGGGGAGGTCGAAGTCGATGTAGCCGTTCTTCTTTCGCTCCACCCGGAGCACGCCCGCGGCCGCGAACATCGCCTCCAGCATGGCGAGGTGCGGCGCCAGCTTCTTCCGGGCCGCCGGCTCGCGGTCGATGCAGGCGGCGTGCACCGTGTCGTAGTCGAGCCTCCCGTGGGACCGGATCACCGTCGAGGCCACTTTCAACGCCCGGCGCTTGCCGGTGGCGTCGAAGTCCATGCGGCACGACAACGCCATCCGGTCCTCGTCGGGGTTCAGGCTGCAGATCCCGTTCGAGAGCCGGACCGGCAGCATGGGGATCACCCGGTCCGGGAAGTAGGTCGAGGTGCCGCGCTGGCGCGCCTCGAGGTCGATGGCGGTGCCGGGACGCACGTAGTGCGACACGTCGGCGACGTGCACCCAGAGGCGGAACCCGCCGTCCTCCCGCGGCTCGAGGTGGACCGCGTCGTCGAGGTCGCGGGCGTCCTTGCCGTCGATGGTCACGCAGGGCTGGTCCCGGAGGTCGAGGCGTCCCCCGCCGAGTTCACCCGGGTCGACGCGATCCGGGATCCCGGCCTGGGCCGCCATCACCGGCTCGGGCCACTGGGTCCGGATCCCGTGCTCGGCGATGATCATCTCGGCGTCGATGGCGGGGTCGCCCCGCTCCCCGAGCACCTTCTCGACCTTGCCCCGGGGTTCCCGGTCCGGTCCCCCGTAGTCGAGGATCCGGGCCAGCACCACGGCTCCCGGCTTGGCCCCGCCCGCGTCGGACCGGTCCACCACCAGCTCGACCGGGATCTCGGGATTGGTGGGGAAGAGCCGGAAGGTCTCGGCCTCCACCCTTTCCAGGTACCCGGCCAGGTGGGTGCGGGACCGCTCCAGGATCTCGAGCACCTCGCCCTTGTAGCGGCCCTTGCGCTCCCGGTCGGGGGCCCAGACCACCCTGACGCGGTCCCCGCTCATGGCCCCCTTGGTCGAGCGCCGGGCCACGAACACGTCGTCGTCGGGAGTCCCCGACTCGGAGGTGACGAAGCCGAAGCCCTCCCGGTGGACCGAGATGCGGCCCATCGCGATCCGGGCCCCGGAGGCATCCCGGCCGTCCGGCGCCTCGGGGCTGTCCTGGCCGGCAGGCTCCCCGGTCGCCTCGGCCTGGGGAGCGCGCTCCCTGCCTTCCCCCCGCGGCGCCGGCGCGGTCGGCTCCGGAGTCCTGGACCGCGCCCGGCTGGGAAGCCGCTCCACCAGCCGGAAGCGGCCCCCCGGCATCTCGACCAGCTCGCCCTTGCCGACCAGCTTGTGGAAGAGCCCGGTGGCCTTGCCGGCGTGCGAGGACCCGACGCCGGTGGTCACCTCCTTCAGGGTGACGCCGCGGCGGCCGCCGGCCCGGACCAGTTCCCGGATTTTCTCGCTCAGGTCCTCCGCCACGTCGCGCCTCGCCCTCTCGTCGTCATCGGTAGTTCCACGCCGCCGCCAGGAACGCCCCCAGCACCGCCACCGCGGCTCCGTCGCGGACGCCGAAGCGATGCTCCCTGAATCGGGTGCGGGGCTCGCCGGGCCGGTAGCCGCGGATCTCCATGGCGATCGCCAGCTCGTTGGCCCGGTGGAAGGAATTGATGAAGAGCGGAACCAGGATCGAGACGTAGGCCTTGGCCCGGCCCGCCAGCGGCCCCCGGTGGAAGGGCGCGCCCCGGCACGCCTGCGCCTTCATGATCTTGTCCATCTCCCGGAAGAGCACCGGGATGAAGCGGAGCGCGATCGTCAGCATCATGGCGAACTCGCCGGCCGAGAGCCCCACGATCCCGATGGGGCGGGCCAGGATCTCGATCGCACCCGAGAGTTCGATCGGGCTCGTGGTCAGCGTGAGCAGGGTGGTGAAGCCGACCAGCAGCATGAGCCGGGCGGTGAAGAAGCCGGCGTCCGACAGACCTTCCCAGGTGAGCACCAGCGGCCCCGCGGCCCACATCGGGGTCCCGCCCTCCTTCAGGAAGGCGTGCAGGCAGAAGGTCAGCATCAGCAGGAAGAGCAGCGGCCGGAGACCCCGGAGCACGAAGCGGGGCGAGAGCCGGCTGGACACGCTCACCGTGATCCAGAGCGCCGCCATCACCCCGAGCCCCTGGGCGGACCCGACCCCGAGCAGTGCCGCCATGGTGACGAGCAGGAGAACGACCTTCACGGTCGGGTTCAGGTTGTGGACCGGAGAATCGACGGGCACATACTGCCCGAGGACCATCCCGGAGGCCGGCGACATTTCGGTCAGGGTATCAAATGGGCCCTCCCGGTAGCCGCTCCGCCTACGCCGGTAGCCACTCCGGCGGTGCCGCGGTCCGGCCCCGTGCCGGTCACTTCGGGTGGGGAAGGCCGATTCGCGCGTCTGGCACGCCAAGTGCTTTTCCCGGCCCGTCGATCCGGAAGGACTCCCCTTGATCGCTCGCTCCAAGGTTCGCGGCCTGCTCCGCTCGGCCCTCTTCGCCCTGCTCGTCCTCGCCCCCGTGCGCCCCTCCGAAGCCCAGGTCCAGCCCGTCCCCGGTCCCTGGGGTGACCAGTGGGTCCAGAGCGGACCCGGATCCCCCTTCTGGATCAACCTGGCGATCGGCGAGGTCCAGGACCGTAGCTCCGGTCGCTTCTACCAGGCGCGGCTCAATCCCCAGGAACGGGCCCGCTTCTCGGCCGACTACCAGGCCTGGGTCGCCACCGTGCCCGGCCTGCTCCGCCTGCTCCAGCCCGATCTCGACAGGGTCTTGCAGGTGATCGACGGCGGACCCGGGATCGGCCCCGGCGGCGGCGCCGTGGTCCCGGTCCCGGCCGGGGGCGGTCAGCCCGACCCCCGGATCACCGATCCGTTCGGCCCCACGCCCTTCGACACCTCGGAGGTGCTGGGGATGTGAACCCGCTGCCCTCCCTTCGGGGCGGGCGGAGGCTACGGCGACACTCCGGTACCGGTCCCGCCCCGGCTCCAGTCGAAGTCCTCGTCGGGGCGGCGCTGGGCCTGGTCCATGGTCCAGGCCTCCCGGTGTGCGGTCTCGAAGGGATTCCAGTTCGCCCCGATCCCGAAGTCCGTGACCCCCACCGGCCGCAGCATCACATGGTCCTCCTGGACCAGGATCAACCGATCCGGGTCCACCGCCGCGTAGTGGAGCATGTAGCCGAGCGAGAAGCTGAAGCGCCCCTGGTCCTTCAGGAAGTAGAGCCGGTTCTGTTCCTCGGTCTCGCTCTGCTGCAGGTCCCCCTCCCGGACCCCGGTGGGGACCTCGGGCAACTCGGGACGGTTCACGTCGTAGAAGCGGAACTCGATGGCGTCGTGTTCCCCGTCGCTGCCCCGTACCCGGACCTCCCGGTACTTGTAGGCGAGCACGATGTGCAGGCCCACGGTCAGCTCGCTGCCGTCGAGGATGGGCTGCATCCCGTCCTCGCCCCCGCCCGTGTTCGGCACCAGGAACATCGGGAAGACGAAGCCGGCGAACCCCATGTAGCTGGGGCTCCCGCCCATCTGGAAGGGCCCCGCCTCGGTCCGGTTGCGGATCGCTGCGGTCATCATGTCGGCGACCTGGGCATGGGTCCGCGGCCGCCCGCCCTCGTCCTGGTAGAAGTTCCGGGCCACCGCGATCAGGCGCTGGTTGATGGCGGCACGGGTGACCCTCCACTGGTTCTCGAAGGGTCCGCTGCCGCGGAACTGGTCGGAGTGCATGGCGGTGGCCAGGCGGGCGGTCCGCACCGGATCGGCATGGGGGAAGGCGGGACTTCGCGGCTGGGTGTAGGCCCGGAGCCGGTAGCTCGGCAGATTGCCGGTGTGGACGCGACGGTAGGTGCGGGTGGCGGAATCGTAGGCCAGGATGTTCTCGATCGGGTCCACCGGACCATGAGCCCTGGGGCTCGACCGGATCGGCTTCACGAAGGTGTCGTACCAGCGCTTGGTCAGCCGCACCATCCCGAAGCAGGTGCCTCCCGGGAAGAGCGGCGTCCCCGGATTCGAGTACCGGGGCGTGTCGAGCACCGGATGGAAGAAGTCGGCGCCCTGGATCCAGGGCGCGGCCGCGGAGTCCCGCGCCACGCTGTAGGTGACCCGCGGCATCCCATCCCGGGGATCGAGTCCGCGCTCGACGGCAGGGGCCGCCGCTGCGACCGGTGCCGCGCCTGGGGCGTTGGCAGGAACCGCAGGCGGCTGGTCCACCCCCTGCCCACCCTGGCCGAACTGGTCCCCCTGGGCCAGGAGCCCGGTCGCTACGAGGCTTCCGACCAGGACCGCCAACCCAGATCCGCCGCTCCGACCCGCCATGGTTCCCCGTTTCCCCGGCTGCCCCAGGTCGAGCGTCGCCCCTTGGGCGACGGGCTCCCGAGCCGGCTCAAGGTGTACGGTGCCACAGGGGGCCCGCCCGGACTACCGGCGACCGGCGTGCGGGGCCCGGAGGTGAAGTGCTCCGTTCCCTGCTGGTGGTCGCGCTCCTCGGGATCCTCTCGGCCTCGGCCTGGATCCTCCGCCCCCGACCCCCGCCTCCGCCGCGACCTCCGGTGACCGCGGCGGCGCCCGCTCCCTCGCCGACCCCGACCCCGGAGGGCTCCGAGGACGCTCCCCACCGCAAGGCCCTGGTGGATCTCCAGGAGGCGGTGGAGGACGACCCTGCCATCGCCGCCGCCCTGGGGATGGAACTCGACATCCCGCCCGGGAAGGCGGTGGCCACCTGGCATGCGGCCCGGGCCCGATACCGGGAGATGGTGTTGGGTGCCGACCTGGGGTTCCCGGTCTGGCGGCTGTCCCGGAGGGCACCGGATCCGGAACTGCTCTCCCGGACCAGTCGTCTGCTGCTGATCGGCCGCCTGCTGGCCTCGGCCCACGCCCGTTCGGTCCCCCCCCTGTTCGCCCGGGAGGAGGATCCCGGTCTGGAGCGCCTCCTCCGGGCCGGTGTGGCGGTGCGGTTCGAGCCCCTCTTCGAGCGGGCCCCGGGCGAGGAGCTGGAGGTCCATCGCGAGCGGGTCCGGACCGCACTCACCGCGAGCGGTCGCGCCTGGACCACACTGCGCGACCTCGAATCGCTGCGGATCCCAACCGGGCCGGCCGCCGGCGTGAACTCCCGCTTCCGGCTCCAGAACTGGTTCGGCACCCCTTTCGTCGATCCCGCGCTCTCGGTGCCGGGCGTGATCGACGTCGGGGTCTACCAGGACCGGGATCGGATCCGCACCGCCCAGGCCCCCAGCGTCCTGGAGGTCGACCTGCCGGCGATCGTCGGGGACCTGGTGCTGGAGCTGAACCTCTGGCGCCTCTTCCACGTGAATCACGCCCGACTCGAGCTGATCGGCGCCGAGGGCACCACCCTGGTGAGCTTCTCGCGACAGGATGCCGAAGCCTTCGGTACCGGTCCCTCCCACAGCGCCAGCTTCGGCTACACGGTCCGGGTGCGCGCCGACAGCCTTCCCCGCGGCCTGCGCCGCATGCGCCTGACCCTGGTGGGCCTGCAACCGATCGGGACCCCGGAGCCCAACGCCAACCTGCTCGAGATCCTGGTGCAGACCGCCGGTCCGGTCCCGCCTTCCCTGGCCGAGCACCGCTGGGACGCGCCCCTGCCGGGAGAGGCGGAACTCGACCGGCTCGAGGAGGAGCGGCTCTCCGACAAGCTGGCGATCCTCGAGGGGCAGATCCGGGCCGCGCCGGGCGACTGGAAGCCCTATCTGGCGATCGGGCTCCTGGCCCGCGAGCACGGGCGGCTCGACGACGCCCGGCGCAGTGCCCACGCGGCCCTGGAGCGCAGCCCCGAGAACCCGGCGGTCCATGATCTGGTGGGCGAGGTGGCGCTCGCCTCGGGCGATCGCGAGGCCGCGGTCCGCCACTGGTGGATCTCGCTCGATCTCGACCCGGCCGGGCGGGCCCGCGAACTCCTGCAGGAACACACCCCCGAGGAGCTGGTCGGTCTCCACTGGATCGAGACCGTCGCCGAATTCCGCACCGTGGCGCGCCGGGTGGCGGAACGCCGGCGCCGGGCCCGTCGAGGCGAGGCCCCGGCTCCGACGGCAGGATCCGAGCTCCCGGCACTGGCCGCGCCCAAGGGCTACCGGGCCGCGCCCCGCCTGGTCTGGAGCGCCATCGAAGCGGGGGGTGCCGACGAGCTGGAGACCGGGCTGCCGCTGCTCCCCCCGGGCGGTCTCCTGGCCCACCCCCCGATCCTGGCCGCGGCCCTGGCCCGGACCCGCGATCCCGGGATCCTGGGCCCGGTCCTCGACCGCCTGCTCCGGGCCCGATCGCCCGAGCTGCGTCCCGCCTTCCTGGCCCTGGTCCCGGTGCTCCGGGGCATGGCCACAGGGGTTCCGGGGAAGGCCGGGTGGCAGGCCCGGGCCCTGCTCGAATCCCTGGGCGTGCACGACCTCCCCCCGCTGCCTCCCGCTCGGCTCGACGAACTGCTGGAGGCCGTAGACCATGGGCTCGTGCCCCGGGAAGCCGCCCGCTCGGCGCTGTTCGCGCTGGGCCGGGAGCCGGCCCGCCGCTACCTTTCGAACGCCCTCGGCTCCTCCCGCCTGGGGGTGGTGGCGATCGCTGCCGAGGCCTTCCCCGCCTTCGCTGCCGGCCCTGCCGACGCGGCCCGCCTGGAGGCGGCCCGGGCCGGTCCGCACGGGGAGATCCTCCAGGTGGTGCTGGCCCGGAGCTACCTGCGGCTTACCGGCAAAGAGATGACCGCACCGCCACCGAAGTAGCTCCGCGGCCCGGACCTATCCTCAACCCCGCTTCAGCACCCGCAGGTCGAGCCCGAGTTCCTCGACCCGCTTGTAGACCTGCGAGCGAGAGAGCCCGAGGCGGGCGGCGGCCGCCGCGGTGTCGCCCCCGGTGGCCCGGAGGATGCGGGTGAACAACCGGATCTCGAAGGCCCGCCGGGCCGAGTCGTAGTCGTCGGGACCGTCGTCGGACCCCTTCACCGCGGGGGCGAAGAGCAGGTCCCCGGCCGTGATCCGGTCGCCGGCGGCCCGCACCGAGGCCTGCTCGACCACGTTGCGCAGCTCCCGGACGTTGCCCGGCCAGTGGTGGCTCGCCAGCACCGCCAGGGCCTCCTCGTCGAGGCCGGCGAGCTGCCGCCCCTCCCGCCGGTTGAAGAGGGCCACGAAGCGGTCGGCGAGCTCGGGGATGTCGGCGAGACGGGAGCGGAGCGGCGGGACCCGGAGCACGAAGACCGAGAAGCGGTAGAAGAGGTCGGCCCGGAAGGTCCCGGCCTCGACCTTGGCGGCGAGGTCGCCGTGGGTGGCCGCCACCAGGCGGACGTCGACCGGTCGCGATCCCTGGCCGCCCAGGCGCTCGATGGTTCGGTTCTCGAGCACCCGGAGGAGCTTGGGCTGGAGTTCCCCGGGGAGATCGGCGAGCTCGTCGAGGAAGAGGGTTCCCCCCTGGGCCAGCTCGAAGCGTCCGAGCCGGGCCTGGGTCGCCCCCGTGAAAGCGCCGGGCTCGTGCCCGAAGAGTTCGCTCTCGGCCAGCGCCGCCGGGATGGCCGCGCAGTTCACCGCCACGAAGGGCTCCCGCGACCGGCACGATCGCTCGTGCAGGCTGCGGGCGACGAGCTCCTTCCCGGTCCCGGTCTCGCCCAGGATCAGCACCGTGACGTCGGTGGCGGCCGCCTTGTCGAGCTCGGCCCGGAGCTCCTTCATCCCGGGACTCGAGCCGAGCAGCTCGGTCGCTTCCCGGGAGCGCTCCCGACGGTGCAGCTCGCCCAGGCGCCGGGTCTCCGCCTCCAGCGCCCGGGACGCCCGCGCCTTCTCGAGATGCACGCCGGCCAGGGTGCCCAGGTGGTCCAGCATCAGACTCTCCGCCTCGCTCCAGGTCCGACGGGTCTGGGGACTCTCCAGGTAGAGGGCGGCATCGGGGCCTTCGGGGATGGCGATCCGGGTGGCGATCACGGAACGGACCTCGGGGGGGATCGAGACCGCGGCCGAAAGCTGGGGATCGGCATGGACGTCGGTCGTGAGGATGGGACCCCGGCCTTCCTCCAGGCGCCCGAGCACGGTGCGACTGACCCGGTCCCCTTCTCCCTGGTGGCGGTCGCCGCTGGTGCGGAGGGTCTTCCAGCCCCGTCCGGAGCGGACCAGGATCGCCCCCCAGCTGGCGCCGAACCCCTCCCGCAATGCGTCCAGCAGCGGTCCCGAGGGATCGGTCTCCTCCCAGAGGCGGGGAAGGGCCCGGAGCAGCGCCTCGAGGGGACGGTTGGCGTCGAGACGGGCTCCGGCCTCGCTGCCCCGGGACTCGACCCGGGACTGGCAGGGGCCGATCCGGAACCGCACTCCTTCGGCCAGAGGCACCGGCCGGCCTCCTGCCGTCGGCCGGTAGACCAGGGTCCCGGCCTCGTCCAGGTCCACCACGCCATGCACCGGCTGGACTCCCGGAGCCGGGAGCCGCAGGGTGCAGGCCGGGTCGGAGCCGAGCGAGACCGGGAGTTCGTCGAGACCGACCTCGACGTCCCGGTCCTCCCCGGTCCGGACCACCAGCTTCAAGCTCGCCGCCACCGCCAGAGAGTGCCCGTCCGGCAACGTCCCCGCCAAGACGGCGACCGGCGGGCAGCCGGAGCCGCCCGCCGGTCGCCCCCGGCCCGGGCCTCGGGCCCTGGACCCCGCCGGAGCGGGATCCCCTGGACCCGGGCCTGGGACCGAAGCGATCGATCCCGGTTCAGGAGGAGGCGCTGGCATCCTGGAAAGGCAGTCCCTCGGCGGGACGGTCGGCGTCGACGTCACCCGTGGCTACGGCCGGGTCGACCGCATCGTCTTCCTCGGTCGACTCCTCCTCGTCGTCGACCTCCTCGTCCGCCTCGGCGACGGCCTCGTCCGGATCGGTCCCCACCTCGGTAGGAGCCTTGGCGGTGGAGTCCTGCTCCGGCTGGTCGGCAGCCGGATCGGCCTGGGCCGTGTCGGGCAGCTTCCCGACCTCGGGATGGGGCGCGACGACCGGCTCGTCGGCCTCGGGGGGCACCGGCTTGCGACGATGGGTCGGGCAGTCGGTGGGCGGGAGGGGGCCATCGGGACCGTTCTGGACGTTGTTCACGACCACGTTCACGTCGACGTCGACGTTCACGTCGCCTGCCGTGCCTTCGGCGGCGTCCTCGTCGTCGGCGTCGTCATGGTCCGCCTCTTCCTCCTCGTCGTCCCTGAGTTCGGCGAGCAGCTCCTCGATCATCTCCTTCAGGTACTCGTTCTCCTCGCGCAGGGCGTCGGCCGCGCCCTGGGCGCGGGCGCGTTCGATGCGGGCCTGCCACATCTTCCGGCGCAGGTTCCGGTTCTGCCGGCGCAGGCGGCGACGCTGGCGGCGGGCGTGGGCGCGCTGGCGACGGGCCTTCCTCCGGGCGCTCACGCGGGCCTTGTGCCGGCGCGCTCGGCGAGCCTTGCGGCGAGCCCGCAGCTTCTGGCGCTTCTCGCGCAGCTTCTCCTTCAGGGCCCGGATCTGCTGGATCAGGCCCTGGCGCTGCCCCTGGCCCTGGCCGCCTCCCTGGTTGTCCCCCTTGGGCGGAGTGTTGGCCCCGCCCTGGGCGTTCGGGTCCTGGTTTGCACCCGCGTCCTGGGCCAGGGCCAGATCGGACCCGAGCACCATCACCGCGACCACCACCCGGATCAAGGCCCGGGTCCAGGCCCGGACCCTTCGCATCGACCACAGTTCGACCGTTGCCATCATCCCAACCTTCGCGACCGCTTCGATTCGGTCGACCCCGCCTGCGCAACCCTGGTGCCAGGCCCGCTCCACCCGCTCCGCATGCGGACCTCGCCCGACCCCGACCGGATCGCATGCGGGAACGCCCGGACCCCGATTCCACGGATGGCGAATCGTGGATACCGAGGGACCCACGGTCCGGGCTCCCGACAGCGCTACCCTCGGACTCCGACGGAGGGCACTTGTCCCAGGACCTGGCCGACGTTTCCCGGACCTGGAGCAAGGTCTCCCGTTACTCCGCCCTGAAGCTGCTGGGGGCGGGAGCCGCCGGGCGCGTCTGGCTCTCGATGGACCGGAAGCTCGGCCGCAAGGTCGCGGTCAAGGAGCTCTCCCGGTTCCGGGACGACGACCGGGCCAGGGAGCGCTTCGAGCGCGAGGCCAGGGTCACGGCCGGGATCCGCCATCCCAACGTGATCGCGGTGCTCGACTACGGCATCGCTTCGTCGGGCATTCCCTTCATCGTCTACGAGTACCTCCCCGGTGGGAGCCTGCCCCTGGCCTGTCCGGGAGACCCTCTCCCTCCCCGCGACGAGTTCCTGCGAGTGGCCTACGAACTGGCGAGCGGCCTGGCTGCGGTGCACGCCGCCGGCATCCTCCATCGCGACGTGAAGCCCGCCAACGTGCTCCGGAGGGAAGGCGGCAGTCCCGTGCTCGCCGACTTCGGTCTGGCGCTGGCCGACCGGGAACCGGCAGCGCTCACCAGGACCGGCGAGATCGTGGGCACCGCCGCCTACATGGCCCCGGAATGCTGGCTGGGGAAGGCCGCGGGACCTGAAGCCGACCAGTTCGGCTTGGCCGCCACCCTGCTCCACTACGGATACGGGCACTGGTGCTACCGGTCGACCGGGATCCGGGAACTCGTCGAGGCGGCCCGCTCCTCGGCTCCCATCGAGATCCCGACCCGCGACGATCTGCCCGAGGTCTTCCGCTCTGCCCTCCGCCAGGCCCTCTCCCGACGCCCCCAGGACCGCTTCCCCAGGGTGGCCGACCTGGCCGAGCACTTCGCCGACGCGCTCCAGGCCTCGGGTGTGGCCCGCCGTCCGGTGTCGACCGCCGCTACCTCCCTTCCCCTGCAAGGTCCCCCGCGCCCCCCGGTGCCCCTGGCGACCGTGCTCGTCCCCCTCGCCCTGGGGATGGCCGCCACCATCGGCTACCTGACCGGCGAGGGCCATCGCCCGCAAGCGCACGGGACCCTCGCCGAGGTCCCGAGCCCCGCATCCCCGACCCACCTCCCCCCGGTTCCGGTGGTCGTCTCCCCGCTCCCCGACCCCGGTCCACCCCTGGCTCCCCTGGATCGTCTCCGGTTGCATCTCTCCGAACACGAAGCCCCGAAGCGCCGCAAGGCCGGCCACGCTCCCGCCCGCCGGGAGGCTCTTCTCGCTCCGACCCTGCTCCCGCTCTGGGAGCTGGCCCTCGAAGAGACCTTCGGCCAGCTCGAGTTCCAGGGCCGGACCGGCCCCACCGATCCTCTGCCTCCGAGCCTCTATGCCGGGGTGGGGTGGATCGAGCACGTGCTCTTCGACCTCGACGAGCTCGACGACGAGACCCCCTCCAGCGCCCCGATCCGCCTCCGTCTCTCCCTCCTCGAAGCCTCGTTGGCCCGCCGTCTCGACCGTCTGCCACGCCCCTTCGCCCCCACCCATGCCCCGTCCCGGGCCCTGGCCCTGGTGCTCGACGCCGCCCTCGGCCGGAACTCCTCGCTCGGTCTCCCCTTCGAGACCTCGATCGAGCTGCTGGAGCATCCCCAGCCCCTGGCCCGGATCGCCGGCTGGGACCTGGTCGAGGCTCAGGTCGACCGGATCCAGGGCCCCCCGAAGGGCTCCGACCCGACGGACGACGACCGGGCGCTGGAGGGACTGGCCAAGGCCATCGCCGCGCTCGGACCGGTCCCCGGCGACCGCGACCACAACCGGGCCTGCCGGGCCCTCGGCCACCTCTTCACGGCTCGCACCCGACGCCTCGACCGGGAGGGACTGCTCGAGCCCGGGGGCATCGAAGCCTTCACGGCCATGTTCCGCAGCCTGGCGGTGGTCCGCTGCCTCGACTTCGGGGGGGTGGTGCGCAGGGCCCAGAAGACGCGGGTCTCGATCTCCAGGGTGCAGGACGGATCCGAAGCCCACCGCCGGCTCTCGGGCCTGGCCGAGGAGATCCTCGCCAAGCTCGGGCCGGTGCCGCCGACAGGTTCCGGCACCCGGGGGGAATCCACCGACCCGGACGGCCGCGACCCCGAGGCCGATCCCGACGACGAAAGATAGCCGACCAGGGATGTCCACCCGTCCGGAACCCAAGGAGACCAGGATGCGATCTCTCGTGCTTTCGACCCTCCTCCTCGGCCTCGCCACCTTCGTGGGCGCCGCCGGGACCAGCGTCACCGATCCCATGGACGTCTGTCCGCTGCCGGTAGGAGCCAAGGTTCCCCAGGTAGCGGTACAGGGCCCGGACGGGTCCCGCCGGTCCCTGGGTGAGGTCCTCGCCGGCAAGCCGACCGTGCTCGTCTTCTACCGGGGCGGTTGGTGCCCGTTCTGCACCGCGCACCTGGCACAACTGCGCGAGGTGGAAGGCGAGCTCCGCGAGGACGGCTGGCAGATCGTGGCGGTGAGCCCCGACGACCCCGAGCACTTGGCCTTGATGCAGGGGAAGACCCCGGTCGAGTACACCCTGGTCTCCGACAGTGCGATGGCCGCGGCCCGCGCCTTCGGGCTGGCCTTCGAGGTCGATCCCGCGACCCTCCAGAAGTACCGGGGCTACGGCATCGACCTCGAGGCCGCCTCCGGTGGCCAGACCCACCACCAGCTCCCGGTCCCGGCCGTGTTCCTGGTCGCCGAGGACGGGACCATCCGCTTCCAGTACGTGAATCCCGACTACAAGGTGCGGCTCGACCCCGAGGTGCTCCGGGCTGCCGCCCGTTCCCGGTGGAAGAAGGCGCGCTGAGGTCGGAAAGGCCGCCCGCGCCGAGGACTACACTGGACCGGATGCCTTCCACCCCCACCGGCGCGCTCCGACTCGCCGCCCTCCTGGTCGCCGCCCTCGGATCCCCTGCCCCCCTCCTCGCCGGCCCGGGCCCCGCGTCCCCTTCCGGGACCCCTGCCCCGGCGCCCCAGGCCGCGCCCTCGCCGCCTTCCCCCGAGGCGACCTCCGTGCTCTCGCTGCCGCTCACGGTGTCCCTGAACCGGCTGTTCGCGGTCCTCCGCAAACTGGTGCCCGAGAAGGAAGACCGCTGGGCCGGGTGGAGCGAGGTCCCGGCCGGCTCCGGACGCATGGTCCGCTACGCCTGGAACCGGGGCCCGCTCGACCTCGAGCTGGGTGGCCTCAGGTTCTCCGCCGCCACCCGCATCGACTACCGGCTCGAGTTCGGCATGCCCTGGAACCGCCTGAATCCGTTCTCGAGGAGCACCGAGGTGCAGTCGCTCGCCTCGATCGGATCCGGCAGCAAGCCGAGCCGGGTCGACATGCGCTTCGAGACGGGTCTCGAGGTCGGCGAGGACTGGCGCCTCCGGAGCCGGACCCGGATCGAGCCGACCCTGGTCGACGCGGTGAAGATCAAGGCCATGGGCCTCGACGTCTCCGGCTGGATCACGCCGGTGCTCCAGGCGATGCTCGCCGACAAGGCTGCCGACTTCGACCGCAAGGTGGCCGAGAGGCTCGACCTCCGGCCCTTTGCCGAGAAGCTCTGGAAGCGCCTGACCACCCCGCTCGCGCTCACGGGCGAGGGGACCTGGCTACGGATCCGTCCGGTGGGGTTCTCGATCTCGCCGCTCGAGGTCGAGGGCGACGCGGTGCGTCTGGTGCTCCAGTTGCGGGCCGCGCCCGAGATCGGCTCCGGACCGCTCCCGGCGACGACCGCAGTCGCTCCCCTGCCGCCGCTGACGCCGGCGGGACCCGAGCGCGGGCTCCGGCTGGCGCTGGGCGTCGGCCTCGACTTCGCGAGCGCTTCCCATCTCCTCTCGCGTGTCCTGGTGGGCAAGAGCCTGGCGATGCCGCTGGGACCGGCCCTGGCGGTACGGCGCCTGGCGATCGACAGCGAGTCCGGACGCCTCCGGCTGGCGGTCGACGTGACCGGTCCCTTCGAAGGCCGGCTGGCCCTGGCCGGGAGCCCACGCTTCGATCCCGCCAGCGGCGACCTCACGGTCCCGGATCTCGACTACGCCCTCGAGACCACCGGGTTCCTGGCCCGGATGGCCGAGGCCATGGTCGCCGAGCGGATCCGGAGCGAGCTCCGCCAGCGCACCCGCTGGAACCTGGGCGGTCAGCTCCGCAAGCTCGAGCGCTCCGGTTCCCGGGCCCTCAACCGTCCGCTCGGCGACGGTCTGTCCCTCTCCGGGAAGCTCGGGAGCCTGGGACTCGATGCCCTGGAGGTCGACGCCCAGGGAATCCGGATCCGCATCCAGGCCACCGGCGAGGCCGCGCTGCGCGCCGATGCCGCCCTGGACCGGGCCCTCGAGAAGGAGGCAGCGGCTCCATGACGCGCCTTGCCCACCCCCGTCCGCCCGCTCGCGGCATCCGTCGGCACCGGGTCCCTTCCCTGGCGATCGCCCTGACCCTGACCCTGGTCCTGTCCCTGCCGGTCCCGGCGGCCTCCAATCCGGGTCTCTCCCCGCCTCTCGCCCTCGCCCCCGAGGAGCGGGTGCTGACCCTGGTCGGCACCAACGACATCCATGGAGGGCTCGAACCCACGACCCGGTACCAGGGGCGGAGGCTGGGCGGCATGGCCTGGATCGCCGGTCACGTAGCGGCCTTCCGCGCTTCCCATCGGCGCCACTACGGGGACCGCGGCAAGGTGGTGCTGCTCGACGCCGGCGATGCCATCCAGGGGAGCCTCCTCTCCAACCACAGCGAGGGCCTCGCCATGGTCCGCGCCATGAACCGGACCGGCTACGACGCGGCCATCGCCGGCAACCACGGATTCGACTTCGGTCCGGTGGGGTGGCAGGAGGACAAGGTCATCCCGGGCATCACCGGGCCCGAGCCGCGAGGCGCTCTGGAACGGGTGGTGGCCGAGGCCCGTTTCCCCTTCCTGGGAGCCAACGTCACCGAGCGCGCCACGGGCAGGAACCTCGCCTGGCTGCCGCCCTTCCACCTGGTGCCGCTCTTCGACGGCCGCAACCTGGCGGTGATCGGGCTCGAGAACCACCTCACCCCCTCGACCACGCTCCGCGAGAACGTCGCCGACCTCGTCTTCGGGACCGGCAAGGACGAACTCGCGACCCTGGTCGGCAAGCTCCACGACGAGGGCCGGGCCGACGTGTTCGTGGCGGTCTTCCACGAGGGCGACTCGAAGTCCCCGGTGCTCCGCCGGTTCCTCGAGGCCCTACCCCGTCGCTCCGACGGCGCTCCCCTCCTCGATGCCGTGATCGCCGGCCACAGCC
>CAYOHP010000014.1:0-88565 GCA_964403795.1 uncultured bacterium | reverse complement strand
CCACCTTCGATCCCCAGACCGGCGACTACCGGCTGGTCGTGACCAACGTCGATTCCTCGAACTTCCCGCGGATCAAGCTCGAGTTCCAGGTCTTCGTCCAGAATCCCGCGGCCCCGTCCTGGGATCCGGCCGGCGGCGTGGACCTGACCGAGGAGGTCCTGGGCCAGGTCCAGGCTCCCGACGGTTCGACCGTGAGCGAGATCACACCCTGCAAGGTCCATGACGTGGTGCTGGCGGTCGCCGTCGACACCTCCGGCTCGGTGGCCGGGGTCATGGACGAGATCAAGCAGGGCGTGCTCTCGGCCTTCACCAAGCTCAAGAACACCACCGAGGTGAAGGACCGGGCCGGGGTCTACACCTTCGATTCGAACCGCAAGTTCCGCTTCCCCGCCGAGGGTGC
The DNA here is from genome assembly GCA_964403795.1 of uncultured bacterium. Lineage (GTDB taxonomy): Bacteria > Muiribacteriota > UBA6191 > CAZXTJ01 > CAYOHP01 > CAYOHP01. The sequence continues at coordinate 88,165 of CAYOHP010000014.1, read as the reverse complement.
GAGCCCGCCCTACACCGCCGAAGGAGCCAACCTCGCCAGCGAATTCTCGCAGGTCCAGGGCGGCGGCTTCAGCCCCATCTGGGAAGGCATGGGCAAGGAGCTCGATGTGCTCCTGGCCTACGACCCCTCGACCAACGGCCAGAAGGCCGACGCCAAGAAGGTCCTGGCCAGCTTCACCGACGGCCAGGACAACCGCTCCACCGACCAGCAGAAGCTCGACCTGCTGAACAAGGCCCGCCGGGGTGGCGCCCTGCTCATGAACCTCGGCTACGCCGACCAGAACTCGGCGGACCTGAAGATCTTCGCCGAGGCCTCGGGCGGGGCCTACATGGAAGGCCTGACGGGGAAGATCACCAACGCCCTCCACGCCATCCTCGAAGGCGTCCGCACCACCTACTGCCTGGAGTACGACTCGCCCAACCCCAACATCGTGAACGAGCCGGCCACCGTGACCGTGGCCTCGGGGTCGAGCATGGGAGCGGCCCGCTACCCGCTGCCCTTCGTGATCCCCGAGGACAGCCGGGACATCGAGCTCTTCATGCCGGTCACCCGCTTCGTGTGGGAGACCCTGAAGGCCGGCGGCGAGATGCCCAAGGTCGACATCGCGCTCGAACTCCGGGACGAGAACGGGCAGCCCTGGGAGCCGCGGGGTCCCGACCGCCCCCACCGGACCATGGAGTTCCAGCTGCCGGTGGACGCCTGGCGCCCGGCCGTCAACGACGACCCCAACGGCGACTGGGGCTTCTACATCCGGGACGTGGTGGATCCCGCCAGGTGGGACGAGCTCTTCCAGGTGCCCACCGACTTCGTCGATCTCCAGCGGGGACCCGGCCAGCAGGTCATCGAGGGCGTAGACCACTACGTGGTCAAGGCCAACTTCCGGCTGGAGGGCTTCCAGCAGGGCGCCGGGCGCCAGTACCCGAGCTCGACCCGGCTCTCGATCCAGGACCGGACCCCGCCCCATGTCTTCCTCCAGGTCCGCCCCCAGGACGGGGGACCGGTGCTCCGGCTCCGGGCCCTGGAGCAGGAAGTCGACGAGGATCCCGCCCTGTTCCCCGACGGCCGGCCCAGCTCGGTCCCGGTGCGGGAGGCGGGCACCGGCGAGAAGCGGGCAGCCGCCGACTACTCCTGGCGCGACGACCGGGGAGAGCGGGTCGACGGACGGGCCACCGAGATCCCCTGGTCGGTGCCCCAGCAGGACGGCACGATCGCCCCAGGGCTGGCCCCGGGGGCCCAGGGGCCGGTGTTCCAGCAGGGGATCGTGCTGACCGCCGGCACCCGCGCCACCTTGGAGATCCTGGCCCGGGACAACTTCGCCCTGCTCGAGGAGGCCCCCGCCCCCGAGGAGCGGCAGGTCTTCACCGAGGATGCTCCAGACCCGGTCAGAGGACCGGTGCATGCCCAGTTCGACCCCAACCGGCGGGAAGCCCAGTCGGTGTCCCTGGAGCCGCCCTTCCTGACCCGGCGGACCCGCAGCGAACTCGAGGGCGACCGCAAGCTCGAGGGCATCACCTGGTGGATCGAGTCCCCGGGCGACGACCGGGACCGCAACGCCGGCTTCGAAGGCCTGACCGAGGTCGTCTACAGCTACTCGGACGACGAGGTGCGGGCCCAGAACCCGCTGCCCCCGGGACCGCTGCGCTTCCTGATGGTCCGGGCCCAGGACGGGCAGGGCAACACCACCCTGGCCAAGATCCCGCTGATCATCGCCCGGGCCGGCTTCGACAGCCGCACGGTCGAGTACCAGAGCCGCCGCCAGCGCGCCTTCGAGTAGGGCGGTCGGCCGGGATCCGGCAGGCCTGCGCCTCGCCCGGAAGGGTCTCGCCGGCACTCCCGGGTCGCATCGGGTCTCATGAGTCCCGTCGAGTCTCCTGCCGGTTCGTCCCGCGAGACACGGCCGGATGGATACCCAGGCGCGCAAGGGTGCACCCAGGGGAACACCCGGATCGGAACACGGCTCCCAGCGCAGGTCCGAGCGAGGCTCCTGGAGCGGGTTGGCTGCCTTCCCCCATGTGGTGCGGATCTTGCTGACCACGAGCTGGGACAGGTCGAAGGGAGTCGCGCATGCAGCCACGAGCCGTCCGCCTCGCCCTGGTGGCCCTGGCCCTGTCGACCCCGAACCCGGTGGTGGCCCAGGCCCCCGGCGCCTATGAAGTCGTGGTCCAGAACGTCGACGCCTCGAAGTTCCCCGAGGTGAAGGTCGAGTTCCAGGTCTTCACCAAGGACGTCAACGCCCCGACCTGGCAGCCGAGCATGGGGATCAAGGTCCTCGAGGGCGTGCTCGGTTCGACCAAGGACGGCAAGGAAGTCAGCGCCATCGAGCGCTGCAGCGACCCCCGCGACATCGTCCTGGGGATCGCCATCGACGTCTCGGGCTCGGTCTCGGACGTGCTGCCCCAGATGCAGCAGGGCATCGTCGCCGCCTTCCGCAAGATGGAGGGCTACACCGACACCGAGGACACCGGGGCGGTGTTCGCCTTCTCCACGGGCGGGGTGTTCCGGTTCCCCCAGGAGACCGCCAACCCGGCCTACATCGGGGACACCCGCCAGGTGGAGACCGCGGTCCAGAGCATCCAGGCCGGCGGGGGCAGTCCCATCTGGGCAGGGATGCGGACCGAGCTCGACCGGTTGCTGCCCTTCCGGGCCGACGACAAGAAGGTGAAGCGCCTGCTCGCCACCTTCACCGACGGGCAGGACAACCAGTCCTCGATGGCCGACGCCATGGACCTCTTGCAGAAGGCCCAGCGGGGCGGGGCCACCATGGTGATGCTGGGCTACGGCGACGACCAGAACACCCTGGGCATGGAGATGCTCGCCAAGGCCTCGGGCGGGGTCTACGTCCCGGGGGCCTCGGGCAACGTCGAGAAGGCGCTCTCCGACGTGATCGAGGCCATCCGCAACACCTGGTGCGTGACCTACAAGTCGCCCCATCCCAACATCGTCAACGAGCCGGCCACGACCACTGTGGTAACCGGCGGGAGCCAGGGATCGGCCCGCTACCCGCTGCCGTTCGTGATCCCCGAGGACACCCGCCAGGTTGAGCTCTACATGCCGGTCTCGAAGTTCGCCTACACCCTGCTGGCGGCCGGGAGCGCCATGCCCTTCGTGGAGGTGGCGATGGAGTACGTCGACGCCGCCGGCGCCCCGGTGGCGCAGGAGGCCGGGCCGGCCCGGGCCGAGAAGAAGGTCCAGTTCATGGTCCCGCCGGCGGCCTGGAAGTGCCAGGGCGACGACTGCGGGTTCTACGTGCGCCGCTACGACTACCCGGACAAGTGGGACCAGCTCTTCCGGGTCCCCACCGACAAGGTCTCGCTCCACGACGACGACACCAAGCTGGTGATCGACGGGGTGCGCCACTACTCGCTGAAGACCAAGTTCCACCTCGAGGGCTTCGACCAGGGGGCCGGGCGCGACTATCCCTCGGCGACCCGGGTCTCGGTCCAGGACCGCACTCCCCCCGCGGTCTGGATGCAGGTGCGTCCCCAGGACGGCGCCGCCCCGCTCTCCACCCGGGTGCTGGAGGCGGCCATCGACCAGGATCCGGGCCTCTTCGGGGGCGGGCGCCCCACCTACGAGGGAGCCAGGACCGTGGGCCAGGGTGCCAAGCAGGCCCAGGTGCAGTACGCCTGGCGCGATCCCCAGGGCGGCGAGGTCCAGGGCCGGGTCGAGGGCCAGCATTGGGCGTTGTGGACCGATCGGCCCGATGACGACGACCTGATCCCGGAGACCGCGGTGTTCCGGACCGACGAGGCCGCGGCCATGGTCGACGACACCCACGGCATCTTCGAGTACGGGCTCCGGGTCCCGGCCGGGACCCGGATGTCGCTGGAGATCGCGGCCCGCGACAACTATGCCGGCCTCACTGCCTCGGGCCGCACCGCCGACCAGGCGGCCTTCACCTCTCCCGGCACCGACCCGGTGGCCGGCCCGGTCCACGCCCGCTTCGACATGAACGAACCGGAGGCGCAGCCGGGCTCGAGCCGGGCTCCCTACCTCACCGCCCGGCCCCGGGCCGAGCTGGAGGCCGACCTGGGCGTGGAAGGCGTCGCCTGGTGGATCGAGGACCTGACGGGCGGAGCCCTGCAGGACCGCTACGTCGGGCTCGAGGGCCTGACCGAGATCGTCTACCCCGGCGCCGACGAGGACGTCCGGGACGAGCTGGCCGCCAGGGGCGAGTTCCTGCCCCCCGGGCCGCTCCGCATGCTCAAGATCCGGGCCCAGGACGGCAACGGGAACGTGACCCTCGAGGAGTTCCCCCTCTACGTGGAGGAGACCTCGTTCTCGGCCAAGACCCTCGAGTACCGCTCCCGGCGCGAGCAGCTCTCCGGCCTGCCCTACCGGGCGGGCGGCGTGGACTGACGGCTTGAAGGTCCGCGCCCGTCGCCAGCGAGGCCACGCCGCCGAGTCGTAGGCGGACTCAGGGAGCCGGCGTGCCCGTCGAGAAAGCCCGTGCCACGGCCTGGAGGAAGGTCGACCAGGCGAGAGCCGTCAGGACCAGGAGCACCAGCCAGAAGATCCAGCGCCGGGAAGGCGGCGGGGCGGGCTCCTCCCCCGGGACCTCGGGGATCCGGGTGAATCCTGCCCCCATGCGGCGGTCGAGCGGCATGGCCGAGTTCACGGCCCACTGGTTGGCCTCCAGCAGCAGCGAGAGGTCGCGGCGACGGAGCTTCAACCAGCCCAGGAAGGCGCTGATGCCGGCGACCAGCGCCACCAGGCCGACCAGGGTCGTGGCCAGCCGGAACAGGTTGATCTCGGCCACCGCCTTCAGTACGAAGGCCGCCGCGGAGCCCAGGGCCGCGGTCGCCAGGGAGCCGGCCAGCATCATGTTCTGGAGCCCGCCGCCGGCCGGGGCCGGCGCCGCGGCCGCAGCGGCCGGGGCGGGAGCTGCTGGGGCCGGGGCCCCGGGAGCCGCCGCCGCGGAGGCGGGCGCTGCAGGGATCGCGCTCGGAAGCTCGGTGAGCGCCTTCTCGCCGCTCGCCAGCTTGTTCGACGCCAGCGACTCGAGCTTCTGCGAGATCATCTCGGAGAGACGGCGGAACGGCGCCTTGGCGGCTTCCATCAGGCTGATCGGGTTCTCCATGACCTCGATCACCTCGGCGTCCCAGGTGGCGCCCGCCCGGTCCAGGTAGAGGCCGCGCTTGCCGACCCGGAGCCGTCCCCGCTCCCCCGCCGTGACCGGGGCCACCACCTCGTAACGGGGCTTCTGCTGCCGGTCGAGGACCGTGGCGTAGACCAGGAAGATCCGGCTCTCGATCGCGATCTTCTTGTGGCGCTCCCGATCCCGCACCCGGATCGCCAGCTCCAGGCGACGTCCGTCGAGCACCAGGGTGCCGTCCTCGAACAGGGCCCGCCCGTCCGGGAGGTAGATCTCGGCGAAGCTCACCATGCAGCGGGCCAGGTCGAGCAGCGAGCCGACCAGCAGCAGGGCGATCTCGAGCTCGGCGAGCCCCGCGAGTTCGCCGGAGGCGGCGGCGTCGAAGTCGAGCAGGCGGTTCAGTTCGGCGGCGGCCTTGGCGAGGGCCTCGGGATCCCCGACCAGGGCCGGTGCCGGATCGGGGATCCCGGCGGGCCGGGCCGCAACCCATGCCCGGTAGGGTGCCAGGGCCTGGTTCACGGTCGCCCAGCCGGCGCGATCGAGGTGGGTGGTGCCCGCCGGGAGGAGCCGATCGACGACCTCGCGCCGGAACCCGGAGAGCGCTTCCCGATGGGCGGGATAGGCCACGTCGTCGAGGGGAAGGCGGCCATCGGCCCGCACCGCCGCCAGCGGGGACTTCGCCAGGTAGTCGGTGATGGCGGCGGGTCCGGCGGCCTGGGCCTGGCTGCGGGCCTCGCCCCGCCGGCCCGCCTCGCCCGGGTCCGGCCCCTCCTGGGCCATCAGGTCGGCGAGCAGGAACCACTCCTCGATCCGCGCGGCCAGGCCGGCGGCGATCCGGCTGGCGCCTGCCGTGGCCTCGCCCAGGGGGAGGAGCTCCGGCTCCTTCGAGGGTCGGGCCTGCCAGTTCCGGAAGAGCTCCGGCACCGGCAGGAATCGATCGAGGGCAGCCCGGGAGAGACCCGAGGCGCGCTCGGCCTCCGGGAGACCGGCGACGGCCAGACCCGCGAGCTCGGCAGCGGCCGGATCGGTGATCCGCCGGAGCTCGACGCGCCCGTCGCCGTCGGCCCCGAGGTCGGCGAGCGCCTTGCGGCGGGCCCGCACCTGGGCGAGGCTCACGGTCCGCCCGTCCCCGGCCCCGGCGTTGCGGAGCAGGGCTTCCGCCTGGGCCCTGAGGGCGGCTCCCGCGGAGCTCGAGGAATCGAAGTCGTCGAGCGCCAGGCCCTCGGGCTTCTCGGAGACCACGGAACGACGACCGATCCGGGCGAACAACCACCCGGTGGCTTCGTTGAGGCGCGGCATCGAGAGGCGGCCGTCGGCCTCGGGCGACAGCCACTTCGCCAATACCGGATCCAGGCCGAGGTCGGCCACCGGAGCACTGGGTGCCGCCCAGAGCGCGGGATCGAGGGCAGCCATCTCGGTCAGGGCCTCGTGGCCCTCGACCACCATGTGGCGACGTCCGGCGAGCGACATGTAGCGGGTCAAGACTTCTCCCCGGGGCGAGGCCCGATCCTTGGAGTGGGAGGCTACCGCGACCGACCATTTGTCGTATCGCGAGACGGCCCGGGAGCGCGACCGGGGCACCGGCTTCGCGGTCCCGGGCCCGGGTGCGAGGCTTGGTCCCGAGGTGCTGCCCATGTCGCGCTCGGTTGCCATCACCCGCCTCGTCCCGCTCCTGGCCCTCGGAATGGGGGTCGTCGCCAGCCTCCCGGCCCGCACCGGGGGGGTCCAGGAGCCCTACGACCATCTCTACGTCGATCGCCCGACCCGCCCGTTCCCCGAAGGTCTGAGCGAGGCACGCAGCGACCGACGCATGCTCTCCGAGTGCGTCTCGCCCATGGTGCTGGTCGGCTCGGTGGTGATCCCCCGGGACCGGGCCGGCTTCTACGGTTCCGAGCTCCGGACGCCCCCGAGCTTCGACGGGATCCCGATCGAGGCCCCCGGCTTCTTCCGGCTGCTCCGGGCCGAGGACGCGATCGACGCCACCCACGGCCCCCAGGGGATCCTGGGTCCCCGGGACCCTTTCGTGCTGCGGGGCGAGCTCCTCACCCGCACCTACAAGAAGGAAGTGCGGCCGGGAGAACCCCCGGGGATCGAACACCAGATCTCGTTTCGGGCCGGGGGCCTGAAGCGCCACGGGTTCGTCCATCTCTCGGCCACGCCCGAGGCCTTCTTCGAGTACCTGCGGGGCGCCGACCTCCCTCTCAAGCTGACGATCCGGAATCCCACCGGCATGTCGCTGCCCAGGCTACGGGTGGTGCTGCGTACCGAGCCTCGGGACTCGAGTTTCCCGCTGGAGCGCCGGATGGCCCTGGAGCGGGGCTTCGAGTACCTGAGGGAGGCCTCGGTCCCGCTCGGCGGGAACTCCGACCGCACCGTGGGCTTCAGGCTCCCCGGCAAGATCGATCCCCGGGTCTACCGGGCGGCGGAGGCCTCGGTCCTGCACGGCAACCGGTGGGCCTACCCGCGCCTCGAGGTGGACCATCCGGTGCGGGACGCCATGGACCAGGCGGGGCGGGAACTGGAGCGCATCCTCCCGGTCCGCACCCTGATCCTGGCCGGCGGGGAGATCCCCCGGGACTGCCACGGCACGGGCCTGGCCGTCCGCTACCTGCGGACCTTCCGCAGCTTCGGGGTGGTGCTCGACGGACTCGACCTCGAGATCATGGCCAGCTGGGACGCGCCCGCCGAGCGTCGCTTCCACTCGCTCCTGGAGCGACGGGCCCACGAGGTCCCGGATTGGATCCGGCCCGTCGTGGTCGCCGCCCTGGAGGCCAAGGGGCGCAGGGTCCCGGTGGTCCGGCGGCCCGGCGGCTTCGACGAGTTCGACGCCATGGCCGCCCAGCTCTGGGGCCCCGCCTTCGACGGCAGCGAGATGTACCGGAGCGAGGCGGGCGTGGACGGCGTCGCCTCCGACGCCCTCTACCGCCACGACGGCAAGCCCCTGCCCGAGAACCACCGGGAAGAGGTACGCCGCCGCATGCTGGAGATGCAGGGGACCCGTTCCCTGGTCGATCGCGATCCCGGGGACGGCGTGACCCACGAGGCCTGGCCGGGCGAGGACGCCGAGCTCTCCGCCCGCCAGGTCGAGCGCATGGACTCCCGGCCCCGCCCGGGTCGTGCTCCCGGCGGCAAGCCGCCGGCCATTCGCCACGAGGTGCTCGACTCGCGAAGGGGAGGACCGCTCTCCGGACCGGCCGCCCCGGCCGGCAGCGGGACGAATTCCGGCGGGCCCCAGGTCGAGGCAGATCCGGATCGGGCCGCGCCGTCCAAGCCGCCGAAGCCGCCCAAGGCACCGGCCAAGCCGCCCGCGGCGACGACCCGGCCGCCCCCTCCCCCCGCCAAGCCGCCGGTGAAGCCATCGCCGCCACCGGCCGACCCGGAGGACGCCTTCGACGACTTCGGCGACACGCCCGCCCCCACCAAGGCCGCACCCCCGCCTGCGAGCGAGCCGGAACCGCCGCCTACCACCTCGGGAGGCGACGACTTCGGGGACTTCTGAGCAGGGACCGCCGGCCGAGCGGACGCTCCCACCGGTCGTCGATTTGCCACCCAGGACGGGGATCGCCTAGACTCCCCGGCTCCCTGGCGGTGACCGTCCAGGGCTGTCCTCCAGGGGGATCCCATGGCCTTCCCGAGTCGTTCCAACGCGATCTGCCTCGCCCTGATCCTGGCACTGGTGCCGGGCGTCGGCGCCGATCCAGGCACCGACCTGGGCCTCGACCCCGGGCGCGGCACGGGCGGCACCGGCGACCTGGAGACCGTGATCGACCAGCTCCTCCAGAGCCAGGACGACCTGCGGAGCCTGGTCGACCAGGGACAGATCGGGTTCGCCTCGCCCTCGGCGAGCCAGCGCTTCGCCCGGGCCCGGCGCCGGATCGAGACCGCCGTCCAGGCGCTCGAGGACCTTTCGGGTGGCGGCCTCCCTGGCGACAACTTCCGGGGTCGCACCGTGGTGACCCTCCAGCAGAACCTCTCCGGCTCGCACGCCCAGGCGGCCATCGCCCGGCTCCCGAGTTTCCTCTCCGAGGACGACTACGGTTTCGTCGACAACCTGAGCCGCAAGGCCATGGGGAGCCAGGTCGCCGGCCTGCTCGGGGCCTACTGGACCCAGCCCTCCGACCGCCACCGCCTGAACCGGCGCGGCGCGGCTGGCAAGGCCGTGGTCGACTCCCTCATGACCAGCCAGATGAGCGCCGCGCTCGCCCGGCTCGGGAGCTTCCTCTCCGAGGACGACGCTGCCTTCGTGGCCTTCCTGGTGGCCGACCTCACCTCCTCCCAGGTGGCCGAAGCGATCGCCGCCTACCAGACCCATCCCAGCGAGGCCCGCCCCGGGAGCCGCAAGGGCGCCGCGGCCCGGATCGTCACCGACGCCGTGACCTCGAGCTACCGCAACGCCTGCCTGGCGGTCCTCCCCGGCTTCGTGTCCGAAGCCGACCTTCCTTCGCTGCGCCAGCTGGTGGCGGCGACCACCTCGAGCCGCATGGTCGAGGCGCTGCGCCAGTTCTTCGGGAGTCGGAGTCCAGGCGCCTAGCTCTTGGGGCGAGCTGCCGGCCAACCAGGGCGCAGCCGGAGCGCCCCCGGTTCACCCGGGGGAAGCAGCGCAGGCGGAGCCCGACCGCGAGCGAGCCCCTCGGGGCGAGCTGCCGGCCAACCAGGGCGCAGCCGGAGCGCCCCCGGTTCACCCGGGGGAAGCAGCGCAGGCGGAGCCCGACCGCGAGCGAGCCCCTCGGGGCGAGCTGCCGGCCAACTAGCCCGCGACCCGGGCCACCCAGGCGGCGACCGGGCGCACGTGGTCGCGGCGGGCTGCCACCAGGCGCACCCAGAGGCGGCGCGGGGCACGCGCCGCCACGCCGGGAGGCAACAACTCGTCGGCCCGGGCCCAGCCGATGCGGCTCCAGGGCGAGCCGGGGACCCCGACCGGGGTGAGCGCCGGCGGCTCGGCGCGGTCGGCGGCGATCCCCACCACCATCCCGAGCCGGCTGGCGGTGGCGGGCAGGGCATGGATGACGGCGGCGCAGAAAGCCCCGGCCGGAGCCTTGCCTCCGGCCCACAGGGTGGCCTCGGCCAGCGGTTCGTCCACCACCAGGTCGAACCGCCCCACAGCGGCATCCCCGGCCAGGATCTCGAAGGCCGGGCGGCGGTCCGGCACCACCCGGGTCAGTCCGCTCGCGAAACCCGCCCGGAAGTCGTCCCCCAGGCGCTGGCGCCGTCCCCCGCGCAGCCTCGCGGTGTGGAGCACCCCGGCCGTCTGCCAGAGACCCCGCTCCCCGCTCCCGCACACGAACGCCAGGGCGAAGAGCACGTCCCCGATCGGCACCGGCACGTCGGCCACGAAGCGGTAGAGATCCCCGGTGCGGAAGCCCGAGACCGCGCTGCCCCCGGCCTTGACCCACTCCTCCAGGAAGTACTGACCCGGGAGCGGGACCTGGTCCGGACCGCGGGCCCGGAAGGGCTTGTGGAAGGTCACCCGGTCGAGCGAAGGCGGCTCGATCCCACCCCGGGGCGGCGGCTCGGCCCGCACCGCCAGCACCCTCCCGGTCGCCACCTGGTGCGCCTCCGGGACCGTCCCCGGCTCGCCCTCCACCCGCGGATCGAGGAGCACTCCCTCCAGACCCAGCCGCCGGGCGTGGGCCACCCAGCGCTCCATGCGGGCGATCGTCGCCTCCTCGGGTTCGAGCCAGGCGTGGCCCGCCCGGGGACGACCGCTCGCCGGCCCGGTCGCGACCCAGACCAGGGCGAGGGCCAGCAGGCAGGGCACCCGGGAGCCGCGCCCCAGGACGCGCCGACCAGCCTGCCGCCGCGTCATGACGCGCTCCCGGAGCCGGCGGCGCGACCTGGCTCGGGATCGACCCCTTCGCCGGTCTGGACCTTCCAGAGCCCGGCATAGACCCCGCCGGCCGCGACCAGTGCGTCATGGCGCCCCTGCTCGACCAGCCGCCCCCGTTCGAGCACCAGGATCCGGTCCGCATGACGCACCGTGGACAACCGGTGGGCGATCGCCAGCACGGTGCGGCCGTGGGCCACCCGGGCCAGCGAGCGCTGGATCGCCGCCTCGGTCTCGTTGTCGACCGCCGAGGTCGCCTCGTCGAGGAGCAGCACCTCGGGGTCGCGAAGGATCGCCCGGGCCAGCGCCAGGCGCTGCGCCTGGCCGCCCGAGAGCTTGACGCCCCGCTCGCCGACCTGGGTCCGGTAGCCCTGGGGCAGACCGGTGACGAAGCCGTGGGCCTCGGCCAGCCGGCAGGCCTCCTCGAGCTCGGCCTCGGAGGCGCCCGGACGCCCGTAGCGCACGTTCTCCTCCACCGAGCCCGGGAACAGGAACACGTCCTGGCTGACCAGACCGAAGGCGCCGCGCAGCGCGCCCAGGCGCAGCTCCCGCAGGTCGATGCCGTCGAGCCGGATTCGACCCTCCGAGGGATCGTAGAAGCGCAGCAGCAGCCGGAGCAGGGTGGTCTTGCCGGCGCCGGTGGCTCCCACGATGCCCACCATCTCGCCGGGCGCCACCGAGAACGAGAGCCCGTGGATCGCCGGCTCCCGCCCCGGGTAGGCGAAGGTCACGCCCTCGAAGGCGAGCTCTCCCCGGGCCCGGGCCCCGGGCAGATCGAGCCCGCCGTCGACCAGCCGCACCGGGGTGTCGAGCAGCTCGAAGATCCTCCGGGTCGAAGCCATGGCGCGCTGGTAGAGGTCGACGGTCCGGGCCAGGCGGGCCAGGGGCCAGAGCAGGCGCTGGGAGAGGAAGACCAGCACGCTGAAGGATCCGACCGCCAGACGGCCGGCGAGCACGAGTTCGCCGCCCACCACCAGGGTCGAGACGAACCCCACCACGATCACCATGCGGATGAGCGGCGAGAAGGCCGTGGAGAGGCGGATGGCATCCCGGTTCGCTTCCCGGTACCCGCTGCTGGCGCGCTCCAGGCGCTCGGCCTCCCGCCGCTCGGCGGTGAACGCCTGGACCACGGGCAGGCCCCCCAGGGCGCTCGAGAGCACCGCGTTCAGCCATCCGGCCCGCTCCCGCACCGCCGCGTAGCGCGGCCCCAGGCGGCCCTGGAAGCCGAAGGCGCCGGCCAGGATGACCGGGATGGGGAGGGCCGCCAGGAGCGCCAGCCAGGGCGAGAGCCAGAGGTAGGCCCCGCCGATCATGACCACCGTGGTGGCGACGTGCAGGATCTCGTTGGCCCCCTCGTCGAGGAAGCGCTCGAGCTGGTTCACGTCGTCGTTCAGGACCGCCATCACGTCGGCGGTGCTGCGGGATTCGAGCCAGCTGCGGTCGAGGACCAGCACGTGGTCGAAGGCGTCGAGCCGGAGCCGGTGCTGGAGGTCCTGGGCCAGCCCGCGCCAGAGCAGGCCGTAGAGGTACTCGAAGAGCGACTCGAAGAAGAAGACCACCAGGGTGAGCCCGCCCAGCCAGAGGAGCTGGGTGCGGGCCTCGGAGCCTACCCATGGGGCGAGCCAGGTGGAGGCAGGGTGGAGCAGGACCTCGACCGCGATCCCCAGCAGCACGGGAGGCGCCAGGTCGAAGACCTTGTTCAGGATCGAGGCGGCCGAGGCGGCCAGCACCGCCCCCCCCCGATCGCCGGCGTAGCGGAGGAGGCGGCCCAGCGGGTGTTCGCGCCCGCTCACGGCCTGGTCCCGTCCCGCCGGACACCGACGACGGCAGGCGTCCTGTCCAGCCCGCTCAAGAGGGATCCTCGCCGGGCACGGGACCCGGATCGAGCTCCGAGGACCCCAGCGGCGACTCCGGATCGCCCGAAGGCGGCTCCGGCGGCTCGACAACCCCCGAGAGCTCGGCCAGGAAGTCGGCCATCGAGGCCGGGCGCGCCGCGGCGTCGAGGGCCAGGGCGTGGAGCAGGCACCGCGCCAGGCGGGGCTCGACCTCGGGCGGCAGGGGCTGGGGAGCGAACCCGTAGCCCACCGCCAACTGGGCGGTCGAGTACGGCAGGCGACCGGCGAGCAGGAAGTAGCCGGTGGCGGCCAGCGAGTACACGTCGGAGCGGGCGTCCTCCTCCCGGCTCCCGAGCTGCTCGGGCGAGCCGAAGCCGAGGGTGCCCACGAAGAACCCCGCCCGGGTCACCCGGGTGCTCGCCTCCTGCAAGGCCACCCCGAAGTCGATCACCCGGACCCGCCCGGCGGCGTCGAGCATGAGGTTCTCGGGCTTCAGGTCGCGGTGGACCACGCCCTTGGCGTGGGCATGGGCGAGCGCTTCCCCGGCCTGGAGCAGCCACTCGAGGACCTCGCCCGAACCGCACACGCCGCCGGCTTCGTAGCGGGCCTGGAGGGAACGGCCTTCCAGGAATTCCATGGTGAACCATGGCGCCGGCGCCTCGGAGACGTCGTGGATCCGGGGCAGGCCGGGATGATCGAACGACGCCAGGGTCCGCGCCTCGCGCAGGAAGCGGGTGCGCAGCTCCCGGGCCAGGTCGTCGTCGGGCCGCCCCTCGAGTTCCATGACCTTGAGCGCCAGCGGTCGCCCCAGCTTGGCGTCGTCGAGGCGGACCACCACGCCCATCCCGCCCCGTCCCAGCAGCCGGGGCGTGCCGTAGCGATCCTCGGGGAAGAGGGCCAGCACCTCGTCGAGGGCCGAGCGGCCGAGCCCGGACGGAACCGTCGGCCGGGTCGGATCGCTACGGGCGTCCTCCTCGTCCCCGGTCGCGGCCCCGGAGCCGGCGTAGAGGTGGGTGACCAGCGGCACCGCCAGCAGCCCGAGCACCACCACCCCGAGCCAGAGCCCGAGGAAGGGACGGGCCACGTCGGCCAGCGAGAAGGAGGCGAAGGGCGGGAGCTCGGAGGCGCCCGCCACCAGCAGCAGGTCGCCCCCGGCCGGCCCGCCCGCGTCGCCCAGCCGGCGGAGGAACACCCGGCGGGCACCAGGTCCGGGACGTTCCACCACCTCGTCGACCGGCCCGGCGACCGGCCCCTCCAGCCAGCCGGCGAGTTCTTCCCGGGCGCCCGGGCCGGAGCCCAGGAGCCAGCGGGGGGCGCCCTCGCCCGCCGCCTTCACCAGGCCCAACGCCAGTCCGGGCGGGGCCACCGCAGCCAGGTGGCGTTCCGCCAGGCGGACCCCGGCGCCCAGGTAGCCGAGCGTCTCCCCTCCCCGGTAACGGAACGGATGCAGGCCGAGGACCACCGCCGACCCGTCCACCCAGCCGAAGCCGCGGATCGGTCCCTCGGCGCCCTCGACCGGCGGCGTCGCCTCCGGGGCCCGGGCGGCCTCCGGGACTCCGGGGACTCCGGGGACCCCGGGGCTCCCGGGCCAGGACGCGGCCAACCAGCCTTCCCCCAGACGACGGACCGACCACTCGGTATCGGGCAGGGTCTCCGGCAGCTCGATCGGCCCCGGGGACGAAGCCTCGCCGAAGGCCACCACCTCGGCCCGGGGATCGGCGAGCGGGGCGGGATCGAGATGGGCCACCGGGGGCGAGCCGGAGCGATCCAGGACCAGCACCGGGCGGACCCCCGCGACCCCGGGACGGATCCAGAGGAAGAGTTCGGCATCGCTCGCCTCGACCATGCCGGCCATGGTCTGGGCCACCGTGACGAGGTCGCCGGTGGCCGCCGCGGCCTTGAGGAGCGGCATGTCGGAGAGCACGTGGGCGGTCTTCCCGAGCATCCCCTGGATCCGCCCGAGCTCGCTCGCGGCCCGATCCGAGGTCTCCCGGACATGCTCCCCGGTCTTCCTCCATGCCTCGGCGTGGAACTCGGTCCAGGCGAAGGCGAAGATCCCCGCCAGGGCCAGGACCGCCACCGCGCCCGCGGCCGCCAGCACCCGGAACCTCGTGAGCCTGCGGCTCGCTGCTCCCCCTGGCGGAGCCAGGGGCGCTCCGGCTGCCGCCGTGTGAGCCTGCAGCTCGCCCGCAAGGGGCTCGCTTGCGACGGCCTCCGCCTTCGCTGCTCCCCCTGGCGGAGCCAGGGGCGCTCCGGCTGCTGCCGTGTCCCGTCCCTCTGGTTCGTCCACCGTGCGCGGGCTCCTTCGCCGCCGGCCGCCTCCCGGGCGCGGCCGCAGTGTATCCCGATCGCCGCCGGTGCCCCGGGTCGCCGGGCTCGACCGCAGGGCTTTCCCGCCGGCCCCGGTTCGGCCACGATGGAACCGGATCCCGAGGGGGCCCGCGTGGACCTGGTGATCGGAAACCTGACCTACGCCCTGATCCTGGCTTCGTACCTGGTCCGGGACATGATGAAGCTCCGCATGCTGGCGATCGGGGCCAGCCTGTCGTCGATCACCTTCATGTTCCTGCGGGGCGTCTACCTGGTGGTGGGCTGGAACCTGGTGTTCCTGGCGGTGAACGTGATCCAGGTGACGATCCTGATCCGGGAGCGCATGGACATCGTGCTCTCCCCCGAGGACGAGACGCTCTACCACAAGGCCTTCTCGTCGCTGACCCGCCAGGAGTTCCGGAAGATCCGGGGCCAGGCCAAGGTCCTCGACCTCGATCCCGGCGCGGTCCTGGTCGAGGAGGGGACCCTGCTCCGGCGCCTGCTGGTGGTGGTGCGGGGCGAGGCCGAGGTGCTGGTCCATGGCAAGGCGGTGGCCCAGGTGAAGGACGGCCTGTTCGTGGGCGAGATGGGCTTCCTCACCGGCGACCCTGCGACGGCCAAGGTGGTGGCCTCGGTCCCGATCCGGGTCCTCGAGTGGGAGACGCCGCGCCTGCGCGAGTTCCTCGAGCGTGAGCCCCGCCTGCGCAACGCCATGCAGGGCGTGCTCGGTCTCGACCTCACCAAGAAGATCCGCCGCTCGGTGGGACTCGCCACCACGGCCGGCACCGTCCCCCTCGCGGAGCTGACCCGCTCGGGGTGATCCGGGTCGGGGAAGGCCGGGAGCCGCACGCCCGGAGCGCTACGATGAGGCCCATGACACCTCCCCGCGCCCCGACCCCCGCGGAGCTCGGCTTCACGGAGCTCCCGTTCTTCGACGGCGCCCGCGACGACCCCAGCCCGACCGGCCGCCTCAAGGACGTGCGCCGCCGCTGCCGCGCCTTTCGCGAGTGGATGCTCTCCCGCGACCCGGTCCGCTTCTACCGGGCCTTCGACCTGGTGCGGGTCCCCTACCCCACGGCCTACGCGCTGCTCGACGCCTGCGCGGTGCCCACGCCCTTCGTCCACATCCTGAACCGGGTGACGGTGGTGCAGTTCGAGGCGGGCGGTGAACCCAGGACCCTGCTCGTCTCGCCGTCCGACACCCTGGCCAACCGCCGCACTCCCTACTTCCGCCACCTGCTCGACCGCCTCGGCCCCTTCGAGGCTGTCGCTTCCGAGTGGCTCGGCCCGGTGCTGGGCACCGTCGAGGCGGCGCTGGCCCGCTGCGGGCTCCACCCCGAGGACGTGGACTTCGTCTCCTACGACCACCTCCACACCCAGGACCTGCGCCGCTGGCTGGGGGACGGGGAGCGGGAGGCGGCCTTCCCCAACGCCCGCCTGCTGGTGACCCGCCAGGAATGGGAATCGACGCTCGGCCTGCTGCCCCCGCAGAAGCTCTGGTACTGCCCGGACGGGATCTCGGGGCTGCCCCATGAACGGGTCGTGCTCTTCGACCGCGACCTCGAGCTCGGCCCCGGCATGGTGCTGATGCGGACCCCGGGCCACACCGAGGGCAACCACTCCTTCGTGGTGCGCACCCCCGAGGGGATCACGGTCTCCTCCGAGAACGGGGTCTCCGCCGACTCCTACTCGCCGCGGGCTTCCCGCATCCCGGGCGTCGCCGCCTGGGCCCGGCGCACCGGCATGGAAGTCGTGCTCAACGGCAACACCCTCGAGGGCGGCCTCGACCAGTACCTCTCGATGATCCAGGAACGGGAGGTCGCCTGCCCGGCACCGGGGAACGGCGACTTCCGCTTCACCGTGCCCACCTCCGAGCTCTCGGCCTATCCGCTCTTCCCGGGGATCGCCCCGACGCTCCGCTTCGGCGAGCTCCGCTACGGGATGCCCGTGAAGACGGCCCGCAAGGCCCCCGGGGTGCCGGTATGAACCGGGGCGGGAAGGCTGCCGGCGCGTCTTCGCACGGGTCGCCCCGGGACCTCTCGGGCCACCGCTCGTTCCTGGTCACGGGCGCGGCCTCGGGGATCGGTCGGGCCCTGGTCGGAGAACTCGCCACCCGGGGTGCCCGGGTGCTGGCCGCCGATCTCCGGGAGGCCGCCCTGGCGGCGACCGCGACCGCCGATGGGTGGCCCGCGGACCGGGTGGCCCGCCGGGCCTTCGACGTCCGCGACCCGGTCGGGTGGCTGGAGGCGGTCGAGGCGGCCTGCCGGGCCGGCGACGGCCTCGACGTGCTCCTCAACGTCGCCGGGTACCTGAAGCCGGGCGGGCTCGCCGAGCTCACCCCCGCCGAGATCGACCGGCACCTCGACGTGAACGTGAAGGGCGTGATGCACGGGACGGTGGTGGCGGCGTCCGCCATGCGCCGGGCAGGGCGCGGCCACATCGTGAACGTGGCGAGCATGGCGGCGCTGGCCCCGATCCCGGGCCTGGCGCTCTATTCGGCGAGCAAGTTCGCGGTGCGGGCCTTCTCGCTGGCGGTGGCCGCCGAGTGCGCGGCCGACGGGGTGGCGGTCAGCGTGCTCTGCCCGGACGCAGTCGAGACTCCCATGCTGGCGGTCCAGGAGGACCACCCGGCGGCGGCGCTGACCTTCTCGGGACGGACCCTCACGGTGGCCGAAGTGGTGGCCGCGGTGCTGGACCGGATCCTGGTGGACCGCCCGCTCGAACTCGACCTGCCCGCCTCCCGGGGCTGGATGGCCCGGCTCGCCAACCTGGCCCCCGGGGTGGCGGCCCGGGTCGACCCCCTGCTGCGCTCCCGGGGCCGGGCCGCCCAGGCCCGCCGGAAGTCGAAGCCGGCCTGAGGGCCCGTGACCCACGGTCCACGAAGTGTGCAAACCCGTCTCTCCCGAGAGACTCGGGCGAGACCGCGAGACCCTCGGACTCTGTAGCACCGCGCTACACATCAGCTCCGGAAGCGGGATCCGCATGCATGGCACCGGGTTTGGTTAGGGATCTCCGACCGGGAACGGAGGTCGGCGATGAAGGACATCGGAGCCAGGAACGGGAGCGAGGCCCTCGAAGTGTTCGTGATGGTCCAGAAGCCCCGCCAGTTCGACTCCCAGGTCTTCGCCCGCCTCGGGGTCAGCCCCGAGGACGTGGTGGCCCTGATCGCCCGGCTGTCGGGACGGTTCTGAGGGGGAGCCGGTCCGAGGGCGGCCGAGGCGAGGTCCGGGGCGAGGTAGACTCTCCGGGTGCGAGGCGAACTCGACGCCGAAAAGCTGGGGCGCTTCCTGGAGGCGTTCGGGAAGGCCGTACGAGGCCCCGGCAAGGTCTACCTGACGGGTGGCGCCACCGCCCTGCTCCACGGCTGGCGGAACTCCACCATCGATCTCGACCTCTGCTTCGACCCCGAACCTGCCGGGGCCTTCGCCGCGATCCGGGAGTTGAAGGACCGTCTCGACGGGAACGTCGAGCTGGCTTCGCCGGCCGATTTCCTCCCGCCGCTCCCGGGCTGGCGGGAGCGCAGCGAGTGGATCGCCCGGCACGGCCCGGTCGATTTCTACCACTACGACCTCTGTTCCCAGGCCCTGGCGAAAATCGCTCGGGGCTTCGAGAGCGACCTCGGGGACGTCTCGTTCATGCTGGCTTCGGGGAAGGTCGAGCCGGCCCGGTTGTGGGAGCTCTTCGAAGCCATCCGTCCCGGACTGGAGCGGTATCCTCGGATCGATGAGGACGCCTTCGAGGAGAAGCTCCGGGCGGCGCTCGGGCCGCCCCCTGGTCGTGCCCGGGAGTAGGACCTTCGAGGACCTCCCCGGCGGGACGATCGTGTCCGAGGGACTCGCCGATCTGGCCGAGGGCCGGGAGGACACCGTCCCGGCGCTGCTGGTCCAGGTGGCCCGCACCTCCCTGGGCCGGCTCGGAATACCCGTCCCCGGACGGTCGCCGGGCATCGACCCCGGTCTGCTCCTCTACCGGGCGATCGGCCGCGACTTCCCCGCCGACGCCCACTCCCGGACCCAGGCGCACCTGGAGCAGCTCTCGAGCTTCCTCTCGGCGCTGGAGCGGAAGGTGTTCACGGCTCCGTGACGCTGCCGGCCTGGAGCTTCTCGAAGCCGTCGGCGAGGCGCCACCCGATCCAGGCGAGCACCCCCGCCAGCGGAACCGTGAGGTAGGAGAGGGTGACCACCGGGTCGGGCGGGAGCGAGTAGAGCAGGAAGACCGAGGCGAGACCGGTCCCGAGCCGGAACACGAAGGTCCCGACGAAGCCCTTCACCACGAACTTCTCCTCGGCGCTGCGCGGGGTGAAGAGGAGCTCGCGGGAGGTCTGGAAGATCGAGTAGGCCGAGCTCTGCTGGAAGACCATGAGCCAGAACACGAGGTCGATCCCCACCCCGTACATGAGCGCCACGCCGCCGGCGGCCACGAAGAAGGGATAGGAGAGAAGGCCCGGTCGCGGCCCCCAGCGGGTCTGGAGCCAGGGCGTGAGCACCAGGCCGATGACCAGACCGGCCACGTTGGTGGCGAAGTAGATGCCGCCCATGAAGGCGGTGCGGGCATCGAGCTCATGGACCTGGAGCTCGATCACCTTCTTGTAGCGGTAGTCGTCGAGCCCTCCCAGGGCCACCGCCACCAGCACGATCCAGGCGATGCCGCGGAGGTAGGGGCTGACCGCCAGGATCTCGAAGGCGCCACGGCGGGCCACCGGACGATCCGGTCCAGGCGGGATCGGCTTCCCCGAGGGACCCGCGACGCGGTACCCGAGCATGCCCCCGATCGCCAGGCAGGGGACGAAGAGGGCGGCCGAGACCAGCAGCAGGTCCACGGTTCCGACCTGCTGCGCGTAGCGCTTCGCCAGCCAGCCCCCGAGCATGGCGCCGATCGTGCCGCCGGAACCGATGTAGCCGTAGTACCTGCGGCCCTCGGCAGGGTCGAAGAGGGTGTGGGTGAAGGACCAGAAGAGGCTGACCCCGAAGACCGAGTAGACCGACACCCAGGCGTAGAAGACCCAGGCCAGCCTGTCGGCGTGGTCGGCGAGGCCGCCCAGCGGCCCCAGGAAGAGCCAGAAGCCGAGGATCGAGGCCAGGAAGAGCCCGTTGGCGACGAGCATGAGCCGACGCTGTCCGGCGCGACGCGCCAGCACCTCGTAGAGCTCGACCGCCACGAACACCGCGCCGACCACCAGCAGGTGCGCCCAGGGAAGGTTCTCGGCCCCGGCCTGGTCCATGAACAGGGCGTCCCGCACCGGCTTCAGCACGTAGTAGCTCGCCAGCACCAGGCAGAAGTAGGCGGCGCAGGCGAGGACCCGGGGGGGGAGGGACGGCATGCGGGACAGGGTACCCGACCCGTCGGTACCCGACCGACGGCTCCCGGACTACATTGCCGCCGTGGCTCCCTCCAGGCCGGAGACCGACGCCCCGCCCCGCGCGATCCGGGTTCGGGCCGTGGTACCGCACTTCCACGGGGCGCGCTCGGTGAATCCCAAATATGGGTCGGAGCGGCCCGAGGAGCGACTGCGCCGGGCGCTGGCCCTGGCCCGTTGCCTGGGTGCGCTCCGCAACCTGGGACGAGCGGCCACCGACTCGATCCTCCACTACGGCCGCCAGGATCTCGACAGGGCCGGCCCGGGTCCGGCCCCCGCGATCGAGGTGGAGATCCATGTCCTCACCTGCGGGGACCATGCGCTCGCCGAGGTCCTCGCCGGGTTCGAGCCGTGGATCACGCGTCATCGGGTCGAGCTGGCCGATCCCCGCGAGCTGCCGCTCCGGGCACGCGACTTCGCGATCGCAGCCGACCCGATCGCCGACCTGACCATGTACCTCGAGGACGACCTGGTGATCGCGGACCCGGCCTTCGTCGCCAAACAGCTCTGGTTCCAGGGGCTGACCGGCGCGGGCCCGGTGCTCATGCCCCATCGCTACGAGTTCCTGCCGGGGGCTGCCGGAGCCCGCCTGCTGGTGGACGGCCCCCTCAGCCAGGCATTGCTCGCCCACTTCTTCGCCCCCGAGGTCGGGGTCGCGGAGGGCGCCTTCCCGGGCTTCGGACCGGTTCGCTTCGACCGCTACCCCAATCCGCACTCGGGGATGTTCTGCCTGGGGCGATCCCAGGTGGGACGACTGCGCCGGGAAACGCTCCCGGTCGAGGGGTTCATCGGTCCCCTCGAGACCGCCGCCACGCTCACCGCGCTGCGGTTCTTCCCGGTGCTCAAGCCCGCGCCCGAACATCGGCACTTCCTGTGGGTGGAGCACGCTCATCCCCGCTTCACGGATGGGGAGACCTGCGGAGCCAAGCCCTACCGGCCGCCGGAGTGACGGGGTGCCGGACCTCCGGTCTCACCCGGCCGGGACCACCGGCTCGCCCTCGCAGGCGTAGGTGCTGCAGCGGCCGGCGAAGACCCAGCACTCCGAGTGGTGGGGAGCCTCGCAGGAGCCGCAGACGTAGACCTCGTCGAGGAGGGGATCGCCGCACACGGGACACCCCGTGCCGCGTCCTCCTACCTGGGTGGCCACCACCTCGAAGCCGGGGACCGCGGTGGCCGCCTTCCCCAGAGGCTCGACCGGAGGGGCGACCACCACCGGGCGGGGTGCCAGATCGCCTTCCCGGGGGGTGAACTCGAAGGGCAATTCGATCCGTCCCTGCTCGACGCCGTGGAGGACCAGCCGGATCTCCCCGTGGAGGCGGACCGGTCGCCCCACCTCGGCGGCGAGCGAGACGGCCCGCACCGGGAACATCGTCCCCAGCGTCAGGGTGAAGGTCTCCGGCTCGCCCACCTCCTGGGAGAGTTCCCGGACCACCATGGCCCCGTGCTCGTCCCGGTAGCGGGGCAGCTCGGCGCCGAGCACCTTGCCCGTCTCGGTCCTGACCCGCACCTCGAGGCCCACCCGGTCGTCGGGGGAGAGCCGGTCGGTGACCACGGTCACGTGCACCGCGAAGGCGCGACGACCCCGCAGCGAGAAGGGCCGGAAGGTCGCCTCCAGGATCGGGAGCGGGGCGTGGAGGTCGCCTTCCTTGCGGGCGAAGGCGAGCAGTACCAGGGCCCGGGAGTTGGCGCCGAGCCAAGCCGCGACCAGGGCAGGGACGGGGAGCAGCGCGGCCGCCGCCAGGAAGGCGAGGCCCACTCCCAGGGCGCCACCGATCGGATCGAGTCCCATCGCCAGGCGGAGCGCGACCCGGCTGCCGGTGATGAGGAGCCCGACGCCCAGCGCAGCCAGCAGGTAGGCGAACAGGGTCAGGACGGAACGATAGGGGAAGAGCGCCCGTAGACCCCGTGCCAGCCAGGTCGAGCGGGCCGCCCCGATCGTCATCCTCACCCAGGGCGGCATCGCGGGCAACCCGGTCCGGGAAGGTCGGGGATCGACAGGGACCAACTGGGTCACGGGTTCCCGAGAGTACCCTCCGGTGCCTCCGGGAACCTCTCCGTCGGGGCCGCACGGGCGTGCTTCCCGGCCGTCCCTCGATGCGCCGTCCTTGACCGCCGCAGGCCGCGATGATGCAATGGCGGCTACATCCCCCATGGACACACTCAGCCAGATCACGCGTTTCGGCGACGGCGCCCGCCTCAAGCTGCGCCGGTCCATCCTCGTGGTCGAAGCCGGTCCCGACCGCGGCATGGAGCTCGAGCTCCGGGGCCGGGTCGTGATCGTGGGCCGCTCCCCCGACGCCCAGCTCCGCCTCTCCGATCCCACCGTCTCCCGCGAGCATGTGCGGATCGAGCCCGAGGTGGACCGCTACCGGGTGAAGGACCTGGGGTCCAAGAGCGGTACCCGGGTCAATGGCGTGGCCGTCGAGTCGGCGGTGCTGGAGCCGGGCCTCCGGGTCGAACTCGGATCCACCACCCTGGTCCTCGAGGTGATGGACACCGAGATCGCGGCTCCCCGCACCGAGGGCGAAGAG
The DNA here is from genome assembly GCA_964403795.1 of uncultured bacterium. Taxonomy (GTDB): domain Bacteria; phylum Muiribacteriota; class UBA6191; order CAZXTJ01; family CAYOHP01; genus CAYOHP01. Next base: position 65,214 of record CAYOHP010000014.1, on the reverse strand, counting down.
TTCGAGGGCATGCTCGGGGCCAGCGCGGTGATGCGCGAGCTCTTCGGACTGGTCCAGCGGGTCGCCCCCCTCGACCTCCCGGTGCTGCTCCACGGCGAGACGGGCACCGGCAAGGAAGGCCTGGCCCGGGCCCTGCACAACCGGGGCAGCACCCCCAACGGCCCCTTCGTGGTCGTCGACTGCACCCTGCTCTCCGACCTCACCCACGCCCGGAGCGAACTCTTCGGCCACGAGCGGGGCGCCTTCACCGGCGCCGACAAGAGCCGGGAGGGCGCCTTCGTCCGGGCCGACGGCGGGACCCTCTTCCTCGACGAGGTCGGCGAGCTGCCCCCGGAGTTGCAGGCCCAGCTCCTCCGGGCCTTGCAGGAGGGCGAGATCAAGGCGCTGGGCTCCGACGGCTCCCGCAAGGTCAAGGTGAGGGTGGTCTGTGCCACCCACCGGAACCTCCCGGCCCGGGTGGCCAGCGGCGGCTTCCGGCAGGACCTCTACTACCGGCTCGCCGCCGTGGTCCTCGAGGTGCCCCCGCTGCGCGACCGGATCGGCGACATCGAGATCCTGGCCGCCAAGTTCCTGCCCAAGAACCTGGAGCTCGAGCCGGCCGCCCGGGAGCGCCTGGCCCGGCATTCCTGGCCCGGCAACGTGCGCGAGCTCCAGTTCGTGCTGGCCCGGGCCACCGCGCTCGCCAAGGGCGGGGTAGTGCGGGTCGGCGACCTCGGACTCGACTCCGCCTCCGGACTGCTGATGCCTCCAGGAGGCGCCCGCACCGCACCGCCGCCCCCGGCTCCGGTCGGCGGCATCGCCGGCACCATGAATCCCGAGGACGTGACCGCCTCCATCGACCGCGAGATCCTGCTCCGCCCCCGGGAGCGGATCGCCCGCATGGAGGAAGAGGCCATCCTCGAGGCGCTGCGTCGGGCCGGCGGCAACCGGGACGAAGCAGCCAAGCTGCTCGGGATCAGCCGGGCCACCCTCTACCGCAAGCTCCGGTCCCTGAAGCAGCCGGAGTAGCCGGCCCGCTCACCACCAGCAGTAGGCGGCCAGGCAGGCCAGGGTGCCCACGCCCGCCACCACGATCGAGATCGCGGCCGGCGCTTCCTTGAAGCTCGCGGGACCGCCCGCGTCCATGACATCGATCTCGTTGTGGGGGAGGAGCTCGCCCCACGGGACGACGCCCGCCAGGGCCAGGGGAACCAGCACCGGAGCCATGGCCAGGCGCGCCAGCAGCGCCAGGCACGCGGCCAGGAAGCCGCCCGCCAGCGACATCACGGTCATCCAGTAGAACGTCAGGGCCGCCCCGTCGAACTTGGTGTCGGTGAACCACCCCGAGGGTCCGTGGTCCGGGCAGAACCACGCCTCGGACTCGCTGGTGTAGCCCGGACGGCCTGCCAGGTGCCGCTTCTCGGTGTCGGTCCGGAAGCAGAGATCCTTGAAGCAGAGGTTCCCTTCCCGGGGGAGGGCCTCCGGATCGCCGAGGTGGAGACCGATGTAGCCGACCTTGGCGACCACGTCGGCGGCTCCCGAGAGGATCGGGAAGCCGATCGCCAGCGTCAGGCCCAGACCGGCGAGGGTCATGGCGAGAGCCAGGATCTTCTCGAAGAACGAGAGGGATTCCTCCTCCGGAGCGGGCTCCGGGCCGACCTCGGGGGAGGTCGTCGCCGGAGGTCCCTCCGGGGGAGCATCGCGGCGCGCAAGGGCCTCGACCAGTGCCCGGGCGTCGGGGAAGCGCCGGCCCGGATCCCGGTCCAGGGCCCGGACCAGGACCGCGTCGATCCCCGGAGCGAGCCCGGGCGGCACGAGGTCGCCCTCCAGGACCTGACGTCGCACCTCGGAGTCGGGGCCCGGGAAGGGGAGTCGCCCCACGAGCAGCTCCCAGGCGACCACCGCCAGCGACCAGTGGTCCATGGAGGGTCTCGTGGACCGACCCAGGAAGACCTCGGGAGCCTGGTAGGCGAGCGACCCCGGAGGCGGCATCCGGGCAGCCCCGGGCCGGGTCAGGCCCAGGGTCCGCTCGACCTCGACGGCCAGTCCGAAGTCCCGGATCCTGGGCACGCCTCCCTCGTCGGGAGCCCGATCGAAGGCGATGGCGGCCGTCCGCAGGTCCCGGTGGACGGCGCCCTGTGCGTGGGCATGGTCGAGTCCGGCGGCGAGCGGAGCCAGCACCGCGCCGACCCGAGGGGGATCGAGAGTCCCCAGGCGGGCCAGATGGGCCGCCAAGGTCGGCCCCCCGAGCCGTTCCTTGACCAGGAACACCCGGGGGCCTCCCTCTGGTCCCGTGTCCTCCCCCACCTCCAGGATCCTGGCGATGGCGGGGTGCTGGAGCCGGGCGAGGCGTCGGGCTTCCCTCAGGAACCGGACCCGGGCGTCCGGATCGGAGACCAGATCGTCGCCGGCGAGTTCGAGCTCGACCTCGCCGCCCCCGGTCTCGTCGGTCGCGTCGAAGCGCGTGCCCACGGGACCGGGGCCGAGTTCCACCGTGACCCGGTACCGCCCCCCGACCAAGGTCCCCCGATCGACCATGGACCCTCCCCTCGGCCGCACCTCCCAGTCTACCGGTCCGCACCGGCCCGGGACGTTCCCCGCTACCCTGGGCCCCGACGAACATGGACCGCTCCCCTCCCCCCTCCGCCCGCACCGCCCTCGCCGCCGGACGCTACGAGGTCGAGCGCACCCTGGGCCGGGGCGGCATGGGCACCGTCTACCTGGCCCGGGACCGGAACCTCGATCGCCCGGTGGCGCTCAAGGTCCTGGAGGTGATGCGGGCGGACGACGACTCCCTGGCCCGCCTGGAGCGGGAAGCCAAGCTGCTCCTGGCCGCCAGCCACGAGGCCCTGGTCCCCCTGCTCGACGCCCGACTCGACCACCGGCCGCCCTACCTGGTGTTCCGCTACCTCCCCGGCGGCACGCTCTCCGACCGGATCGAGGCCCGCGGCAAGGCGACCCGGGGCGAGGTGGTCGAGGTCGGCCGCCGCATCGCCTCCGCCCTCCACGCGCTCCACGGGATGGGCATCCTCCATCGCGACGTGAAGCCCTCGAACATCCTGCTCGACGAGCATGGGAAGGCCTGGCTCACCGACCTCGGGCTGGGGCGGCCGGAGGACCATGGCGGCCTCACCGGCACCGGACGGGTGGTCGGCACGCCCGCCTACCTGGCGCCCGAGCTGCTGGCGGCCGATCTCTACAGTCCCCGCTCCGATCTCTTCGGCCTGGGCCTCACCCTGATCGAGCTGGCCGCAGGCCGCCGCCTCCACCTCCCGGCCTTCGCCAGCGAGCGGGTCGCCGAGCTCCTCTCCGGGATCGAGGACCCCGGCCTGCGCGGGATCCTCTCCGCCTGCGTGGCGGTGGCCCCGGAACGGCGGCCCACCTCCGGTGCTGAACTCGAGGCGCGACTGGCGGCCCTGGAACCGGATCGCACCCGGGCGATGCCGAGCCCCGGGGCCGACACCCAGGAGCTGCCGCGCCAGACCCCTGCATCGGTGCCGCCCCTGCGGCGAGCCGGGCCCGGTCGGGGCTTCCTGGCGCGGCTGGGGGTCGAGACCTTGCTGGCCGCGGGACTCGTCGGTCTCGGGGTCGTCGCGCTCGGGGACGCGTCGGCCTCTCGGGTGCCGTTGACGGCCGGGGACCGGGAAGACGGCCAGGTGACGGCTCCCGGCCTTCCCATGGTGATGCGGAGGGATCCCGAGGGACGGCTGAGGGACCACCGGGTCGATCCTCCCCGGGTCCTCGCCGAGCCGCGTCCGGGGGAGCCTCCCCTGGTGCTGGCGGTGCTCCCGGACGGCAGGCGTCTGGCGATGGCCCGGGATCCGGACCGGGCGCTGGTCCTCAGGCTCGAGGCGGGAGCGGGTCCGGCGACGGGCCACGCCTTCCATGCCGCCCCCGGTGCCCCCGAGCCCCGCCTCGAGTGGTTCGGGCAGGAAGGCGGGAGGGGACGGCTGCGGCTGCTCGGCAGCGGTGGCCTGGACCCCGACGACCTCGAGGTCGAACTGGGGTTCGAGCCGGGCGGCCCCCTCATTCCCCTGGGGACCCGACCGGCTCGACCCGGGCCCTGACCAGCCGGAGCGGCCGCTCGGGCCCGGTCGCCCACTCCCGGACCTCGAGCAGCACGCCCCCCGGAGGTGCCTGGAGCGGGTCGAGCACGAAGCGGAGCTCGGTGGCGAGGGCCGGTCCGGAGGCCTCGGGCGGGAACTCGACCCGGAACCCGTCGCCCCCGACCTCCAGCTCCGAGAGGCGGAACCAGCTCGAGGCCGGCGCCTCCTCCACGGTCAGGATCAGGGCCAGGCCAGCGCCCTCGGGCAGCGTCCCCTCGGGCCAGCGCAGGTAGACGGCGGGTCCCCGATCGCCGGGGAGCGGCACGTCCCCCTCGTGGGCCAGGCTCTCGACCAGTCCGTAGCCGGGTGGAGGCGCCGGGAGGATGGGGCAGTCGAGGGCGGCCGACGACGGGGGTTCCGGACGCCCGCGCTCCACCTGCCAGGGGTCGGGCTCGTCGGGTTCTCCCAGGCCCAGACCGCGCACCAGGCTGCGCCAGCCGTGGATCCGGTTCCACAGCTTGCGAGCCACCCGGGGATCGGGTGCGGCCGCCAGCAGCTCCCGGTGCCAGCCGGCGAAGCCGTCGAGCGGACCGGCACGAGCCACCGCCGAGGCGAGTTCGAGCGGGATCCCGGCCTGGCCCGAGAACTCCTTGCCCGGGCTGGGACGGAGCGACGCCTCCTCGGACCAGGCCGCCAGGACCACATCCGGTTCCCAGGCGATCGCCTCGCGCTCGGGGCCGAGGCGACGGACCAGACGCCACGGGCCGCCGGGAAGTGGCGCCGGGATCTCGTGGATGCCGGCCGGCAGGGTCCAGCTCCGTCGGGCGTCCCCCTCCCAGGCGAACAGTCCGGCCCTGAGGATCCTCAGCCGGACCGAGCGTCCGGGCGCGGGCCCGAGCAGGGCGGCGAAGGGTGGCCCGGCCCGCACCTTGGCGAGTCGCCAGCTCTGGCCGGAGGCCTCGATCCCGAGTTCGCACTCGGCGCCGGGAGGGAGCCCCGAGACCAGGAAGCGGCCCGGATGTCCTTCGCTCGGCTCGACCGCCAGCAGGTTCCCGTCGGCCTGGACCCGGGGCAGGTCACCGGCCGGGAGACCCGTCAGGGAGAGCAGCGCGGACTCGCCGAGCACCCGGACCGAGAGGGCAGGCCGCACCGGCCTCCAGGCCAGGAGTCCGGCCAGGATCGCCACCAGGACCAGCTCCACCAGCCGGGTCGCCATCCAGTTTCCTGCTCCGGGAGTCCGCCCGCCCGGGACCCGCGAGCGCCGGGTTCGGCCCGTCGGGTCCTCCCCGGATGACCAGGTACCGGGGGCCGCGCCCGTCTCCGCCGGAGAGTACCTCCGGGGCCGGGTCCGTCCAGGTACCCTCGGGGGCATGGCCGATACGGGCGGGAGCGGGACGACGGGGCCCGTGGCCCTGGTCGTGGCGCTCCTGGCAGTGACGACCCTGGGCACCGGCGTCGCCCGGATGGTCGGGATGCGTCATGGCGCGGGACCGGGGGACGCCCGGGTCAGCGAAGCCTGGCGCGGACCCGTCGTGGGCGAGCCCGAGGCCCTGGACCTCCCGCCTCGGAACCTCCGGTTGTTGGCGGGTTCCGTCCTGCCCCTCCCGGGCCCCGGCCCCGAGCCTTCCTCGACCTTCGGTCGGGCCCGCACCCTGGCGCGGCTCGAAGCGCATCCCGCCTGGTTCGCCGGCCTCGACCGGGGTTGGGCTCAAGGGGGCGTGGAACTGCCCGACGCGGGAGGCCCCGAGGTCGAGATCGTCCTCGGGCTCGACCTGGTGGAGGCCGGGGAGCTCGGCCCCCGGATCGAGACCGAGACCGGGCGCTTCGTGGCGTGGCCGGAGCCGCTGCCGGGCGCGCCCTCCCGGGGTCTCCGCCTGGTGCTCTGGCCGGCCGCCGCCACCCGGCTCCATGGACGTCCCCGCCGGCTCCATGGTCCGGCCGCGGGACGACTCCGGGCCTGGTGGATCGGCCGGAGCGAAGCCCGCGCCACGCCCTCGGGGGACGATCTCGAGATCCTGCTGGCGCGCCTCGACACCCTGGTCCGGGCGCGGCTCAGGGATCCCGCGGGGCTGGACCCCGGAGAGCCGGCGCGGATCGCAGGGGAGGCGGTGGAACGGTTCGAGGCGGAGCCGACCCCGACCTCGGATCGCGCCCGACTGCTACGGCTGGAGCGGACCCAGCGACTGCTCCTGCTGCTCGGAGGGCTCTCCGAGATCCTCCCCGAGGCCCTGGCGATGTATCCGGGTCCGCTGGGCGACCGGGTGCTGACGGCCGCGCTCCAGCGCACCCTGCGTCCCAAGGGAGCCTTCGACTGGCTCGAGGAGAGCCCGGTCCACCAGACCCGGGTGAAGAGCTTCGCCCGCCTCGCACGCAGCGTCGAGCCCGAGCTCCGTCCGGTGGTCGCCTACCTGGAGGCCGAGGCCCAGCTCGCCTCCACCCTTCCCTCGGCCAGCCCCGGGGCGGTGACGTTCCCTCCTCTGGGGCGAGCGCTCGAGGCCTGGGAGCGGCTGCCGCCGGACTTCTTCCCGCCGCCCGGCCCCCTGCCGCGCCTGCGCTTCCTGGTCGGCCTGCTCTCGGCCCCCGCGTACCTGGCCGGCCCACCGCTGGGCGCCAGCCTCGCCGACATCGATGCATTGCGGGCCCGTCTGGTCGAGGCGCTCGGGCGGCTCCCGGCCGACCCCGATCGCGACCGGACCCTGCGCCTGGTCGCGGCACGCTAGACGCACCCGCGCAGCCAAAAAAAAAGAGGCTGCGAATGCAGCCTCGATGCGTATCGTCGCAGGGATATCGTGGGTTCGTGCGGGATGCCTCCCGTATTCCGGGAGGACACGAGCGTCCCTATCACGACCCGTGCCACTACGGAATGATGCGAGTTCATGCACCCTCGGGCCTCGCCGGACCGTCTCGCAGCTCTCGCCGGCGAGACTGCTTGCGACACCTCCGGGACGATTCTGGATTGGCATGCGGCGCCGGCTCCCTAGGATGGAGGCGGGCAGTCGGGGAAGGCTGCCCGCGGGGTCTCGGGGTGCGGATGGATCGCGCCGGTGGGCGTCGTCGGCTCGTCATGGGGTTCGCGGCCGCCATGGCCATGGCGTTCGCACCCTGCGCCGGTGCCGATGCCGGTGCCGGTACCGAGGAGCCGCCCCCCTGGAAGTGGGACCGGAAGGGCAACTACTACCGCCCCAAGGCCCGCCAGAACTTCCTCCGCGTAAACCGCATCCGGGACATCCCGCGCTACCCGATCGTGCTGGTCCACGGGTTGTTCGGGTACCGGAACCTGAAGCTGGGGCCCTTCCTGATCCCGTATTTCCTGGGGGTCGCCGAGCACCTGCGACGGGAAGGCATGCAGGTCTTCCTGCCCGAGACCACGCCGTTCGCGTCCTTCGAGCAGCGGGCCACCGAGTTGAAGCAGCAGATCGAATCCACGGGCTGGGAGAAGTTCCACCTGATCGCCCACTCGGCCGGGGGACTCGACTCCCGCTACATGATCGCCAAGCTCGGGATGGCGGACCGGGTCGCCAGCCTGACCACCGTCTCGACCCCGCACCAGGGGGTCTGGTACGCCGACTTCGCCCTGAAGTGGGTCTTCGAGAAGCAGAAGGCGTGGAAGCTCTGGGACCTCTTCGGCCTCCACCGGGAAGGCATCCACGGCATCTCCGTGAAGGGCATGCGGGACTTCAACGCCGCCATCCCCAACCAGCCCGGAGTCCGCTACTTCAGCTTCGTGGGCGCCCAGTCGCCGTTCACGACCCTCCCGCTGCTCTCCACGGCCACCGTGGTCAACACCATCATGGAGAAGGCGGTGCTGGGCAGGAAGCCCTCGACCCGGGAGCGGCTCATGGGGATGTCGATCCTGCCGGCGCCGCTCCGGAAGCTGCTCGCCACCGATCCACGGCGGGCCGTCACCGAGATGGTCGGCGGCAATCCCGGCTGGGTGATCCCGGCCAAGGCCGGTCGCAACGACGGACTGGTCTCGCTCTCGTCGGGTCGCTGGGGCGAGTTCCAGGCCGACCTCGACGCCGACCATCTGGACGAGATGGGCTGGTTCACGATCTTCCCGGTGCGCCGGTTCTACCGGAACATCACCCGGATGCTCTTCGACGCCGGGATGTAGCCCCTTGCGGGCGAGCTGCCAATCAAAATAGCGTTCGCTTCCCGGGGATGGGACCCGTCCCGGGGCGGAAGGACGCTCCATGCGCGGTTGGCGGATCTGGATCGACCAGGGCGGGACCTTCACGGATCTGGTGGCCCAGGACCCAGAGGGGCAACTCAAGGTCCGGAAGCTCCTCTCCGACGCGCCCCACGTCTACCGCCACGCCCCCTTGCAGGGGATCCGCGACCTGCTCGGCCTGGGACGCGACCAGGCGATCCCGGAGGATGTCCTCGAAGCCGTGCGCATGGGCACGACCAAGGGGACCAACGCCCTGCTCGAACGACGGGGTGAGCCCTTCCCGCTGCTCGTCACCGAGGGCTTCGAGGACCTGCTCTCGATCGGCTACCAGGACCGGCCCGAGCTCTTCGCGCTCCGGATCGTGAAGCCCGAGACCCTGCCCCGGAAGGTGGTGGGGATCCCGGAACGGATCGACTCCGATGGCCGGGTCGAGACCCCGCTCGACCGGGAGCGTGCTGGCGACGCCCTGCGTCGGCTGCGAGCCGAGGGCTTCACCACCCTGGCAGTGCTCTTCCTCCACAGCTGGAAGAACCCCGACCACGAGCTGGCGGTCGAGGCCAGGGCCCGGGACCTGGGCTTCGAGTGGGTGAGCGTGAGCCACCGGGTCGCCAACGAGATCAAGGCCGTGGGCCGGGGCGACACCACCACCGTCGACGCCTACCTCTCCCCGGTGCTGCGTCGCTACCTGACCGCCCTCGAGTCGGAGCTGCCCCGCTCCACCCGCCTCTTCATGATGCAGAGCTCCGGGGGACTCGCCTCGGTGGACCGGTTCTCGGGCAAGGACTCGGTGCTCTCGGGCCCTGCCGGCGGGGTCGTGGCAGTGGCCCATGTGGCCCGGAGGGCCGGCTTCGAGAAGGTCCTCGGTTTCGACATGGGAGGGACCTCGACCGACGTCTCCCGCTTCGACGGCGAGTTCGCCCGGGTCTACGAGACCAAGGTGGCGGGCATCCGCTTGAAGGCCCCCATGCTCGAGGTCTCGACCGTGGCCGCCGGCGGCGGCTCGATCCTGCGTTTCGAGCAGGGGCGCTTCCAGGTGGGTCCCGAGAGCGCCGGCGCCGATCCCGGACCGGCCTGCTACGGACGGGGCGGCCCCCTGGCCGTGACCGACGCCAACCTGGTGCTGGGGCGGATCCGGCCCGAGCACTTCCCGCAGTGCTTCGGTCCCTCGGGTACTGCGGCCCTCGACCTCGAGGCAGCCCGGCGGGGCTTCGCGGCCGTGGTCGACGCGGTCCGGGTGGCCACCGGCCGGAAGATGACGATCGAGGAAGTCGCCGAGGGCTTCGTGCGGATCGCCAACGAGAACATGGCGGATCCCATCGTGGGCCTCTCCCAGGAGCGCGGCCACGACGTCCGCGACCATGCTCTGCTCGGGTTCGGCGGCGCCGCCGGCCAGCACGTCACCGCCATCGCCCGCTCGCTCTCGATCCGCACCGTGCTGCTCCACCCGCTCTCGGGAGTGCTCTCGGCCTTCGGGATCGGACTCGCCGACCTGGTGGCGGTGGAGACGGCCACCCGGCCCGGGCCGCTCGACGAGGGCACCGGGGAACGGCTGGCCTCGACCTTCGCCGAACTCTCGGCCCAGGTCCGCCGGGCCCTCCTCGACCAGGGTGCCGCCGAGGGCGACGTCACCGTGGTGGCCACCGTCGATCTCCGCTACCGGGGTGTCGACCAGACCCTGAACGTGGCCTGGGACGCCGACCTCGGGCGGCTGCGGGCGGCCTTCGAGTCGGCCCACCAGCGGCTCTACGGATTCCTCCACGTCGACGTCCCGGTCGAGGTGGTCACGGTCCGGGTGCTCGGCACCGGGCGTACCCCCGACCCCGACCTCGGCTCCATGGCGCCTCCTGCTCGCGCCGCCGGCTCCCCTCCGCCGACTCCGGTGGGTCGGGGTCCGGTCTGGTTCCCCTCGCCCCAGGGCGGAGTGACCTCGGTGGACTCCCCGTTCTACCGGCGCGAGGACCTCGCCGCCGGCGACCGGATCGAGGGGCCGGCCCTGGTGATCGAGGCCATCTCGACCATCGTGCTCGCCCCCGGATGGACCGCCCGCCTCTCCGAGTCCGGGGTCCTGGTGCTGGAGGATGCCGAGGGCCGCCCCCCCGAGCCCCGCTCCACCCGCCGCGACCCGATCCGCCTGGAGCTCTGGAACAACCTCTTCATGTCCTGCGCCGAGACCATGGGCCGGACGCTGGAGCGGGTCAGCCACTCGACCAACATCAAGGAGCGGTTGGATTTCTCGTGCGCGCTGTTCACCAAGGCCGGCGAGCTGGTGGCCAACGCCCCCCACATCCCGGTTCACCTCGGTGCCATGGGCGCCACCGTGGCCGCGGTGCGCGACGAGGTCGGCGACCGGATGCGGCCCGGCGACGTCTTCGTGTCCAACGACCCCTACCACGGCGGGTCCCACCTCCCCGACGTCACCGTGGTGACCCCGGTCTTCGACGACGCCGGCAAGCTCCGGGCCTTCGTGGCCAACCGGGGCCACCACGCCGACATCGGCGGGATCTCGCCGGGGTCCATGCCGCCCTTCTCGCGCTCGATCGACGAGGAAGGGGTACGGCTCCATGCCTTCCCCCTGGTCGAGGGAGGTCGGTTCCGGGAGGCCGAGATCCGGGCCCGGCTCTCGGAAGGGCGCTGGCCGGCCCGCAATCCCGAGGAGCGGCTCTCCGACCTCCGGGCCCAGGTGGCGGCCAACCAGGCCGGGGTCCGGCGGATCCTGGAGCTCGACCGGCTGCACGGCCCCGAGGTGGTCGACGCCTACATGGGTCACGTCCTCGACAACGGCGAGGAAGCCGTCCGCGAGGTGCTCGCCGATCTGCCTGCCGGGGAGCACCGGGCCTTCGACTTCCTGGACGACGGGGCCCGCATCGGACTGACCGTGAAGGTCGACGGAGAGCGGGCCGTCTTCGACTTCACCGGCACCGATCCCCAACTCCCCGGGAACCTGAACGCCCCGGTGGCGGTGGTCCACGCCGCGGTGCTCTATGCGCTCCGCTGCCTGACCCGGCGCACCTTGCCGCTGAACGGGGGCTGCCTGCGCCCGGTCTCGATCGTGATCCCCGAGGGCTCGCTGCTCTCGCCCCGGCCTCCGGCCGCGGTCGTCGGTGGCAACGTCGAGACCAGCCAGCGGGTGGTGGACGTGGTCTTCGGTGCGGTCCGCAAGGTCGCCGCCAGCCAGGGGACCATGAACAACCTGACCTTCGGGAACGATTCGTTCGGCTACTACGAGACGATCTGCGGAGGGGCGGGGGCGGGCCTCGGATTCGACGGCGCCAGCGCGGTCCACACCCACATGACGAACACGAGGCTCACCGACCCCGAGGTGATGGAGCTGCGCTACCCGGTGCGGGTGCGACGCTTCTCGATCCGGGCCGGATCGGGCGGCGCCGGCACCTACCGGGGCGGCGACGGGGTGGTCCGGGAGATCGAGTTCCGGAAGCCCGTCACGGTCTCGATCCTCTCCGAGCGCCGGGCTCTCGGACCCTTCGGGCTGGGGGGCGCCGAACCGGGACGGGCGGGCCGCAATGCGCTGCGCCGCAAGGACCGCTGGATCGAACTTCCCGCCAAGGTGCGGATCGAGGCCGAGGCGGGGGACCGGATCCGGATCGAGACACCCGGAGGAGGGGGCTACGAGCCCGACGCCCTCGAGTGGGCCCGGATGCGCCCCGACGAGCTGCGCCGCCTGTGCCGGCTGGGGCGGTTCACGAGGCCGACCCCCGGGATCGCGACCGGGCACGTGCAGGCCAACCTGATCGTGCTCCCGGCGGCAGCGGCCGATGCCTTCGAGGCCTTCTGCCGGGCCAACGCCCAGGCGTGCCCCCTGCTCGAACGACTGCCGGACGGCGACCCCATGACGCGGATCCTGGCGGCCGGCGCCGACCTGCGGACGGATCTTCCCCGGTACCTGGTGCACCGGCCCGAAGGGGTGGAGGCGGTGGCTGACCTCGCCGGGATCTGGGGACCAGGCTGCGCGGCGTTCCTGCTCGGATGCAGCTTCACCTTCGAGAGCGGACTCCTGGAGGCCGGGATCGGCCTGCGCCACGTCGAGGAGGGCAGGAACGTCCCGATGTACCGCACGGGACAGGACCTCGTGCCGGTGGGACCGTTCGGAGGAAAGCTGGTCGTCAGCATGCGACCGGTCGCCTCCGGGCGGGTCGAGGAGGCACGCCGGATCACGGGACGCTGGTCCCGGGCCCACGGGGCACCGGTCCATGCCGGGGATCCTGCGAGCCTGGCGATCGCCAAGCTGGCGGCTCCCGAGTTCGGCGATGCGGTGACCGTGCGCCACGGCGAGGTGCCGGTCTTCTGGGCCTGCGGGGTCTCCAGCCAGGAGGCCTGCCGGACCGCCCTGGCCACCGGTGCGATCCCGTGGTTCGCCTCCCATGCGCCGGGCCACATGTTCGTCGCCGACCTGACGGACCGGGACCTCCTGGACCCCGAGCCGGCGAGGTCGTGAGCCGGGAGCGGTACGCCGCCCTGGAAGCGATCTGCCGGCGCGACCCCGGGGGACGGGGACTGCCTGCCACGGCTCCCTGGGGGCCGATCGAGACCGTCGCCCGGGAGCTGGCGACGGTGGAGCGGCTGGCCATCGTCACCGGCTTCCCCCACCTGGCCACCGATCGGCCCGAGACCGACGGCCCGCTGGGAGCGGTGGCGCTGGGACGGGCCATGACGCGGCTCGGCCGGGGCGTGTGCTTCCCGACGGATGCCCGGACTGCACCGGTGCTCGCGGCCCTCGGGGCTCCCGGGGTCGAGGTCTTGGGCTGGCCGGTGGAGGCCGCGGCGCGTCGGGTTGCGGCCTGCGACTGGCGAGCGCGTCATGGGATCGACGGCCTGCTGGCGATCGAGCGTCCGGGTCGGGTCGCCGACGGGACCTACCGGAACTTCCGGGGCGTCGACATCTCGGAAGCGGTGGCGCCACTGGACGAGCTCTTCCTGTCCGGTCCCGGAGCCGCGGACCACGGAGCGGTGCGGACCTTCGCCATCGGCGACGGGGGCAACGAGGTCGGCATGGGCAACCTGGTCGATCCCCGCATGCGCCCCGTGGGGGCGGTGGAGCCCCGGGACGAGCGGCCTCCCGGATCGGGGGGGATTTCCGGCCTTCCCCCATGGCCTTCGGTGGTGACGGTGCACCGGCTGGTGGTGGCAGGGACCTCGAATTGGGGCGCCTATGCCCTGCTGGCGGCGCTGTCGCGGGTCACCGGCCAGGACCTGCTGCCGGGTGCCGGCGAGCTGGAGGACGACCTCGGGAAGGCGTTGGCGGCAGGCGCCGTGGACGGGATCACCGGACGGGCCGAGCCCACCGTGGACGGGCTCCCCTACCGGGACACGCTGGCGCTGGTGGCCGAGCTGCGGGCGATGGGCTGACAGCCAATCTCCTGCCCCGCAATCCGGCCCGGCGTGATACCGTTTCCCCTCCGATGGCCAACATCCTGCTGACGTCCAAGTGCACCCGGGCCTGTCCCTACTGCTTCGCCGAGAAGGAGATGGCGGACTCGACCCCCGCCGACATCCTGACCTGGGAGAACATGGTCTACCTGGCCGACTTCCTCCAGGCCTCGGGCGACCAGGGGGTCTCGCTGCTCGGCGGCGAACCCACCATCCATCCCCAGTTCGTGGATTTCGTGCTCTACCTGGTGGAGCGGCGGTTCCGGGTCACGGTCTTCACCAACGCCCTGATGAGCCAGGCCCGCTTCGACGAGATCCGCCGCCACCTCGGCAAGCTCGATCCCGGGGTCCTGAACTTCGTGGTGAACCTGAACGATCCCGGCCAGACCGAGACGCTGCCGGGCGAGACCGAGAAGGTCGACGCCTTCCTGGCGGCCATGGGCAAGTGGTCGATGCCGGGGTTCAACATCTACCGGACCGACTACCAGCTCGACTTCCTCTTCGACCTGGTGACGCGCCACGGGATGAAGCGGGACCTGCGCCTGGGGATCACCCATCCGGTCCCCGGGGTCGACAGCGCCTACATCCGCCCGGACCAGATCAAGACCGTGGTCGACCGGTTGATGACCTATACCCCGCAGTTCGAGCGACTGCGGATCAAGCCCCGGCTCGACTGCGGCTTCGTGCTCTGCCAGTTCGACGACGCCCAGCTCGGCTGGATGGCGCGCTGGGTTCCCGACACCCGCTTCTACTGCTCGACCGCCCTGGACATCTCGCCCGACCTCTCGATCTACGGCTGCTTCCCGATGTCGGACTTCCACCGGAGGTCGATCCTCGACTTCCCCAACGCCCGGGAGGCGATCGAGTACTACGAGGGACTGCGCCGCGAGATCCGGGTGGAGCGGGCCGGGATCTACGAGGAGTGCGACGGGTGCGTCCATCGCGAGGAGAAGCGCTGCGACGGCGGGGGGGTCTGCCAGAGCCTGAAGTCCATGGTGGACGAGGCCCCGATCCGACTGCCGGTGATCGAGAATGAACTTCCCAAGTCTGGTCTGCGGGTTTGAGCCCGACCTCCTCCGCCGCCTGGGCGGACGGAGGCTGGTGGTGCGGGTCCCGGGCACGGGATCGATCGTGGACGCAGCCGCAGCAGCGCGGGCGGCCGGGGCGAGCCTGGAGCGCATCCTGGTCCCGGTTCCCGGACCGCTCTCCGAGCTGGTCCCCGAGGTAGCGTGGCAGGGCATCCCGCTCGGGTTCCGGGTCGAGGCGATGGGGCCGTTTAGGGACCTGGTGCTCCGGATCGACGCCCTCCGGGCGCTCACCCCGATCGTCTACCTGCCAGCCGGGAAGCCGACCAGCCTGCGGGACGCACGGATCCTCGCCTCGGTCGGGGTGGCCTGCGGACTCGAACTGGGGCCCGAGGCGACCGACTGGGAAGCCCTCATGGATCTCTTCACCTACGCGGTGCTGGGTCGCATGCCGCGGGCTCGGATCGAGCCCTTCTCGACCCTGGCCGAGCGCTACCAGCCGGATGCCTACACCCCCTGGGGAGCGCTCGTGTACGACGACCCGGCCCACTACCTGCACCTCGACCCCGAGGGACGGGTGGCGGCCTCGGCCCGGGACCTGGCCGCGGGACGCTTCCTCGCCGACAGCCCGGAGGCGATCGGAGACCCGGCCCGGCACCCGGGACTGGCGGCGGCCCGGGAGGCCTGGCGAGGGCACTTCCTGGCCGACGACACCTGCGCCCGGTGCCCGGGTTTCCGGGTCTGCATGGGCCGTTTCGCCCCGGTCGAGGGACCCGAACCCGGGTGCAGCGCGGCCTTCGCCGAACTCATGGACGTGATCGAGCTCGGCCGCAAGCAGGCGGCGACGCCGCCGGGGCCGGCAGTCGGCGCCCCGAGGGCCTGAAGCCATGGCCTCGGTGATCCTCAAGGCGACCGAGTGGTGCAACGCCCACTGCACCTACTGCGACGTCGTCAGCAAGCCCGAGCCGGACGTCCGCACCATGTCGGTCGAGGTGCTCGAACGCTTCTTCGTGCGGGTCGACGAGTGGCTCAGGGACCGCCCCTGGGACCGGCTCGAGATCATCTGGCACGGGGGCGAGCCCTTGCTGGCCGGGCTCGACTTCTACCGGGCCGCCCGGCGCCTCATGGACACCCTCTGCCCCACCACCAAGGACCGCATCGAGCACTCGATGCAGTCGAACCTCACCTGCTTCTCGGAGGAGGCCGCCGACGTCCTCTGGGACCTGGGGCTCCGCTCGCTCGGGACCTCCTACGAGATGTACGCCGGGATCCGCGGCATGGGGCGCAAGGTCGACTCGGCGGCCTACAACCGGCTCTTCATGGACGGGGTGCGGATCCTCGAGCGCAAGGGCTTCGGCTGGGGCCTCATCTACGTGGTCTGCAAGCCGGCCATCGAGGACCCGCTCGGCACCTTCCGCTTCCTCACCAACCTGCGGCCCCAGGGCAACTTCATGCTGAACCCGGTGCTCCTGTACGAGGACGGCTCCGAGGCGCTCCGGGTCACGGTGGACGAGTTCATCGACTTCCTGGGGACGCTCTTCCCGGTGTGGTGGGAGCACCGGGAGCGCTGGCCCGAGGTGCAGCCCTTCCGGTCCTACGTGAACAACCTGATCCTCGGGAAGCAGGAACTCACCTGCGTCGACTCGGGGAACTGCGCCGACAGCCACTTCAACCTCTCGCCCGACGGCTCGCTCTCCCAGTGCGGACGCTCCAACGACTACGGGCTGCTGCCCTACGGGTCGATCTTCGAGCGCTCGCTCCATGACGTGTTCGACGACGCCCAGCGGGACCTGCTGCGCCACCGCAACCAGGTGCTCTTCGAATCCGAGTGCAAGGACTGCCGGTTCTGGACCGTGTGCCACGGCGGTTGCCCGCTGGATGCCTGGGCCGACCGGGGGACCATGATGGCCAAGACCCCCTGGTGCCAGACCAAGAAGGGTTTCCTCGAGAAGTACTTCGAGCCGGTCACCGGGACCCGCTTCGATCCCCCCAAGCTGGAGCGGGCCGAGTTCGCGCCCCGCCGCCAGGTCGTCTAGGAGCACCGATGCTGCGGAACGTGCCGGTCTCGGTCCGGGATGTGGGGGTCGAGGCCATGGTGGGGAGGACCTGGCTCGACCCGATCGGCGGCTTCGGCGACGTGCTCATGCTCTCCGGGGTGCTGGCGCAGATCCACGAGCAGGATCCTTCGCGGAAGTTCCACCTGGTGACCCGCACCCGCTTCACCCCGCTGCTGAAGGACCATCCGGCCCTGGAGATGATCGGTCACCCTCCCCCCGGGGCCCGACTCCAGTCGACCGCCTACTGGCAGGATCCGGGCTTCGAGGCCCCGGGTGCCCGCGCCTACCAGGTGCTGGCGAGGATGCTCGGGCTCCCGACGCCTTGCGAGGAGAAGCTGTGGACTCCTCAGCGTGCGCCGCTCGATCCAGTGCTCTCCGGGCTGCTCCCGCCCCGGCCCCGGGTGCTGGTCTCGGCCGCCACCGAGTCGCCCCGCAAGGCCTGGCCGCTGGAGCGCTGGCGGACCCTGGTGGCGCGCCTCGTGGCCTCGGGGATCTCGGTGGTCCAGGCCGGGCTCTACGGGGAGGAACACCTGGAAGGCGCCCGGGATTTCCGGGGCATGACCCGGGTGACCGAGGTCCCCGCGTTGATCGCCGCCATGGACGCGGTGGTCACGGCCGACAACTTCGTGATGCATGCCGCCGCCATGGAGAAGATCCCCGGCGTGGTCCTCTGGGGACCGACCCGGCCCGAGGTCTACGGCTATCCGGTGCACCGCCACCTGCACGCCGAGCCCGAGTGCGACGAGGCCCCGACCTGCATCTCGGCCAAGAACCCCCGGATCTACCCGACGCCTTGCCCGGAAGGGGAACGCCACTGCGTGGCGACCCTGGGGGTCGAGGCGGTGCTCGGGGAGCTGGCGGGGATCCTGGGGCGGACGGTCTGAGGGCTACGCCTTCGAGCGGGTCAGCGGCAGGGGCGCCGCCACGACATCCGGAGGATCCCGAGGCGAGGCAGGGCGGCAGTCACGCGCTCCGTCCCGAGACCAGTGGTACCCCGGTGAAGTGCGCCTCGATGGCGGCGGCATGCTCCCCGGACATGGGCAAGCCCTGGGCGATACTCCTCCAGGCGGTCAGGAATCGCTCCACCATCGAGTCGGCCGCGTCGAGGACCAGCTTCCGGGGGAGATGGGCCTCGGCCGCGAACTTCTCGATCCGGGCGCGATCCAGGGCGTGCATGTCCTTCGCACCGGCGAAGCCGAGGGCCAGGTTCCGATCCCCTGGCAGGTAGACGATGGTCGAGACCAGGTCGTAGGCAGGCGAGAGTTCGGGCCTCTGCCCATCCGGATAGATCAGGGACCAGTTCTTGAGGTGGCTGTCGGCGTTGCCCACCAGGGCATCGAAGGCGATCCGCTCCACCAGCTCACGCAGCGAGTTCTCGTCCGCTTCGGTGCGGAGCACCTCCGCCAGGTTCCGGTAGCTCGCAGTCCGATACTTGGACTCGGGACGGACCCCGAAGACCTGGGCGAAGTCCTCGGTGTGGATGCGTCGCCCACCCGACTCCCGGTCGAAGCGACGGACCGCCAGAGCCATGGCTCCGAAGCGACCGATTCCCTGGGGCAGACCGCGGATCGAATCCACTGCCACGAGTCGCGTCTCCGGGACCCGGAGGCCCGAGGCCCGCGCCAGCTCCATCATCGAGTACTCGTTCTCGGGGACCTGGGGGAAGGTCGCCGACGGAAGCTTCACGATCCAATCCCCGCCCTCACCGCGGACGGGGATCGTCAGACCCCCGGTCTTCTCCTGGATCGCGGAGAACTTGAGCTGGACGCCTGCCAGGGAGAACCGGAGCGGCCCACCACCATCAGGCGCACCTGTGGCAGGGTCTCCCCTCTCCCCGGTTCCGGGCTCTCCCTGCTCGAGGCCGAGCTCGGCTTCCAGTTCCGGGGCCTCGATGGTCACCGCGCCCGGGAGATCCCTTCCCAGGACTCCCAACAGGAGGAACTCCCGGGCCGACTTCACGCCCGCTCGGCGCGCCAGGTAGTCGCGCATCGCGCCTTCCGGGAGCAGGTTCGAGAAGTAGGGATGCAGGGCGGTCCGGGTCGGAGCGAACTCGGTGAGCAGCTCCCCGTCCTCGCCCTTGAAGCCCAGGCTCAGGGTGGGTCGGTGCCCGTCCTCGAGGTAGCCCGGCGTGAACGCGAGGACGTTCCGATCGTCCGCCAGACGCGTGATGGTCGCCACATGGCGGTCCTGGAGGAGGACGCGCAGCTCGGTGGCGCGGGCGGCCATGGGTCAGGCCTCCTCCTCGAGGCGGTAGCGGGGCCGCGGTCCCGGCTCCCCGGGCGACGCGAGCAACGCCCGGAGCGAAGGCAGGCTGGCCGCGGGGACCAGCAGGACGTCGAGTTCCAGGGCACGCGCCAGATCGACGAGGGTCGTCAGTTGGAGATCGACGCTCCCGGCTTCGATTCTCGAGATGTGGGCCTGCGTGGTCCCGATCTTCTCGGCAAGCTCTCGCTGACTGAGCCCCAGACGCCGCCGCGCCTCCCGAAGATGCTGCGAGTACTCGGAGAGCTCATAGCGAATCGATGATGCAGCAGAAGATATCTTGTTGGTGGACTCATCCAGCATGAGGCATCGTCTCTGGGGATGTCCCCAGAGAAACATACCTCAAAGAGCATACGGATCCAAGGTCATATTCTTTCGTGCATCAACCCTGGAATCAGGAGGGGGCAGCGCGGTGCACGAAGGTCCCCGCTGGGGGTCCCAAGGGATCTCCTGGCAGGCGGCGGAGAAGCCGGCGTCGCCCCCCGGACCTTCGCGAGCGCCCCCGGGGAGGATCGGCTCGTCACGGCTCGATCCCGTGTCCAGGAGGGAGTTCCAGGGCACGGCGTCCAGAGCGCTCGCCCCGGGGGAGGCACGGGCGCCGCCAAAGTGCCCCCGGTTCCACCGGGGGAAGCAGCGAGGCAGAGCCCGTCCGCGAGCGAGTCCCTTGCGGGCGAGCTGCCGAGGAACCGGCGTCGACCCCCGGACTTACCGGTAAGTCGAGTAGTACCCGTAGGACGAGTACCCGTAGCTGTGGCTGTAGTAGCTCGAGTACTTGGGCACGTTGTAGCTCGACGTGTAGGAGTAGGACGACGAGTAGCTGGGGCTGTAGGACGACGAGCTGTAGCCGCCGCTGTAGCCCCCGCCGTAGTTGCCCCCGGACCCGGTGGTGGTGCAGCCGACGAGCCCGGTCACCCCGGCGCCCACCGCGGCAGTGGCGGCCAGGTGTTTCAGGGCCTGGCGCCGGGTCATGGCCTTGGCGGGCGCGGGCTTGGCCTCGCCGCCGTCCTTGTTGTCTCCGGGCTTCTCGGTGCTCATCGTGGTGCGACCCTTCGACCCGCCCCGGGGTACTTGTAGCACACCCTCGGAGTAGGCTCAACCCATGACCTCGACCTCTCCGGTGGGTCCGTCCACGGTCGGCCAGACCCCGGTCTGGAAGACCCCGGGCGTGCTCGCCCTGGGGCTCGTCAGCTTCCTGACGGACGTCGCGAGCGAGATGATCTTCCCGCTGCTGCCCGGCTTCGTCGCCGCCCTGCCGGGCGGGGGACCTCTGGCAGTAGGCACCATCGAGGGCATCGCCGAGGCCACCGCCAGCGGATTGAAGTACGTCTCGGGCCGGCTCTCGGACCACTGGAACCGGAGGAAGCCCCTGGTCCTGGCCGGCTACGGGCTCTCGTCCCTGGCCCGTCCCCTGGTCGCCCTCGCAGCGACCCCGGCCCAGGTCCTCCTGGTGCGGATCGCCGACCGGACCGGCAAGGGTCTGCGCACCAGTCCCCGGGACGCCCTGCTGGCGGCCGCGGTACCGCCCGGACGCCGGGGCGAGGCCTTCGGGTTCCACCGTTCCATGGACCATTCGGGGGCGGTGGTCGGTCCACTGCTGGCGTGGGCCTGGCTCTCCTGGGTGTCGCCGGACCTGCCCACTCTCTTCCTGCTGGCGGGAGTGCCCGGCCTGCTCTCGGTCCTGGTGGTGGCCTTCGGGGTCCGGGAAGAGGGTGTCCCCGGGGCCGGCCCCGAGGCTCCGTGCCCGATCCCGGCAACGGACCCCGGACCGGCGACGACTCCGGCCCCGGCAGCCACCCCGAGCCCGAGCCCGGGCCCGGAACCGGAAAACCCGCGGAAGACCCGCCTGCTCCTCGCCTTGGCGATCTTCTCCCTGGGGCGCGCCAGCGAGGCCTTCCTCCTCCTGCTCCTCGGCCAGCACGGCCATGCGCCCGGGAGCCTGCCGCTCTGGTGGCTGGGCCTCCACCTTGTGAAGGCGTCCTTCGGCCTGCCCGGGGGACGACTGGCGGACCGGTGGGGGGCAGGACGGACCCTGAGACTCACCTGGCTGGCGGCCGGAGTGGTGGCCGCCGGCCTGGCGGTCGCGGAGGCCGACCGGGCCGTCCTGCTGCTCGCCGCCTGGGGCGTGGTCCAGGGCCTGATGGAAGGCCCCGAGCGGGCCCTGGTCGCCGAGGTCTCCCCCAAGGGAGCCCAGGGGCGGACCTTCGGCAGCTATCACCTGGTCGCCGGTCTCTCGGTGCTGGCCGCCAACCTCCTCTTCGGGGGGATCTGGCAGGCCCACGGACGCGGCCCGGCCTTCGCGGTCTCGGCGAGCCTGGCGATCCTCGGGGCCCTGGCCCTGCCCGCAGACGAGCCGCGGGTCGTCCCCGGGTCCAGGTAGGAGCCCCTCCCTGCGCGCCGCGGTCCTGATCCTGACGCTCTGCCTCTCGACCACCCTCGGCCCCGGCCTCGCCGAAGTCCTCGGCCAGGCTCCAGGGCCTGGGTCGGGCGACGACCCCGGGGGGAGCGCCCCGATCGTCGCGGGCGCGGGCGCCGAGGTCGGCGAGACCGCCCGCGCCCGGGCGCTCCGGGAGACCGGGGAAGCCCTGGCCACGGTGGACCGGATGCTGCGCTACGACGCGAGGGCCGGCGGGATCGCCAGGCAGGTGGGCCAGGCGCTGCGCGGCCTGGTCTTCGGCAGCCTCCACCGACCGACCTGGCGGGAGTGGGCCGGCACCGCCATGCAGCCGGCCACCGCCTGGCCGCTCAGCCAGCTGGTCGCCGCCGAACTCGACCTCGCCATGCTCTCCGGGACCCACACCCGAGCCGAGGCCGCCCTCGGGGAGCTCGGACACTACCGATCCGGCGGTGCCTACGCCCCCCATCCGGTTTCCCACGGAGGCCGCTCCCAGGTGCGCTACTTCGACGACAACGCCTGGCTGGGTCTCGACCTGGTGCAGGCCTACCGGGTGACCGGCCAGCGCCGCCATCTCGAGGCAGCCTCGGCCCTGGTCCCGTTCCTGGACTCGGGGACGCTCCCCGAGGGTGGGATCCTGTGGCGGGAGCGGGACGAGGATCCCTCGCTCAACACCTGCGCCAATGCCCCCACCACGCAGTTCTTCCTGGCCCTGCATCGGGAGACCGGGGAGGCGGCCTTCCTCGAACGGGCCCGACGGCTGGCTGTGGTGCTCGAGACCCGGCTGCGCCGTCCCGATGGGCTCTACCGGGACAACCTGCGGGTGGCCGACCCGGGCCGGACCGAGGAGACCCTCTGGTCCTACAACCAGGGAGCGGCGATCGGGGCCCTGGTGCAGCTGGCGGCCGTCGAGACCGGAGCGGGGGAAGTCGAGCGACTCCTGGACCAGGCGTCGACCACCGCCTCGGCGACGCTCGCCCGGGTGGAGACCGAGCGGGATTGGCTCTGGAAGCAGCCCCCGGCCTTCGTGGCGGTGTTCTTCCGGAACCTCCTGAAGCTCGACCGGGTGCGCCCCGACCCGGCCTGGCGCAACGCCCTCGCCGCCTACCTGGACCGGGCCCGCAGCGAGGCCAGGAACCCCGGGAACGGCGCCTACGAACTCGGCGGGATCGGTCGCTACGACGGCGGCAAGGCCACCGGGATCACCCTGATCGACCAGGCCGCCATGGCCCAGATGCTCTCGCTCCCCGGCCTCACCGGCGAGGAGATCGACCGGCTGGGGTGAGGGGCCCCGGACCCGCTTCGCGCCGCCTCCGGGAGGCCGGAGCGCCCAGGGGTCAGCCCCCGGCCCGCCCCGAGATCATCCAGAGCCCAAGCACCACGAAGGACGCCCCGGCCAGCCGCTGGATGGTCAGCGGCGAGACCCACCGGACCACCAGGTCGCCCGCCAGCACCGCCAGGGCCGAGGTCGCGATCAGGGCCAGGCTGGCACCCAGGAAGACCGAGAGCTTCGAGGTCGAAGCTCCTGCCACGCCGAAGGTGGCGAGCTGGGTCTTGTCGCCGAGCTCGGCCAGGAACACGGTCACGAACGTGGATCCCAGGATCTTGGGATCGAGCATCAGCGTCCGATGGCGTCGAGCCCGGTGATCTCGCGGCCCACGATCAGGGTGTGGATGTTGTGGGTGCCCTCGTAGGTGACGACCGACTCGAGGTTCCGCATGTGGCGCCCCGACTGGTACTCGTCGCAGATGCCGTTGGCACCGAGCAGGTCCCGGGCCGCCCGGCAGATGTCGAGGGCGATCTTGCAGTTGTTCCGCTTGGCCAGCGAGACGTGGAAGTGCTTCAGGGTGCCGGCTTCCTTCATGCGTCCCAGCCGCAGCGCCAGGAGCTGACCCTTGGTGATCTCGTTCAACATGTCGACCAGGCTGGCTTGCACCAGCTGGAAGCTGGCGATCGGCTTGTCGAACATGACCCGGTTCTGGGTGTAGCGCAGGGCCTCGTCGTAGGCCGCCATGGCGGCTCCCAGCACGCCCCACACGATCCCGTAGCGGGCCTGGCTCAGACACCCCAGGGGTCCCTTGATGCCCTTCACGTTGGGGAGCAGGGCGTCCTCCGGGAGCTTCACGTCCTCGAACACGAGCTCGCTGGTGACCGAGGCCCGGAGCGAGAACTTGCCTTCGACGTCGTTGGTCGAGAACCCGGGGGTGTCGCGGTCGACGATGAAGCCGCGGATCTCGCCCTGCTCGTCCTTGGCCCAGACGATCGCCAGGTGGCAGATCCCGCCGTTGGTGATCCACATCTTCGAGCCGTTGAGCAACCAGCCGTCCTTCTGCTTCTTGACGTTGGTGCGCATCGAGCCCGGGTCGGAGCCGGCGTCGGCCTCGGTCAGGCCGAAGCAGCCGATCAGGCGACCGGCGGCCATCTCGGGAAGGTACTTCTCCTTCTGGGCCTCCGAGCCGTAGGCGTAGATCGGGTACATGCAGAGCGACCCCTGCACCGAGGCGAAGGACCGGAGCCCGGAGTCGCCCCGCTCCAGCTCCTGCATGCAGATCCCGTAGCCCACCGGCGACATCCCGGCGCAGCCGTAGCCGTGCAGGTTGGCGCCGAGCAGTCCGAGCTCCGCCACCTCGGGGATGAGCTGCTTGGGGAAGGTGCCTTCCCGGTCATGGTGCTCGATGATCGGGATGACCTTCTCCTGCACGAAGCCCCGCACCGAGTCGCGCGCCATGCGCTCCTCGTCGGAGAGCAGCGCATCGATGTCGAAGAAATCCACGCCTCGGAACATGGGTGCCTCCCGGTGACCGGCCGCGAACAGGAAGAGGTCCTCCCCGGGACGGGCCCGAGGAGGACCGGATGCTACACCGGGGGTGGAACCGGCGGGGGGGCTCGGTGGGGATCCCTACCGCAGCAGCTCGTTCAGGACCAAGAGGCCCAGGCTGGCGTTGCGGACCCTCACCTTGTCCTTGCCCCCGTCGTTCAGCGCCTCGTTGGCGAGGCCCAGGGCGAGCAGGGTGTTGCGGGTATGGACCTTGGCCTTCTCGACCTGGGTCCGGGGCTGGGGGGCCGGCACCGGGACCACGATCTCGGGAATGGTGCAGACCGGAGGCGGGGGCGGAGCCGGGACCTCGCAGACCACCGGGGGAGGAGCCACCACGACGGGAGGCGGGCGGTGGACGATCACCGGAGGCGGGCGGTGCACCACGACCGGGGGAGGACGGTGCACGACGACCGGGGGCGGGGCCACCACCACCGGCCGGCGGGCAGGGACCACCACGACCGGGGCCGGGCGGGAGGCCGGCAGGGCGATCATCACCGGGGGCTTCAGGGCGGGGCGGCCCCGGGGCTCTGCGATGACCTCCTCGGGGACCATCACGACCTTGCGGCCAGGAGCCATCGTCCCCGGACGGGCCCATGCGGGGCGACCCCGTCCCGGATGGGTCTCGTGGGCACGGCGAGACCGGCCGGGGGCATGCACCCCTGGATCGGACCGGTCGCTTCCCGGCCTTCCCCCCCTTTCGGCCTGGACCGGGGCCACCGAGAGGGCCAGGGCCAACACCGTGAGAACTTCGAGATTGCGAGCCGACATGACCGTCCTCCTTCCCGGATCCCCGGGGTCTTTCCGAGGCGGGGCGTTCGCCCTGCTCACCCGGGTCGGTCACGGGGGAAGGCCGGGAGTCGCGCCCCCCGGCATCGAATCCACCGGACCGTGACGGCTGTGACGACTCCGTGAAATCCAGGGGTGAGAAAAATCCCCTGTGGGGGACTGGACACTCTCGATCCCGTCCT
This sequence comes from uncultured bacterium, assembly GCA_964403795.1. Lineage (GTDB taxonomy): Bacteria > Muiribacteriota > UBA6191 > CAZXTJ01 > CAYOHP01 > CAYOHP01. The sequence goes on along the minus strand of CAYOHP010000014.1, from coordinate 40,111 downwards.
TACACTCGTAATGTCTCCGACCAACAGACCGTTCCTTCCGCCAAACTGCGAACCCCCGGTCCCGCCGACCGGGGGTTCGTTTTTTCACGGGCGGCGACCCCCCGGACACGGCTTCGGGGCGGCCCGGGGGATGCCGATGGCCCATGGGAGCCTCTGATGCGTCCCGGCACCGGGCCGGGGGTAAGGAATCCCGATGCGCCGCCGCAACTGGCTGGCCCTGGCGTGCCTGGTCCCCTTGTCTCTCCGGGCCGAGATCCTCGGGATCGAGCTGGTCGGCCTGGGACCCGAGGGGCCTTCCGCGAGCTATGCCGCCGGGGACACCACGGTGGTGCGCTTCCGCCTGCTCGACCGGGAACCCCAGGGCGACCCGGTGAACGTGGTGATCCGACGCGACGACGGGTTCCTCAAGGTGGTCGCCGGCGTGACCGAGCGGGACACGGTGCTCTCCGTCGAAGTGCCCCTGAAAGGTGCGGCCTGGACGGTCAACGAGTTCACCGCCTACGTGTTCGACCCCGGCAGCGGGCAGATCCTCGAGTCGGTGGGATCACGGACCCTGATCGGGACCGGTCGGGACTCGGCAGCTCCGGCCCTGGCCGCCACCCTCGAGTCCAGCCGGGCCCGGATCCGGGAGGACGCCGTGGCCGCGGCGCTGGCCGCCCTCGACTCCGAGGAGAGGCCGGCAGCCGAGGACGATGCGGTGATCCCGCGGGACGCCGCCTCCCCCGAAGCCGTGGACCCCGAGGTCGCGGCCGACCAGGACCAGGGTCTCGAGGTCCCGCCGACCCAGGTCCCCGCCATCCCGCTGGTGCGGCCCGTGCCGGTCGGCGTCCTGGCCGTCTCCCGGCTCGAGGACCTGCTCGGCAACGCTCTCTAGGTCGCTACCTGTCCGCCGACACCCGCTCGGCGTCGAGCGCCACGCCGCGGCGTTCCGGCAGCACCCCGATCAGGGCCCAGAGATCGAGGAGCGAGAGCGAGGCCGCCACCCGGGAGTTCACCTCGCTGGCCCTGGCCTCGGCCAATTCCCGCTGGAAGCGGAGCAGGTCGTCCGCCGAGATCAGGCCCTCCCGGTAGCGCTCCTCCTCGGCGTGGAGCTTGGCCAGGGCGGTCTCGATCCGGAGGCGCGAGAAGTGGATCCGCCCGAGGTCCGTGGTGTACCGCTGCAGCCGGTCGAAGGCCTGGGTCTCGAGATCGGTTTCGAGCGCCTTGACGGTGCGCACCGCCCGCTCGACGGTGAGCTTCACCCGCTCGTGTTCGGCCTTGGCCGCCCGATTCCCGAAGGGCATCTCGTAGGAGAGCCCCACGAACCAGGTCGGGAAGTCGAGTTCGGTGGCCGCCTCGATGGCGTTGCCCCGGCCGCCCGCCAGACCGTTGGTCGAGAGGGTCGTGACCAGGTCGAGCCGGGGCAGCAGGCCGTCACGCGCGAAGGCCAGTTCCACCTTCTGCGTCTCGAGCTCGAGCAGCGAGAGCCGGTACCGAGGATTGCGCACCAACAGCTGGGCCACCACCTCGTCCCAGACCGGGGGAGCCGGGAGGTCGACGCCGGGGACGTCGGCGAGGTCGCCGATCTTCTGTCCCGGGCGGGCCGGGGGATCGACCAGGCGGAGCACCTCGTTGTGGGCCCGCTGCACCTCCCGCTCGGAGACCAGCAGGGCGTCCCGTCGCTCGGCCACCGCGGCCTCGGCCTCGACCACCGCGAGCCGGGCCAGGAGCCCCGCTTCGGCCCGGTAGCGGTTGGCCTCGAGCAGGGTCTGGGCCTGCTCCAGGGAGAGCCGGGCCACCGATCGCTGGTCCCGGGCCGCGGCCAGGTTCCAGTAGGCCCGCTCCACGGCGGCCAGGGTGTCCTGCACGTCCCGGGCGAGTTCCCAGCGGCTCGATTCGAGCGACACCTCGGCCCGGGCCATGGACCGCCGGTTCACGTCCTGGCCGAAGCCCCGCCGGAGCGGACGGCGCCAGGTCACCGACACCCCTGCCCGGTACTGGGGATTGAGCAAGGCGAAGGCCGAGTTGGTGAGGGTCCGCCGGTCGGTCCAGGCCGCCTCCAGGGTCGAACCGTCGACGAAGGGCTGGACCACCCCGAACGAGGTGGACCGGGTCTCCGACTGGCGCACGGTGGCGCCGTCGAGGCCGCTGGCGGCCGGGTCGGTGACGTCGTTGAACTCATGGCTGGCCCGGGCCCGGCCGTCCCAGGCCGACCGCTCCCGTCGGAGCGCCGCCTCGGCGATCCGGGGCGAGAGGCGGGAGACCGCCACCTGGGGGTTCGACTCGAGGGCCCGGGAGAGGGCCTCGGCCAGGCCCAGGGGAGGCGCGGAGGCCGGATCGGGCGCCTCGAAGGCTCCTGTCATTAGGGCCGAAGGATCGACCGGGAGATCGGACCCTTCGGCACCCAGGGCCTGGGTCGCGGCACAAGCGAGCATGATCGTGAGGACGAGCATCCTGGGCCGCATGCGGGGAATCTCCATGAAGGGGGGCGCCGCATGCGGGACCGGCCCGCGAAGTGGCTGCCTCCAGGGTAGGATACCGGAGTCGGCGCGATCCACGCTCGCCTGCAGGACCAGCCCCCGGCCCGCCCCGACGACCGGAAGGACCCTCCGACATGGCGAAAGTCCTGGGAACCCTCTTGCTCCTGGCGGTGGCCGCCGCCCCCCTCGCCCTGTTCCTCCGGTCGCCCGGCGCCGAGGACGGAGCCGGGGGAACAGGGAAGGCCCGGGAGCGCCCGGCGGTGCCGGTCGAGGTGACCCCGGTCGGGACCGGCCTCATGCGGGACCTGCTGGTGCTGACCGGCTCGCTGGAGCCCCGCAGCTCCTTCGTGCTCTCGAGCCGGGTCGGCGCCCGTCTCGAGGAGCTCCGCTTCCACGTCGGGGACCGGGTGAAGAGCGGCGACCTGGTGGCGTCCTTCGAGGACGACGAGCACGAGCTCGCGGTGGTCATGGCCCGCTCCGAGGTGCGGGTCGCCAGCGAGGGCGTGGAGGCCGCCCGGGCCCTGCTCAACCTGGCCAAGCGGGACTTCGAACGCCTGCAACAGCTCTCGGCCAAGAACCTCGCTTCGGATGCCGACCTCGACCAGGTCCGGGGCCGCCGCGAGGCCCAGGAGAGCGATCTCAAGGTCAAGGCCGCCCAGCTCGCCCTGCGGGAGGCCGCCCTGAGGGCCGCCGAGGTCCGCCTGGGGTGGACCAAGGTCCACGCCGCCTGGGAAGGCGAGCCGGCCGAACGGGTCGTGGGCGAGCGCTTCGCCGAACCCGGTGCCCAGCTCCGGGCCAACGACCCCCTGCTCTCGATCCTCGACCTCTCTTCCATGGTCGGGGTGGTCTTCGTGATCGAGCGCGACTATGCGCGGTTGAAGACCGGTCAGATCGCCCGGGTCTCGACCGACGCGTATCCGGGTCGGACCTTCGACGGCAAGGTCGTCCGGATCGCCCCCCTGCTCCGGGAGAGCTCCCGGCAGGCCCGGGTCGAGATCGAGATCCCCAATCCGGAGCGGATCCTGAAGCCCGGGATGTTCCTGCGGGCGGAGCTCGAACTGGACCGGCGCGAGAGGGCCCTGCGGGTCCCGCTGGCCGCCCTCTCCACCCAGGGAGCCGGGACCGCGGTCTTCGTCCTGGACGAGAACAAGGCCGAGGCCCGGCGGATCGAGATCGAGACCGGGATCCGGGAGGGCGACTGGGTCGAGGCGCGCAAGCCCGACCGGTTCGAAGGACCGCTGGTCACGATCGGCCACCACCTGCTCCGGGACGGCTCCAAGGTGCTGGTCCAGGACCCGCAGACCGGTGGAACACGGACCCGTTCCCGGACCCGGAACGGGAGCGGAACCGGCTCGGGTTCCGGGCGCACCGCCTCCGGGGGGACCGGGAGCGGCGCCGCCTCGGGCACGGGAACCGGCGACGGTCGGGGCCCTCGATGAGCCCGGCCCGCTTCTCGGTCGAGCGCCCGGTCTTCGTCTCGATGGTCACCCTGATGCTGCTGGTCCTGGGGGGCGTGGCCTTCTCGCGGCTGCCCATCGACCTCATGCCGGACGTGACCTCGCCCACCCTCTCGGTCTCCACCGACTACGAGAACGCCGGCCCGGAGGAGATCGAGGACCTCGTCACTCGCCGGATCGAGGAGGCGGTGAGCGCGGTCCCCGGGGTGGAGCAGGTGACCTCCACCTCCTCGGAAGGCGAGAGCCGGGTGCGGGTGACCTTCACCTGGGGTACCAATCTCGACGCCGCCGCCAACGACCTCCGGGACCGGCTCGACCGGACCATCGCCCAGCTCCCCCCCGACGTCAGCCGCCCGGCGCTCCGCAAGTTCGACCTGGCCAGTTTCCCGATCATGATCCTGGGGGTGGCGAGCGACCTCGACCCGCTGCGCCTCCGGCGCCTGGTGGACCGGGAGATCAAGTACCGGCTGGAACGGGTGCCCGGGGTGGCGGCGGTCGACATCCGGGGCGGGCTGGAGCGGGAGGTGAGGGTCGAGGTCGACCCGGACCGGCTGAAGGCCCTGGGCCTGTCGCTCGACCAGTTGATCGCTCGCCTGCGTGCCGAGAACGCCAACGTCCCCGCCGGTTCGGTCGAGCTCGGGACCCGCGAGGTCCTGGTCCGGACCCCGGGCGAGTTCCATGACCTCGACGCCATCCGCGACACCGTGATCATGGTCCGGGACGGCGCCCCGGTCCGCCTCGGCTCGGTCGCCACCGTCGAGGACGGCTGGCGCAAGCTCTCCGGGAAGGTCCGGGTGAACGGCCGGCTGGGCGTCCGGCTGGCGGTCAACAAGCAGGCCGGGACCAACACCGTCGAGGTCGCCAAGGGCGTCAAGGCCGAGATGGCACGGATCAACGCCGAGTCCGACCAGGTCGAGATCGTCCCCATCGTCGACACCTCGGCCTACATCGAGCGCTCGATCACCAACGTCGGCAACTCGGTGGTCCAGGGCGGCCTGCTGGCGGTCATGGTCCTCTTGGTCTTCCTCCGCAGCCTGACCAGCACCCTGGTGATCGCACTGGCGATCCCGATCTCGGTGATCGCCACCTTCACGGTGATGTATTTCGCCGGCTTCACCCTGAACCTGATGACCCTGGGCGGCCTGGCGCTCGGGGTCGGGATGCTCGTCGACAACTCGATCGTGGTGCTCGAGAACATCTTCCGCTACGGCGAGGAGGGCACCGAGGTCCGCACCGCGGCAGTCGCCGGAGGCGAGGAGGTCACGCCGGCGGTGATCGCCAGCACCCTGACCACGGTGGTGGTCTTCCTCCCGCTGGTCTTCGTGCGCGGCATGTCGGGCCTGATGCTCCAGCAGCTCGCCTACGTGGTGAGCGTGGCCTTGTTCTGCTCCCTGGTGGTCTCGCTGACCCTGGTGCCCATGCTCTCGGCGCGCCTGATCGGGGAGGAGCGCCCGGGGGAGGGCGACAGCCTGGTGGCCCGGGTGCTCCGGATGGCCGGACGACCCCTGGTGCTCCTGGAGGAGATCTACGGCCGGGCGCTCCACTGGGCGATGGGTTGGCGGGCCGGGGTGGTGCTCGCCTCGGTGGCGGCGCTCACCTGGAGCCTCACCCTGGCCCCCCGGATCGGCGTGGAACTCATGCCCCCGAGCGATGAGGGCGAGGTCCGGGTCAGCGCCGAGCTCGAGGTCGGCACCCGGGTCGAGGTGGTGGACGAGCGCTTCGCGGCGGTCGAGGAGATCGTGGTCCGGGAGGTCCCCGAGGCCCGCAGCTGGGTGGCGGTCCTGGGGGCCGGCGGATTCGGTTCCAGCGGCGGACACACCGCCGAGATGCGGGTGGCGCTGGTGCCGGCGGCGGAGCGGAAGCGCTCCAGCGAACAGATCGCCACCGCGCTCCGCAAGGCGCTCGCCGGGATCCCGGGCATGACCATCCGCACCCGGGCCGGCGGCGGTCTCTTCGTCATGCGCTTCGTCACCGGCGACGGCACCGACAAGCTCCAGGTCGAGGTCCGCGGCCATGACCTGGCGACCGCCGACCTCCTGGCGAGCCGGGTGGCCGAGGTGATGCGGGGCGTGCCGGGCGTGACCGACGTGCGCTTGAGCCGCGAGACCGGCAACCCCGAGGAGTCGATCGAGGTCGACCGGCAGAAGGCGGCCAGCCTGGGCCTCTCGGTCTCCCGGGTCGCCGGCCTGCTCGAGACCGCCATCGCCGGGTCGCGGGCCGGGGTCTACCGGGAAGGCGGGGAGGAGTCCCCCATCATGGTCCGGGTGGCGGGAGCCGACCGGATGGGTCTCCAGGAGGTCCTCGACCTCACCGTGATCTCCGAGCGGGGCGAGCCGGTGGTGCTCCGGAACGTGGTGGTCTCGAAGCCCAGGTCCGGCCCGGCAAGGATCGAGCGGATCGATCGGGAGCGGGTGGTCACGTTGTCGGGCAACTTCACCGACCGCGACCAGGGCTCGGTGATCCGGGACGTGGCCGCGGCCCTCGATTCGATCGCCATCCCGGAGGGGTTCCACGTGGCACCCACCGGCGACTACGAGGAGCAGCAGAAGTCCTTCCGGGAGCTGGTCCTGATGTTCGTGCTCTCGCTGGCCTTCGTCTACATGGTGATGGCCTGCCAGTACGAGTCGCTGGTCCATCCCTTCGTGGTCATGTTCTCGGTGCCGTTCGCCGCCATCGGGGTGCTGGTGCTCCTGTGGGGGACCGGCACCACGTTCAACGTCCAGTCCTTCATCGGCTGCATCATGCTGGGCGGGATCGTGGTCAACAACGCCATCCTGCTGGTCGACCAGATCAACATCCTCCGCCGCCAGGACAAGCTGCCCATGCGGGAGGCAGTGGCCGAGGCGGGTCGACGACGCCTGCGCCCCATCATGATGACGGCGCTCACCACCGTGCTCGGCCTCCTGCCCCTGGCCCTGGGGATCGGGGAAGGCGGCGAGGCCCAGGCCCCCCTGGCCCGGGCGGTGATCGGGGGGCTGGTGAGTTCGACCCTGGTGACGCTCTTCCTGGTGCCGGCGGTCTACTCGGTGCTGGACCCCGGCGAGACCGAGGCCCCCCCGAACGGGTAGGCTGGGAGGGCACCTCCGGACGGGATCGCCATGAACCTCCTGGCCCATCGGATCGCCGACATCCTCTTCGAGGAGGGGGGGCGCTTCTCGGTCCCGGCCGAGGCCGGGGGCCGGGAACGGGTCGAGGAGCTCTTCTCCCGGAGCCTCGCCGACCACGGCCTGGATCCCCAGCGGGTCTCGGTCGAGGAGCTCCGCATCTGGTACCACCAGGGCTTCGAGGAGCTGCTGGATCGACTGGTTCCGGCCGACACCCGCGACCGGGTCACGGGACGCTTCCACCGGCTGGTGTTCCGATGACCCGGGCCACGGGAGGATCCGGTGCGGCGGTCACGGTGCGCGGCATCGACCCCGGGGACCTGGTCGAGGAGCAGAAGCGGGTCGACACCGCCATCGGGTTCATCCGGGCCGCCGGCTTCACCTTCCCCGAGGAGATGATCAAGAACTACTACATCTGCCTGAAGACCAAGCCGTTCGTGATCCTGGCCGGCATCTCCGGTACCGGCAAGACCCAGATCACCCGGCTGCTGGCCAAGGCCTTCGCGGCCCACTACGACATCGTGCCGGTCTCCTCCCACTGGGACTCCGACGAGGACCTGCTGGGGACCTTCGATGCCGCCTCGGGCAAGCACGTCGACACCCGCTTCACCCGGGTGATCCGGGCCGCCCACGCCTGCTGGCGCCAGAAGCGGGACGAGCTCTTCTTCGTGTGCCTCGACGAGATGAACCTGGCCCGGGTCGAGCACTACTTCGCGAGGTTCCTCTCGGCCATGGAGGGGAGCACCCCCGAGGAGCGCCGCATCCACCTCGACGGAGGCGAGACCCTGAACTGGCCGCCCAACCTCTTCTTCGTGGGGACCGTGAACATGGACGAGACCACCTACGCGTTCTCGGACAAGGTGCTGGACCGGGCCAACTCGATCGAGTTCGGGATCGATGTCAACGACCTGTTCCAGGACTCGGTGAAGTCGGCTCCTCCCGATCCCCTGCCCTACACCTTCGGGCAGCTGGAACGGTTCCGCCGCAGCCTCGACCATCCCGGCGTCACCGATGTGGCCCGTCGCTGGCGGGGCGAGATCGTCGACATCTGGAAGCTGCTCGAGCCCCACCACTTCCACTTCGGGTTCCGGGTCCGGGACGAGATCGAGCTCTACCTGCTCAACTCCCAGGGGCTGCTCGAGGAGAAGATGGCCTTCGACATGCAGGTGAAGCAGAAGATCCTGCCCAAGCTCTACGGGCGGGGCGACTCGATGAAGCTGCTGCTCACCCTGCTCCAGGACCACCTGATCGACCGGGGCTACCGCCTCTCGGCCAAGAAGGTCGAGGAGATGAAGCACCGGCTGATCCGGGACGACTTCACCGCCTACTACCCCGGCCAGCTCGCGCCGCGCAGGGCCGGAGCCCTGCGGGGCGCCGCCGACCACGAGTAGCCGGGACCGGGCTCGGGAGGAGGGGTACTTGGGGACCAGGAAGGACCGGAAGGCCCGCCTCGAGACCCTCCGGAACCGTCGAGCCCGGCGCATGGAGCGGGCCCTCGCCGGCCTCGCCCCCGACCAGGAGGGCCTGCCCGACGACGTCGATCCGGGACCGCCTCCGGGACCGCTGGCCCGGACCGTGGCCCGAATGGTCGGCCTGGTCTCCCGCCTGGCCAGCCTCGGCGGGGATGTGCTCCTCCCGGTCGGTGCCCGGATCCTGAACCTTCCGATCGTACTGCTGGTCGGGGTCCTCAACCTGGGACCCTTCTCGGATCTCCGGCGATGGATCCGGGACTCCCGGTTCGACCTCGGACGGATCGCCTGCATCGGCGCGATCCCTGCTGCCGTGGTCTCCGTCGGCCTGCTGGTCCTCCTGGGGCTCCGTCTGGTCGGTCTCTTCCAGCCCGCCTCGGACCAGCCCTACCTCCTGGCGGGCCTGGCCTCGATCCTGTTCTGGAACTTCTTCGCCCTGGCAACCTTCGCGGACCACTTCCTCAGGGAGTAGTTACCGGGGGGGCGGCCCGCTCCGGGCCCTTCGCCGGTCGGGTCCGGAGGTCGATGCCATGCCCATGAGCGTCCTCCGGCGCGCCTTGGCGGCCTTCCCCCTGCTCTGGGCCCTGACCTTGGCGGGTCCGGCGCGGGCCGAGGACCGGAGCCCGACCACGGCCTTCCTGCTCTCGGCGGGACCCGGGCTGGTGGTCCACGGCCTGGGTCACTACTACGCCGGGGACCGCCGCACCGGGGGGATCCTGCTGATGAGCGAGATCTTCGGTCTGGCGCTGATGAACCTGAACCACCCGGGCAGCTCGGTGGGGCGCCGGATCACCGACCGCGACGAGGTCGGCCTCCGGTCCGGGAACCTCGACGCGGTGGGCCGGGTGCTGTTCTTCGGTTCCTGGCTCTACGACCTGGCGAAGAGCGGGGACGCGGTCCGGGCCAGGAACCGCCGCCGCCAGACCCAGGGGTTCGAGCTCGGGCTCGATCCCGTGCCCGAGGGCGAGCGGGTCTCGTGGAACCCCCGGGCCCGGTACACGGTGCGGTTCTAGCGTCCATGGAGATCCTCACCAGCCGGAAGAACCCTCGGGTGGCAGAACGGCGGACCCTGCTCGATCCCAAGGGGCGGGCGGCCGCCGGCCTCTACCTGGCCGAGGGCCCTCGGGTGGTCGAGGCGGCCCTGGCGAGCGGCTACCCGGTGGTCGAGGTCTGGATCTGCGAGACGGCCCGGGACCGGGTCGCCAGCCTGCGGGAGCGGGCCGGGGCGCTCGGCATCCCGGTGGTGCTGGCCTCCGAGCCCGTGCTCGACGCCCTCTCGGAGAGCCGTTCCCCCCAGGGGGCGATCGCGGTCTGCCCGGTCTGGGAGCCTCCCGGCGAGGGTCCCGAGGGGCTCTTCCCGGGCGACCTCCTGGTGCTGGCCGATCTCCAGGACCCCGGGAACCTCGGGACCATGTGGCGCACCGCTGCGGCCGCCGGGTTCCGGGCCGTGCTCCAGGGCTCGGGGGGGGCCGATCCCTACGGGGGGAAGGCGATCCGGGCCGCCGCCGGGGCCGGGTTCACGGTGCCCGCCTGGCGGCTCGACCTCGACCCGGAGGTGCTGGGACGGCTGCGGGCCCGCGGCTACCGGGTGGTGGCGGCCACCGCCTCGGCTCCGGTGGACTTCACCCGGGCCGGCTGGGATGCACCGGTAGCGCTGCTGGTAGGTCAGGAAGGCGGGGGGCTGCCCCCGGGGTGGGAAGCCGCGGCCGACCTACCGGTGAGGATCCCCATGAGGCCTGGCGTGGAATCCCTGAATGCCGCCCAGTGCGCCACCCTCCTGGCCTACGAGCGGTTCCGGCACCGGGACCCCGGCGCCTTCGGTGCAAACCTCTCGGCCGATCCGCCCCCGGTGGTACGCTCCGGTCAGGTGCCATGAAGGGTCAGTTCTTCAAGTCGTACTTCATCGTCGGCGAGCTCGGCGAAGGCGGCATGAGCAAGGTCTTCCTCGCCTTCGACCTGAAGGGCATGCGCTTCGTGGCGGTGAAGTTCCTCCACCAGAACATCCAGCAGAGCCGGATGTTCCTCTCCCGCCTTCGCCGCGAGGTCAACATCTACCGGGACCTCGACCACAAGAACGTGATCAACCTGGTGGAGGACGGCCTCTCCGAGACCCCGCCCTACGTGGTGCTCGAGTACCTCCGCGGCACTCCGCTCGACAAGCTGGTCCGCGCCAAGGGGGCATTGCCCCCGGGTCAGTGCTTCGAGATCCTCTCCGACATCACCGAGGCGCTCCATTCGATGCACCGGGGCGGGATCATCCACCGGGACCTCCAGCCCGGCAACGTGATCCTGACCTACATGGGCTGGGCCAAGGTCTTCGACTTCGGCATCGCCAAGCGGGCCGACGGGCTGGTGGAGACCGAGCCCGGCACCGTGATGGGCACCGTCATCTACTGCGCCCCGGAACAGAACATGGGGATGCCGGTCGATGCCCGGGCCGACATGTACAGCCTGGGTCTGATCCTCTTCGAACTGCTGACCGGCCAGCGGGCCCTGCAGGGGTCGAGCCTGGACGAGATCCGGGTCGAGCAAGCCGAGGACCTGGATCCACCCAGCATCGTGAAGCGGGACGTCCCCTCGGAGCTCGACGGCATCTGCGAGATGCTCACCCAGCGGCTCCCCGAGGAGCGGATCGAGAACGCCACCAAGCTGCTGATCGAACTCGGCAAGCTGCGGGCCGGGGCCGGCGAGGGCGGCATCGAGGCGAAGCTGGTCACCGACGCGGCCGAGCGCCGGATGATGGCCATGCGCCGCGGCGTGTTCGAGGAGAAGTGGGAGTTCGTCGACAACATGGGCCAGCGCATGCAGGCCAAGGACGAGGGCGGACCGATGGTCTGCTTCTTCCGGGCCAAGGCGCTCTCCAAGCTCGGCCGCCACGACCTCGCCTACAAGCAGTACGAGAAGGCCATCTTCGGCGACCCCGAGAACCGCGAGTTCCTGATCGACTACGCGGTCGACCTGATGGTCCAGTTCGACTACGCCAAGGCCAAGGCCGTGCTCCAGAAGGTGCCGGTGGGGGACAACAGCCCGACCTCCACCATGGTCAGCGGCCTCCTCCAGATGCTCTCCCGCCGCGACGAATGGCCCCGCATGGACAAGCTGAGCGAAGAGGCCCCCAAGACGGCCCGCAGCTCCTTCATCGGCCGCCTCATCGACAAACTCCGGGGATAGGCTCCCTCGTCAACGCCAGCGTGACGGCGCCGCGCGCCGGCCAGGCCTCTCGATCTGCAGCTCGCCCCAAGGGGATCGCTCGCGGGCGGGCTCCGCCTCGCTGCTCCCCCGGGATGAACCCGGGGCGATCCGGCTCCACCCGCTGGCTCCTGGCTGCCATGGACCATCCGGATCCAGCCGCCGGCAGGCGCCGAGGTCGACCCACGCATCCCTGGGGGAGAGGGTCGCAGGGGGAGGGCTGGCGTCCTCGCAGGTGGGGACCCGCTCGCCGGTGTGCGCCGGACCCTCCCCCCGAGGCGTTCATGACAGAGGGCCACGCCCCCCCTCCGCCAAACTAACAGGGATACAGCACGTCCAGGAACTTGGCCACGCCGTCCTTGCGGTTCGAGTCGATCACCAGGGTGGCGATGCGTTTGAGCGACGGCGGGGCATTGGCGACCGCCACTCCCAGCCCGGCCGAGAGCAGCATGGGCTTGTCGTTGACCTGGTCGCCGAAGGCGATGACGGCCGAAGGCGGAATCCCGTAGCGCTCCCGGAGGAAGCCCAGGGCCTGGGCCTTGCCGTCATGGACCGGCTGGACGTCCAGGTACATGAGGTCGAGGCTCTTGAAGGCCGCGATCGCGGAGAGCGGGAAGACATCGACCTGTACCGTCTCGGAAGCCCGGGACAGGAAGCCCCGGACCGCCTCGCTCCCCTGGGGATCACAGTAGAGATTCAGCTTAGTGACCTCCTTCTGCGGCAGGTCCTCGAGCTCCACGGTCTCCACGTTCTTCAGGGTCTCGGCCATCTTGCGGTGGACCGACGACCCGAACGGGAGCGAGAACTTCTTGTCCTGGTGGAAGAGGAAGAAGAAGCTGGCGTAGCGCCGGGCCACCTCGATCAGCTCCGGGACCAACTCGTCGGGGATCCGGTGGTGGCGCAGCCACTCGCCGGTCCGGGGCTCGAAGATGACCAGACCGTTGTAGCAGATGAGCGGCGTGTCGAGCTGCAGTTCCTGGTGGATCTTCAGGGCGCCGTGGATGCTCCGGCCGGTGGCCAGGAACACGAGCAGGCCCCGCTCCCTCACCCGCGCCAGGGTGGTGCGGGTCCGGTCGGTCAGCTCGTCACCATCGCCGAGGAGGGTCCCGTCGATGTCGACCAGCAGGGCCCGGTAGCCGAGCCCGGCATCCTTGCCCTTCGGTCCCGCGGACTCCATCGTCACCTCCCTGGCCGGTCCTGCACCCTGTCTGCACCGCTCCGGGCCGTCGGCAGCGGGACGGACCCTACGGACGGGCTCAGCGCGGACCGACGGCGTCGGGAGGATCCCGATAGCCTTCGAGCCGGCCCGTCTCCGGCCAGAACACGCCGAGCGGTTCGGGGACGCGGTAAAGGTACACGTTGGGGAGGTAGCGGTCCTCGGTCCCGCCTTCCGGCACGGAGAACCGCTCCACGAGGCAGTAGATCTTCACGACCTCGGTCCCCACCGGGGCCTTGCGGCGGAGCTCGCGGATGTCGGTGTTGGCGAGCCGCACGCAGCCATGCGAGAGGCCCAGTTCGGCGTTGGCGAGCACCGAGAGGTCGACCGGTTCCGACCCGCCCGGGGGCGGCACCTCCGGCCCGTCCTTCTCCACCAGCCAGGTACCCATCCACTCCGGCCCGGCGGTGCCGTGCAGGTACTGGTAGGAGGCGCGGGGCCCGAGTTTGGCGGTGTGCGGCCCGAAGACCCCCAGCCAGACGTCCCGGGACCAGGGGACCGGGTACTGGCGACTGCGGTAGTCGTCATGCCAGGAAACGATGCGGTAGCTGCCCACCCGGGTCCGGGTATTGCCCTTCTCCTCGGGATAGTGGCGTCGGCCGATCCCGACCGGGACCTCCCAGATCCGGGTCTCGCCCCGGTACATGCGCAGCTTGCGGGCGGGGATGTTGATGACGATCCGGAGCCGGTCGGAGGGCACGGCCTCGCCGGTGGTGCCAGGGGAGGCCGGTACCGAGGCGACCGGCTCGCGCCCCTCCTCGGCTCCGCTCCCGTCGTTCGCCTCGGCCTCCGAGGCATCGGCGGGTCCTGGGTTTCCCGGGGCCACGGCGCCCCCTGGCCCCGCCAGCGCCCCCAGGCCGCTCCCGGGATCGGCCCATGCCTCGATTCCCGGTTCCCGGGACGCCTCGGGCCGAACCGAGGCGAGGAGCCCGGTCGGGACCCAGGGGCAAAGCCCCAGCAGCAGCACCAGGGCCTGGAGCGATTCCCGGGTGGGACGGAGCCCGGAGCCGTCCGCGTGGCAGTACCCGACCCGCTCCCGGGCCAACGCCAAAAGGGCAGCACGAAGGGGCAAGCGCACCTCATGCATGGATCGGCGCGCCGGGACCGGGGCCGAAGCCCGGGACGGGCATGGACCGGACAGGTCGACCGGAGCCCGGGTCCTGGGCTCCCCGGGCGTTCAGACCGTCGGTGCGTCGCCCCCGATGTCGACCCAGGCGGCCTCGGGCGGATCGAGCAATACGCCCAGGGTCCCGGCCAGGACCAGCCCCACGAAGAGCGCCGAGAGCAGGATGCCGACCCGGTCGGAGAGCGCGGGCTCGACGCCCAGGGAGTCCGGGACCACGTTCGAGGGGCTGCCCGAGACCAGGCGATAGTAGGTGGCTGCCACCGCGTCGCGGACCTGGATCCGGCCCTCCGGGCCGGAAGGGGCGGTCCACTTGGTCTTCTTCTTCCCGGCGGAGATCGCCAGCGCCGCAGCCCGATAGGCGACCTCGGCGACCGCGGTCGCCGAGAGGTAGGCCCGGGCAAAGGCCCGGTCGAGCGCCGGAGGCGTCTCGCCGGCCGGGAAACTGGTCTTGCCCCGGAGCACGGCCAGGCGCTCCTCGAGGTCGTTCATCCATCGCTCCTGGCGGGACGCCACCCGCACCGAGACCAGGCCCTCGGCGAAGGCACCGGGCCGGGGATTGGAGACCACCGCGGCGATCCCTTCGGCGAGTCCGGCCCTCAGGTCGGCGAGCTCGGGGCGGGACTCGTAGAGGCTCGCCAGAGTGGTGGCGCCGGCCCGGGTCCCCGCCGGGGGAGGCCCGGCCAGGGCGTGCAGCTTGGGGACCTCGAAGCCGCCCAGGATCACCGACACGGCCTCGAGGACCGGGCTCGACCCGTCCCCCGGCTGGGCTGCGGTCGTCACCAGGACGGCCGCCCGATGCAGGGTCAGGGCGCCGCCCAGCCCGCCCCGCAGGCGGGTCAGGGCCTCGGCCGGATCGGGCACCGCGGCCTCGATCTCGGCCATCTTCACGAGGTCTTCCTTGGGGAAGCCACCGCTGGGAGCCCGGGGTCGCACGTCGAGCCCCGGATAGCTCCGGCTCACCCCCAGGCTGAGTCCCAGCGAGGCGGCCCGGGGCGGAGGCGCCACCGGTGCGACCGGGGGCGGCTCGACCGCAGCCCCGGGCACCGGGACCGGGCCGGGAGCCGGAGCCCCCGCCTCGTCGAGCGCCCCGGTGGGGGGACCCGCATCCCCACCCGGCGTCCCCTGGGCGAAAGCCGCACCTGCAAGGAGTCCGGCGACCGCCACCGCACGCGCCAACGACCGGCGGGTTCGGCGGGCCGGGCCCGGTACGGGAGGGAGAGGCGAGAGGGTGGAAGTGGGCATGTTCGAGGCTCCTCGGCTTGCTGGCTCTGGATGCCCAGCCTATCATGGTGCCGGTGGAGACCGCAGGCAGCCAAGGGATGCGAGTCTCGTCGGGATCTCGGCACCGGCGAGGCTCGGTGCTGCTCCTGGTCTTCATCGTCGCCACCGTCCTCTTCATCCTGGGGATGTCGCTGGCCGACCTGATCAGCCAGTCCCGCCGCCTGACCTTGAAGTACGGCGATGACATGGCGGCCTACTACGCGGCCCAGGCGGGCATCGACCGGGTGCTGTGGCGGATGCGCAACCTGTTCGAGGAACCCCTGGTGCGGGTCAAGGGCGAGGGCCCCAAGGCCGACGCCCTGGTGAACACCCCTCTGCTCGAGGTCCTCGACTACGACAAGGCCCGGGACTGGGCCCGGACCTTCACCTTCGCCGAGGGCGACCTGATCCCGGGCGCCACATGCACCGTGCACGCGGAGCTGGTGCAGGTGACCAAGAACCACTTCTACACCTTCATCGACCGGGTGGAGCCCAATGTTCCCGAGTCCCTGGAGCGCTACCGGGAGCAGAAGGACCGCCGCAGCGACGACGAGGACATCGAGGGCAAGGAGGCCTTGGCAGGCTGGGCCGGCCTGCTCCGGGTGACCTCCGAGGGCGTCTACCAGGGCACCCGACGGGTCATCGAGGTGGCCCGCGAGATCAAGGTCCACGACATCACGCCCCCGGCCCCGGACCATACCCTCTTCATCGCCGGCAACGGTTCCGAGAAGCTCGAGGAGGGCCGCTTCCTGCTCTCCAATCTCGACCTGCCCGAGGTGATCCAGCAGCTCCTGCTGTCCTTGACGCTCAAGGCCAACGAGCTCCTCCGGCTCGACCTCTCCGAAGAGGTCCGGGACGTGGTCGGGAACGCCGACCGGATCCAGGACCACATGACCAACGGCCTCGACAAGGACAACGTGGCCGAAGCCCTGCGACTGGCGTTCGACCTCGCCTCCCACGTCCATGACGAGGCGATCAAGGACAAGGTCGACAGCATCATCCTCTCGCTCAATCCCCGCAACTGGGGCCGGGTCCGCACCAACGGGACCCTGAACGTGAAGCTGCCGTTCTTCGCCGCCGACGACATCGTGAACTACTTCGCCGACAACACCATCTTCGGACACCAGCGTCCCGAGGTCGGCTTCCTCTACCACGACAACCGGCTCCACGATCCCTACCTCGGCGTCTACACCCACTTCGAGGGGATGATCTACAAGGAGTACCGGCGCCTGAACCCGCTCTCGATGGGGCCCTCGACCGAGCCGACCCCGGTGGCGCCCCAGCGGTACACCATCAACACCCAGTTCAACTACGTGGACCGCTACCCGGACCGGAAGCTCCCGGGCAACCTCGACCGCCTGAAGAAGCACGCCAAGACCCTGGCCCACCAGCGCTTCCGGGCCCCGGTGGTCCGGTTCCTCGGCACCCCCAAGAACCCCATCCGGCTCGACGGCCTCTGGTACTGCGACGGCAAGGTCGAGCTGGGAGGTCCCTACCAGGGACGGGGCCTGATCGTCGGCCAGGGCGAGATCCGCCTGCTCGCCAGCCTCGAACCGGTGAACCCGGGGGACAGCCTCTCCCTGGCGGCGCTCCAGGGATCCATCAAGATGGATCCCAACGTCCGGGAGATGAAGGTCCGGGCCGGGCTCTACGCCAAGGACGGGATCGTCGGGACCCAGCAGCAGACCCTGGACGTGCAGGGGAACCTGGTCGTCGACAAGCTGGGACGGGACCGCATGCCCAGGTACTTCACCTGCCGCTTCGACCCCGACCTGAAGAACCACCTGGTCGACAACATCGTCGGCGTCATCGCCCGCACCTTCACGAGCTACAAGGAGAAGGGCGCGGCCGCCTCCTGGTCCCCGGTCCGGGTCACCGCCGACCACGAGCCATGGTCGGAACCCCTGAAGCCATGACCGGGTCGCTTCCCGAAGCCCCGCCCCCCGACGACCACCTCGCCGGCGCCGGCCACGGCTCGGACCAGGCCGACCCGCCCGGGGACGACGACGACCTCGACGACGAGATCGCACCCGAACACCGGGTCCCCGAGGGCGACGACGGGATGATGAGCCTGGTGGACCACCTCGAGGAACTCCGGGCCCGCCTGATCCGTTCCCTGGCGGCGCTGGGCCTCGGGTTCGGGATCGCCTGGTCCCGTTCCGACCTGGTGCTCGACCTGGTGACCCGCACCTCGCCCCTCCGGAAGTTCGTCTTCCTCGACCCGGCCGAGGCCTTCTTCACCCACCTCCGGGTCTCGTTCTGGGCCGGACTGCTGCTGGCGACCCCGATCCTCCTCTACCAGGCCTGGCAATTCCTGCGCCCCGCCATGACCGTGGCCGAGCGCACCGCCACCCGGGCCCTCTTCCCCTTCATCCTGTTCTTCTTCGGGGCCGGCGTCCTGTTCGCGTACTCGACCATCCTCCCGGTCGGACTGGCCTTCCTGCTGGGCTTCGCCACCCCCGAACTGACGCCCATGCTCTCGATCTCGTCCTTCTCCACCTTCGTGCTGGTCTTCCTGCTGGTCTTCGGGGTGGCGTTCGAGCTGCCGGTGGTCCTGTTCTTCGCCTCCCGGGTGGGCCTGGTCGATGCCGCCATGCTCTCGGAGTTCCGGCCCTGGTTCGTGGTCGGGATCATGACGGTGGCTGCCATCCTCACCCCGCCCGACGTGGTGAGCCAGCTGCTGCTGGGGATCCCGATGTGGTTCCTCTACGAGGCCACCGTGGTGGTGATCCGGTTCTTCCCGGGCGGGACCCCGGCCCGACGCCGACAGACCCGGGACCCGTGAGCCCGGCCCAGGCCCGGGCCCTCGGGCTCTCAGAACTCCGGGCGCCCGTCATACAGCTCGAAGCGCTGCACCGGCACCGCCCGGCCGGTGAAGGCGGCCCTTAGGCTCCTGAGTTCGATCCGGATCTCGCCGCCCTCGAGGCTCAGGAGCCCGGCATCGAAGGAGTGGTGCACCATCGACCAGCCGTCGTCGACGTCGTTGCCCTCGAGCCGATAGATCTCGGGCTCGTTCATCAGGAGGGCCCGGGCCGCCCCCAACCGCGCCTCCAGGTAGAGCGCCGGGGACAGGTGCATGCAGTGGGCCACCAGGGTCACGCTGCCCGAGGTCGGCCGGGCCGTCAGGTTGGGGCGCCACACCACCACCGAGCGCGGATCGGCAGGGGTGTCCCCCGGAGGTCCGGCCAGCAGCGGGGCGGGAGGCAGGACCAGCTCGGAGATCAGGGTCCCCTGGGGCCGTCGGACCGTGTGACGCGCCCCCCAACCGAAGCGCTCGCTCTGGGCCTCGCCCAGCGGGACCCCCAGGTCGGCTCCTTCGAGCTTGAGTTCCCGGGCCTGGAGCCGGAGCCGACCCAGGGCGTCGAGCAGGGCGCTGCGCCGACCCAGTCCCAGGTTGGCATCGTCGAGGGCCAGGGAGGCCTGGACCATGAGGCGGCTCGCCGGCTGGGGACGGGCGGCGCGCTCGAGGGCCTCCCGCAATCCCGCGGCAGCCCGGATCGCCGACCCCTCGGCCAGCGCGGCCCTAAACCGCGCCGCCGACTCGCCGCGGGTGGCGTCCTCCAGGGCGTCCTCAACGCCGGTGGCGAGGGTCTCGACCTCCGGCACGGTCCAGACCACCGGCATCACCGAGCCCAGCGGGGCGAAGGCCAGCACCGTGACCCTCCCCGCTCCCGGCCGGATCCCCATCAGGAACAGGGAGCCTTCCTTGCGGGGGTACTCTCCCTCGGGACGACCCACCTTGGGATCCTTGCCTTCCTTGAGGATGAGCGGGTCCTCGCTGGTCCAGTGCAGCTCGATCCCCTTGCGGCTGAAGAAGGGCTGGAAGGCCACCGAGACGCCCCGGGCCGTGAAGGGCAGGGCCGGGGAGAGCGGGCCGTCGGCGTCCTCGACCATGAACTCGTAGCGCTCCCCGGGCTCGAGGTCGACGATGGTGACCGCATGGGCCCGGCGGACCCCGTCCTCGTCCACCACCACCCGTGCCTGGCCGCCCCCGCGCACCGAGACCTTCCCCAGGCAGGGGAGATCGGTTTCCCACTCGACCCGCGCAGCCGCCACGCCGTCGACCACCCTGGGCCCGTCGATCACCTTGGGGCGGGGCTCCGGAGGAGGCGTCCGGGTCGCCAGGGCGACCACCCCGACACACAGGAACGCCAGCGCGGCTCCCGCCAGCAGGGCCGCGACCGGGAACCGGGGAGCCGGGGCCGGGACCGCCATCGGGACCACCCCGCGGACCACCGGGATGGTCTCGTCGAGGGCACCCGGGGGAGGGACGGCAGGGGGCCCCGCGGGTTCCGGCGGCTTCCAGAAGCTGCCGGCGAGGCGGGGGTCCCGCTGGGGAGGATCCTCGGAGGTGGGAGCGTCGAGGTCCACCTCGGAGGAACTGTCGTCGAAGTCGAGGGAGTCCTCGAGTTCCGAACCGACCCGGCCCCCGATGGCGGTAGGCGGATCGGGCATGGGCGAGAGGGGGTGCTTCTTCTCCAGGCGCCGCAGGTCGTCGAGGACCTGCACCATGTCCTGGTAGCGCTCCTCCTTGGCCCGGGCCGTCAGCCGCAGGGCGAACTCGGCGATGTCCCCCTCGACCCCCATGTCGTGGAGGACCCGGGCGGTCACGCCGTAGTTCAGGCAGGAGTCCATGATGGCCCGGAGATCGGTCCCGCTGAAGGGCACCTTGCCGGTCAGGAGCTCCAGGAAGAGGATCCCGAACTGGTAGATGTCGGCCCGCTCGTCGGGACGCTCGCCCCGCCACTGCTCGGGCGGCAGGTAGTGCGGGGATCCGATCACACGGCCCACCCCGGTGACGGTGCCGCCCGGCTCCAGGAACCGGGAGAGGCCGAAGTCGATGATGGTGAGTCCGCCCTCGACCTTGGCGATGATGTTCCCGGGCTTCAGGTCCCGGTGCATGACCCGGGCCCCGTGCATGTAGCGGAGCGCGTCGGCGATCTCGCAGGCCCATCCGAGGCCCACCTCCCGGGTCGGGGGAGGTCCGTCCCGGATCACCTCGTCCAGCGGCTTGCCGTCCACGAAGTCCATCACCAGGAAGTGCCCGCCCTCGAACAGGCCCCGGTCCCGGATCTTCACGATGTGGGGGTGGTCGAGCCCGGCCAGGATCTGCATCTCCCGGAGGAACCGGGGCAGGGCCGCGGGCGAGGTCAGGCGCTCCTCGAGGATGGTCTTGACCGCCACCGTGGCGCGGGTATCCGGGTCGATGCCGCGATAGACCCGACCCATCCCACCCTCCCCCACCAGGCGGGTGATCAGGTACTTCCCGATCTTCTCGGGAGCGGGTGGCTCCTTCTGCTTCTTGCGGACGCCGGACTTGGCTGTGGACACGGGGGGTTCCGGTCCCAAGGTAGCACCCTGAGGCCGGGAGGGAATGCAGGGGAAGGCCGCCTCGGAGAGTCCCGACCCCTCGGGGTCAGGCCGGGACGGCGACCCTCAGGTCCTCGACCCGGAGCTTCAGGCGGAGCCGACCCCGCCACTCCTCCCGGCCGAGGCGGAAGGCCAGGTCCACGGGCCCGGGACCGGCCAGGGTGCGGTCCACCGCTTCCCGCATGTGGAAGCCGACCGCATCGAGGTGGTCCGGGAACCCCTCGCCCCGGATCCGGACGTGGCTCCCTGCCTTCCCCATGGGCTTCGCCTCGACCACCCGGCAGGCGGGGAGGGCGAAGACGGGGGCCGGATTGCCGGTGCCGGTGGGACCGAGGAGGGCCAGTTCGTCGGCGAGGCCGAAGGTGAGGGCGCCCAGCTCCAGGAAGCCGTCGAGCTCGAGCCGGGGAGCCAGGTCGACGCCCGCCAGGTGCTGCCGGGCGTGGGCCCCCAGGGCGGCGCGGAGCCCGGGGATCGCCGAGGGGAGGACGGTCAGGCCGGCCGCCTGGGGGTGCCCGCCGAAGCGCACCAGGTGGGCCGCGGCGGACTCGAGCCCGGCCCGGATGTCGTAGCCGGGGATCGAGCGGCAGGAGCCGACCAGCTCGCCTCCCCGCCGGGCGCAGACCACGAAGGGCTTGCCGAGGCGGTCGCAGAGCCGTCCTGCCACCAGGCCGACCAGGCCGATGGCATCCGAGTCGAGGTCGAGCACCGGCACCGGGTCGTCGGCGTACCGGTCGCTCTGGCGACGGGCCTCGTCGTACAAGGCCTCGGTGCGGGTCCGCCGTTCCCGGTTCAGGGCTTCGAGCTCGGCCACCCGGCGCCGGGCCGCCGCCGGGTCGCGCTCGAGCAGGGTGTCGAGCGCCAGCCGGGGGTCGCTGAGGCGCCCGGCGGCATTGAGCAGGGGCGCCACCCCGAAGCCCACGTCCTCGGTGGTGACCGCCCGCCCGGGGACGCCGCCTCCGGCCGCCACCAGGGCCGCCAGCCCGGGATGGGCGCTCCTGGCCATCTGGGTGAGCCCCAGCGCCACCAGGGCCCGGTTCTCCCCGAGGAGCGGGCTCATGTCCGAGAGGGTGGCGAGCGCCACCAGGTCGACGCAGGTGCGGCGGAAGGCCTCGACCCGGGCCCGGTCCCCGCCCCCGGGAGCGGTGGCGAGCAGGGCCTCGCCCAGCTTGAAGGCCACCGCCGCGCCGCACAGGCCCGGATTGGGATAGCGGGACCCGGGCAGGCAGGGATGGACGATGGCCGCGGCCTCGGGCAGGGTCGCCGGCAGGGCGTGGTGGTCGGTGACCACCACCCGCATCCCGAGCCCCCGGGCGGCCTCGATCTCGCGATGGGCGGAGACACCCTGATCGACGGTGAGGACCAGGGTGACGCCCTTGGCCCGGAGCTTGGCGAGCCCGGCCTCCGAGAGGCCGTAGCCCTCGTCCCGACGGTCCGGGATGTAGAGCTCGACCTTGGCCCCCAGCCGGCGCAGGACCAGCGAGAGGATCACGACCGCGGTGGTCCCGTCGACGTCGTAGTCGCCGTAGAGGCCGAGGGTCTCCCCCCGGGCGATGGCCCCATGGACCTCCCGGGCAGCCTCGGCCGCGCCCGGTACCAGGAGCGGATCGTGGACCTGCGACCAACCCGGGGCCAGGAACTCGGCCGCGGTCTCGCCGGCGGCGAGCCCCCGACCCGCCAGCACCCGCGCCAGGGTGGGGCCGACCTTGTGCTCCCGGATCAGGCCCAGCACGGTCTCGGGCGACGTCTCCCGGACCGACCAACGGCGGGCCGGGGCGGCCGACGACCCGGGAGGTGCCCCGGGCGGGACCACCGGAGCGGCGGGACCGGCCCCGATCCGGCTCACACGCTCCACGGGCCCACCGGGATGGCGACCGCCGCCGACGCCGGGGGAACGACGGGTCCCCTGGCCTCGCCCATCAGGGTGAAGGCGTCGGCCTCGGTGATCTCGACCGGGACGTAACCACCTTCGAGGCCCGTCGCTCCGGGCTCGCCGGGCACGATCCCCGGCCCGCCGGCACCGGCAAGCCCGGTCGACGATCCGGGGTCGCCCCCGAGCCCCGGGAGCGCCGGGAAGACCACGGTCCGGTTGTCGTCGAGGCGCCCGGCAAGGCAGCCCGGGGAGCGCCGGGCCGGACCTTCGACCAGGACCGGGACCACCCGGCCGACCAGCCGGACGTTGCGCTCCCGGGAATGGACCATCTGCAGGTCGATGATCTCCCTCAGGCGGCGCTTGCGCACCTCGATCGGCACCTGGCGGGGGAAGTCGGCGGCCGGCGTCCCCTCGCGAGGCGAGAACCAGAACATGAAGGCGCTGTCGAACCGTACCCGGTCCATGAGGTCGAGGGTGGCCCGGTGGTCCTCCTCGGACTCGCCCGGGAACCCGGCGATCAGGTCGGTGGTGAGCGAGGCGTCGGGGAGCGCGGCCCGGAACTCGGCCACCATCGCCAGGTAGCGGTCCCGGGTGTAGGAGCGGTTCATCTCGGCGAGCACCGCGTCCGACCCCGACTGCACCGGCAGGTGGAGGTGCTTGGCCACATTGGCCCGGTCCCGCATGACCCGGACGAGCCGATCCGAGAAGTCCCAGGGGTTCGAGGTGGTGAAACGGAGCTTCATGTCCGGGAAGCCGAGGGCGGCCCGGTCGAGCAGCTCCGGGAATCCGTGCCCCTCGCACTCGTAGGAATTCACGTTCTGGCCCAGCAGGGTCACTTCCCGCACCCCGGCGTCCCGGAAGGCGGCCAGCCGCTCCAGGATCGCCTCGGGCGGGTAGTAGCGCTCCCGGCCCCGCACCGTGGGCACGATGCAGAAGGTGCAGAAGAAGTTGCAGCCCTGCATGATCGGCAGGAACCGCTTCCAGGGCGTCTCGGCCGGGAAGGGCACGGGCGCCTCGGCGCTCTCCACCGGCTTGCCCATGCGCTCGGAGAGGTCGGGGAAGGCCTGCTCGATGGCCCGCACCAGGTCGTCGATCCGGTTCGAGTCCACCAGGATGTCGACGAAGGGCGCCCGCTCCCGGAGCTTGTCGGGCTCGTGGGCCGCCATGCATCCGTGGGCCGCCACCACCTTCGAGGGGTCGGCGGCCTTCAGGCTCTTCACGTGCCCGAGCACCCCGAAGACCCGCTCGGCCGACTTGTCGCGGACCGCACAGGTGTTGAAGACCAGCAGGTCGGCGGCCTTCCAGTCCGGGGAGTAGCCGAAGCCCATCTGCACCAGGCGCTCGATGATCGACTCGGAGTCGAACTCGTTCATCTGGCAACCGTAGGTCAGGACGTGGGCGGTAGGGACGCGGACGGCTCCCATGGCTCTCCCGGGGAAGGGCGGGAGGATATCCCCGGGTATCGGCGGGGTCAACCGGAGTACGCTGGGGAAGAGGACGACCATGTCGCTGCCCGCGGATTTCGAGCGCACCGAGGAAGGCGGCTTCCCCATCCTGGTGGTCCGGGGGAGGATCGCCACCGGGGACGTCAGCCTGCTCGAGGCCCACCTGATGGGCCTGAAGACCGCCGCCGCCGATCACGCGGTCCTGGACCTGGTCGAATGCCCCTACCTCACCTCCCGGTGCTTCCCGCTGATCCTGGACCTGACCCGCACCCTGCGGGGGCGCGGCCATGACCTGCTGGTGGCGGTAGGGGCGGACCTCTTCGACCTGTTCCGGGTGCTCCGGCTCGATGCCCGGATCTCGCTCTGCCCCACCCGGGAGGAGTGCATCCGGGCCGCCCGGTTCCGTCGCGGCCTGGTGTAGGCCGGGCGTCGGGGGAAGGCCGGTAGTCGCGTCCCGGGGCTGAGAGACCGTGGACCTTTCCCCGGCGTAGGCCCGAGAGCGGCCCAGCGCCCCGACTGCAAGGCGCTCGACGATGCGGGCAGCGGATCCTGCCTGCGAGGAGAGCGCTGCCGCAGGCGGGGATGATGGGGCGCTCGAAGCCAGGCGGGGAGAGGTTCACGGTCTCTGAGGGCAGCCTTCCCCCTGCAGCGAAGCTGGCCCTAGGACCCTCGGAGCATCTTCAGGAACCGGTCCTTCAGGCTCGGCTCCGAGGGCAGGTCGTCGGTGGTCAGCGCCAGGCACTGGGCCATCAGCGACTTCATGGCTCGGCTGAAGCCGGAGGAAGGCCGGCAGAGCACCGCGGGATGGGCGGTGCGGACCGCTTCCTGGAACACGTCGGGCTCGTCGGGGAAGACCGCCGCGGGAGCGTCGGGGAGCAGGCTCCGGATCACCGACTCGTTCTTGCGGTTGGCGCGGTTGAGCAGCAGGCGGATCTTGGTGCGGGGATAGCCGAGCTGGTGGAAGAGGCCGAGCGCCTTGGTGATGTTGCGGGCCCCCACCGGGTCGGGGCCGGCCACCAGCCAGATGGTGTCGGCCAGCTCCAGGGCCACGCCGGTGCGATCGCCGAGGTCCGGCGGGAGGTCCAGCACCAGGTAGCGGAACTCGCTGCCCATGCCGTGGATCAGGGCCTGGACATGCTGCGAGGCGAGCTTCACCGAGCCGCGGGGGTCGTGCTGGTAGAGGCAGCGCAGGCCCGAGGGGTGGTTCTCGATCCGGGTGCGGGCCGAGGCGATGTCGAAGGCCCCCTGGTGATCGACCAGGTCGGAGAGGTCGTACATGCGCTGGAGGCCCAGCAGCTGCTCGCAGTCGGAGAAGACCAGATCGAGGTCCACGAACAGGGTGGACTGGTTGGCCCGGACCAGCTCCAGGGCGGCGTTCAGGGCCAGCGAGGAGACCCCGACCCCGCTGCGGGGCGACCAGAAGGCCCACACCCGGGAGAGCTTCTCGCCGCGGCCCGGGCGGCTCTCGAGGGCGGTGCGCTGCTGGGCCACCAGGGCCAGCTCGCTACGCATGGTCTCGAGCAGTTCCTCGACCTTGAAGGGTTTGGTGATGTAGTCGCGGGCACCGACGGCGGTCGCCTCCCGGACGTACTCCTCGTCGCCCAGCGCCGAGATCATGATGACGACGCAGTCGGGGAGCTCAGCCCGGATCCGGCGACAGGCCTCCAGGCCGTTCACCCCCGGCATGCGGACATCGAGGAGGGCCAGGTCCGGCTTCAGGCGGGCGGCCATCTCGACCGCCGAGGTGCCGTCCTCGCAGACCGCCACCACCTCGAAGTCGGTGAGCGACTCGGCCAGCACCGATTCGAGGAGCAGGCGGACCGCCTCGTCGTCGTCGGCGATCAGGACCTTGGCAGCGGCAGCCATGCGACTCCCCGGAACGGCCAGCGTATCACGCTCCGGACACGAGTCGCCCCGGGGTCCGGGGGAGCTGCCGAGCCGGAGGTGGCATGGTGCCGGGTCGGATGGCACACTGGGGAGGCTCCATGTGGGGCCCGGATCGCAGGGGGATCCTTCTGCCCGAGCTCAGGTACGACTCTGGCCTGGCCGACGACGCAGCCTCGCCGGGGGATGCATCGCGGTCGGCACCCGGAAAGGTCCGGGGAGACTTCGTGAGCCAGCCGACCCTGGCTCTGGGTGCCACCGGATCGGCCGCGGACACCGTGGCAGGAGGTCCCGGGAGCCCTGGCCCGGCGCCCACCGGCGAGATCCCCGTGATCGACGGCTACGAGATCCTGGGCGAGCTGGGGCGCGGCGGCATGGCGGTCGTCTACCAAGCCCGCCAGCTCTCGCTGGACCGGATCGTGGCCATCAAGCTGATGAGTCCCCGGCTGGCCGGCGACTCGGGCTTCGCCGCCCGCTTCGAGCGGGAGGCCCTGGCGTTGGCCGCCCTTCAGCATCCCAACGTGGTGGCAATCCACGACCGGGGCCGATCCGGGGACCGCCTCTACTTCGTGATGGAGTTCGTCCAGGGCTACTCGGTCCGGCGGGTGATCGAAGAGGCCGGAGGGCCGCTGGCACTGGAGTGGGTCTTCCACCTGATGACCCAGGTGGCCGATGCCCTCGCCTACGTCCATGGCCGGGGAACCATCCACCGGGACATCAAGCCCGAGAACGTGCTGGTCACCGACGAGGGCCTGGTCAAGGTCTCGGACTTCGGCCTGGCCGGACTGCTGGCGCGTAAGGAGTCCGGGAACCTCACGGTCGACGGCTCGGCCATGGGCACGCTCAACTACATGGCGCCCGAGCAGCGCCTGGACGCCCGCTCGGTCGACCAGCGGGCCGACATCTACTCGTTCGGGGTGATGCTCTACGAGGTCCTCACCGGCCAGCTCCCGATCGGGGCCTGGCGTCCGCCGAGCCAGGTGGTCCGCACCCTCCCCAAGGGCTTCGACGCCCTGGTCGACAAGTGCCTCCAGCCGGATCCCAAGATGCGGATGGCCAGCATCGCCGAGGTGCGCGCCGAGCTGGGGAACCTACAGCAGGCGGCGGCCGCGGCCCCGGAGGCCGGACCCGCTGGCCCTGCCAAGCACGACGAGCTCCAGGAGGCGATGGAGCGCCTCCAGGCCCAGGCCAAGGCCGAGGAACGCAAGAAGCAGATGAAGGAGCGCTTCGCCGGCCTCCAGGACGAGGACGAGGAGGAACTCCGCCGCAGCGCCGCCCAGGTCCCCCAGGGGATCCGCTGGAAGCAGATCTTCGGTTTCTTCGGCCAGTGGACCGAGGCCGTCATCATCGCCATCCTGATCGGGATGTTCCTGCTGGCGGGAGGGTTCCGCACCCTCTTCCCGGAGGCTCCGCCCGAGGAGGAGGAGGTGGCGGCCGCGCCGGTCGCCGTCAAGCCTCCCACCCCCAAGCCCAAGGAGGACAAGGAGGCCCGGAGGAAGAAGCAGCAGGAGAAACTGGCGTCCGACCCGGTCAAGAAGGTCGCGGACCCGCTGGACGAGCTGCTGGCGGCGGCCCAGGCGGACGGCACCACCGGAGTGCTCGATCCGGCCGCGGCCTCGCAGCTCACCACCACCGAGGCACGGATCCTGGCCCTGTTCCCGGACCCTACCGACAAGGGAGCGGTGCTCCGGGCCCTGGGGAGCGAGGACCCCCTGGCCGTGGTGGCCGCGGTCCGGCTCGAGGAGGCGGGCCTGATCCGCTTCTCGGTCAAGACCTACGAGAAGCTCCTGGAGAAGCACGGGGACCCCCTGCTCCGGCAGGAGGTGATCGACCGGATCGCGGCCAGGTCCGAGGATCCGGGCGCCACCGGACTCCTCCATGGCCTGATCGACCAGGGCGGCGAGGGAGCCGGCTACGCCCTGACCCTGCTCCGATCGAGAGGTCAGGCACCCGTGATCTCGCCCGACGTGGCCCGCCGCTTCGTGGTCGAGGCGGCCCTGATCCGGGGGCCCGATCCGGCCTCGCTCCGGGCGGTCCAAGCCCTGGGGGCGGTAGACGGGGAGGATGCCACCGAGCTCCTGAAGAAGCTCCGGACCGATTCCAGCGCCGCCATCAGTCGGGTCGCCACCGCCGCATGGGAGTACCGGGTGCGGGTCGGCCTGGTCGCCGGGAAGCAGGCGGTGCCCGAACCCGGGAGCGGTCCGGGCAGCCCCGACGAGGACTGGGGCGAGGCGGCGCCTCCGACCGCTCCTCAGAGGAGCCGTCGGCCCCGGGCGGTGCCCGGGGGCTGATCGGGGCGGCTCCAGGTTCGGGGCCCGCCCGGAGTCGGCAGACGTGAGGATCCCGGGGCGGGCTTCCGGGGGGGTTGATCTGGTACCAAGGGAGGGGCTAGGTTCTCTCCTCCGATGCGAGTGTCCGGAACGGCGGACCCGGACTCGCCCGAGAAAGGCGCGCTCTACGATGGCGAACGTCGACGACAAGTACCAGGACAACGTCGCGGGCAAGTTCTACGTGGACACGCAGTGCATCGACTGTGACGTCTGCCGGGAGACCGCCCCCAACAACTTCACCCGCAACGACGACGGCGGCTACTCGTTCGTCATGAAGCAGCCCGAGAACGAGGAAGAGACCGAGCAGTGCCAGGAGGCCAAGGAGGCCTGCCCGGTCGAGGCCATCGGCGACGACGGGGCCTGACCCTCAGGGAGAGAGGGTGTAGGTAGCCGTCACCGACCGGTTCCCGTTGCCCTGGTCGCACTGGCTCACGGCCGCCGTGATGCCCCCGGGGAGCGGATTGCCGGTCGCGTTGTTGTTGGTCATCGACACCGCGAACTCGGTGAGTTCGAAGTCGGCCTCGACGTACCCCTTGTCCGGCATCACCTCGAAGAAGATGCTGGCCGGACCATTGGTGGCATCGACCGGCCCCACGTCGACCCTGCAGCCGCCGGTCACCGGGCGACCGAAGGCCTTCTCGGAGAGCACAACCCGGAAGAACCGGCAGTCTCCCACCGCCACCGGGCTGCCGCTGCCGCAGCCGTTGGCCGCGTTGCGGCCAAGGTCCTCCACGATCAGCACCTCGGACTCCCCCGAGTAGACGAAGTCCTCGGTGACGTAGATCCCGTTGGTGATCCGGTTGGGGACCGACCCGGTGGCATCCGCGAAGCTGGCGCCGGCATCCACGGATCTCGAGACCGACCGGCCCCGTCCCCCGGCCACCAGGTCCACCCCGCCGGTGGCCGGGTCGTCCTGACCCAGGAGGGACGAGACGAACCGGGTCGGGATGCCGGTAGCCGCCAGGGCTGCACACGTGTTGGCGGCGGCATCGCAGGACCACAGCCTCCCCAGGATCTGGTTCGGGTCCTCGTCGTCCAGGGTCGAAACGAAGAAGGTCTGTCCACTGGTCGAGAGCGCGGAGATGGAGGAGACCAGGACATCGGGAGGAGTCAGCCCCCGGAACGGGTTCCCGGCCGGCACGGTCCACAGGACCGCCGGGAAGGCGGCATCGGTGGCGAGCTGGACCCCTGCCCTGCGGGTGCCCAGGGCCAGGCGGGTCACTCCGTCGCCGGCGTTCCCGTCGACCGCAAGGGCTCGAACATCGTTGTCGAGGAGGCCGGTCGAGAAGGCCTGCCAGGTGGCCGTGGCGGTCCCGGGAGCGGTGGAGACGAACACGCCTCCCTGGGTCGCGGCGTACAGCCGACCGGTCCGGGGATCGAAGGCCAGGTCCTGGACCCGCGAGTTGGCGAGCCCCGCACTGCGGCGCAGCCAGGTCCGCCCCCCGGTGGTCGAGGCGAAGACCCCTTCCCCAAGGGTCCCGGCGTAGAGGACACCGCCCCCGGTATCCTGGGCGAGCGAGGTGACCGAGACCCCTGCGGGGAGCCGATCGAACAGGTCGTAGTCCACCGACACCACGCCGCCGGCCGGGTCGGCGAACAGGACGATCAGGGTGCTCCCGTTGTAGGTGCCGGAGCGTTGCTCCCGTCGCACCCCGTTGACCCGGACCACCAAGCGGGAGTCGGAAGCGGACCTGTTGGCGAGATTGCCGCAGAAGAAGGCGCCACACGGAGCGAAGGCGACCACCTCGTTGCGGACCCTCTGGTACCCGTTGCGGTCCTCCCAGACCGAGCCCCCCAGGCTCCCGAAGACACCCCGAGAGGTGGCGGCCAGGACCTCGCCGGTCGGGAGCTGGAGCAGGTCGTAGACATAGGAGCCGAGCAGCCCGCGATCCGCGGTGCCGATCTGGACCCAATTGGCTCCGTTGTCCTGGCTGCGCCAGACCCCGCCCCCGTCGGTCCCCGCGAACAGGGTGCTCGTTCCGCCCGGCGTGACCGTGTCGCGCAGCAGGCTGAGGACCGTGGACGCCGGACCGGACTGGGTCAAGGCGACGGCCGTGACCTTCCCGTCGGACGGTACCGGCGGCTGGGAGCGGGTCGCCGCCACCACCTGGGAGGTGCCCTGGGCCGTCACTCCCGATCCGTCGATCCCGCCGATCGGGTCGAGGTTCACGGGATCCAACATGCGGAAGGTCACCGCGGTGTTGTCGGGCACGTCGTTGGTGAAGAGGTCGGCCAGGAAGGCCGTGACGTCGTTCTCGACTCCCGAGATCATGTGGAGGGTGCTCTCGAAGCCCTGGATGGCGAACACGTTGCGCAGTGTCGGCTCCAGGCCCATGTTGAGCCCGGACGGCGGACCGCCCGCCACCGAGAGGGTGGTGACGACCTGGAGCTCCCCGGCATCCGGAGCCTGGTTCCCGTTGGCGTCGAGGAAGGCGACCACGTTGACCGTCCCTGCAATGGTGCCGGAGCGGAAGACCGTGGAGGCCTGGCCTCCGACCGTCAGGTTGGTGCACGCGCCGGCAGCCTGGGTCGAAGGCGTGATGCTCTCGCCTCCTCCCAGTCCGCCGCTTTGCAGGGTGAAGCTCACGCAGATGTTGTCGACCGGCCGGGCCGCGAAATCCCGGACCTCCACCGTGATGATCGAGGTGCTGTTCTGCCCGGACCCCAGGATCGAGACCGCATTGGGCACCACCGAGACCAGGACCAGGGAATCCGGGGTGTTCGGGACCTGGTTGGTCGCCTGGTTCTGGGATGCGGTTCCCGATCCACCCTGGGCCGCGGCGACGCCCTGGAGCAAGCCACCGGCCGAGCCACCGCCACCGCCGCAGCCTGCGAGGAGCAGTGTCGAAAGGGTGAGGGAAGCCAGCACCGCGCCTACCGGCCGGCGATTCGGTCGCGGGGTCGACATGTCCATCCTCCAGTCCGAAGTTAGCTTGCTACGGCCGTCGAGCCAAGCGTACGCCTTCAGAAGGTGTAGCCGAGGCCGAAGTTGGCGGAGTCGTTGGCTCCCTGGAGGAAGCCGAGTTCCAGGCGGAGCTGGAACTTGTTGAACTCCCATCCGCCGCCCAGGGTGACGCCGGTGATGCTCTTGTCCACCCGGCCGGCCGGGGGCGGTCCGTCGCGATCCGGGATGTACATCATCCCGTAGGCGGCCAGGAAGGGCGTGGAGGGCTGGCGCTTGAAGTAGTAGTCCCAACCTACGCCCAGGGTGTAGACGCTGAGGCTGGTGGACCCTCCGGTGGCGGTCAGGCCGGCGAGGTTGGTGTCGAAGGAATTGACTCCCAGCCTCCACCGGGGCGCGAGCTTCGGTTCCTCCAGGCCCAGCGTCCGGAACGGATCGGGTCCCGAGACCTCGAGCCCCAGGCTGGTCTCGCGGTTGCCGTCCTCGAGGGACAGGAAGTTGAGGGTGGCCCGGTACTGGGCGTCCCGCCACTCGAGCCGCTTCGCCTGGATGAACTCGGGCGGGTCGCCGGTGGCCGCGGCGGTGGCCGCCAGGACCAGGGCCGCGGCCAGGCATCCGAGGGCACTCGCAAGGAATTTGGGAGTTCGTCGCATCGCCCCTCCCATCGACGGATGGTGGGGCCCCCCTGAGGCCGGCTCGAATCCCAGGATTCCAGCATCCTGAGCTGATTCCAGGGCCTATTGACCCAAGTCTCCCGGTCAAGTCGAGGGAATCCGTCGCGCCCGGCGCGAAAGACCGGGGGTTGGGAGGCCCGGATCGGTCCGGGGTGCCCGGGGCGCGTTCAGCCCAGCCGATTGCCGAGGGCCGCCAGCCGCACCGCCAGCTCGCCCGGGGCCCGGATCCGGCGCGCCGGGTCGCGCCGGAGGAGGCGCTCCAGGATGGCCGCCAGCTCCGGCGGGGCCGACGGCAGCACCTCGGTCAGGCGCGGCGGGTCCTCCTTGAGGCGCCGGAGCGCCCGGTGGTAGGACGAGGCCCCCTCGAACGGCACCGCCCCGGCGACCGCGAACCACAGGCAGAGCCCGAGCGAGTAGAGGTCGCTGGCGGCATCGGAACGCCCCAGCTCGATCTGCTCGGGAGCCGCGAAGTCGAGGGTCCCCACGAAGGCCCCGGTCTTGGTGAGCCGCATGGGGTCGTCTTCCACCCGGGCCAGGCCGAAGTCCACCAGCACCGGGGGACGGTCCCGGGGGACCACCAGGTTCGAAGGCTTCACATCCCGGTGGACGATCTCGGCCAGGCGCAGGCAGGAGAGGGCGTTAGCCAGGGGGAGGAACAGGGCCAGCGCCTCCCGGATCGGGAGCCCGCGATCCCCCCGGGCGATCCGCCCCCGCATGCGTTCCTCCAGGTTGGGGGCCTCGATCAGCTCCATGGCGATCCAGGTGCGGCCCGAGCCGTACCCGGCGTCGAGCACCCGCACGATGCTGGGGTGCTGGAGGCGCGCCAGGCAGGAGGCCTCGATCAGGGACCGGGTGCGGGGGCGGCCCCGGGACCCGCAAGGAGCCACCTTGAGGGCCACCAGACGTCCGTCGGGGGCCCGGGCCCGGTAGACCGCGCCCATGCCGCCCTGGCCGATCCGGCCCTCGATGCGATAACCGGTGAGCCGGTCGTCGGGAGGCGGGTGCCGTGCCGGGGGAACCCCGGATCGCTCCCCGTCGTCGCTCTCGTCGGGCGTCGAGACCAGAGGCGACTCCCTGTCTTCCTGCGGCGGGCCCCGGGGGGTCCCGCCGCCTCGGGTCCCGGCTCGCAACCGCTCCCGCCGGGCCGAGGGCGCGGCGCGGGAGGCCCGTCCGGGCGATGGTACGCTCGCGGTCGTGGATCTCGCCATCCTCGCGGTGCTGGTCGCATGCGTCGTCGGCTTCCTGGTGCTGGCGTCCCGACGGGCCTCCGAGGAACAGCGGGCCCTGGCCGACCGGGTGGCGCTGCGCCACGGGGGCGTCCTGGCCTCGACCCGCTTCGCCGCCGCCACGGCACGGTTCCGCCGCCAGGGGGAGGACCTCGGCGTGTACTTCACCGACGGGGCCGACGGGCCCTACATGGGAGTGCTGGTCTTCCCGGACCGACCGTTGCCGCTCACCGAACCCGCCCGGGTGGTGCGGGTGGGTCCGCGCCGTCTCGCCGACCTGGCCGAGAAGGGCGATCCCCCTCCCCGCACCGGCGATGCGGCGTTCGACAAGGAGTTCCGGATCGAGGCGGGGCGGATCGACCTCGGCCCGATCGGCCGCTGGCTCGACGAGACCGGGCGGAAGCTGGTGCGGGAGCTGGCCCGATACCAGGACGACCGGGATCTGCCGGTGCTGGAGTGCTGGCCCGGCGACGGAGCCTTCTGGACCTGGCGGCCGGGACACGAGACTGGGGAGACCGAGGTGGACCTGGCCCTCGAGCTCGCCACCCGCACCGCCCGGCGCCTCACCGGGGGCGAGCCGATGCCGGCGGCAGCCCCGGCGGCGCTCGAGGTCTGAGAGCCAGGGCCAGCCGCCTCGGCTGCCGGCGCCACCGGGATGACAGCGCGTGTGCGTGGACCGGTCTCGACGTCCCCGGCGAGCCTGTCCTTCGCCGCAAGCCGGCGAGGGACATACCATGGAAGGAGAAGGGGCATGGAACCGGTGCACGAAGACGAGGCGGGTGCCGTGCGCAAGCTCACTTACGCGGACTACTGCGCCATCCCCGAGGATCTCCTGCGTCACGAGATCCTGGACGGGGAGCACTTCGTGAGCCCGTCACCCCTCGTCCTCCACCAGAAGGTCAGCTTGAACCTGGCCAGTCTGCTCCACGGGTTCCTCCGGGAGACGGGCCTCGGCGAAGTCCTCGCCGCTCCCTCGGACGTGCTGCTCGGTCCCTTCACCGTGGTCCAGCCCGACCTCTACGTGGTGCTGGCGGGCCACCGGGAGCGCCTCCGGGAGAACGGCTGTCACGGACCGCCTGATCTGGTGATCGAAATCCTGTCGCCCTCGAACCGGGCCTACGACCAGGTGCAGAAGCGTCGGGTGTACGAGGCCAGCGGCATCCCCGAGTACTGGGTCATCGACCCGGACGCCGAGCGGATCGAGGTGTACCGGAGGTCGGCCCCCGACGAAGGTTACGCCCGCCCTCTGGTCCACGAGTCGCCCCATGATCTCGTCGTGGAGACGCCCTTCCTCCCCGGCCTCTCGCTGGCGCTGGCCGACGTGTTCGACCCCGGACCGCTGGCGAAGCGGGACCCGGACGACCGGTAGCAGCTCACACCTCGAAGGGCGAGCCTCCGGTGCAGGAAGTGCGCTGGACCTCGCCCAGCGCCAGCTGGAGCCGACCCACCTCGCGGAGGGTGCGGACCAGGTCCACCGTCCAGGCGCCCCCGGGCCGGCGGAAGAAAGCCATGCGATGGCGGGCCTTGTCCCCCATGTAGGCGTAGTCGACGTCGGCGAGCTCGAGGCCGTGGGCCTGGCGGGTGGCGACCTCCTCGATCACCGGGACACGACCCGGTCCGGGGACGGGGAGCAGGGTGCCGACCAGCCAGGAGAGATCGGGGGGCGCGCTGGCTGCCTTCCCCTCGCCTTCGAAGGCGATGGAGAGGAGGCGGAGGCCCGCCGCCAGGTCGGGATCGGGGGTGATCGCGCCGGGGTAGTCGAGCGGGTCCGGAACGTCCAGGTTGGCGGCCGCGGCCTCGAGCAGGCGGAGGGCATCCCCGGGATCGACCAGGTCGGAGAGGTCGCCGCCCCCCGAGGTGGCCCCCAGCACCGCACCCAGGCGCGCCGCCGGACCCTCGGGATCGACCGGGGCATAGGCCAGCCAGCGGGCCAGGCGACGGAGCGCGGAGAGCATGGCGGTCGAGGATAGCCCGGGAGACGACCCGTCGGGTGGACCGTCAGCCGGCGCGGCCGCGATCCCGGGTCACCTCACCACGGGAGGCGGCGGCGGAGGCTCGGCGGCATCCAGCACCGCATAGCAGCCGGAGAGCAGGGTGAAGAGGAAGGCCACCGTGAAACAGAGGTCGAGGACCTCCTCGGAGCGGGTCGCCATGGGGTTCAGCCGGAAGCCGAAGCCGCGCCCGGTGGTGATCCGGGAGACGAGCTGGAGCGCCCCGTAGTGGACGATCGGGGCGAACCCCAGGCCGATCCAGGGATTGCGGGACAGGTAGCGCCACTGCAGCACCATCAGGGCCGCCATGCACAGCACGGTGGCGATCCCGGCCTCGATGCGGCGTCGCCACTTGTCCTCGAAACTCGGCTCGCGGTCTTCCAGGGCCATCGTGGACCCAGTGTAGCGGTCCCCGGGGCGGCGGATTCAGCGGTCGACGGCCGGGAAGGACGGCTGCTGGATCCAGGTGCCGGCCACCCCGCCGTGGCGGCGCTCCAGGGCGGCGAGCGGCTCCCGGAGGAAGTCGAGCTCGGGGGCCGAGCCGCAGCGATCGAGGAACTCGGCGCCGTAGGGCCGGAGGTTGCGGTCGTACTCCTCCCGGCTGGCCCCGTGGAAGGGATTGGGGCCCGGCAGTCGTCTCAGGTCGCCGTCGAAGGCCGGTCCGATGTGGAACAGCTCGTGGAAGAGCGTCAGGACCTTGTCCTCGAAGCCCTGGTCGTGGAACCGGGGCAGGTAGACGTAGAGGATGTAGAGGACGTCCTTCCCCCGGAACGAGAACGGGTCGGCCCGGAACCGGCGGCCCCGCTCGACGACCTCGGTCTTCCCCCCCTCGAAGCGCAACGGGACCATCTTGGCGTAGTTCCCGTAGCGGCTGCGGCTCTTGGTCTGGGCGAAGGAGACCGCCACCTCGTCGACCCGGACATGGCCGAAGAGGGGGCATTCCCGCACGATCAGGGCGACCGCCTCCTCGACGGCCCGGGTGTAGTGGAAGGCCACGAGCAGGACCCTACCGCCTCTCCCGAGGCCCTGCAACGGGAGGTCCGGGTTGACGATCGCCGGGGATTCCCGAGAATGGCAGCGGTCCGAGACGCGGGAAGGCGGTCCCATGCGAGGCGGCGGGTTCCAGGCCGGGGTGTCGCTGCCGCTCGCCCACGCCGCCCTGGGGATCCTGCTGGCGCTCGGCCTGGGGGCCGCCGGGGCCGGGTCGGCCGTGGCCCAGGCCCAGGCCCAGGCCCAGACCGAGTCCGGGACCGGAGCGATCCGCCCCTGGTTCGGTCCCTACCCGGACCGCCCCGGGCTGGCCGAACGCTTCGTGGCCTTCGTGGCCGGTGCCCGGGAACGGCTCGACGGGGCCTTCTACGAGTTCCGCCATGACCGCGTGGTCGACGCCCTGGTGGCCGCCCACCAGCGGGGCGTGGCGGTGCGGCTGGTGGTCGACGACGACCATTACTGGCAGCACGACGAGACCGGGGAGCGGCTCGGGGAGGCGAAGAACCCCTTCGTGGCCCGGCTGCTGGCGGCCGGGATCCCGGTCCGGCACGACGACGACCGCTCGGGCCTGATGCATGACAAGTTCGCGATCCGGGACGGAGCGACGGTCTGGACCGGGAGCTTCAACCCCACCGACACCTGCGACCGGGTCAACCGGAACCATGCCGTGGAGGTCGACAGCCCCGAGCTGGCCGGGCTCTACCAGGCCGAGTTCGACGAGATGTTCGAGGACGGCCGCTTCGGGATCCGTTCCCCGACCTCGTCGGAACATGAAGTGGTGGTCGGGGGCAGCCGGGTCGAAGCCTGGTTCGGCCCCGAGGACGATCCCAACGCCCGGATCGCCGAGCTGCTCACGGGGGCCCGGGAAGAGGTCCTCTTCATGCAGTTCGCCTTCACCGCCTCGAACCTCTCGGGAATCCTGGTCGAGAAGAAGGCCGCCAACCCGAAGATGCGGATCCAGGGCGTGTTCGACCGGATCCTCCACCGCTCGACCGGTCCCTACGGCGAGTTCGCCCGGCTGACCCAGGCCGGGATCCCCGTGATCGTCCACGCCGGGACCGAAGGCAAGATGCACCACAAGGCCTTCGTGATCGACGCCGACGGGGAGGACCCGGTGGTGGTCCTGGGCTCGGCCAACGCCAGCGAGAACGGCAACCGGGTGAACGACGAGAACGTGCTGGTGGTCCGGGATCGGGCGGTGGCCCGGGCCTTCAAGGCCGAGTTCGAGGGCCTGTTCGGACGCCTCTCCCAGGTCCGGGCCCTGCTCTCGGTGCAGGGCATGGCGATCGCCGGGGAACGGGTGCCCCGTGCCGACCTGGTGCTGCTCTCGGGCGGCAAGGCGATCGAGGAACTCCGGATCGAGCTGCCGGCCCGCTGGAAGACCGACGAGGACCCCCGGCTCTCGGCCTGGCGGAACGAGAAGGACGTCGGTCGGGAGGTCGGTCTGTCCCTGGAGGACGGCCGTCGCATCGTGGTCCCGAAAGCCGCCATGGCCGCCTACGGCGTCGACGCCTACCTGAGGATCCGTTTCCAGAACCTGAGGCTCCCCGAGCTCGCCGGCGGCTATTCGCTCTACGTCACGGCCCGGGCGGCCGGTTCCCGCGCCTGGCATCCGCTCGAGACGCAACCGACCTTCGAGGTCCTGGAAGGACGCTCGGCGGCCACCTTCGAGACCCTGTTCCGCGGGCTCCGGGCCCAGGAGAAGCGGGTCGCCCACCTGGAACGGCTCCCGACCTGGGAGCGCCAGTCCGCCCAGGAGGCGCTGGCCCGCACCCGCAGCCAGGCCAGGGTCCTGCTGGTCGAGGCGCTCTCCGAGGACGACCTGGAGCCGATCCGGCTCCTGCTCGCCTTCGTCGCCACCCTGGATCCCGATGAGGGCCGGAAGTTCTCCGCCTCCCTGGCCGGGGACAAGACGGTGGGGAAGGCCCTGAAGGGAGCCGTCAACCGGGGCGTCGCGGGGGCCGCCGAGGCGCTCGCCGAGCTCGCAAGGTAGAGGTCAGTCCTCGAGTTCGCGATCGAGCGAGACCGGGATCCCGAAGGCCATGAGGAGCTCCATCAGATGCTTCTCCTTGAGGATGCGGGCCTGGTAGAGCACCTCGACCCGGTCCTCCCTGAGGCTCACGGCTTCGATGCCGACGACCCTCAGCATCTCCTCCTCGGCGAAGGCCCAGGCTTCCTCCGGGGCCGGGCCGGTGAGCGGGAACACGGTCTGCAGGCACACCCTGTCGGAGTCGACCGCGCCATCCTCCCGGCTCATCAGCCTGGGCATGATGGCGGTGACCAGGGGGGTCCCGATCCCCTCGGCCTCGAGCCCGCCCCGGACGCCCTCGGCATAGCGGTAGCTGGCGACCCCCCCGGCCCCTGCCAGCACCAGCTGGACGACCGCTCCGGCACCCATGCCCAGCCCGACGACACCGGCACCCAACCAGCCCGCCATCGCCCCTGCCCCGGCCGCCAGCAGCGGTGCGCCGAAGTAGAGGAACGAGAGGCGCACCACCGGCCAGGGACGCAGGTCGACCAGCACCTCGTCGCCCACCTGGATCCCGGGGATGGCCACGGCCTCGACCCCGTCGAGGTCGGGAGCCGCCTCGGACTGGATGGCCGCCTGGTCCCGGGCCCGCACCAGACGCAGGTACTCGACCAGCACCCTGGCCTTGGACCCGTCCTCCGAGACCGAGGTCACGATGGCGCGTTTCAGGTTGGGATTGCGATGGCTCAGGGGGCTCCGTCCCTAGGGACCAGGAGTCTACCCGCCGGACCCGGGATCCGCCCGGACCCTGGTGAGCCCGCGGCTCGGCCGCAAGGGCCTCGGGTCAGTCGGGCCGGACCGCCGGTGCGTCGTCGTCGGGAGTCGGGATCAGGGCCAGGAGCAGGTGGGCCCGCTTGCCGGCATCGAACTCGGACAGCAGCATCGCCTTGGTCTCCACCGGCATCGGGATCACGGCCGCCATGGCATCGACCACCCGGCCCAGCGGCGGGTCGGCGGACCGCAGCCGATCGAGCTCCGCCTGGTACTTCCCCTGGCTGGCGAGCCATCGCTCCAGGCTGCGGTAGAGCTCGAGCTTGAGGACCAGATGGGAGGCATCCTCCTCGTCGGGGGCGATCCAGCCCACCCGCCCGACCCGATAGAGGCGTTGGCGAGGCTCCTCGTCGAAGACTCGTACCCGGGCGAGCGACATGAACACGAAGTGGAAGTCCCCGCTCTCGCGGCGGGAGACCTGGGTGGCCAGGCCACCCACCACCACGGGGTGGATGGGGGGATCCCCCTGGTAGTCGCTTTCCCACCCGGGAGCCAGGACCGCCAGCCCCAGGAAGGGTTGGGAACGGTCGAGGTCCTCCATCATCTGGCGGAAGCGGGGTTCGAAGACCCTGAGCGGTACCGCCAGGCCCGGGAACGCCACCAGGTTGGGAAGGGGGAAGAGGGGAAGGCGATCGGGGAGGCGGACACTCCGGTCCTCGCCG
This sequence comes from uncultured bacterium, assembly GCA_964403795.1. GTDB lineage: Bacteria > Muiribacteriota > UBA6191 > CAZXTJ01 > CAYOHP01 > CAYOHP01. The sequence continues at coordinate 687 of CAYOHP010000014.1, read as the reverse complement.
GGAACCGTCGGGGTTTCGCTCACGGGCCCTCCCTCCGCGGCCGTCTCCGGCCCGCCACCCCCCATTCCTTGAGCTTATATCCGATCTTGCGCGGGGAGATGCCCAGCACCCGGGCAGCCCGGGCGCGATGCCCTTTGCATGCCTCGAGGGTGGCGAGCACCAGGGCCTTCTCGGCCTCCGCCAGCGAGGTCCCGACCCGGATCCGGACCGCCGACTCCCCTTCCCGGGCGGCCTTGCGCACGGTCTCGGGCAGGGCCGAGGGATCGACCCGTTCCCCCCGGGAGAAGACGACCGCCCGCTCGATGGCGCTCTGGAGTTCCCGCACGTTCCCGGGCCAGGCATGGGCCGCCAAGTGGTCGAGGGCTTCGGGGGTGAAGCCGAGGATCCGCTTCCGGTACCGCTCGGCGAAGCGGCGGAGGAAGGCCCCCGCCAGGAGCGGGATGTCCTCGGGCCGCTCCCGCAGCGGCGGCACCTTCACCGGGATCACGTTCAAGCGGTAGAAGAGGTCCTCCCGGAACCTGCCGGAGGCCACCTCGCTGGCCAGGTCCCGGTTGGTCGCCGAGACCAGGCGCACGTCGACGGTCAGGGTCCGGTTGCCTCCCACCCGCTCGAAGGTGCCGTCCTCGAGCACCCGCAGCAGCTTGACCTGGATCGAGGGTCCCATCTCCCCGACCTCGTCGAGGAAGA
>CAYOHP010000013.1:37646-89825 GCA_964403795.1 uncultured bacterium | reverse complement strand
ACACGATGCCGGTCGGGAGGATCGAGTACCTCTACGTCGGCCCCTTCACCTTCTGCGAGTACCTGTCGGCCCTCGGCCACGAGAGGCTGCGCGGCCTCGTCGAGGAGGCCGGACCCGACTCGAGCATCGAACCGGCGTTGCATCGGGATCTCCTGGGCGTGCTCCGGGAGTTCCTCGTGGTCGGCGGCATGCCGGCGGCGGTGGCGGCGCGAGTCTCGTCGGGTTCGTATCTCGAGGCCGAGCGCGAGAAGCAGGGGATCCTCGGGACCTACCTCGACGATGTCGCCAAGTATCGGGCCCGGGTCCAGCCCGACCGGGTGCGGAAGGTCTTCCAGGCCCTCCCCCGACTGGTGGCCCAGCGCTTCCGCTACACGTCCGTGGATCGCCAGGAGCGAGCCCGGGACCTGGGTCGGGCCCTGGACCAGCTCTGCATGGCCGGAGTCGCCCACCGGGTGGTGCGGTCCTCGGCCTCGGGGATCCCGCTCGAAGCCCAGGCCGACGATCGGTACTTCAAGGTGCTGCTGGTGGACGTGGGACTGGTGGCTTCCGCGTGTGGGATCGGAGCCCTGGTCCCGGGGAGCACCGAGGACCTTCTCCAGATCAACGCCGGCGCCATGGCCGAACAGTTCTCGGGCCAGGAACTCCTGGCGGCACTCCCGCCGTGGGAACCCCGACGGCTGCACTACTGGTCACGGGAGGAACGGAACTCGTCGGCCGAGGTCGACTACGTCGTCCAGAGCGGAGCTGCGATCGTACCGATCGAGGTGAAGGCGGGCGGGAGCGGACGTCTGCGTTCGATCATGGCCTTCGCCCAGGAGAAGGGGAGTCGACTCGCGGTGCGCCTCTGGACCGGCCCGTCGGGTCGGGAGACGCTGGAGGCGCAGGTCCTGGAGCGGCCGCGAGGAAGCACCGTGGAACTGCTCTCGCTTCCCCTCTACATGGCGGGGCAGGTTCGGCGTCTGGTGGGTGGCCTGGGACGGGGCTGACCAGGTAGCCAGGCGACTCTGGCACGCGTTCAGTTCCCGACGGCGAACCGCCGGGCGAAGACGGCGGCCTGGCCGGCCTCGTCCCGGACCCGGAGGAGCAGGCTGTGGGGGCCCGGCGAGAGATCGCGGAGCACCAGGCGCAGGACTTCGGTGCGGGCGTCGAGCAGGCCGTCGGCGGCGGGGAGCGGGCGCTCCCGGCTGCCGTCGAGGATCCAGGTCGCCGACGTGATCGGCGAATGGTCGTCGGTGGCTTCCACGATCAGGGTGGCGTCCCGGCCTGAGACCGAGAGCGAGATCTCCCGGATCCGGGGAGCGCCGTGGTCGACGAGGAGCGGAGTGCTGCGGGCCGTGGCCCGGAGTTCTCCCGCTTCCGTGTCCCCGTCGCGGTCGATGGCCGTGACCTCGACCACCCACCAGCCCTGGGCCAGGCCGTCGAGCGGGAGTTCGAAGTCCTTCTTGTCGGGGTCCTCGTGCAGCAGCACGATCCATTCCTCGCTGCCTTCCGGCGCCAGGCGCACCGTGTGCAGCAGCGTGTCCCCATCGGGATCGCTCGACGCCCAGGTGACCTTGAGGGCGCTGCCTGCCACCTGGCCCGGGGTCGCCACCACGCCCGGTGCGGCGGCCACCGGCGGCGGGGCGACGCCTGGCACCGGGCACGGCGGGGGAGGGAACTTGGGGCCAGGGCCCTTGCCCGCGCCCCCCACCTTGGGGGGAACCCCGAAGCCGAAGTCGGGATCGTTCTCGAAGGAAGGCGGAGGAGGCGCCACCACCGGCATCGGAGCCGGGACCGGGACCGGCGGAGCGGCCACGGGAGCGGGGGGACTCGAGGCCCCGGACGAGAGGGTCACGTTCGAGACGGTCGGGCCACGATTGCGGCTCCGGAACCAGAGGCCCATCCCGTAGAGCTGGGGCGTGGCGTCACCCTTCGCCGAGAGGCGGACCTGCATCTGCACGAACCGGGACGAGGGGCACGGGGCGGCTCCGGGATCGCGGCCCGGCTCGTAGCCCTGCCAGGGCGACCAGTCGCTCCAACCGGTCCCGGGTTCCCGGGTGTTGCCGCTCCGGACCGACCAGTCGAGTGCCGTGCCGGGTGGGAGCGTCGCCCGGAAGGCGGGACGTCCCCAGCGGGCCAGCTCGCCGGCGTCCTGGGGACGGGCCACGAAGGTGCCTTGCCCCGAAGGGGCCGAGCCGAGCTCGAGCAGACCGCCGGGTTGGCTCGCCAGCACCAGGACCTTCCCGGCCGGATCCCGGACCATGCCGCTCACCGCGTCCGAATCGGGAGTGCGCGCCACCAGAGCCCAGTCGTCCTTGTCGCGGACCCGGAAGATGCGACCCTGGAATCCGGTTCCCACCAGGAGCGTGCCGTCGGCCTCCTCGAGCATGGCGTGGACCTTCTCGCCGGGCCGGGTCCAGAAGACCTCGCTCCCGCCCTCGGTGCCGACCCGCAGGATCTCGCTGGCAGGACCGCTGGGTTCGGCGGGGGCCCGGACCGGAGCCGGGGCCGAGGGTGCGCCCCCCGGGGCCGAGGCGTCCGGGAGGGTGCTGGTTCCCTTCCCGATCGGGGCGCCGGGGACCGGCGACGGAAGGTTCATGGGATCGACCGGGACCGGAGCGCTGCCTTCCAGGAGTCCGTCGAGATCCCCGGCCTCGGGCAGGGGAACGGGCATGGCGTTGCCCGTGCCCGCCATGCTGCCGGGCTTGCCCACCCCGCCTCCGCCGACCGGCATGGGCCCGGCTCCCGGGCCACCCGGGCCGGATCCTCCGCCCCCGGCGCCGTCGCCGGGATAGGTGGCGGCCAGGATCGACCCGTCCCTGCGGAGGAGCAGCCGATGGAGTTCGCGTCCGGGCGTCTCGATCAGGACGAAGGCCTTCCCCTGGCCCGTGATCCGTACCAGGCGTCCCTCGGGACCGGTGCCGGCGAGCAGGCTGCCGGAGGCCTCCTTCGCCAGGGCCAGCACGTGGCGCGACCCGGTCTCGGCCCAGGTCTCGGGGGTCGCCACCCCCGTCCCCACCTCGGTGGGGATCCGCAGCACCGCTCCGCTCGGGCCGGTGCCGGCGAGGAGGCCGCCTTCCACCGGAAGCAGGCACCAGACGTAGTCGACGCCGAGGTTGGCGAAGAGCTCCGGCCGATGCCCCGGGCGTACCCGGAAGAGCCGTCCCGGGTTCGAGGCCGCCACCCAGAGGCTGCCGTCCCCGGCCGGTGCCAGGGCCCGGACCAGTCCGCCGGGAGCTTCGAAGATCTGCTCCACGGCTCCCTCGGCACCGATCCGCCAGACCTCGCCGCTGGGCCCGGTGGCGGCGAACCAGGAGCCGTCGGGGCCGGGGACCGCGTCCCACAGGTTGGCGACCGGCAACCGGGCTCGTTCCACCAGGGGAGGAGCCACCACCAGCGCGCCCCGGGCGTCGAGGCCGACCCGGTCGAAACCGCCGGAGAGGAGCGCCGACCAGCCCTCGATCTGGAGCTTCCGGGTCGGGGCCGCGAGCGAGAACTCCGGAACTGCAAGAGCGACCAGCAGCCCGACCAGCCCGAACCCGGCTCGCATCCTCCTCATGGGACCTCGACCTCCATCGACTTCCGCCCCTCGACTTCCACTCCCAGATCGAGGCGCACCTCGGCGACCGTGACGGCATCGAGCGAGGCCGTTGCGACGTCCACCCGGGACGAGACCATGAGGTCGCGGATCGAGGCCGGGAGATCCCGGAGCCGGGCGCCCGAGACGACGGTGCCGCGACTGGGGCGGAGCAGCTTGGCGGTGAGCTCGCTCCGGCTGCGGCGCTCGGCGAGGCGAGAGATCCGGGCCGCGAGGTCGAGGGGACCACCCTGGTCGAGATCGTCCTCGCTCTCGGCGGCGCCCGCGTCCCCCACCATCACGGTGAGTCGCGATCCGGAGGCATCGGCCGGGACCGGCAGCGAGAACCGGTGACGGGTCCGCTCGCCGCGCCAATGGCGCACCTCGGCGACCAGGTCGAGACGTTTCCCGGCGTGGGCCTCGCGGGTCATCAGGGTCAGGCCCTCGAGCCGGGCGGTGCGGATCCCGGGCAGGACCCGGATCGCGGACTCGACCGAGACGATCTCGGGCAGACGGTCGGGACTCTCGAGCAGGTTCCCGAAGGCGATCAGGTGACGGATCGCCAGCTGGAGGTCGCCCCCCGGTCCGGCCGCCAGGTCGCGGGTGGTGATGGGCGGGAAGCCGGCGAGCGTCCAGCGGGTCGTCAGCTCCCAGGTCGAGGAGGCGTCGGCGTCGGGGGCCTGGGTCATGACCAGGTAGTGCCCGATCGCCGAGAGCAGCGGCGACAGCGAGCGGTGGCGGGCCATGCGGCTCTTGTAGGTGCGAGTCGGTCGGCCCTCGGGCGAGACCTGCAGGGAAAGTGCGGTGGTGGGGGCGGTGCGTCCCATCTCGACCTCCACCGCCGCCAGCCGGTCCTGGACCAGGGTGGCCGTCGCCGGACCGGGGTTCGAGACCTTGAACGAACTCAGGTAGCTGCGCGCCACGGTGAGGATCTCGGCGCCGCCGGCCGGGAGTTCGATCCGTCCATCGCCGAACATGGGATGCCCGAACCCGAGGACCCGGTTGCCCTCCCGCCAGGTCACGGTCCCGACCCCGTGCATCCCGAGGTCGCCGTCCATGAGCAGGACCGAGAGCGGAGCTCCCGGAACCAGGTCGAGGGGGGCGGTGGTGAGTCCGCCGGGTCCGCCGGCTGGTCCCGCCATGGGACGGAGCCCCAGGGCTTCGAGCCGGGTGCGGAACGGGGCCAGCACCCGCTCGCTGGCTCCCGCCACCATGAACGGGGTGGGAAGGCTGGAAAGTCCGCCCACGGCCTGGGTCGGGTAGGGCCCGATCGGCACCGGACGCGCCGGGCCTGCAGGCGGCGGACGGCCCAGGTCACCCTCGGCCCGCGGCATGTCGAGCACCCCGAGCATGGACTCGATCGGGGTCACCCCGATCAGCGCCTGGTCCTTGGCGAGGAGGAAGCCGTAGGCATAGGCGCCGGCCAACCTGCCGTCGAAGTAGACCGGGCTCCCGCTCATCCCCGCCACCGGCCCCGAGGCCCGGTTCTCCTCGTCGAGGGCCTCGCAGAGGATCGCCGGCACCCCCGGGGCGATGAAGTGTTCGGAGAGGCCGAGCACCACCAGCGGGAAGCTCCGGATCTGGTTGCCGCGGACCACGGTGCGCCACTCGCCCCGCATCCCGGGCTTCACCTCGGTGAGCGGCAGGATCGGGGTCTCACCTCGGGCGCCCGCGGCGGTCAGGACCAGCCCGGCAGCCAGGAGCGAGAGGAACACGGGGCGCGGCAGCATGCGGCCAAGGTAGCCCATGGAGGCGCCGGATCAACGTCGGGGTGGGGAGAAGGAGACGGACCCCGTCTGGTCTCCGGTGCTCCACGCCATGAAGGCGCCCCCGGGTTCGGGGGCCACGACCGCGGTGCCCTCGGGAGGCGGGGGCGCGGGGGCCGCGGCGCCATCGCCGACCGGATCCCCAGGCGCTGCCAGGAACTCGCGGAGGTCGTCGACCGCGCCCTCGAGGGTGGCGAGGCGGGGATCCTGGATCCCCAGGTCGTTGGCTCGACGCAGGATGGCCTCGGCCTCGTCCGGTCGACGCTCGAGGAGGAGCACCCCGGCGAGGTCGGCGTGGACCAGCGGATCGGCCTTGGCGTCGGCCGCCATCTCGAGCTCGCGGATCGCCTCCCGGTGGCGACGGAGCACGGCCAGGACCCGCCCCCGGAGCGCCCGGGCCTCGGCGTCCCCGGGACGCGAGCGCAGGTAGCGTTCGAGGAGCAGCGCGGCCGCGCCGGGGTCGGTCCCTGCGAGCCGCCGGGCATCCTCCAGGATCGCCGCGTCCGAGGGATCCGTCAGGGAAGGCTTCTTCCCCGGCGCCAGGCCGGCGATCCGGGCCGCACCGGGCGCGGCTGGGGCCGGACCCTTGGGAACTTCCATGCGGACCGCCATGCGCGAGGTCTCCTTGACGCAGGCGGTCCGGGCGCAGGGATCCTCCGGCTCGTCGGCCGCCGCGATCGCACCGTCGGCTCCGGCCGCGTCCCGGACCGGATCGGGAGCAGAGCCGTCGACCGGGGCGAACGCCAGCTCCCGGAGCAGCTCGGCCTGGAGCTTCCGGGTGGCGGTGGTGCCGTCCTTGCTGCCATCCGGCAGGGGCAGGGCGCGGATCGCCAGCTTCCGCTCCAGGGGGTCGGGCGTCGACCGCACCACGTAGATGCGGGATTCGGTGCGGTGCAGGGCGGCCTGGCGATCGTCGCCCCGGCCGTCCTGATCGGCGAGACGACGGGACTCGAGCACGACCTCGCCGGCGAGCTTCCGGGTGGCGAGCTCGCGGCTCGCGTACTGGTCCTGCTCGACCAGCCGGTACTCGCCGGGCTCGCCCTTCAACTGGAAGACCCCGGTCACGGTGCCGTCGCCTTCCGGGGTGCGCAGGTCGAGCACCTCGAGCCGGTAGAGATAGATGCCGTCGGGGATCTCGTCCTGGATCCAGGAGCGGGTCTCGACCCCGGTTCGCGCCAGGAAGCGGCGCTCGGCCCTGGCGGCGCGGGCGGCCCGGCGGGCCGCGGGGTCGCCGTAGCGACCTCCCATGAGGCCCTGGGGACCGAGCAGGCGGGCCACCGTCTCGGGGCGCCCGGCGAAGGCGATCGGCTCCTCCTGGCGGGCGAGCCACCCTTCGGTCCCCGGGTCCGGTGCCCGCTCGCCGGGGCTGCGATCCGGGATCGGGAGCCGGGCCTTCCTCAGTTGGAGATCGGAGGCGATCCCGAACCCGGCGGCGTCGACCGGGGCCGGTCCGCCGGCGGGAAGGGCGGGGACCCCGCCCGGGGTCAGAGCGGCCGCGGCGCCGCCCTTGTCGCTGGCTCGGGAGACCCCGTCGAGCTCCCCGGAGGTGGCCCGGGCCCAGGTTTCCCGCCTTCCCCACGATTGGCGAGAGGCGACCTCGGAGAAGCCCGGGGCCTGGGCAAGACCGTCGGGCATGGCCTCGGGGGAGACCACGTAGCGGCTGTGCGAGAGGCTGCGGCGGACGCCTCCGGGAAGGCGCCAGGAGACCCGGGTCCGCAACAGGGCGGCGCGCTTGCCCTCGCCGATCGGGGTGTATTCGAGCTTGCGCTCGAAGCCTTCGGCGCGGAGCTTGGCCCGCTCCCGGGGGTCGCTGACCGCCAGGGTCAGGTCGTCGAGGGCATCGACGTCGAGTTCGGTGGCCAGGCCGAAGAGGCGGTCGAGGTTGTCGAGCGGGAGCCGGCCGAAGCGGTCGAGCAGGTTCCGGGAGAGGCTCTCGGCGGTCTCCCGGCGGGCCAGATCGGCGCTCCAGGTGAAGCCGGAGTAGTTCAGCGTCCAGGTGCCGAGCAGCAGGGCTGCCAGCACCGCGGCCGCGAACAGGAGCTCGACCAGGGTGGCACCGGCGCGGGGGCGGGAATGCGGGGTCCGGTGAGGGAAGGCGGCGATGCGGGAATGGCTCCCGGGGTTCAAGGGAGGACCTCCTCGGAGGCGGTGGTGAAGGAGAGGGACCCGGTGCCGACCGGGGGTACCGAGGGCGGGGGCCGGGAGCCCGGGGCCTCGGGATCCGGGGGCGCCAGGGTCTCGAACAGGGGCTCGCGCTCGGGAGGCGGGAGCAGGCGGACCGCGCCCGGGAGGATCTCGCCCCCGAAGGCCGGGAAGTAGAGGAAGTTCGCCGAGGGCTGCGGTAGATGGACGAGACGCGAGAGGGTGTAGGGCTTGCCGCCCCCGGTGGGGAAGGTCATGGAGAAGGCCAGGTACCAGCCGGGTCGGTCCGACTCCAGGTCGGGCTCGAGGACCTGGAAGCTCCAGCTGTCGATCTCGATACCCTCCAGGACCTCGCCGTTGCGGACCGGGTGGTGCGGGAGGTCGCGGCCGTCGTCGAGCTCCCAGATCACCGGCTCGCCGACCGTGAGCGAGGGCGTGGTCCAGCCGGGCGACTGCTTGTAGAAGGCCAGCCGGGCGGTGTCGGTGGCCATGGGCGGCCGGGGGTCGCCCGGGACCTGCAGCACCGCGGTGATGTCCTCCTCGAAGCGGTCCATGAGGAGCAGGGCTGCTTCCGGTCCCCGGGCCGCGGCGATCCCGGAGACGAAGAGGCGGGACCCCGAGACCAGCACCCGGATCACCACGCCGGCGATCAGCAGGGCCAGACCGGTGGCGATCATCACCTCGGGGAGGGTGAAGGCGCGGCGCCGGCCGGAGGTCGCAGGGCGGGGCGCGTCATGGCGCGTCATGGAGTGCCTTCCAGGGGCAGCGCCGGGTCGTCGGGAGTCCCGGGTGCATTGGGTGTACGGTCGCCCTCGCCGGGCCGGATCCCCAGGCTCGACTTCGCCTTTCGGCGGGCCCGGGGACTGGCCGGCTCGCGCCAGCCGTCCACGGTGCGGCCGAGCTCCACCGGGTTCAGGTGGACCATCGAGCCGAAGCCGCTCCCCATCATCTCGGCCAGGGCTTCCGGGCAGGGGGCCATGGTCATCTTGAACTGCCTCCGGCAGCGCACCCGCTTGTTCACCCGGGTGCCGTCCAGTTCGGACGAGGCGGTCACTGCGAACTCCACGATCCCCACAGCCTGTGGGGGGGACCAGTCGCCGAAGAGCTCGGCTTGCTCCCGGTCCATCTCGGGGGGTCAGCCAGGGACCCGGGACCACTTCAGGAGGAACGCCGCGTACTTCTTGCAGTTGAACTTGCGGGGCGGCTCGCCCCGTTCGTCGTAGACGCCTTGCAGGAACATCCGGCCGCTGACCTCGCCGATCTCGACCGAGCGATCGCCGTGTTCCCGCTCCGCCAGCTCGGGCCGGTAGGAGAACTCGATCACGTCTCCCGGCTGCATCTGGCGCATCTTGACCCCGAGCGACTCGTCGGGCAGCTCCTCGTCGACCTCCTCGCTCTCATTGGCCTGGGCGGTGAAGAGTTCGACGCCCTCCTCGATGGCGGTGGTGGCGGCGATCTGGCAGAGGCGCCCGGCCTCGGCCAGCAGCACGTTCTTCCGCACCGTGCCGCCCACGAAGCGCTGGGCCAGGGCCCAGATCATCATCAGCAGGGCGGCTCCCATGACCAGGAGCAGCATCGTGAAGCCGGGTCGTCGTCGTCGTCGTTGCATGCGCTGCGATACCGCACGGCGCGTGCCATGGTCAGGGGGAAGGCAGGGAGCGGGTCCCCGGGCTGGCAGGAGGGAGGACCGGGGCAGAATGACTCGCCACGGTCCAGGGCGCGGGACCGGTTGCCCCCTCGAAGGGCCGAGGTGGAGGGACACGGGTGCAGCGGGAGCCTACCGGGGGAGGGGAAGCCCGTCAGGGAGCGAGGCCGTCGGGGCGGGTAGGCAAGGAGTCCGTCCCGCGGGCGGACAGGTACACCACGTCGAACCCGACGACCACTCCGGCTTGCAGGTGCCGGACCACCACCTTGGCGGGAGGTGCGTCGGGAGCCGGGCGGATCCGGAAGCGCCGGAGGGCGGGGCCGGTCTCGATCGGCTCGAAACGCCAGCCGGCGACGGGTGTCCCGGTCGGGGTGGCGAAGGCGGTGGTGAGGGTGTTGCCTTCGGCCGCGAGCACCGGGTTCGCCTCGAGCCGGAGTACTGCGCCGGGGGCGATCCGGTAGCGTCCCAGGGACGAGGCCGGGAGTCCTTCGACGCTCACCGCGATCTCCGGTCGGGTCGCAGGATCGGGACCGAACTCGCGACGGTCCTCGGTATCGACCATGCACTCCGGGGTCTCGCAGCCTCGGGCGATGCCGGCCGCCAGGTCGGAGAGGGTGCGTCGCTTCCCGATCCAGTAGCTGGTCAGGGCGTTGCCCCGGGCGTGCGAGCCCTGCACCAGGGGGAAGCGGAGCCGGGTGCGGTACTGGCGAAGGGCACGGGGCGGGCTCGTGTAGTCCTCGCCGAAGTCGCCGTCGTCGTCCGCGAGCCAGGCGAAGAAGTCGGCGGCGGCCTCGTGGAGGGTGCGGGTCTCCTCCCGGTCGAGGGCCTCGGGGGTGACCAGGTGGGGATGGGCCCGGGCGACCCAGGCATGGAAGACCTCGTGGCGGAGACGGTCGTGGTCATGGAGGCCGAAGTCCCGGGCCTGGCGATGACCGGGGAAGATCACCGCATCCTCGGCCGGGTTGTAGGCCACCGTCATCGAGGTCGAGGGGCCGCCGATCCGGACGGCCAGGGGCTTCGTGAGCGGACCGAAGACGGTCTCGAGTTCCCGGGCGGCGGCCGCGAGGGCGGGGAGGAAGGCGGGGGGCAGGTCCGGAGCTTCGGAATGGACCGTGACCACGGCTGCGGTGCCGACCCGGTGGATCCGGGGGGCGGGCTCGCTCTTCCCATGCAGGGCGGCGAAGGCACCGGCGGTGCGGGTCTCCCGGGCAGGCGAGGACGGGAGCGCCTCGGCCCGGGCCCTCGAGAGGGCGAGCGTCACCGGCGCCAGCAGAGCCAGCGCCAGGGCCGTGGCCGGACGCGTGGGGACCAGGCGGACCTCCCGAGGATGGCGCCAGCCTAGTCGGGGAGGGGGGATCGTCAAGCCGGTCACGGCGACCGGTCAGACTGCCCGGACGAGCTCCGGGAGTCGGCGGAAAACCGCATCGGGAGCGGAGCTGGCGAGTCGGCCCAGGGCTTGCAGAAGGGTCTCGCCGAGGTGGTCGCCTTGGGTCTCCCGTTCCGATGCCGGACCGTCGTCCGGTGGATCGTTCCCTGCCTGCTCCTCCTGGGCCGGGCGTCGCCGGCGCTGGCCATCTACGGCCAGGACTCCGGCTCCCGGCTCGACACCCGGACCGGCACGCCTCCGGGTGGCAATCCCAAGCGGCCAACTCCACCCAAGGTGGCGGTCACCCCGCCGAAGACCACCGGCAAGACCTGGAAGGTGAAGCCCGGCGACACCTTGTGGGCGATCGCGGCCAAGGAGTGCGGGAGCGGAGCCAAGTGGAAGGCGATCTGGGAAGCCAACAAGGCCAAGGTCAGGAACCCGAACCTGATCTACCCGGGCCAGGAACTGGCGGTCCGCTGCGACGCCTCGGGGGCCGGCACCGACCCGAAGACCGGGGCTCCCGGGAGCGCCGCGCCCGGGAAGGGCACGCCGGGGAGTCCCGGGTCCGGGAAGACGATCACGACCCGCTTCCAGTCCCCGCTCCCGGCGGGGAGCTACCGGGTCTCGAGCGGCTTCGGCCCCCGCAAGGCCCCGGTCACCGGCGACTGGACACGGGGGTCGACCAACCACCAGGGAGTGGACCTGGCCGCCCCGGCCGGGACCCCGATCTCGGCTGCGGCCGACGGAATCGTGACCTTCGCCGGTTACGGGCGCGGCTATGGCTGGATGGTGACGATCCGCCACGCCGATGGCAGCGAGACCCGCTACGGACACATGCGCTCTGCCCCGCCGGTGCGGGTGGGACAGGCGGTGGCCGCGGGTGCCCGGATCGGGGCGGTCGGGTCGACCGGGAACTCGTCGGGGCCGCACCTGCACTTCGAGGTCCGCGATCCCCAGGGAAGGGCCGTGGATCCGAAGGACCATTGTCGGTTCTGAGGGAAGGGACGGGGCACCGGTCGGTCCTCGTCCCGGTCCGAGGTCGAGTCGGTGGTCGAGAGAGGTGGGTGCGATGAAGGCGTTGCCCGGTCTGTGTGGGTTGCTTCTGGTCTCCGCTGTGTGTGCGTCCCCTCAGGGCGAGGTCCCGCCGCTCCCGCCCGGGAGGGAACTCGTGGGCTTCTGCCCGGCCGCCGGAGGCCGGATCCTGGCCCTGGTGGCGGGGTTCCCTGGCTGGCTGGCCCACGAGCCAGGGCAGGGATGGGCCGAAGTCCTGCCCCGCGGCCACGGGTTCGAGGCCGGGGAGGCGCGACCCGTGGACCTGGCCATGGACGCCATGGGCCGGGTGCTGCTGCTGGACGCCGGCCAGGGCACCGCCTGGATCGCGGCCCCCTCCGGAAAGGTGCTGGAGCGGGTCGGGTTGTTCGTGGCCCCGACCCGGATCGGGGCCGGCCGCGACGGCGGGCTCTACGTCGCCGATCCCGGGGTCGACGCCATGCTCGCCTTCGGGACCGGGAGCCTGCCCCGGGAGCTCCCGGGCCTCTCCGGGGAGGCCCCGGTGGTGAGCGCCGCGGGCGCCCTGGCGACCGTGGAGGTCGCCGAGGACGGGACCGCCCTCACCATCGGGCTCCGCCCCCTCCGTGCCGAGGCCAAGCACCAGGGACCGACGCGCCGGCTGGCGGCGCCGGGGTCCGAGCGATGGCTGGCCGCCGAAGTGCTCGGGCTGGACCGGGGACGGTTGGTGGCGGCCGTGCTGGTGGCCCGGGCCGGGGGCGCGGAACCTGCCTTCCTCGAAGTGCTCTCGATCGTGCCGACCGAAGAGGGCCTGATGGTCACCGGAACCCGGGTGCTCCCGCTGCCCATGGATCTCCTCCCGCTGGAGGGCATGGGAGTGCGGCTCTCTCCCGAGGGCGACCTGTGGGTGCCCGTCGAGGACGGCGAGGAGACGACCCTGGTGCGGCTCTAGCCGAGGGCCTGGACGGCCACCGGCTCGCCGGCTGCCTGGCGGCTCTGCAGGTCCCAGGTGCGGGCGTACCAGCTTCCGGCGGCCACCAGCTGCTGGTGGGTGCCGACCTCGGCGATGGAACCGTCGAGTACCACCACGATGCGGTCCGCCTCCCGGGCCAGGTGCAGCTTGTGGGAGACCATCAGCGTGGTGCGGCCGGCCATCAGGCCGCGCAGCGCGGCCAGGATATGGGTCTCGGCCTCCGCCTCGACCGAGGAGGTCGCCTCGTCGAGCAGCATCACCGGCGGGTTGGCGAGGAAGGCCCGGGCGATGCAGAGACGCTGCTTCTGGCCGCCCGAGAGCCGGACGCCGCGCTCGCCTACCACCGTGTCGAAACCCTTGGGGAGCCCGGTCACGAAGTCCAGCGCATAGGCCTGCCGGGCGGCCTCGGCGAGCTCCGCGTCGGTGGCCGACCGCTTGCCGACCCGCAGGTTCTCGGCCACCGAGGCGTCGAAGAGGAAGGGGTCCTGCTCGACCAGGCCCACCTGCTCGGCGAGTTCGCGGCGGGAGAGGTCCTTGGCATCCAGGCCCCCGATCCGGACCCGACCCGAGGCCGGGTCGGCGAACCGGAGCACCAGCCGGAGCAGCGACGACTTGCCGGCCCCGCTCGGACCCACCAGGGCGACATGCTCGCCGGGACGGATCGCGAGGTCGATCCCCGAGAGCGCCAGCTTGCCGTTGGGGTAGGCGTAGGCCACGGCCTCGAAGCCGACCGACCCGTCGAGGGTCCGGGGGGACTCGGGTGCCAACGGGAAGACGACGGCCTCGGGGGCCTCCAGAACCTCGACCACCCGCTCGGCCGCCACCCGGATCCGCTGGGTCTCGTCCATGACCTCGGCGATCCCGTAGAGCGGCCACCAGATCGATGACCAGTAGGCCTGCGCCGCCATCAGGGTCCCGACCGTGAGCGAGCCATGGAGCACCTTCCAGGCCCCGACCCCGATCACCGTGAAGCCTCCCACCTGTCCGAAGACCGCGATCGCCCCGTAGAAGAGTTGCGACCGGTCCGAGGTGGCGATCCGGGTATCGGCCAGCTCCCCGCTCGCCCCCTCGAAATCGGCGTGCCGTTCCGGCTCCCGGCCGAAGGCCTTGAGGACGGCCACCCCCTGGACCGACTCGGAGAGCAGGCTGGTGACGTGGCTCCGGAGCTTGCGGACCAACCGGTACCGGGGCGCCATCCGCTGGTTGGCGCGGTAGACGAACCAGAGACCGGCCAGGGCCGGGACCAGCATCGAGAGCCCGAGGCCGGGGGAGAGCCAGACCAGCATCGCCACGCTGGAGACCACCTTGAGGCCGTCCCGCACCAGCTGCATCAGCAGGGACTGGGTGCCGTCGGCGACCGTCTCGACGTCGGAGCGGGCCCGCTCGACCAGATCACCGCCCCGCTGCTGATGGAGATAGCCCAGCGTCTGGCGGAGCAGCTTGGCATGCAGCGAGCGGGTCAGGTCCGTGCCGAGCGCGGCCCGCACCCGGTTCGAGGCCGCCCACCCGAGCCGGGAGACCACCGTCTCGAAGAGCCCGAGGGCCATGTAGGCGCCGAAGACCCAGGGGAAGAGGTCGGGCCGGCGGGCCACCAGCACGTCGTCGACCAGGGAGCGCCAGAGCAGCGGCGTGACCAGGGTGGTGGCGAGGCCCACCACCAGGACCGCCAGGGAGCCGAGGATCCCGCGACGATAGGGGGCGACCAGCGGCGCCAGGGCCGCCAGGGTGGCGAAGAAAGGCTTCTCCTCGGGAGGGGCTTCGTCGGTCTCGTCCTGGCCGGCCATCGGGGGAGGTCGCCTCCATTGCGGTCCTCGCGGTTCGACCCGGTCGTCGGGCCGAGCGTTCCTCCGGGCAGGACTCCGTTCCCATGCTAGTGTCGATCCGCCATGCCGCGCTTCAAGCTGACCCTGGAATACTCGGGGACCCGCTTCCGGGGCTGGCAGGCGCAGGCCGATTCCAAGGGCACCACGATCCAGGGCGAGCTCCATCGGGTGCTCTCGCAGATCGCCGGGACCGAGCTCGAACTCCCCTACGGATCCGGTCGCACCGACGCCGGGGTCCATGCGCTCGGCCAGGTGGCCCACGTCGACCTGCCGGAGACGGTGGCCGCCGAGGGCCTGGCCGAGGCCTTGAATGCGCGGCTACCCGCCGATCTCCACGTGCTCTCGGCCGTGCCGGCGGATCCCCGATTCCATGCCCGCCACCACGCCGAAGCCCGCAGCTACCTCTACCAGGTGTCGCGCCGGCGCACCGCGCTCGCGAAGCCGTTCGTGTGGTGGGTGAAGGAGCCGCTGGAGACCGCGAGGATGTCGGCTGCAGCCCGTGCTTTCGTGGGGCGCCATGACTTCCGGAACTTCACGCCCCGGGTGAAGAAGAAGGGCGCTTCGACCTTGGTCGAGGTGGAGGCGGTGGAGATTGCCGAGGCCGGCGACCTGGTGCTGATCCGGATCGTGGGTTCGCACTTCCTCTGGCAGATGGTGCGTCGCCTGGTCGGCGTGCTGGTCGAGGCGGGGAGGGGGAAGCTCGACGCGGACGCGGTGGCGGCGCTGCTGGTCGACGAGAGCGACCTCCCGGGCCGGCTGGCGGCATCGCCCTCGGGGCTTTTCCTCGAGCGCGTCTTCTACCCGGGAGACCGCCGCGACTTCCCGCTGGTGCCGGCCTTCCCGGTGGGCTGAGCCCGGCGGCCGCGACCGGTCGGCGGGCCGGCCGCGAAGCGGTCGGTAGCCTCGAGCAGGGCGGTACGGATCCCGGCCTCCTTCATGCTGTGGCCGGCGTCCGGCACCATCACCAGTTCGGAACGCGGCCAGCGCTTGTGGAGTTCCCAGGCGCTGGTGGCCGGACAGATCACGTCGTAGCGACCCTGCACGATGACCGCCGGCAGGTGGGCGATCCGGGGCACGTCGTCGAGCAGCTGGGTGTCGGTGCGGAACCAGCCGCCATGCACGAAGTAGTGGGCCTCGATCCGGGCGAAGGCGTCGGCGAAGCGGTCCTGGCCGAAGCGGGCCACGGTGGCGGCGTCGACCTGGAGACGGCTGGTGGTGCCTTCCCAGATCGACCATGCCTTGGCTGCCTCGGCCCGGACGGACTTGTCCTTGGAAGTCAGGCGCCGGTAGTAGGCGCTGATCATGTCGGCCCGCTCGACCGGAGGGATCGGCTTCACGAACTGGTCCCAGGCGTCGGGGAAGAGCCAGCTCGTGCCCTCCTGGTAGAACCACAGGAGCTCCTTGCGCCGGAGCAGGAAGATGCCGCGCAGGATCAGGCCGTCGACCCTCTCGGGATGGGCCTCTGCGTAGGCCAGCGCCAGGGTGCTGCCCCAGCTCCCCCCGAACACCGTCCACTTCTCGACCCCGACGTGGCGGCGGAGCTTCTCGATGTCGGCCACCAGGTCCCAGGTGGTGTTCTCGCGCAGCTCGGCGTGGGGCGTGCTCTTGCCGCTGCCGCGCTGGTCGAAGAGGGTCACGTGCCAGCGGACGGGGTCGAAGAAGCGGCGGTAGTCGGCATCGATCCCGCCTCCCGGGCCACCGTGGAGGAAGACCGCTGGCCGGTTCCCCCGGGTCCCCACCTGTTCGTAGTAGAGGGTGTGGAGGTCGGAGACCGGGAGGCGACCGTGGTCGAAGGGTTCGATCGGGGGGTAGAGCTCGCGCATGATCCCCCACGGTACCCTCGGGGGCCACGATGGGAAAGGGTGGCGGAGGATGGGGGACGCGAGGAAGGGCATGGCGAGCCGCGACCACGCCCCGGGTCATGACCACGCCTTCGGTCTGGATCAGCCGAGGGAAGGCGAGCGGCGGACCCGCGTGGTCCTGGCGCTGACCGCCGTGACCATGGCCCTAGAGATCGGGGCGGGGTGGACCTATGGCTCGATGGCGCTGCTGGCGGATGGTCTCCACATGGGATCGCACACGGTGGCGATCGGGATCTCGGTCTTCGCCTACGGGTACGCCCGACGCCACGCCCGGGACCCGGAGTTCAGCTTCGGCACCGGCAAGGCGGATGCCCTCGGGGGTTTCGCAGGAGCGATCCTGCTCGCCGGTTTCGCCCTGCTGATGGCCGTCGAGAGCCTGGAGCGGCTGGCTTCCCCGGTGGCGATCCGGATCGATCCGGCGCTCTGGGTCGCGGTGTTCGGGCTGTTCGTCAACGGTCTGAGTGCCGTGCTCCTGCATTCGGGCCCTGGTCATCATGACCATGATCACGATCACGATCACGATCACGACCATGATCTCCAGGACCACCCTCCGCACCAGGACCACAGCCTGCGCTCGGCCTACCTCCACGTCCTCGCCGACGCCCTCACTTCGGTGGCCGCGATCCTGGCCCTGCTGGCGGCCAAGTATCGGGGGCTCTACTGGATGGATCCTGTCATGGGCGTCGTGGGTTCCCTGCTGGTGGCCCGCTGGGCCCATGACCTGGTCAGGGATACCTCGTCGGTCCTGCTCGACCGGCAGGGGCCACCCCGGGTTCGTGACGCGCTCCGCACCGCCATGGAATCCGTGCCGGGGACCGCTGTCACCGATCTCCACGTCTGGTCCCTGGGAAGCGGGAAGTTCGCGGCGATCGTGGCGGTCACGGCCGAGGAGCCGGGTTCCCCGGATCGCTACAAGGCACTCGTCCCCCCGGATCTGGGGATCGTCCATGTGACCGTCGAGGTCCAGGCCCGCTGCCCCGAGGAGCCAGGTTCGGTCTGATAAACCGATTGACGATCGGTTTTCCCGACGATACGCTCGCTGACCGGAGGCGCCGCCCATGACCGGATCCCGACCCGATCGACCCTACCTGGGCGAGCTCGAGGTGGCGGTCATGGAAGAGATATGGGCCCGCGGGCCCTCGGATGTGAAGGGCGTGCATGAGCGGCTCGGCAAGCGCCGCGGCGTGGTCCACAACACGGTGCAGTCCACCATGGACCGCCTGTACCAGAAGGGCCTCCTCGAGCGCAGCAAGGTGAGCCACGCGTTCGTGTACTCGGCCCGGCTGTCGCGCGCGGATGTCCTGGAACAGGCGGTGGCCGAGGTCGTGGATCGACTGGCCGGGAAGCGGCACGGAGCGGTGCTCTCCGCCTTCGTGGACCTGACGGAACGGGAAGGCGAAGAGTCCCTCCGGGAACTCGAGCGCCTGGTGGCCGAACGGCTGGCGGGCCGGGGCAGGGGGGAGGGCCGGTGAGCGGTCCCTGGGTGGTCGCCGAGCTCGCTGCCTGGCTGGCCGCGGCGGTCCTCATGGCGTCCGGGGTGGCGATAGGCCGCGGCTACCGGCACTGGCGGCAGGATCTCCTCGACCTGGACCCCGGCGAGCGGGAGAAGGCCATCGTCGGGTTCGTCGCCATGCCGTGGGTCGTGACCGGGGTACTGGTCGCAGCGTGCTTCCTCCCGTCCCTGGCCGATTGGATCGGGGTCGCCGCGGACCACTGCCTGGAGCACCTCGGGTCCCATCTCCACCTCTGCTTCCACCACGCCGGGGACCTGCCGCGGAGCGGGACCGTCGGCATCCTCGGGGGGCTGGCCGCGATCGGTGCGATCGGCCTCGCCGGAGCCGCGGTCCGGGAGGCCGTGGAGTGGCGGAGGATCCTCGGGAACCTCGGCGCCCTCGCGATCCCTGCAACCGAACCGGGTGTCTTCCGGCTGGCGACCGAGCGTCCGCTGGTCTTCACGGTCGGCTTCCTCGGACCGAGGATCTATCTCTCGGACGGGCTGCGGACCTTGCTCGGTGGCGAGGACCTGGAAGTCGTGCTGGCCCATGAAGGAGCCCACGTCGCCCGGCGGGACGGGCTCCGCAAGCTGATCGTCTCGGCCCTCGGGGTGGCCCTCCCGCCCTCCACCCGACGCCGCATCCTGCTGGATTTCGACGACACCTGCGAGCACCTCTGCGACGAGCAGGCGGCTCTCGCCGTCGGAGACACGGCAAGGGTGGCCCGGACCCTCCTCCGGGTGGCCCGCCTCGAGTTCCGGGAGGCGCCCGCGACGCCCGAGGGAAGTGTCCATGGTGCACCCGGAGCGACCGGCCGGCGGGTGCGTTCCCTCCTCGAAGGTCGGCCGCCGGTCGCCGGTTCCAGGTGGTCCCTGGCACTCGGAGCATTGGCGGTCTCGGTCGGCCTGCTCGGAACCTTCGCCTCCGGACCGCTCCACCATGTGGCGGAGACCGGTCTGGCCCTCCTCTTCTTCTGAAAGGGATCGCATGCAGCGGCATCGGACCGGGGGAGCGCGGGGGCAGGCAACGCGGGCGAGCGATCGCCCGAGGTCCCTCCCGCTGGCGGTCGGACTGGTGCTGGCGGTCGGCGTAGGCTCCGCCGAGACGACCGGTCCGGCGGAGGGACCTCTCCCCGAACGGGAAGCCCTGGCGCGGGCCCTGGCACGGGACGACCTGGCGAACCTGATGGCGGGCCTGGTCGAGGAGCAGGAAGGGGAACTCACCGGCACCCGCCGCTGGCAGAACCCGCAGTTCTCGTTCACGTTCGAGCAGGCCAAGTCCGGCGGTGTCGGCAGCGACGAGGGGATCCTGTTCCTCCAGCAGACCGTGGAGCCGGGGAAGAGGCGGGCGGTCCGGGTCCGCGCCGCCGAGGCCCGGGTGGCGGGAGCTCGGGAACGCTCCCGGATGTTGAGGGTCGAGGTGGCGGCCAAGGTCCGGGAGGCGTTCTTCACGACCCTGGCCGCCCAGGAGCGGGTGGCGGCAGCCGAGGACCGCGGCTTCCGGTTGACCCGGGTGGCGGAGGTGGTGGGATTCCGGCGGCGGGCAGGGGACGCTTCCGGGTACGACCTGAAGGCGGTGGAGCGGGAACAGGCGCTGGCCCGTGCCTCGCTGGCCGAGGAAGAAGCGGGACTCGCCGAGATGAGGGACCGACTCGCGGGCCTGGTCGGCCCACTCCCCGAGCTGGTCGGACGCGCCCCTCTCGTGGTCGGGGAGTTGCTCCCCGGCGAAGAACCGGAAGCCCTCGAGATCCTGCTCCGTCGGCTCGCGCTCCGACCCGATCTGCAGGCGCTGCGCGAGGAAGCCGAGGCGGCCCGGCTCGACGAGCGCGTGGCGCGCGGTTGGAAGATCCCTGCGTTCACGATCGGAGGCGGGATCAAGGACTCCCGCTCCGGTGGTGTCGACCAGAGCGGGCCGGTCGCCTACTCCGCCGTGCCGCTGCCGATCTTCGATCGCAACCAGGGCGCCGCCGCCAGCGCGGCGGGGCGCCGGCGTCAGGCCGAGGGCGAGCTGGGGATGCTGCTGCGCGAGGCCGAGGCAGGGGTGCGCGGCAGTCGCACCAGGGAGAGGCGCCTGGTGGAGATCGCAGGACGCTTCCGCGCCGAGGCCGAGGTCCCGGCGGAGGAGATGCTGCGGACCACCGAGGCCGCCTACCGGGCCGGAGAGGTCGGGATCCTCGCCCTCCTCGACGCCTACCAGGGGATCTTCGCGGTGAAGACGCGTCGGTTGGAGCTGGCGCTGGCGGCCCGCAGGGCCCGGATCGAACTCGACCGCCTGACGGGAGGCACCGAGCCGTGAATGCTCACCGATGGGTACTGGCTCTCGGCCTGGTGGTCGCCTCGGTCCCGGGGTGTGGCCCTGAGCCCCACGCCCATGCCCACGGCGAGGGCGGCCACGGGGACCACGCCCATCCGCATTCGGAAGGAGCTGCCAGCGAGCCCGAGCCTCCCGACCAGGACGCCACCTTGACGGGCCGCGCCAGCGAGCTGTTCGTCCAGTTCCCGGCCCTCGTCAAGGGGCGCGCCTGGCCGTTCGCGGTCCACCTGACCCGCCTCGAGGACTACCGGGCGGTGGCGGCCGGGTCGGTCACGGTGCGCCTCTCGGGCGCAGGCGCACCGGAGGAGCGGTTCGTCAAGGAGGGGCCGGATCGTCCCGGGTACTTCCGCACCCTGGTCGAGCCGAAGGCGACCGGCTTGCGCCAGCTCACCATCGAGGTGGACTCGCCGGGGCTGCGAGAGGTGCATGACCTGGGACCCTACATGGTGCATGCCTCGGTCGCCGAGGCCATCGCAGCCGGAACCGCCGCCGAGGCAGGGGCCGGGACCGAGGTCGATGAGGCGGACGAGATCCCCTTCCTGAAGGAGCAGCAGTGGAAGCTCGACTTCCGGCTCGATCCGGTGGGTCGGCGGTCGCTGCGGCCCTCGCTGCGCGCCTTCGGGGTGATCCTGCCGCGTCACCATGGGGAAGCCTGGATCGTCCCTCCCCAGCGGGGTCGGCTCCTGGCCCCAGGGGGGCATCTTCCCGACGTGGGGGAGAGGGTCGAGAGAGACCAGGTGATGGGCCTGGTGGCGGTCCCGCTGGCGGAATCGGTAGGCGATCCCGCGGGCCTGGACCTGGCGGTCGAACGGGCCCGGCTCGAACTCTCGGTGGCCGAGGCCGAGCTGCAGAGGGCAGAGACGCTGCTCCGCCAGGAGGCGGTGCCCGAGCGGCGGGTCCTGGAGGCGAAGAGCCGCAAGGCTGCTGCCGAGGCCGAAGTGGGCGCAGCCGAGCGGCGACGCTCGGCGTTCCGGGAGATGCAGAAGTCCGAGGGCGAAGGGGCGGCCGGGAGGATCGAACTGAGGACCCCGTTGGCCGGGACCGTGGTCTCCTGCCAGGCGGTCGCCGGCGTCTTCGTCGACCAGGGAGAGCGCCTCTTCCGGGTCGTGGACCTGGAGCACCTCTGGCTCGAGGCCAGGGTCCCGGCGGCCCGGATCGCCGAGATCGGTGAGGCCAGCGGCGCCTGGTTCCAGCTCGAGGGGTCCTCCCGGGTGTTCGAGGTCGACGGGACCGGAGGCGGACACCTGGTCCGGATCGGGAACGAGGTCGATCCCGGGACCCGGACGCTGGCCGTCGTGTACGAGGTCCCGAATACGGAGGGCGTGCTGCGGCTGGGGATGCATGCCTCGGTCCGGATCCTCACCGGGAACGCCAGGGAATGCCTGGCCGTGCCGCGGAGCGCGGTGGTCGACGAGGCAGGTCGCCCGGTGGCCTACGTGCAGGTTGCCGGCGAGACCTTCGCCCGACGACCGCTCACGTTGGGGCTCGAGGACGAGGACTGGATCGAGGTCCGCGAGGGACTCGAACCCGGGGACCGGGTGGTCACCCGGGGGGCGTACTACCTCCGCCTGGCGGCCGCCGCCGGTTCGGTGCCCTCCCACGGGCACGCCCACTGAGGGGGCCAGGTCGATGCTCGACTCGCTGATCGGATGGTCGCTCCGGAACCGCTTCCTGGTGCTGGCGGGGGCTCTGATCGTTCTCCTATGGGGTGCCCTCGAGACGGCGCGGATGCCGATCGACGTGTTCCCGGACCTGACCGCCCCGACCGTGACGGTGATCGCCGAGGCCCACGGGATGGCACCGGAGGAAGTGGAACGGACCATCGTCTTCCCCATCGAGACCACTTTGAACGGCGCCCCCCAGGTGCGGCGGATCCGCTCCTCGACAGGGGTGGGCATCGGCATCGTGTGGATCGAATTCGAATGGGGCGCGGAGATCTACCGGGCTCGCCAGATCGTGTCCGAGAAGCTGCAGCTGGCCCAGGGCGCCCTGCCCCCGCACGTGGCGCCCCCGGTGCTCGCCCCGGTCTCCTCGATCATGGGCGAGATCATGTTCCTGGCGCTCTCCTCGGACCGCCACACCCCGATGGAGCTGAAGGGGGCCGCCGACTGGATGCTCCGGCGTCGCCTGCTGGCGGTGCCCGGCGTCTCGCAGGTCGTGCCCACCGGGGGCGACACCAAGCAGTACCAGGTGGTGCTCGATCCCGAGCGGATGAACGCCTACCGGCTCGGGATCCTCGACGTGGTGAAGGCGCTCCGGGAGAGCAACGAGAACGTCTCGGCCGGATTCCTCGAGACGGGGGGACGCCAGCTCCTGATCCACGCTGAGGGACGTCTCCGGAGCGCGGAGGAGATCGCCGCCACCCTGGTCGAGCTGAGACAAGGGGTGCCGATCCGGGTGGGCGACGTCGCCGAGGTGCAGGTGGGGGCCGGGTTGCGGCGGGGTACCGGGTCCAGCGGAGGGCGCCCCGCGGTGATCCTGGGGATCCAGAAGCAGCCGGACGTCAACACCCTGACCCTGACCCGGAAGCTGGACCGGGTGCTCGACGAGATCCAGCGCACCCTGCCTGCCGGGATGGCGATCGAGCGCCACGTCTTCCGCCAGTCGGACTTCATCGAGGTGGCGGTCGCCAACGTGGAGGCGGCCCTGCGGGACGGGGCGGTGCTCGTGGTGCTGGTGATCGCCCTCTTCCTGTGGAGCCTGCGGGCCACCGTGATCACCGTGATCACCATCCCCCTGTCCCTGGTGACCGCGGTCCTGGCCATGAAAGCCACCGGGGCCACCATCAACACCATGACGCTGGGGGGCATGGCGATCGCGGTGGGGAGCCTGGTGGACGACGCCATCGTGGACGTCGAGAACGTCGTCCGGAGACTGCGGGGCAACGCCGCCCTCCCCGAAGCCGAACGCCGGGACCGCTTCACGGTGGTGCTCGAGGCCAGCAAGGAGATCCGCGGCTCGATCGTCTTCGCCACGGTCGTGATCGTGCTCGTGTTCCTCCCGCTCTTCGCACTCTCGGGAGTCGAGGGGCGTCTCCTCCATCCGTTGGGCTTCGCCTATGTGGTCTCGCTGGCCGCCTCCCTGGTGGTGGCCCTCATGGTCACGCCCGCGCTCTGCTTCGTGCTGCTGCGCGACTACGGTGCGGATGCCGACCATGACCCGCTGCCGGTGAGGCTGCTCAAGGCCGTCTACCGCCCCGTGCTGAAGCTGCTCCTGCCGCGCTGGAAGACGATCGCGTTCCTCTCCCTGGCAGCCACGGGCTATGCCGGGTGGCGCCTCGCGGCGACCGGCAGGGCCTTCCTCCCCGAGTTCGAGGAGGGGGCGCTGACGGTGAGCGCGGTGACCCTGCCGGGGACCTCGCTGGAGCAATCGGACCAGATCGGACGCATGGTGGAGGAGATCCTGCTCGCCCATCCCGAGGTGCGGGGAACCGCCCGGCGGACCGGTCGCGCCGAACTCGACGAGCATGCCCAGGACGTGAACGCCTCGGAGATCGAGGTCGGCCTGCGTCCGGGAGGGCGGTCGAAGGCGACCTTCCTGGCCGCGCTGCGCGACGACCTCCGGCTGGTCCCGGGCACCAGCGTGGTGATCGGGCAGCCGATCTCGCACCGGATCGACCACATGCTCTCGGGGACCAGGGCCAACATCGCGGTCAAGGTCTTCGGTCCCGAACTCCCCGAGCTCCGGAGGCTGGCCCGCCAGGTGGAGGCGGCCATGCGGGGCGTCCCAGGGGTCGTCGACCTGTCCACCGAGCAGCAGGCCGAGATCCCCTTCGTCCGGATCCAGCTCCTCCGGGATGCCCTGGCCCACCATGGCATGAGCGTCGAGGACGTGGCGGAGGCGGTGGAGACCTCCTTCTACGAGCACGAGGTCACCAGGGTCGTCGAAGGGCAGGCCAGCTACGCCCTGGTGGTGAAGATGGATCCCGAGGGACGGAGCTCGATCGACGCCCTCCGTTCGGCCCTGTTCGCCACCCCGTCGGGGGCCCAGGTGCCGCTGGGGGCGCTGGCCGATGTGCGCGAGGACCTCGGACCCAACACCATCAGCCGGGAGAACGTGCAGCGCAAGATCGTGGTCATGTGCAACGTGGCGGACCGGGCCCTGGGCGAGGTGGTCGGAGAAATCCGGCGGGCCGTGGACGCGGGCGTGCCCCTTCCCGAGGGCTACCACGTCGAGTACGGAGGACAGTTCGAGAGCGCCGAGGAGGCGTCGCGGCTCCTGGCGATCCTGGGACTGGGGGCGGTGCTGGGGACCTTCCTGCTCCTCTACGTGGCCCTCGACTCGGTCCGGGACGCAGCCCTGGTCATGGTGAACCTCCCGCTGGCCCTGCTCGGAGGCGTGGTCGGGGTGGTCGTGACCGACGGGGTCCTCTCGGTGGCTTCGATGATCGGCTTCATCACCCTCTTCGGGGTCGCCACCCGCAACGGCCTGCTGATGATCACCCACATCCAGCACCTGGTGGAGGCCGAGGGCATCCGCAACCTCCGGGAGGCGGTCGAGCGCGGCGCCATGGAACGCCTCTCGCCGATCCTCATGACCGCCATCACCTCGGCCCTGGCGCTGATCCCGCTGGCGCTCTCCGGTGGCAAGCCCGGGAGCGAGATCCAGACGCCCATGGCGATCGTGATCCTCTACGGCCTGGTGAGCTCGACCCTCCTCAACATGGTGGTGGTGCCGGCGCTCTATCTCCGCTTCGGGGCCGCGGGGAGGACACCGCCGGAGCGGGGCTGAGGCGGTGCCGTCTCACCCGCCTTCGGGGAGCGCCGACTCGGTCGCAGGAGCGGGACGGGGACCGGCAGCCTGGATCAGCCCGGACGCCTCCACGGGTGCCGTCGAGCCGGTGGCCCCGAAGATCTCGCTCGCCTGGAAGGCGCCTTCGTAGGTGCCGATGGTGCGCTCGGTCGAGGGGCGCAGGCGGACCGGCCCGAAGCCCTGGGCGTCGGCCCAGGTGCGGCCATGCTGCCACCCGTCGTAGTAGTCGCGGGCGGTGGCCAGGTCCGGGTGGGTGGAGAGCGCCGGCGGGTTGTCGAGCTCGGTGACCACGCTGCCCCAGAAGGTGCGGCGGGCATCGTCGGTGAACCGGGTGCTCGCCTGGTCGGTGGTCTCGCCGCCGAACCAGCCGAGGATATTGCCGTCGGTGGCGGCCCGCCGGTCGAAGTCGGTCCGGGCCAGCGAACCCTCGAAGCGATCGGTGACCCGGGTGGCGAAGGGGTCGTTGGGGGTCGACATGCCGGGGATCCCCGAGACGAAGGTCCCGAAGTCGTCGGCGACCCGGTCCCGGATGGCGTGGGGATTCACGTAGTTCTGCCAGGTGCGCTCGGTGCCGAAGAGGCCGTTCAACGAGTACAGATCGGGGTAGTTGTCCTTGCCGTCGGTGGCGGCGATCCTCGACCGGAGCGCGTCGAGGGCGTCGTTGCGATGCGAGGCCTCGAACGCATTCGACGGGCCGAGGCCATCGGTGGCCGCGGCCGTGTTGTAGTCCACGTGGTAGGACCCCAGGTTGTCCCGCCAGATGCGATCGGGGGTGACCGGGAAGATGTTCTCGCCGGTCCCCACCCAGGTCTGGGCGGCGACGGGCGAAACCCCCGCGGCCAGGGCCATCGTCAGCAGGGACAGGGCCGCGCCTCGCCGGATCCGGGACATCGTTCCTCCTCCGCCGGTCC
Organism: uncultured bacterium; assembly: GCA_964403795.1. GTDB lineage: Bacteria > Muiribacteriota > UBA6191 > CAZXTJ01 > CAYOHP01 > CAYOHP01. Next base: position 64,215 of record CAYOHP010000013.1, on the reverse strand, counting down.
CGCTCTTCGACGGCGAGACTCCCCGGCTTGAGAAGCACGAGGCGTGCCGGATCCACGGAACCCGGCCCGGGGAGCCGCGTGGCAGCCTTCCCACGGAGAATCGCGAGGGGACGAGGGTGGATACCCGGGAAGCCAGGCGGTCACCCTGGCGCGCACCTCGCGGGAGGAAAGCCCGGAGTCACCCTTCGGGTGCGAGGGGACCCGGCAGGGGCTCGAAGCCGGCCCGCCAGGCGTGGCGGTAGATGAAGCGGGTGGCCCGGGTGAGCTTGGAGATGTCGATCTTGCCCGGATCGTCGCCGGCCCGGTGGTAGTCGGGGTTCATGGCGCCCTGCGAGCTGCCCTGGAAGCCCTCGAAGAAGAAGAGCACCGGGATGCCCTTCTTGTAGAAGGCGTACTGGTCGCTGCGCCGCAGGTAGCTGGCGATGTCGTGGTTCACCGAGGAGAAGCCCAGGCCGTCGGCGTCGTGCCAGGGATGGAAGCCGGCTTCCCGCCCCCGGTCGGTGCCGCACCACACCGAGACCTCGTCGGTCTCGGTCCGGCCGAGCATGTCCATGTTGAGCATCGCCTTGACCCGGGTGAGCGGGACGGTGGGGGTCTTCACCCAGTAGAGCGAGCCGAGCAGGCCCATCTCCTCGGCCGAGAACCAGAGGAAGAGCAGGCTCCTCGCCGGGCCCTGGCCTCGGCGGGCGGCCGCCGCGAAGGCCCGGGCCAGTCCCAGCAGGGCGGTCGAGCCCGAGGCGTTGTCGTCGGCCCCGTTGTAGATGGCCGAGCCGCTCTTCCCGAGGTGGTCCATGTGGGCGCCGAGCACCACGACCTCCTGGGCCAGCGTCGGGTCCGAGCCCGGGAGCATGGCGGCGATGTTGTGGGTGTCGTAGGCGGCCTCGAGGCCGATCGCCCGCAGCTCGTCGTCCATGGTGTCGCGCCCGACCTTGGCGAGGAAGTCGGGTTCGTCGAGGGTAACCGGGTTGCCCTCAGGGTCGAGCGCCACCCCGAAGCGGTTCGGCTCGCCGCAGTAGAGCTCGTCCTCGTGCACCGGCAGGACCTCGGGCTCGATCTCGCCCGCGAACGGCCACCAGGAGCTGGCCTTGAAGGGTTGGCGGAAGTTGGTGCCCTCGGCGTTCCCCGCCGGGGAGAGGCCCCAGGAGGAGAGCTGGGCGATCAGCCAGTCCTGGACCCTCACTTCGAGCTCGGGGCTGCCGGGCTTGCGGCCCGCCGAGGCGTCGTCGGCCAGGAACATGAGCGACTCGCGCAGGAAGCCCTCGTCGAGGAGATCTTCGCCGGGGGCCCGGGTGGCGGCGGGGTCGACCGCGGCATGCAGGCTCTGGAAGCGGGCCAGGCCCCGGTCGAGCGGGGCGGCGGTGGCGCCGGCCAGGGTCAGGGCGTGGGCGACGACGGCGAGGCCGAGGATCGGCCGGAGGCGGGTGGGGGTGCGCATACTGGCTTCTCTTCTCGCTGCTCTCTACTCGGGTACTGGCGAGCAGCCCGCCAAGCTAGCTCATGGTGAGGAGTCATGGCTACCGGAAACGGTGTTCCCAATCGAGTCGGAGCGGTGTGCGGCAGGGCGCCCCGGCCCCGGCGGGATGTGAGGCGGGTCGCACACTCCGGCCGGACGGGGAGGAACCGACCCGCTCTCCTGGCCGTCTCCGGGACTGGCGCGGTCTTTGCGTGATGGGCCTGCAACGGTGGCTCACGAACGGAAGGAACCCTCCCCATGCTTCTCGAGCGACTGCGGCATCCCCTCGATGGACTCGCCCTCCTGGTCTTCGGCCTGGTCGCTCCCTTCGTGTGCATGTTCCTGGTCGCGCCCGGGCGCCACGGCCTGGAGACTGCGAACTGGATCGCCCTGCTCCTCGGCATGGTCGGGATTGTGTCCACGATCGCCGGCTACGCCTGGTTCCTGCCCTCGCTGCGATGGGCGGTCGTATACCTCGTGATCCCGGTCCCCGGGGCCATGGCGATTTCCGGTGTCCTGACCGGCTCCAACCTGGTGATCCTTTCGGCCGGGATCGGGGCGGTGTTCTGGTCCACTGGCCGCATCGAGGCCCTGCTGCAGAACCCCGCCTGATCCGGGGCGGGGGTTCCCCTCGCCGGGTCGGGAGGGATACCGTGGGTCCCGGCCGAGAGGGGCCCCCTTTGAGACTCACCAACCTGACCCCGATCCTGGTGGTGGAGGCGATCGAGACCTGCCTTCCCTTCTGGGAGGGGCTCGGGCTGGCCAAGACCGTCGAGGTCTCCCACGGCGACCGCCTCGGCTTCGTGGTCCTGGCCGGGGGCGGCCTCGAACTCATGCTCCAGACCCGCGCCAGCCTGGGCGAGGACCTGCCGGCCCTTGTGCCCCGGGTCTCGGGATCCTGCTTCCTCTACCTGGAGGTCACCGATCTCGCCGCCATCGAGGCCCGTCTCGACCCGGCGACGGTGCTGGTGCCGCGACGCCAGACCTTCTACGGCGCCGAGGAGATCTGGGTCCGGGAGCCGGGCGGGCACGTGATCGGGTTCTCCTACCGTGAGGAGTAGGCGAGCCGGGGCGGGCGGATCTTCGGAACCGATCCGGGATCTCGGTTCGGACCTGGAGGGACGGGTCCGGGTGGGCCGTTCGGTGCGGCTCCCACCCTGCCGACCACGGAGGTCGCGGGCAGGCCATTGCTCGCGGGGCTTCCTCCTCCTGGCCATGGTCCTCACGCAAGCCAGGGTCTGTCCCGCCCGGGCTTCCGTTCCCGAGTGCGGTCCCTGGAGGCCGGGCAACGGTCACGTCGACCGGGCCGTGTGGGCCCGCTACGAGGAGCTGCTGCCGGTCTACCGGAAGCGGGGGAGCATCGTGGGAGACCCCTCCGGAGGGCAGCTCCGGGCGGTACTGGTGGCGATCTGGGCGACCGGGGGCAAGCGAGCGCTCTTCCGCACCGGCCAGGGGTCGGTCCTGGCCTCCTGCTTCGCCTCCCACGGCGAACCCTGCGGGACGAGCGCCCTCCTCGACCCTGCGGTCGAGGAGGGTCTCTCCGGTCACTTGCGTCGCCTGAGCCGGGCGGCACTGGCCGGGCGGCCTCCTCCTCCGCTCCCGACTGCGGTTCCGGAGGCGCCGCCGGCGGGCCTGGTGGCCTGGGCCCGCCGGGTGAGCGGCTGCGGGGAGGGAACCGCGGTGGTGCCTCCGGCCCCGGCCGCGGCCCACACCTTCGGCAATCCCGACTACGCGGACGGCATTTCCCCTTCGGTGCGGAAGCCCTCTCCCCCTGTGGCCTCGCGCCCTGGGTCAAGCGCCCTGGGCCCGGCGATCCCGAGTGGCGACCTGGTCCTGACCGCCCACCGGATGTCGGAGGCTCTCGACGCCCGCTACCCGTGGAGGAACGGCCCGAGCGGCCGCACCCGCTCTCTTCCTCGGAATGCGGACCTGCTGCTCTCCGGCCGGGTCGAGCGGTCCGTAGAGGGAAGATCGCCTCCCCAAGTGGTGAGGCTGCAGCCCAGCGCCTTCGAGGAGGTCACCCGCCTCGAGGCGCGCTGAGCCCAGGGCCTTCGTTATGCCGAGCTGAGCCCTCGCCATCCGCTTCTTTCTGCGGCGGCCGTGGAGGTCGGGATGTGGGTCGGCGAGGAGCCGGGGGCCTTTCCGTGGTCGCAGCTGGAGGCGGCGCGGGAACACCTGACCGCCATGCCCCGGGGGAAGGTCGAGGCCCACCTCCACGCCCGGGGATCGCACCGGCCGGCTGCCGGTGTCCCCCTCGCGGGAGGGACCGGGACGGCAGGCCCAGGGGCCTCTGTCGCCGCCCCGGTCCCGGCCAACTACGAGGTGCGACGCTCGGACGAGATCCGGCGCATGCAGGATTACGAGCGAGGGTTGGACCGCCGGATCTCCGGGAGCCGGGACTAGCGCCCTGGCGGGGTTCCCCGGAGGAAGGCTGCCATCGCCAGGGCCCCGGCGAGGGCCAGGCCACAGAGAACGACCAGGTTCCATGCCTGGGTCAGGGCTTGCCGGGCCATGGAGAGCTCGTCGGGGGAGCCGGGCGGATCCAGAGGTCCAGGCTTGGGCCGGGCGAGCGCCATGACCAGGAAGAACCCGAGGAAGTGGCCGGTCGCCAGCCCGGGGCCGGCCTTTGCGCACAGGGCCAGGTATGCGCCCAGGGTGCCGCAGGCGGCGGCCGAGAGCAGGCGTTCGAGCCCTTCCGAGGACCGCGCCGCCAGGACCGCGAGAGCGGTCCAGACGGGAGGAACGGCAAGGAGGGCGGCGAGGACGTCGAAACCCACGATGCCGAAGAGGAAGAGGTAGCCGAGGCCTTGTACCAGGAGCGTCAGGGAGGAGCGCGCCAGTCCCGCAGCGACCAGGACGAAGACCACCATGCGATGGACCGCCAGGGCGAGCGGCTCGATCCAGGCGAGAGTGCCGGATCGTTGCCCCGCGGTGACCCTGTCCAGATCGACGGAGATCAGGCCAGCCAGTCCGAGCAGACAGGTGAGGGAGAGGAACAGGAGGAGGAGGCGTCCCACGCACCCGCCCGGGATGGGCTGGGATCCGGCCTTGGCCTGCGGCTCCGGAGCGGGCGCGGGGCGCCGACCGGAAGGAGTCGGGATCGAATGGCTGGCCGACGGGGCCGGTGCTGGAGGTGGATCCGGCTGCTCCTCGAGGACGAAGACGACGGGGGGGTCGGGCTTGGTTTCGACGTGGGCCGCGGTGACGGGGGTCGGGGTGGGTGCGGGCGCCGGGGTCGCCGGGCGTTCCGGGACGGGGTCCGCTGCCAGGGGAAGCGGGGACGGGGCCGGGGGCGCGGCTCCCGACCTTCCCATGAGGGCGTGGGAGAAGTCGGAGATGGCGGGGAAACGGTCGTCGGGGGATTTGGCCAGGGCCCGGGCGAGCACGGCCCAGACCGCCGGGTCTAGGTCCTCGATCGGTTCGGGCGAGGCGTTCACGATCTGTTCGGAGAGGCCCTTGCCCTCGAAGGGGGGATGGCCGGAGAGCAGCTCGTAGAGCGTGACGGCCAGGGCGTACTGGTCGGCGGCGGGCCTGGGGCGCTTGCCCTGGAGCTGCTCGGGGGCGGCGTAGAGGAGGGTGCCCGAGTGGTCGAAGCCGGTCAGGCGGGTCATCGAGTCCTTGAGCTGGGCGGCGATCCCGAAGTCGGTGACCACCAGGACCCGGTCGCGGCCGCGGGTCGTGAACATGAGGTTCGCCGGCTTCACGTCCCGGTGGACGATGCCGAGGTCGTGGGCGGCCTGGAGCCCGCTGGCGGCCTGGCCGACCAGGCGCAGCGCCTCGTCGAGAGGCAGCCGGCCGCGGTGGGCGAGCTCGAGTTCGAGGGTGGGCCCGTCGAGGAACTCCATCACCAGGAAGGCGTTGGCACCCTCCTGGTCGAAGCCATGGAGGCGCATGACATGGGGATGGGTGAGCTTCAGGGCGTGGGCCGCCTCGGACTTCATGCGGACCACCGCGGCCTGGTTGCCGGCCAGCTCGGGGGGGAGCACCTTCACGGCCAGCTTGAGGTCGTCGAGCTTCCGGTCCAGGGCCTCGAAGACGATGCCCATGCCGCCGCGGGCGAGCTCCCGGACCAGGAAGTAGCGCCCGGAGAGCGTCTGGCCGGCGACCACGAAGCCGGTGCTGGTGGGGGCGTCGTGGCCGGCCGGGGCGGCCCGGCGGGGGGTGGAATGCGGGGGATCCGGAGGGTCCTGCATGGGAGGGGTCGGGACAGTGTAACGGAGGGCGCGCATGCGGTGCGCGTGGTAGGAACCCTGGTCCCCTTCGCACGCGGACCGGAGGCCCTGCGGCCCGCTCGGGAGGGCGGCTGCCCTGCTTGCTTCCGGTTCGGTGTGCCGGGAGGCTCCGGGCAGACGTAGGAAGTCCCGCGAAAGCGGGCCCAGGGAATTCGGTCGGATCTGGAGACGGAGGTAGTGATCCCCGTCTCCGACCCTTGGCCGTAGCCTGTTTCCCCGGGCCCGGATCCCCCTGGGTGGGGGAACGCCCTATGGCTCGGAGGACAGAGGAATCACCAGTCTGAACCCGACGAAGTCGGCATTCAAGTGCGGGGCCATCATGCTGAAGTCCGCGAGCGTGGAGTCTCCGCCGCTGATGCTGGAGGATCCTCGGAGGGAGCGTCTGACGGGGATGGGATGGCAGCCAGCTGGGAGGGCGAAGAGGTCCGATGGGAGCTTCTCTCCACGGTAGGGGTTCTCGACCCACTCGGCCACGTTTCCGCCGAGGTCATGGATCCCGTAGGGGCTGGTGTCGATCGGCATCGTCTCGATCTCACGGAGCCAGAGGTTCCAGTAGGGGAAGTCGCTGGCATCCTTGCAGTCGCACTTGTCCTTGGGAAACGGAGGCCGTTTCTTCAGTTCCTCGATGGGGCCCTTCTCGTTGCCCCATGGGTGGATCCTGGCGTCGTCGCCTCGCCCGGCACGTTCCCACTCGGTCTGGGTAGGTAGGCGGCCCCCAGCCCAGCGGGTGTAGGAGGCGGCGTCCTCCCAGCTCACGAAGACCACCGGGCGACGAGGTTGCCGCTGCTGGAGTCGCCAGGCAGCCAGGCCCTCCCTACGCTCCTCCGCTGTGGGCTCACGGTTCACGATCCTGCGCTCGATCGGAGCATCGCGGCCGGTAGCCTTCAAGAAGGTCTGGTATTGCTCGACGGTGACTTCGTGCCTCCCCATCAGGAAGGAAGGAGAGCATGGGGGCTTGAAGTCGTCCTCGAACGAGTACCGGGCCCACTGGGAGGGAGTCGCTCGGCCTCCAGGGACCAGGACCAGGATCGTCCCGTCCTTCGGATTCCGGTACTCGCTGAAACCGTGCTCATTGGGGCCGAGGAGAGCGAGTCCTTCTGGAATCGGTCCGGCTCGATCTACCTCGCAGCTCGGTTCTTCAGGTCTCTCCACCTCGGAGGACAGACGCCTTCTCTCATTGCGGTCCCACTGCTTGAACTCCCACTCCGAGAGGCGGTCTCGGGTTGTCCCCAGGAACTCCTTGTCACCGAGTTCGAGCAGGCGGCCAAGCAGCTGGTAGTGCGCCTCCTGGCACTCCAATCCCCGTCCCCAGGGGATACCGTCGAAGCAGCCGTAGAGGGACCCTGGAGGGTGCGAGCAATACGTCGTTGCGTACTTCGAATCTGGCTCCGCCACGAACTCTCGAATCTCCTTGAAGAGGCTTCGAAGTCTCTCCGGCTCCAGGGCATGGCGCCTGGTGAGTGGGAACGGCGGAGGGGCGTCGCCGTACCGGATGCCGATGGGATCGGGAATCCTCGTCGTGACCCAGGCGGTGCTTCCTGCGAGTTCCAGCGCGAGGAAGTACCAACTTGGGCCCGAGAGTCGAACGAGAACCCGATCGCTGCCTCCTCCAAGGTCCGGTGACCTCCGAGCCAGGGTGAAGGTTTCGCCCAGGCGCTTCCTCAGGTCGGCCATCCGGGCCCGAGTCCTGCCCCGGTCCTTCATGCGTGCCGGCCAGTGGCGCGGCCGCAGAGTCACCTTCTGCACATCGGCGAGGGTGAATCCCATCGACGTAGGTGCCTGGGCGACGGTGACCGTCGTGGGGGGGCTGGCACCTGCGCTCCTCGCGACGACTGCGTCCGGCTGTACCTTCCAGACGGAGATCGTCTGGTCGTCACCCCCCGACACGAGGGTCTTCGAATCGCGGGAGACAGCCACGGCCTTGACGTCTCCGCTGTTCCCTTCGAGGTGATGCGCAAGCCTCTTCTTCTCCAGGTTCCAGATCGAGACTCGCTTGTCGTTCCAGGAGGCGCTGGCCATCAAGGGGTAGTCGCGGAAGGGAGCCAGGTAGCGTGGGTACTTGTGGTCGCCGGTGACGAGCCTGGCAAGCGGACGGATCGTCGTCCGATCCAGTAGCCAGAGCGCTCCTGGTCGCATGGAGGACTTCGTCCCTGGGTCCTTGCCTGCCAGGATGAGGAGACCACCGTCTCCGGCGAAGGCCATGCGGTGGAAGGAGCTGTCCCCGGTGGAAGACTCGCTCTCCCGGAGCGTTACCTTGGCGACCGGGTTCCCGGACACCGAATCGTAGGTGTAAAGGCGATCATGGTCGTCGTAGGCAAACACCTGCGAGGAGTCTGGCGAGAAGGTGGCGTCAGCGAAGTTCGGGTAGGGGACCGAGAGGTGATGCACGACCTTGCCGGTAGTCGCCTCGTGGATCCACGCTCCTCCACCACCGACGACGACCTGCTTGCCGTCCCTGGAGAAGTCCGCGGAGCGTAGGACGCTCTCGATGTGTTCCGCCTTCCAGAGCAGTTCTCCCGAGGGCATCCGGAAGATTCGAAGAGTCTTGTCCCATCCGCAGGAGGCCAGGAGGGCTCCATCGGGGGAGAACTCGAGGTCTGAGACCATTCCCATCATCCCGATGGGAGGAACGAGTTCCCTCAGGGTGGTCCCAGCCTCGAGGTCCCAGAGAAGGATCCTGCCTGTCTCGTCTCCGGAAGCTATCTTCGTCGACCCCGGGTCGATGGCCAGAGCTTCGATCCCCTCCTGGTGACCAGCGGCGGAGTGGATGGGCTTTCCACTCTGAAGATCCCAGAGGATGGCACGGTTGTCCCAGGCGCCGGTCGCCAGCGTGGAGCCATCGGGCGAGAAGCTAAGACCCTGGATCGGTGAGCTGTGCCCCGAGAGATCCTGGATCTTCTCACCGGTGGAGGTGGAAAAGATCTCCACACGCACTTTCTCGCTGTTCGTGGTGGCGATCGACGAGCCCGAGGGAGAGAAGGCCACCAATGAGGATCGGTCATCCATCCCCCCAGAACTCGCCCGGATCTCTCGGACCAGGTCTCCCGACTTGCGGTCCAGGACGAGGAGATTCCGGCTTCGCTGGTCCCCCACCACGACCATCGAGTCGTCTGGATGGAAGGCTGGACTATGTAGTGACGAATCCGGCTTCGAGAACTCCCAGAGGAAGATGCCGTTTCGGAGGGAGAAGAGCCTGAGCACATTGTCCCCACCGACAGTAGCGACCCACTCCGAGGTGGCGGACGCAGCGATGGCGATGACCTCCTCGGGGTGTGGCTCCAGGTCGATGTCGAGCTTCCCCGTTCGGGTATCGACCACGAGTACGGTCTTTCCTCGGGCAATGAGCAGGCGCCTGCCATCCGGTGAGAAGGCCAGGTCCCGGCACGAGCCCTCGTCGTCCTCGAAATCGAACTCCCACTTGCCTCTCCCCGTCGTCCCCTTCCAGACGAGGACGCTCTTCTTCGGGGTGCCCACGGCAAAGAGATCTCCGGCTGTCGAGGAAGCGAGCTCCCTGGATCCGGGCAGGGCGTACATCTGGTTACCGGATCGGGTGTCCCAGACTCGAACGAGGCGGTCCTGCCCAACCGATGCGACCAGGTCCCCTGAGCTGGAGAAGGCAACGTCTTCGACCCAGCCGCCGTGTTTCATCCGATCAGATCCGAGCCGTCGGAGGAACTGGATCGGAGCCGGGTCGCCGAGGCCGGTGCCTGCCAGTCCAAGGAGAAGCAGCGAGTATCCGAGGGCTCTGAGGAGCATGGGGTTCCCCCTGGGAACGTAGCGCCAAGTGGTCACGGTTGCACCTCGCTTCACCGATCAATGGCGCCGAGGTGGATGTCTCCTTGCCGATTGGATGGCTTTGGGTGAGCCTCTCAGAGGGGACTCCTGGACCGGCGCTTCTTCTCCCAGGATTCCCGAAAGCAGGTGTTCTGGATTCGAGCCGTCGGAGGAGATCGCCCTTCGGGAAGCCACGATCCAGCTCCAGGGAGCGCACGACGCTGGCTCCCGCCACGTTGGCGAGAGCCTGTCCCTCGATCTCTTCCGGCACGAGGACCTGCTTCGCCAGGCAGCGGGTGGTCTCGTTGAACGAGGGTGATCGGCATCGACCCCATTCACGCTCCCCCGTCACCGACCGAAACCCACCCGGAACGGGTGGTCCCCCCCCCGCACCAATCACTCACGAATTCACTTGCCCGAGAGGTTCGCTGGAACAATCTTCGAGGACGAACGACCGGGGGTTCTGATGAGGAGTGTCTGGATCATCCTGATCTGCACCCTGACCGCGACCCTGTACGGGATCGTCCACAACCAGATCTCCGTGTCGATCTACCCGGAGTTCATGGAGGTGTTCATGTTCCAGTCCGCCCTCGGGTACCAGGCGAGCCCGCAGGCCCTCGCCTTCGACCTGGGCTGGCGGACGACCTGGTGGGTCGGCGCCATCCTCGGGGTCGCCCTGGTGCTGATGGAGCGCATTGGCCCCGCACCGCGCCTCTCGCTTCGCGAACTCGGTGCCGGCATGGGCGCCGTGGTCCTGCTCACAGCCGTGACGACCGGAACCATGGCCTCTCGCGCTGCCACGGAAGGCCTCCCCTACGGGCATCCTGACCCCATCTGGGTGGTACCCGAGGACCTCGCCAGCTATCGGACTGTGGCCACAATGCACACGGTCTCCTATTTCGCCGGCTTCGGCTACGGCCTGCTTCTGGTCCTGGCGGTCCTGCTCCACCAGCTGGTCTCCTGGTGGCGAGACCGCGAGAAGATCGAGACGCCCCCCTCCGCGAGATCCGACATCGGCTTCCTGGTCCCTGCGATTTCGGTCGCGTACCTGCTCTCCCTCGCCTCGATGTCCCTCCAGCTCCCGCTCTTCTACCTGATCGTCATGCTCGCCGTGACGGTGGCCCTGGACCTGCCCAGGAGGAGCGGAAGGGGGCTCGCCGCCCTGACCAGCCTGGGCATCCTTCTCTGGATGCTCCCGGTCGTCCTCCGGATGATCCCGGACGCGAGTTCACTCCGACCGATTCTCAAGGAACTCCCCTTCTGGCTGTTCCTCACCTTGCCTGCCGTGGGTCCCCTACTGGTGGCCGTGGGTCTGGGTGCCTGGATGGGCAGGAAGGCACCGGAGCGACGCGCATGGTTGTGGTTCGCGCTCGTCTTCGGGGTCCTCGGTGGAGCCGAACGCCTGTCGATCTACTTGGTCACCGTCCCGATCCAGGTGCTCCTCCTCCTCCTCGAGGGCTGCTTCCGTCAGGCCGTTCCGATCGTGCTGGCGTGCTGGTCTGCCCGGAGGGCTCAAGAGGCAGGCAGTGCGTCATGAGGCGTGCCCTCCTCTCCCTGACCTTGCTCCCCTGTCTCTGCCTGGCGGGCGGGGAGCCGCCGGTCCGGGAGCTCGGTGGCGGAGGGATCCGCTCCTCGGGGAACTTCACGAGCTTCCTGGTCTCCTCGGACGGCCGCCAGCTGGTCCTTGCAGACCGACGACGGCTGCGGGTCCTTGACCGGGCCACAGGAAGGGAGCTGGGGTCCGAAGAACTCGGGCTGCTCGACACGTTCCACCTCACCCCCTTCCACCAGGGGAGCCGTCGTGTTCTCGTGAAGGGCTTCCGCAACATGGAGGTCCGGGAGCTCCCCTCGGCTCGTCTCCTGACGACGATCCACTCCTTCCGCACCCCGATCAGGCCCAGTGTCTCCCCGGACGGCCGTTTCGTGGCAGGCGGGGTCGACTTCGGGGGCCTCCTCGCCTGGGACCTCGGGACTGGCAAGCGGATCCTCCGAGTCGGTGTCTGCCCACGGACCACCGGAGCCGGTTCCAGCTCGAGCGGCGACTCACCGACAGTGGCTTGGCTCGACGCGGAGCACCTGATCACCTCGGGCTGCCACGACGATCTGCGGATTTGGGACCTTCGCACAGGCGAGTTCGTCCGCGAGGTCAGCCTCGATCTCCCGGAGGGACCCATCGATGGGATCATTCCCCTGGAGAAGGGAGCGTTCCTCGTCCAGGGGCACGGGCGTTGCGGAGGCGACTGGATCGCCCGCGTCACCCTGGGGGACGCAAGGGTCCTCTGGACCCGGGAGGAAATCCGCGGACAGCCCTTGATACGCCCGAACGGACGGGAGGCCATCCTCTGGGGAGGGATGCAGATCGCCCGGCTCGACCTCGAGACCGGAGCGCTCTCCGAGTCCCGCACCCTCCCGGATCCGGAGAAGGGATTCTACGAGGCCGGTCAGGTTGCCGACGAGGGACCCGTCTGGACGTTCCTGGGCTGCGTGCTGGCGAGCGTCGACCCCGACACGGGCCAGGTCGACCGGGGGACCATCGGTCACCGGGAGCGAGTCGGAGCGCTGGCCTTCTCCCTGGACGGTACCGAACTCTTCTCCCTGGACTCGTCGGCAAGGCTCCTTCGCTGGCAGTTCTCCACGCCGCTCGCGCTGGGACCCGCGTCGGTCCCGGCCAGCCATGGCATCGGGGTGAGCCTCTCCATGACCGACGAGGGTTTGCTCGCCGGCTGGGGAGGCAGGACCGAGCTCCTGGATCCCGCCACCGGCGAGGGAATCCGTCGACGGATCCGTTCCGGGAACGTCGTCGGCGGGAAGGAGGTCCTGGCAGCCTCCCGGGCCGGGAACCTCTCCGTGGCCTGGGCCGATCGTTCCGTCGAGCTCTGGGACCCAGGAAGGGGCAGGGAGCTGGGGTCGCTGCCGGTCGACGCCGAGGTTGCGGCCACTACCGGGGACGGTCAACTCCTGGCGCTGGCCGATCGCCGGGGGATCCTGTCCCTCTACGAGAGGAACGGAGGGAGCTTCCGTCCGCGGCTCCATCTCCCCGCCATCCCGATGGCACCTCCCGGGTCGCCGGAAGGCTGGATCGTCGACCCTCCGAAGAAGGTGCGAATGGAGCACCTCTGGTTCCGGGACATCGACCTCTCCGAGGATGGAGAGAGGCTCTTGGTCGGCATCGGGAGGAAGGGAATCTACCTCTGGGATCTCGCGGCGCGCCGCTTGCGCCGGCCTCCGCTGGAGCTCCCCGACCTGCTGGACGTCACGGGTCCTGCAGACGGGCCCCGCCTCGCGCTGCTCACAACCCAGCACGAGATCCGCATCCTCTCCTGGCCCTCCGGAGAGCTCGAGAGATCCTGGAAGGTCCCGGGCGTGGAGGTCGCCGAACTCCTCCTGTCACCGGACGGGGAGAATCTCGCCGCGGGCCTCGACGACGGCCGGATCCTCCTCTGGGACCTATCCGGATCCAGCCCGTTACCGGGCCCCCGAACGCCGCCACGACCAGCCGGCAGGTAGGAAGAAGAGTGGCCCCTCGCGTCCGCGGACTGGACGCACCGAGCCTGGGCCGTCCCCTGGGAGAAGCTCAGTGGCAGGCGGTGTCGAGGATCCGGGCTGCGAAGGACGCTGCCTGGTAGCGGTTCACGAGCTTCTCGCCGTGGAAGGTCACGGGACCCGTCTCGTCCACTCCTCCCATGACGCCGGCCGCGATGGCGATCCGCACAGCATCGAAGGCCCAATGGGAGGCGGGCACGTCGGAGAGCGGTCGGGTCGTGGGAGCGCCCTTCCATCCCAGGCGGTCCAGGAGCTTCCTGGCGATCACTGCGAGCTGGTAGCGGGTGGTCAGACGGTCGCCGAGGAAACGCCCGTCGAAGCCGGACAGCAGTCCCTCCGAGACGACCAGGGCGAGGCGTGACCGGACCATCGGATCGCTAGGGGCGTCGTCGAACTCCAGCGGTGCGGAAGGATCGAGGCGCAGTCCCGCGCAGCGGACCAGGAGTTGCCCCAAGAAGGCGCCCAGCTCGGTTCGGTTCACGAGGCCCTCGCCCTGGAACTCGTCGGGATCCTGTAGGGGGAGGACGGAGTAGGCCCTTCCGAGGTCGGCGTAGGCCCAATGTGTGCGCGGAACGTCGCGGAAAACGGGACGGGTGAGTAAGAACCGGAACCGTGAGCGGGTGCTTCCGAGCAGGTCGCCGAGGGGCGAGGCCGTGGTGGCCAGGGAAGGCACCGGATCCGGGGTCTTGGCTGCGGCGGCCGCCTTGGCCGCCAGGACCTTCTCGACTTCGGCGAGCTGTTCGGAGAAGGCGGCCTCGGCGTCCTGGTAGGCCTCGAGGGCCATGGCCGACTCCCGGTACGCGATCTCCCGGTCGCCCTTGGCGAGAAAGGCGTCGCCCTGGACGAAGCGGGGTCCCGGAGGCTCGACCTTGGTGGCCAGCCGGGCGCGGACCGCCGCCGCCCGTTCCCGGGCCGCCGCGGCGGCCTCCGGGGAGACGGTGGGGATCGTCGGGGGAGCCGGCGGGACGGAGGTGGGCGAGGCCTGGGCCTGAGGCGCGTCTGCCGCCGAGGGACGGCCACCGGCCCTGGCGTCCCGGACCAGGCCCTGGTGCTTCTCGAACTGATCGACCCGGATCAGGAAGAAGCCCACGGCGGCGACCATGGACAGGGTCGCCATGACGAGGGCCAGGAATCGCCCCAAGGTCAGAGGCGGATGGGACGGGTCCTCGGGTCCACTCGGGGTCTCCGACCGGGACGGCGGGCTCGCCTTCTCCCATCTGCGGCCGTGGGACGGGGTGACGAACAACGCACCGGGGCGCGAAGTGGGTGCGGGCGGATCGGGCGACTTCGATCCGTCCGGCTCCTGGTCGCCTTCCGCCTCTTCGAGGACGAAGACGATGGGGGGTGCGGGCTTGGTCTCGACGTGGGCCGCGGGGACGGGCGTCGGGGAGGGCGCGGGCGCCGGGATCGCCGGGCCGGTCGGGACGGGGGTCGTCGCCAGGGGAAGCGGGGACGGGGCCGGGGGCGCGGCTCCCGGCCTTCCCAAGAGGGCGTAGGAGAAGTCGGAGAGGGAGGGGAAACGGTCGTCGGGGGACTTGGCCAGGGCCCGGGCGAGCACGGACCAGACCGCCGGGTCGAGATCCTCGATCGGCTCGGGGGAGGCGTTCACGATCTGTTCCGAGAGCCCCTTGCCCTCGAAGGGGGGATGGCCGGCGAGCAGCTCGTAGAGGGTGACGGCCAGGGCGTACTGGTCGGCGGCGGGCTTGGGGCGCTTGCCCTGGAGCTGCTCGGGGGCGGCGTAGAGGAGGGTGCCCGAGTGGTCGAAGCCGGTCAGGCGGGTCATCGAGTCCTTGAGCTGGGCGGCGATCCCGAAGTCGGTGACCACCAGGACCCGGTCGCGGCCGCGGGTCGTGAACATGAGGTTCGCCGGCTTCACGTCCCGGTGGACGATGCCGAGGTCGTGGGCGGCCTGGAGCCCGCTGGCGGCCTGGCCGACCAGGCGCAGCGCCTCGTCGAGAGGCAGCCGGCCGCGGTGGGCGAGCTCGAGTTCGAGGGTGGGCCCGTCGAGGAACTCCATCACCAGGAAGGCGTTGGCACCCTCCTGGTCGAAGCCATGGAGGCGCATGACATGGGGATGGGTGAGCTTCAGGGCGTGGGCCGCCTCGGACTTCATGCGGACCACCGCGGCCTGGTTGCCGGCCAGCTCGGGGGGGAGCACCTTCACGGCCAGCTTGAGGTCGTCGAGCTTCCGGTCCAGGGCCTCGAAGACGATGCCCATGCCGCCGCGGGCGAGCTCCCGGACCAGGAAGTAGCGCCCGGAGAGCGTCTGGCCGGCGACCACGAAGCCGGTGCTGGTGGGGGCGTCGTGGCCGGCCGGGGCGGCCCGGCGGGGGGTGGAATGCGGGGGATCCGGAGGGTCCTGCATGGGTCGGGTCAGTGTAACGGAGGGTGCGCATGCGGAGCGATCCGTCGTTGACGGGTGTCGCAGAGACGTGATAGTTTTCCGCCTCCCATTCGACGAAGGGATCTGCGAGAGCCATGTACGCCATCTTCAGGGCCGGCGGGGTCCAGCGGCGCGCCAGCGTCGGCGACCGCCTCCGTCTCGACCGCATGCCCCAGGAAGCCGGCACCGAGGTGAGCTTTCCCGAGGTGCTGATGCTCGGAGGCGAGTCCGTCGCCATCGGGGCCCCGACCGTGAAGGGCGCCTCGGTCACCGCCAAGGTCGTCGCCCACGGCCACGGCAAGAAGGTCTTGTCCTTCAAGTACCAGCAGCGCAACAACGGCCGCGTGAAGCACGGCTTCCGCTGGCACTACACCGAGGTCGAGGTCACCGGCATCCAGGCCGGCTGACGCTCCCCCGAAAGGTCGATCATGGCCCACAAAAAAGGCGTAGGTTCTTCCACCAACGGGCGTGACAGCCGCGCCCAGCGCCTCGGCGTCAAGGCCGCCTCGGGCGAATGGGTCAGCGCCGGCAGCATCCTGGTGCGCCAGCGCGGCACCCGCATGGTTCCCGGGTCCAACGTGGACCGGGGCCGGGACGACACCCTGTTCTCGCTGATCGACGGAATCGTCAAGTTCGAGAACGTCCGGGGCGACCGCAAGCGGGTCTCGGTCTACGCAGACCAGACCGCCCAGCCCGCCGGCTAGGCCGGACCCGAGAAGTGCGGCTCCCGCTCGCCGAGGGCAGCAGCAGCGTCCTGCTCGTGCACCTGGCCCTGGCGTGGCTGGGGTTCCAGGTCCACTGCGGGCTCGGACTCGTGGCCCTGGCGGGCTTCGTCTTCGGACTCTTCTTCTTCCGCGACTTCGAGCGCGCGATCCCTGCGGGGCCTCCCCGGCGCGTCTTCTCGGCCGCCGACGGCAAGGTCCTGGGGATCGACGAGGTCTACGAGGAGAGCTTCGTGGGCGGCCCCTGCCTCCGGGTCTCGGTCTTCATGTCGCTCTTCGACGCCCACGTGAACCGGATGCCGGTGGCCGGCGAGATCGAGCTCCTGGCCCACCGGGCCGGCGGGTTCGAGGCCGCCTGGGCCGAGACCGCGGCCGAGAAGAACGAGGCCATGGACGTCGGGATCCGCACCCGGGAGGGCCACCGGGTCCTCTGCCGCCAGGTGGCCGGCCTGGTGGCCCGGCGGATCGTCTGCCGGCTCCGGGTCGGCGAGCAGCGCGGCCGGGGCGAGCGTTTCGGTATGATCCGCTACGGCTCCCGGGCCGACCACTTCCTGCCGCTGGGCACCGAGGTGAGGGTGGCGGTCGGCGAACAGGTCTATGCTGGACTGACCCACTTGGCGGACCTCCCGGAAGCCGGGAAGAGCTAGGCGGGCCGCGCGCCGCCGACTGCGACGGCCGCGGGTGGACCCCGGGAAGGGGAGAGTACGGGATGAAGCTCCTGCTCATCAGCCTCTCCGGCTTCCTGTTGCCCGGGCTCGGACACCTCCTCCAGGGCCGGCGCGGCAAGGGGCTCACCTTCCTCGTAGTGCTGGGGCTCGTTTTCCTCTTCGGGGTCTCGCTGGACCCCGACTATTACCAGAAGTTCGGGCCCAGCCTGATCGGGCCTCCCACCTTCTCGATCGAGGACCTGCCCCGGGTACCGGGCGAGTCGGATGCCGCCGAGGGCTTCGTCGACAAGGCGTCGCGGGTGCTCTTCACCTGGGTCTTCCCGTTCTGCGTCGGCTTCTTCACCTTCGTGGTCGGGCACGTGATCCAGCCCCTGCTCTGGGGCCTGTACCGCTGGGCCGGCTGGGTCGGCTCCCCGGCCGAGGCGGCGGTGGCCCTGAAGGACGTGGGCTACTGCTTCGCCCAGCTCTCCGGGCTGCTCAACCTGCTGACGATGATGGACGCTTACGACATCGGGTACAACAGGAGCCTCTACCAGAAACGGTGGCCGGACGATTAGCTTCCCCTTCGCCCTGGTCAGCCTGGTGATCGCCTCGGCCGTGGTCTCCCTGGT
This sequence comes from uncultured bacterium, assembly GCA_964403795.1. Taxonomy (GTDB): domain Bacteria; phylum Muiribacteriota; class UBA6191; order CAZXTJ01; family CAYOHP01; genus CAYOHP01. The sequence goes on along the minus strand of CAYOHP010000013.1, from coordinate 46,829 downwards.
CTACGCCATGACCGGCTCCGACGAGCCCGACCGGTGGGCCAAGGAGGCCCTGGCCGGGCTGGGGTTCATGCTGGGCGGGATCCTGGTGCTGGCCGTGATCGTGTTCGTGGTGGCGCGATGGGTGGCGGGATGAGGCCGGGGCGGTCCGGGCGCGGCGCTTCCGGTTACGGGGTGCTCCGGTGAATCGGGCTTCCGGCGACGACTCGGGCCGGGTCGTGATCACGGTCTCGGGCGCCAATCGGCCCGGGATCGTGGCCGCCTTCTCCAAGGTGCTGGCCCAGGACTCGGTCGACATCCTCGACCTCTCGCAACGGGTCGTGGGCGATCTCTTCGTGATGATGATCGTGGGCGACCTGGCGGGGGCGCGCTGCCGCCTGCTCGAGCTCCGGGAACGGATCCAGAGGCTGGGCCAGGACATGGCGCTCCAGACCTCGGTCCAGCACGAGCGGCTGTTCCGCTTCATCGATCGGGTCTGAGGGCCGCGCCGTGGCGATGTTCGACCTCGACGATGCGCTCGAGTACCTCGAGTGGGTCCACGTCGACCATTTCGACGTCCGCACCGTGACCTTGGGGATCTCGGTCCGGGACTGCGCCAGCTCGTCGGTGGCCGAGACCGAGCGCAAGCTGGTGAAGAAGATCGCCACCCGGGCCCGGCGCCTGCGGGCCACGGTGCGGGAGGTCTCCGAGGAGTACGGGGTGCCGATCGCCAACTGCCGGATCGCGCTGTCTCCCCTCTCGCTCCTCTGCGAGAGCCTTCCCAAGGGCTCGGCGGTGCGGATCGCGAAGGCCGTCGACCAGGTGGCCGCCGAGGTCGACGTCGACTACGTGGGCGGGTTCACCGCCATCGTCCCCAAGGGGGCCACCGACGCCGAACGCGCCTTCCTGGAGGCATTGCCCGAGGCCCTGGCGGCGACCTCGCGGCTCTGCGCCTCGGTGAACGCGGCCTCGACCGAGTGCGGGATCAACATGGACGTGGTGCGGGACCTGGGGGGCACGGTCAAGGAGATCGCCCGCCTCACCGCCTCGACCAAGGGCAGCGGCTGCTGCCGGCTGGTGGTCTTCGCCAACGCCCCCTACGACAACCCCTTCATCGCCGGCGCCTTCCACGGGGAGGGCGAGGGGGAGAGCGCCATCTCGGTCGGGGTGTCGGGGCCGGGCGTGGTCCGTCACGCCATCGAACGCCATCCCTCGGTGCCGCTCGACGAGCTCGCCGACGTGATCAAGCGCATGGCGTTCAAGATCTGCCGGGTGGCCGAGCTGGTGCTGGGCGAGGTGGCGACCCGCATGGCGCTGCCCCGGGGCATCGTCGACCTGTCGCTGGCGCCCACCCCGGCCAAGGGCGACTCGATCGCCAATGTGCTCGAGGCCATGGGGATCGAACGCTGCGGGGGCCACGGCACCACCGCCGCCCTGATGATGCTGAACGAGGCGGTCAAGCGGGGCGGGGCCATGGCCACCCGGCACGCCGGGGGACTCTCGGGCGCCTTCATCCCGGTCAGCGAGGACATGGGCATGGTGAGGGCCGCCCAGGAGGGGTACCTCACGCTCGGCAAGCTCGAGGCCATGACCGCGGTCTGCTCGGTCGGACTCGACATGGTGGCCGTCCCGGGCGACACCCCGGCCGAGGTGCTCTCGGCGCTGATGGCCGACGAGCTCGCCATCGGCGTCATCAACAACAAGACCACCGCGGTCCGGGTGCTCCCGGTGCCGGGGGCCAAGGTCGGGGACCTCGTCGACTACGGGGGACTCCTGGGCGTCGCACCGGTCATGGCCGTGGCCCCGGGGAGTCCGCTCCAGTTCGTGAAGCGGGGCGGGCGGATCCCGGCGCCGCTCCGGGCCCTGTCGAATTGAAGACGCTCGATCTGTACATCCTGAAGGAGCTGATCCGGCCCACCTTGTTCGGGCTCTTCATCTTCGGCTCGCTGTGGATGGTGAACCTGCTGATCCAGACGGTGCACCTCTTCGTCACCAAGGGGGTGGCCTTCACGGCGGTGGCGCAGATCTTCCTCTACTCGATGCCGACCATCCTGGTGACCGCGGCCCCGATGGCGAGCCTGCTGGGCGCGCTCCTGGCGATGGGCCGCTTGAATGCCGACAGCGAGATCATCGCCGCCAAGGGCTGCGGCATTTCCTACCTGCGGATGATGCTGCCGGTCTTCGCCATGGGGTTCCTGATCTCGCTCGCCTCGTTCTGGTTCAACGACTGGGTGGTGCCCTACGCCAACGGGCGGCAGCAGGAGGTCTTCACCAACGAGGTGATCCTGAAGAAGCCGCTGCCCCGGGTGGCCAAGGACATCTTCTTCGACGGCGGCGGATCGTTCCGCATGTTCGTGCGCAGCTACTCGCCGGAGACCGAGGAGATGCAGGACATCACCTCGTACCAGTTCGAGAAGACCAACTACCCGCAGGTCACCGAGGCGAGGCGGGCCAAGCTGGGCCAGGGGATCTGGACCTTCGAGGACGGGGTCACCTACGTGTACCGGGCCGACGGTTCGCTCGACCAGGAGCTCCGGTTCGGGCGCTGGGTCTACCCGTTCAAGACCAAGCACGGCGAGGACATCGTGGGCGGGCCCAAGGCGCCCAAGGAGATGAGCTTCCGGGAACTGCTCGAGCACATCCGGACCCGGCGCGCCCAGGGGATGCCGACCCGCCACGAGGAGGTCGACCTCTGGTTCAAGACCGCCTTCCCGTTCGCCAACCTGTTCCTGGTGCTGGTGGGGACACCGCTGGCTGCGAGGAACCTGCGCGGCAGCGGCTCGGGGATCGGCTATTCGATCCTGCTGATGTTCCTCTACTACGTGCTCCTGGCGATCGGGCGGGCGCTCGGCGACGGCGGCACCATCTCGCCGGTCGTAGGCGCGTGGGCCCCCAACCTGGCGATGGCGATCGCCGCCGCGTTCCTCATGGTCGGGGCGTCGAGGTAGACCTCGGGAGCCTGGCCTCCGGGAAGGCGGACCCTCCGGTGGCGATCGATTCCAATGCGATCCCGGCTTCGTCGGGTGCCAGGCCCGGGAGCGCGGAGAGCCCCCGGGGCGGATGGAGGGCCAGACCGAGCGTGATCGCCAGGATGGCCGCGCCCAGGGTGCCGAGGAAGCGGTCCCGGGCCGGATCGGGGGCCTCCGGTCCTCCCCGGAGGGCGAGCCCGGTGCCGAGCAGGGCACCGGCCAGGAAGCCGGCGGCATGGGCGTGGTTGTTGGCGCCGACCATGACGCCGAAGACCACGCTGTAGGCGGCCCAGGCCAGCAGGCCGTCCCGGAGCTGGACGCCCCGGGCGGTGCCCAGCCGATGCCCGGCCACCGCGGCCGCGCCGATCAGGCCCATGATGGCTCCCGAAGCCCCCACCGACATCGCCTCGATGCCCATCGCCTGGCTGCCGGCGAAGGAGAGGATCCCGGTGACCGCGAACAGGAAGAGGGCGATCCCGCTCCCGAAGGCGGTCTCGACCAGGGGGCCGACCTGGGACAGGGCCGCCAGGTTGAACCCCAGGTGCCAGACCCCGGAGTGGAGGAAGAATGCCGTGGCGAGCCGCCAGTACTCGCCGGCCTGGACCGACGCCGGGAGGTGGCCGCCGAAGGCGTAGAGGGCGAGCCAGGGCGGGTCCAGGAGCGAGGGCTCGGGGGTGGAGAGCGCCACCCGCACGTAGACCAGCAGGATGGCCGCGCCCAGGGCGGCGCTGGCCGGCGCGGGGTGGAAGCCCACCAGGCCGAGGCGGGCCAACAGCCTTCGCAGCCGGGTCGGCAGCGGCGCGTCGCAGCGGGTACAGCGGCGGTCGCTGCGGTCGTTCAGGCGCCCGCAGTCGGGACAGACCACGCTCTCCACCGCCGACCTCTCCACCGCCTCGGCCCCGTGTGCGAGCGCCCCGGTCCAGCGGTCCCGGAGCTGCATCAGCTTCCAACGCAGGCGGACCTCGTTGGCGCCCAGGCGGGCGGCCAGGTCGACCACCCGGTCGATCCAGTCGGGAGCGTCGTCGGGGGGCGGAACGGGAGGAGGTTCCCGGGTCATGGCGAGGCCGCTTCGATCAGTTCGGCGAGGCGCACCATGCGTTCCTCCTGCTTGGAGGAGGAGGGCCCGTCGGCCTCCTGCATGAGCTCGCGGGTAGTGCGGTAGAGCTCCTCGAGGTGGGTGCGGGAGAGGCCGAGCGCCCGGCCCGAGTCGGCCACGCAGCGGAATACCGGACGGAGACCGTTCTCGAACACGCTCGCCGGGACCAGGGCAGGGTCGGGACGCCGCTCCCGCCAGAGGCGTGCGACCTGGTCGCAGCGATCGTCGTCGCGCAGCAGGTCCAGGCTGGCGGAGAGCGCCTGGGCCGCCCGGACCGCGGCCTGCGGACCGCGGCCCGGGTCCCGCTGGGCGCGGTCCAGGAGCCGGAGCTCGGACTCCCGCAGGGCGGAGGCATCCAGGGCCAGGCCGGTGCGGGTCTCGCGGATCCGTCGCAGCCAGCGGGCTTCGAGGAGGTCGGAGGCGGGATCCTCGGGGAGCCCGCCCAGCAGCGCCGCGGGCGACTGGTGGGTGGGAGCCCCGAAGCCCATGGCCTTGGCGTCGCCGCTCAGGCGGAACGCCAGCACCGCCAGGGAGTCGCGCCCCTCGGGGGGGGCGGAGGCGATGGCCCGGGCCAGGGCGTGGAACCCGGCTTGCAGGTGCTCCTGGGCCGGACGCAGCCAGCCGTCGACGAAGCTGCGGACCTCCCGGTCGTGGTACCAGTGCTCGATCGCCAGGTGGAGCGCCGAGGTCCGACCCCGGAGGTCGGCGGTCAGCTTCAAGCGGGGATCCTCGGGCAGGTAGGGGCCACCCTCGATCAGTTCCCGGGCCTTCTCGGGAGCCATGCGCTTGGCGGCTTCGAATTCCCTGACCGCGACCGCCGCCCAGCCGGTCAGGGGGTTGGGGAGCCCCAGCAGATCGTGGCCGGGAAGAGGGGCGGTGATGCCGGGATCGGGCGGATAGGCGAAGGGGTGGAAGGGGCGGGGCAGGCCTCTCGCCGCGAACCGCAGGTCCGCCTGGCGGAGGCCTTCCAGGAGGGCGGGGGCGAGCCCGGCGGGATCGCCGCCCCAGGCGAGCCAGGTCCGCACCCGGGCCACGGTGGGGAGCAGGTCGGGGACGAGGCCCCGGACCACCGGATCGGCGGAGAGGAGCGGGACTGCACCCTGGGGAGGAACGGCTCCTTCGGCCAGGACCAGCACCTCGCCCTCCGGGGTCAGGAAGCGGGTGTCCAGGGCCTCGAGTTCGCGCAGGGCGCGGGCTCCGGCATCGGTGGGGAGGGGCGAGGCAGGCGCCGTCGCGGTCGCGGTCGAGAGGAGGGAGAGGGCGAGCCCGAGCCCGGCCAGGGCGGGCGGCGGGCCTCTCCTCGGTGCCAGGTGCGAGAGGATCCTTCGGCGGGTCACCGGGTGTCGAGTGTAGCGGAGGCCGGGAGGTCGGCTGCGCAGCGGAAGCCCGTGGCCCCGTCCTGGCCGGCGGTCGGGCCCGGAGGACGCAGCTCCCCGGACGTCCGCCAGGATCCGCCGAAGGCCGCCACGATCCGCCCGCTGGGCACCGGAGTCCCGGTCCATTCCGCCACGTTGCCGGCCAGGCCGACCAGGTCGTCGGGTCCGGACCCGCCGCCGGCCGCCTCGACGGGGACCAGGCGATCCGCGAACGTGGCGGGTCCCGGTTCGGTTCCGGGCTCCCGGGAACTCCAGGCGTGCTCCGGGGAACGCCGGGGGACGTCGGCGGACGCCGGGTCGAGACCCCGGGCCCGGAGGGCTTCCGAGCGGGTAGGGAGCCGCACCCCGTGGTCGGCGCAGTAGGCCGCGGCGTCCTCGGCGGTGACGAAGACGACCGGGTGCGAAGGCCGGCTCCGCTGTGTCTCCCACAGGAACGGGGGCGCTCGTCCGGTGGTCTCGATCCACTTCCGGTAGCCTGCCACCGGGATCTCGGTGCGGTCGAGCAGGAAGCGTCCGTCCCCGGCCTCCACCCGGAGCATGCGGGCTCCGTCACGGGTTCTCCGGAACCCCGCCCCCTCGGGGACCATGCCTGGGATCGGGTCCGGGTCGTGGCGGGATCCGGGGCGGATCGCGGTCAGGGCGAGGAGGAAGGCAGCCAAGGCGGCCACCGCGGCCAGGCCGGTTGCCCGGGACGGGCGGCCGGGCTCGGCCGGGGTCGGGAGGGCGGCGGCGGCGCCGGGATCGGGAGTCACCAGGGGCGCCGGGGTGTCGGGGGTCGGGGTGGCGCCGGGAGCAGGGGCGGCGAGCAGGTCGGCGACCAGGGTGCGGATCGCGACCAGGTCCCGGGGACGGCCGGCGGCCTGGGCTCCGAGCAGGCTCCGCAGCGCCGACGCCCGGCGGCTCTCCGGAGCGAGTCGGGAGAAGGCGGGCTCGGGCCACGAGTCGGTCGAGAGATGGACGAGGATCTCGTCGGGCTGGACCGGGAGGCGGCGCTCCTCCAGCCAGTACCAGGTCACTCCCCAGGCGTACCAGTCGCTGGCCCGCGAGAAGGGCTCCCCGAGCAGGACCTCGGGGGCCATGAAGGGCATGGTGCCGACCAGCATGCCCTCGCGGGTGAGGCGGGTCCGGTCGGGGACCTGCACCAGGCCGAGGTCCAGGAGCACGGCCTGGCCCGCCGGGGTCCACAGGATGTTGGGGGGCTTCAGGTCGCGATGGAGCAGCCCGGCGTCATGCAGGCACTGGAGGGCGCTCGCCACCTGGAGCATGGGCTCGAGGGGATCGCGATCGGAGGGGAGGCGATCGAGGGTCACACCCTCCAGGTAGTCCATGACGAGCCAGGGGCCCTCGGGGGACTCGCCCTGGTCGAAGATCCGGACCAGCGCGGGGTGCGAGACCCCGGCCATGGCCCGGGCCTCGCGCACCATGCGGGCCCGCTCGGATTCGGCCATGCCCGGATGCGCGATCTTGATCGCCACCTTGCGCCCGAGCTCCAGGTCCTCGGCCAACACCACCCGACCCATGCCACCGGAGCCCAGCAGCGAGCGGGCCCGGTATCGCGCCGACAGGCAGGCCGGGAGGGCCGTGGTCACGGCCGGGCGAAGGCGGGCACCTTGAGCACGGTGGGATGCCGGTTCTCGAGCCCCACGTAGTAGATGCGGCTCCCGTCCGGGGTCCAGTCCAGGTACTGGCCGGGCTCCGAGGTGATCTGCATGGCGTTCTCGCCGTCCACGTCGACCACCCAGATGCCGGCCGGATCCGCGCTCCCCGGCTCGAGCGTGAAGGCGATCCGGCTGGCGTCGGGAGAGAAGGTGGGCGACTGGAACCGTCCCTGGAGGGCCGCCCCGGTGTCGTGCGGGGGAGGGCGCCGGATGGGTCCGAGCCGGCTGGGGGCGAAGTTTCCGCTGGCGAGCACCGTGAACACGTCGTCGGGCTGGCCGGTGCCCACTTCCCGGTCGTAGGTGATCCTCCCGGTGGTCGCCCAGTCGGCGCCGTTTAGCTCGGTCACGTCCCCGAGTCCGGCGGCGACGGTGCGGATCGTCGAGGTGGTGGCGATGGTGCGGCCCGCCGAGTCCTTGTCGAGCCTCACGGCCTGCAGGTTCTGGGTCAGGAAGAAGAGCAGCTCGCGGTTGTCCGGCGAGACGGTCGATACGAAGTAGTCGGAGCCGCTGGCCAGCAGGGTGCGGGGCGCGGAGCCCGTGTCGGTCACGGTGGCAGGCGCGAAGGCCGCGGTGGCGCTGCCCTGGAACTGGACGAAGACCAGGTTGCGCTCGTCCTGGGTCCATTCGAGGCCTCGGTTGGCCGAGGCCCTCACCCCGGTGGTGATCACCTGGTTGAAGACCCGCCCCTCGGGCGCCAGCAGGCCGATGTCGCTGGCGTTGCCGCCGTCGGTCAGGTAGGCGAGCTGGTTCCCGGAGGGGGCCAGTGCCAGGCCTCCGGCCCGCACCGTGGTGTCGAGCACCTTGTGGTTCGAGAGCACCTTGTCGGTCGCCACCGTGACCGGGACCCCGGACACCACCAGCAGGTCGTCGATCCGGTCGTCGTAGTAGTCGGGGTGGGAGAAGCCCACGTCATAGCTGCCGACCACCAGATCCTGGAACCACCAGTCGCCGCCCGGGGTGGTGACCAGCGAGCGGGTGGTCCCCAGCACGCTCACGGTCACGCCCGAGAAGTCGTTGCCGGGTCTGGCTTCCAGCACCACCCGACCCCGGAGCGTCCCGGTCCGGGGCGGATCGAGCCGGGCAAGGGTCACCGCCGGCACCACCGTGTTGGCCCCCGCGGTGACCCCCACGTTGTGGACGGTGATCCCCTCGAAGTTGGCGCGGCGGAACCGGATGGCGTACTCGCCCTGCTCCACCGGGGTGATGGACCAGGATCCGTCGGCCGCCGAGAGGGCCCGCAGGGTGGTCCCGATCAGCTCCACCTCGACCCCGGCGTTGTCGGGGGCCACCGGGTTCCCGGGGCCGGCTCCGGTCAAGAGCACCGTCCCGGAGACCGAGCCGGGCACCTCGAGCTCGAGGTCGGGGAGCGAGACCACTTGGCCGTCGACCACTTCGACGAACCGGAGACGGACCCGCCGGGAGGCTCCCCCGATCACCTTGTCGGCCACCAGGTCGTAGAGCCCGGGACGCACGTCCCGGAGCTCGAAGGTCCCGTCGGGACGGGTGAAGCTCGAGGAGCTGCGGACGCCGAGCAGACTGACCCGGGCCTGGCCGACCGGGACGGAGGGCTCTAGCCCGTCCAGGATGGTGCCGCGCACCACGCCCGGCAGCCGGGTGAAGAGGATGTCGTCGCCGGGTCCGCACCCGATCGCCAACAGGGCGACCGCGGCCACCCAGCCGACGATCGACCTGTGGATCCGGCCCTGCATCCGACCCGCTTCCGCGCTCCGTGGGTCCGGGTCGCGCGCCCGGACGCGAGGACAGGAAAATCCCCGCGTCCTGTACTTCGGCGTGGGCGGTCCCGGCTCTGAGGCCCGTGGTCTCTCTCCGGTCCGGAGGCGTCGCCTAGGCCGCGGTCGCCTTGGCCAAGCCGGCCTCGATGGCGTCGAGGGCCTGGTCGATCTCGGCGTCGGTGATGACCAGGGGAGGCAGGAGCCGGATCACGTTGGAGTGGGCGCCCGCGGTCAGGACCAGCACGCCTGCCTCGAGGCACGAGGCGACCACCTTCTTGGCGAGCTCGGTGGCGGGACGGTTGGGGTCCCTGCCTTCCACCAGTTCGAAGCCGAGCATGGCGCCCATGCCGCGCACGTCGCCGATCGCCGGGAAGC
>CAYOHP010000013.1:22037-37636 GCA_964403795.1 uncultured bacterium | reverse complement strand
GCGCCGAGGCGCTTGCCGATCCTCTCCCCGAGCTTTCGGGCCCGCTCGTCGAGCCGGTGTTCCTGCATGTAGGCGAGGGTGGCCAGGCCGGCGGCGCAGGCTACCGGGTTGCCCCCGTAGGTGCCTCCCAGGGTTCCCGGCGCCGCCTTGTCCATGACCGAGGCCTTGCCGACGACCGCCGAGAGCGGCATCCCGCCGGCGATCGCCTTGGCCCAGGTGGAGAGGTCCGGCACCACCCCGAGCTGCTGGTAGGCGCCGAAGCTCCCGGTGCGGCAGAAGCCCGACTGCACCTCGTCGAGGACCAGCATGATCCCGGTCTCGTCGCAGATCTTCCGGAGGCCCTGGAGGTAGGCCGGGGGCGCCGGCACGAACCCGCCCTCGCCCTGGATCGGCTCGATCAGGATCGCCGCCACCTGCTCCGCCGGGACCATCGAGACGAAGGCCTGGCGGAGCCGGCGCAGCTCTCGCTCCACGAAGGCCTCCAGCGAGAGCCCGTCGCTGTAGCGGTAGTGGGAAGGGAAGGGGAGCCGGTAGACCTCGGGGGCGTAGGGACCCATCCCCTTCTTCAGGGCCACCTTGGAGGTCAGGCTCATGCCGAGCAGGGTCCGGCCGTGGAACGCCTCGCTGTAGCAGAGCACCGCCGACCGGCCGGTGGCCTGGCGGGCGATCTTCACCGCGTTCTCCACGGCTTCGGCGCCGGTGTTGACCAGCATGGCCTTGGTGGGCCCGCCGTGCGGGAGCAGCTCGACCAGCTTCTCGCACATGGCCACGTAGCTCTCGTAGGTGGCGACGTGGATGCAGGTGTGCAGCAGGCGGCCGGCGGCCTCGCGGATGGCCGCGACCACCGGCTCGCAGCCATGGCCCACCGTCATCACGCCGATCCCGCCGGCCAGGTCGATCAGGGAGCGGCCCTCGACGTCGACCAGGCGGGCACCATGGCCCGAGTCGGCCACCACGGTGTTCAGGCGCCCGACGCCCGGGGAGACGACCCGTTCGCGCCGTCGCAGGATGTCCTCGGACCTGGTCATGGCGACTCCTCTCGGCCGGCGACCACTGTATCACCGGGGTCCCGCGGCCCAGGCCCGTGATACGCTCGCCCACGACGAGGAGACGGCGTCCCGATGGGCTTCCTCCGCTTGCGGACCAAGATGGCGATCATGCTGACGCTGCTGGTCGCGCTGCCTTCGGGCTTCCTGGGCCACCTGGCCCTCCAGGAGCAGGAGAAGCTGGTCCAGAAGACGGTGCGCGAGGTGAACGCCGCCCTCACCGCCATGCTCGCCAGCCACATCTTCCGCCTGGTGGACGCCACCCGCAAGCAGCTGGAGATCCTCTGCGGCATCCCCGAGATGCGGAGCCTGGCTCCCGAGGCCGTGGCCGTGGTCCTCGACGAGGCGCTGCGCAACAACGAGCTGCTCGAGGGGGCGGTGGTCTGGGACGAGGCCCGCCGCATGGTGGGGCAGCGCAGCTGGTCGGCGCCCAGTCCCGGAGGCGCGGTCCAGGGCGAGACCGCCCGCCGGTTCTTCAGCGAGGCCCTGATGGACCGCTACGGGCAGTCGTCGTCCCGGTCCGAGGTGGGGGTGGGCGGGCGCAGCCCCACCGTGATGTCGGCCATGATCTACGGGCCCGACGAGACCATCCAGGGGGTGCTCCAGGCCCGCCTCTCCGGCAAGCACGTGCGGCGCACCCTCGACGCATTGCTCGACCAGGTGAAGCAGGCCTACGGCGACCTCGACGTCTACGTGGTGACCGAGGAGGACGACGAGATCCTGCTCGCCAGCCGGGGGGCCCAGTTCGCCGAGGAACGCTACCTCCCGGTGGACGAGGTGACCGACCGGGCCGGATTCAACCCGGCCGTCCCGCTCCGGAAGTTCCAGCCCTACCAGACCCCCAACTGGAACATCTGGGTGGTGCCCCGGCCTTCCGCCCTCGACTCGGCCCGCCAGGTGGCGCGTACGGTGCGCTCCACGATCCTGGTGGCGGTCGGGATCGCGTTGTTCGTGGGCATGCTCTTCGTGGCCAGCGTGACCCGTCCCGTGGGCGAGCTGGCCCGCGCCGCCCTGGCCATCTCCCGGGGCGAACTGCACCGACCGGTGCTGGTCAAAGCCTCCGACGAGATCGGCGAGCTGGCCGAGAGCTTCGAGCTGATGCGCCAGAACCTGGTCCGGATGCAGGGAAGCCTGAGGGACCGCATCGAGGAGCTCCAGGTGCTCTACGGGGTGGCCCGGGCGGTGTCCTCCACCCTCGACCTCTCCGAACTCCTCCACACCATCCTCGATCGCCTGATGGCGGTGATGAAGGCGGAACGCGGCTCGATCATGCTCTACGACGAGGAGCGGGACGAACTCCGGGTCGAGGTGGCCCGGGGCATCGAGCCGGCGCTCACCCGGGAGGCCCGGGTCAAGATGGGCGAACGGGTCTCGGGCTACGTGCTCCAGACCGGTCGACCGCTCCTGGTCCAGGACACCGAGGCGAGCCCCAACCTGGCCCGCCTGAAGGACGGCGACGTGGCCTCCGGGACCCTGCTCTCGGTCCCGCTCATCCACAAGGAGAAGCGCCTGGGGGTCCTGAACGTCTCGAAGACCACGGCCTTCACCTTCGACGAGAAGGACCAGGAACTCTTCACCGCCCTCGCCAACCAGGCGGCCATCGCCATCCAGAACGCCCGCCTCTACACCCTGGCCATCACCGACGAGCTGACCCGGCTCTACATCCGTCGGTTCTTCTACCAGCGGCTCCGGGAGGAGATGCGGCGCTCGTCCCGCTACGGGAAGCCGTGCTCGGTGCTGGTGATGGACGTCGACCACTTCAAGAAGTTCAACGACACCTACGGGCACCAGGCCGGGGACGAGGTCCTCCAGTTCGTGGCCCGCACCATGCGGGAGTGCGTGCGGAACATCGACATCGTCGCCCGGCTCGGCGGCGAGGAGTTCGCGGTGCTCTGCCCCGAGCAGTCGGAGGACGAGGCCGCGATCCCGGCGGAGCGGATCCGGGAGCGCCTGGCTTCCACCCGACTGAAGCTCTCCTCGGGGACCGAGGTCGGGGTCACCACCTCGATCGGGATCGCCATGTTCCCGCGGGACGGGGAGACCCAGGAGTCGCTGGTCGACGCCGCCGACCAGGCGCTCTACGAGGCCAAGCGCACCGGGCGGAACCGGGTCTGCTTCTTCCGGGACATCTCGGGGTCCGGGCCGACCCGGGATCCGGGAACTTCCGGACCTCCCCCCCCGTAGTCCATGCTGGATGGGGGGATCCCGCGCTCCGCGCTCCTTCGGGAGGGCGGTTCCGGGGGCTGGTTCGGGCGAAGCCGAAGCGCCCCGGGTTCACCCCGGGGGAGCAGCGGAGGCGGAGCCCGACCGCGAGCGAACCCCTAGGGGTGAGCTGCTGACGAACTAGGCGAAGGAGCTGCGATGGTGCTTCGGTCCCCGGTCAAGGCGGCGATGGTCGCAGGGCTCGTCGCGTCGGCCTCCCCGGTCCAGGCCCAGTTCGGGATGGAGATGGACATGGGGACCGGGGGGAGTCCTTCGGCGGCGAGTGCGGCCCGGGCGGCCGCCGACCCCGCCCCGGCCAGGTCGCGGATGGATCAGGCCTTCGCCAACGACCCGCACATCCCGGCGTTGCAGGCCTTCCTCGATCGGTCCGTGGCAGGGATGGTGGCCCGGGGTGAGCGCAAGGCCGGGACCGGTGGGGTGAACGCCTGGCTGAACAACAAGTCCACCCTGGCCAACAGCCTCCTCTCCGACTCCTTCCGCCCGTACAAGACCTGCTACGAGCAGGCGGCCGTGACCCGCGGGGAGTTCCTGGCCGCCCAGGCGGCGGGCGAGTGGCGGGGCTGGACCTTCGAGGAGTTCGACGCCACCGCACCCTGGCGCAAGGGCGAGGGCATCGACCACATGTTCGTGAAGGCCACCGCCCCCGACGGGCGTGCCTACCAGGTGGATCCCTGGTATGGCTGGGCGGTGCCCTTCGTGGAGCCGAAGTACGAGCCCGGGGTGTGGGACTGGTGGACCCGCGGCAACGGCGGGATCCTCAACATCGTGGAGTACTGGGAGGACCGGCTCGGCAGCAAGTGAGCCGGACGGCGATTTCCTCCTGCGCCGTCTCTTCCTGGAAGCGCCGACCGCCGATGTCCTAGACTGAACCAGGTTCGGCCCCGGATCGCGCCGTTTTTGTGCGGTCCGCGGACGGGGGCAGGACCGGGTCGGTCCGAGGAGGAGGTTCGGGTGCTGGGACTCCGCTTCCTGGGTCTCCGGGCGCGCCTCCTGGTGCTGGCGATCGGGCTCGGTCTGCTGGGCGCCTTCTCGCTTGTCCCCCTGCTGCCCTCCGACAGTCTGGCCGAAGCCTATCCACGCATGGCCCTGGTGGTCGGGATCGCGGCGGTGCTGGCGGCCCTGGCGGGAGCTGCCGTGGTGCGCCCCCTGGAGGCCCTGCGCCGGGTCCTCGACGACCGCTCCGAGGGCCGCCAGATCCTGCCCACCCCGGATCGGGGCCACGACGAGGTCAAGGCCCTCTCGGACGCGGTGCTGCGCTTCCTCGAGTACACCGATCGCCAGGCCGCCCCGGTGAGCCCGACCGTCACCGCCCTGGTCCTGGGAGAGCGGGGCCTCTCCGACCTGCTCGAGCTGGCCGCCCGGGCCCCCGGTCCCGGGGGGGCGAGGGGGGCGGTCCGACGCCTGCTCGCCGGGATCCGCGATGCGGTGCGACTGCAGCACGTCTCGCTGCTGGTCCAGGAGCCCGGGAGCGGGCGGCTGGAGCTCCACCTCGCGGCGGGGATGCCCGAGGAACTGGAGGCGGAGCTGGAACGGGACGGTCCCCGCCCGGTCCGGTTCTCGGCGGCCTCGGGAGTGGCAGGCCGGGCCTTCGAGACGGGGCGCTCCCAGGTGGCGCCCAGGGGCTACCACGACAAGCTCTTCGGACGGTACGGGGGCGACCACGAGAAGCAGATCCGGTCGCTGGCCGCCATTCCCATGCGCATCGAAGGCAAGGTCCAGGCGGTCCTGAACGCCGTGAACATCGGGGGCGGAGCCGCCTTCGATGCCCGGGTCGTCGACTTCCTGGAGCGCGCCGCCCTGCTGGTCGAGGGTTGGCTGCCGGAGTTGACCGGCCGGGTGCCGGGAGCGGGGACCGATCCCCTGACCGGGGTCCTGCCCTTCGCTCGCTGGGAGACCCGCCTGGAGTCCGAGATCGACCGGGTCCGCCGGACGCCGCGGGCCCTGGCCCTGGCCATCGTCGAGCCCGTCTTCCCCGAGGGCGAGCCCCCGGGACCGGTGAAGAACCGGGTCCTGGAGGCGATCGGCGTCCAGCTCCGGGAGGGGTTCCGCTCCCTCGACGCGGTGGGCCGGGAGGGCAACCGATTCTTCCTCTGCATGCCCGAGACCGATGCCCTGGGTGCCCTGTGGCTGATGGGCCGGGTCAAGGAGCGAATCGACCTGGGAGCGCTCGAACTCCGGGACGGGACCGGCACCCGGGTGACCACGGTGGTGGGCGTGGCCTCGATCCCGGATCTCTGCGAGGATCCGGACCGCCTGCTGGAGGCGACCGAGGCAGCGCTGGCCCGGGCCCGGGAGGCGGGCGACTACCGGATGGCCTGCCCTCGGGTGGCCCGGGCGGCCTGACCGTGTTCGTGGACACCCACGCCCACCTGCAGGATCGACGCTTCGACGAGGATCGCGACCTGGCGCTGGAGCGGGCCCTCGGGACCGGCATGCCCTTCCTGGTGGACGTGGGCTTCGACCGGGAGACGGTGTCGGGCGCGGTGGCCCTGGCCGCCACCCATCCCAGGGTCTACGCCACGGTGGGGGTCCATCCCCATCAGGCCGGACGCTACGGGATCGACGGAGCCCTGGACCTGATCCGCGAGTTCGTCGACCGGCCCCGGGTGGTCGCCCTGGGGGAGATGGGCCTCGACTACTACTACGACCACTCGACCCCCGAGGTGCAGCGGGAGGTCTTCCGGGCCCAGCTCGAGGAGGCCCGGAGGCGCGACCTCCCGGTGGTGGTCCACGTGCGGGATGCCGACGAGGACGCGATCCGGCTCATGTCCGAGGGCGGCTGGCCGCGCGGGATCTGGCACTGCTTCTCCTCGGGCCCGGCGGCCGCCGAGGCCGCCCTGGCCGGGGGGTTGATGCTCAGTTTCTCCGGGGTCCTCACCTATCCGCGATCGAAGGAACTCCAGGAGGTCGCCCGCACCGTCCCCAGGGACCGGCTCCTGGTGGAGACCGATTGCCCCTACCTGGCGCCGGCTCCTTGCCGGGGCGCACGCAACGAGCCCGCCTTCGTGGAACACACCGGTCGCTTCCTGGCCGCGCTCCGGGGCGAGGATCCCGCCGAGCTGGCGGCGGCCGTCAACCGGAACGCCGCCCGGGTCTTCGGGATCGACCCTGGCGCCGGGAGGGAGTCATGACCGCTCGTCGGGCTCGGACCCTGGTGGTCTGGGGACTCTTCGGGGCTCGGCTCGTGATCCCGGGTGCGGCCTCGGCCCCGATCCGGCCTGCCGGCGGCGCGAGCGCAGGATCCGCCGCCACCCTGGCGACCGAGGCCCGCGCCCCGGTGCGCTCTGAGGCCATCGTCCCGGGACGGCTCCGCCACGCCCCTCGCTTCACCCCGTACTTCGTCGGGGGCGGCCTCTCGGGGATCGGGGAGGCCGAGGCGGCGCCCGGCAGGGCGCCAACGGCCCCGGTCGGCGAGCGACCCGTCGAGCGGCTGGCGGTCGGTCCCGGGGAGGCGCCCCGGGAAACCCTGAAGCGGGTCGAGGCCGAGCTCGCCCGGGACCGGTCCCGCTTCGGGCTCTGGGTCCAGAAGGCGGAGCTCCTGGCGGCGACCCAGGAATCCCGCCCGGCACGGGCGGCCTACGAAGAGGCGCTGCGGCTCGAGAGCCGCTCCACGGTGGCCAGGAAGGGCCTGGCCCGGCTGCTGGTGGAGAGCGGACTCGATCCCCAGAGGGGAGCCACCCTCCTCGACGGACTCGGTCCCGAGGCGGCCGGGGAGCCGGAGGTCCTCCATGTGCGGGCGCTCCTGGCGCTGCGCAAAGGGGACGACGCGGGCGCCTCCTCGTTCCTGGCCAAGGTCCTGGAGGCCGACCCGGGACACGCCGACGCCCGTCTCCAGCTCGGGATGGTGGCGCTCCGTTCGGGACGCAACGCGGAGGCGCTGCGCCACTTCGACGACGTGGTCTCGCTGGAGCCGACCAACGTCCGGGCCCACCTCTCGCGGGGAATGGTGCTGGCTCGCTTCCGGGAACGGGACCGGGCCCTGGAGGCCTTCGCCCGGGCCTGGACCCTGCTCGGCGGGTCCGGCAGCGCGGCCCGCCAGGTCCTGGCCCGGATGCGGGAACTCGACCCCTATGCCGATCCGGCCCGCATGCGGTTGCCCCCGCTCCCGGCTCCCCGGGTGGCGCCCGGGAAGCCGGCGTCGGGCTCGCCTCCGGGATCCCCGGTGACCCCCGGGAGGTCGGCCGGGCCAGGTCCTGCGGGGGTCCCGGGCCGGCCTCTCGAGCCGCGCCCTGCGGGCGCGGTACCCGGATCGGGTGGGGCGGCGCCGCCCGCCCCGGACCGCGCCGGGCTCCTCGACCTCCGGGCCCCCGCCCTGCCGACGGGTTCGCCCGAACCGGCCCGGCCCGCCCGCGAAGAGGAGCGCCCCGACAGTCCCGGACGCCGCCTCCGCATGGCCGAGCTGTACCGGCACCACGGCCTGTTCGAGGATGCCGCCAGTCTCTATCACGCCCTGGTGGCCGAGGCGCCGCGGTCCGACCTGGCGCGGCAGGCGGTGGCGGCCCTGGAGGAGATCTCGGTCCACGCCCGGCCGGCCGCCCCGGAACGGATCCGACTGCTCCGGACCGTCCTCGGGGTGCTCCACTCCCGTCGGGATCGCCGCGGGGCGCGGGACGTGCTGGAGCGGCTCCTCCTGCTCGATCCGCGCGATCCGGTGGCGTGGCGCGACCTCGCCTACCTGGCCGCTCGGGACGACGATCTCGATGCCTGCCATGAGTTCGCCAGGAAGAGCCTGGAGGCCGGACCCGGCAATCCCGAGGCCCTGCTCCTCCAGGCCTATGCCGAGAGCCGGCGGCGCCGCTTCCCCCAGGCCCTGGTGATCTACCGATCGCTGCTCGAGGCGGACCCCGAGCCGCGGATCCGGCGCTACGCCGAGGTCATGGTCCGGGCGCTCGAAGGGTACGCGGACACCCGATGAGCCTGCCTCGGCTCGCGGCACTCCCCCGTGGTGGTTTCGAGGAGCGGCACTCCCACGGGACCCGGGTGCTCCGGTCCCGGCTCCTGGAGGCCTCCGGCGTGCCCCACGCCTTCGGGACCCGCCTGGGGGGCGCCTCCGAGGGGCCCTACCAGGAGGCGAACCGGGGTTTCTCCACCCGCGATCGTCCCGAGGCGGTGGCGGCCAATTGGGCGGCGCTCTTGGCGGCGGCCGGACTCCCCGGTGTTCCCCTGGGATTCGTGCGCCAGGTCCACGGCACCGAGGTCCGATGGGCGGCACGGGACGGGGGCCAGGCCGCGGCCCAGGGACCGGGTTTCCGCGACCTGGGTCCCGGGGACGGGGTGGCCCTCCGCCAGCCGGGGATGGCGGCAGCCGTGGTGACCGCCGACTGCGTCCCGGTCCTGGTCGCCTTCGACCTCCCGACCGGTGCCCCCGGGGTGGCTGCCCTCCACAGCGGCTGGCGGGGCACGGTGGCGGATCTGGTCGGGGGATTCCTGGCAGGTCACCAGGTCGAGGTACGGGCGGTGGCGATCGGTCCCCACATCCGGTCCTGCTGCTTCGAGATCGGGCCGGAGGTGGCGGAGCGGGTGGCGTCCACGGCCCGGGCCCTGGGGATCGAGGTCGATCGGGTGCTCTCGCCCGGGAAGGACGACCGTTCCCATGCCGACCTCGAGACCCTGGTGGGGGCGCAGCTCGCCCGTGCCGGCGTGGCCGGGGATCGGATCGATCGGGGAGCCCCCTGTACCGTCTGCGATGGGGACCGGTTCTTCTCCTACCGGCGCCAGGGGCCGGGCCATGGACTCCTCGGTCATGCCATCGGTCTCGGGTCACCCTAGGTCGCAAGCATGCGGGTTCGACTCAAGGCCATCGCCACCGACCTCGAGAAGCCGGACGAGGACCTCGTCCTGCTGGCCCTCAGCACCCTGAAGCGGGGCGAACTCGCCACCCAGCGCTACGACTTCGACGAACTCTGCCGCACCCGCGAGATCCTCGGGAACCTGGCCCGGGCCCAGAACCCGGACATCGTGCTCCATGCCAGGAACCTGCTCGCGGAGCTCGACCAGAATCCGGTGATCGTCGAGGCAGGCGGGCCCAAGGCGTCGTCGCCGCCCGGGCCGGGATCCCCATCGCCTCCCGCACAGGCGGCGGGCGGGAACGGTGCCAGGGTGCCCCAAGCGGTCCCGGCCGCGGCCCCCCCGGGTCCCGGGACCGGGCTCCTCGACAAGGAGCAACTGCTGGCCCTGCCTCCGGAGGAACAGCTCCGCTGGCTGGTGGCGCGCCGGGAGACCGCCGGTCCGGAACTCCGGCCCTTGGTGGTGGCGACCCTGGAGGCTCCCCAGCTGGCCCCGCCCGTGCTCGCCACCCTGGTCAGCCTGCTGGCCCGGATCGGTACCCGGGACGAGCTCCCGCTCCTGCGCAAGCTCCAGACCTGGGCCGACGGCAGGGTCCGGGCCAACGTGATCGAGGCCATCGAGGCGATCGGCTCGCCGCCCGAGGTGTTCGCCATGCTGGTCGGACACCTGAAGGACCCCGATGCCCGGGCCTGCGCCAACGCGGTGGCGGCCCTGGGGAGACTCGATCCGAAGATGGTCTCGGGAGCCCTGGCCGCCATGGCGCGCTCCGGTTCCATCGCGGCCAAGGCCTCGGCCCTCTACGTGCTCGGCACCCAGGACGCGGCCCATGCCATCGACCTCCTCGAGGAGCTGGCCGGGGACGAGAGCGAGGAGGTCCGCCGGAGGGTGGCCGAGGCCCTCGACGGCAAGGTGGGCGACCGGGTCGAGGCCCTGCTGGTGCGCCTGGTGAACGACATCGACGTGGACGTGGCGGAACGGGCCCTCGAGCTCTACGAGATCCTGGAGGCCCGTCGCCTGCTGGGAGGCGGAGCCGGGGAGGCAACGGTTCCGGGGATACCTGCCTCGCAGCTCGGCTCCGGGGCGCCCCGGCCTTCCCCGGGTCCTGCTGCCGCGACCCCGGCTCCCGCGCCCGAGTTCGAGGACCCCTCCCAGGGGATCGACGCCTCCTGGAACCCGCCCGGAGGCTTCGACGGAGGCTGGAGCCCGCCCGGCGGCGCCGACGGCGGCTGGAGTCCGCCGGGAGGTGCCGCCGGCGGGTGGAGTTCGGCTCCGTCGTCGAGCCCGCCCCGGTCTCCCGCCCCGCCGCCGGCCCCGCCGCCCCCGCCCCCCGAGCCGGAGCCCGATCCCCAGGTCAGCGAGCCGGGACTGGGCATGAGCGTGCTCGACCTCGAGGACGGTCCGCCCGCACCCGGGTTCGGCGCCGCGCCGGAAGCCGCGGTCGGGGAGGACTTCGGGTTCGATCCGGGCAGCGAGACCGGTCCGGAGCCTGCCCCGTCGCCGGATACCGGGGAGGCCGACGGCCCCGGCCTCGACGGCCTTCCTCCCGACCTGCTGCTGCTGATCGACGAGGTCCATGAGGAGATCGACGGGGAGCTCACCACCATGGGCCAGAAGGGCTACCAGCTGGCCGAGACCGGGCGGATCCAGCACGACGCGGTGCGCCAGGCCTGCTACCGGGTGAAGCGCTTCGTCGACCTCCTGGAGAAGCGGAAGCAGGCGGAGCTCGAGAAGTCCGGCCTCTTCACCCGCTTGACCGGGGTGTCGGTGGGCAAGGTCGATCCCGCCCGGGAGCGCCTCGAGCGCAGCGTCACCGAGGAGTACCGGAAGACCGGCGAGGTCCTGATCGACATCCTGCACAAGGAGGACCTCCGGTTCCCGGAACTCGACGCCCACTACCGCAAGGTCGAGAGCCTGCTCGAGAAGGTCCACACCCTGCGCAGTTCGTCGGGCTGACCGGGGCCGTGTCCGCCGGACCCCGTTTCGCATGCCTGCGGTCCGACCCGACCAAACGGGCCGTCCGGGGCCCGGTTTGACGCCGAGACCCCCACCCTTGGACCCGCGTCCCCGGGTCGGATACTCTGGCCCTGCGCCCTCGGGCCGACCCCCGGCGGTGCGTCGCCATGCCGATCAGCCTGCGGAAGATCGCCAAGGACCTGGCGGGAGACGACCAGGACATCCGGATCCTGGCCCTGACCACCGTGGTCCAGCTCTCGCCCGGCTCGCTCGAGGACCCCTCGGAGCTGGGGATGTTGCGCGAGCGCCTGGTCGAGGCGGTGGCCAAGGACGACCCCGAGACCGTGTTCCTGGCGCGCAAGGGCCTGAACCATGTCGAGGCGCTGATGACCAGGGTCGATTCCGGGGAAGGTGGCCAACCCGGCCCGACGTCTGCCGCCGCGGGCCCGGCGGCCGGTCCGACCCCGGCCGCGGGCCCGGCCCAGCCCCAGACTCCCGCCCCGGTGGCTCCCCCGCCCGCTCTCGACCGGAGCCAGATCCACGAGATCCTGGCCCATGCCGGGGACGACCCGGTGGAGCTGGCCCGGGCGCTCGCCGCCTACACCCGGGTGAACCCGGGAACCGAGGACATCCCCCGGATCGTCCCCTTCCTCTCCCACGTCGATCCCCGGGTCCGGGCCAACGCGGTCGACGTCCTCGACGAGGTCGCCGACCCGGCACCGCTCCTCCAGCACCTCGCTCCCATGCTCGAGGACCAGAACAACCGGGTGCGGGCCAACGTGACCCGGGTGCTGGGCAAGCTCGGGTTTCCCCGGGTCGTGCAGACCCTGCGGCAGATGTCGACCTCGGGCAACCTCGCCAATCGCGAGAGCGCGGTCTACGCCATGGGTTTCCTGAAGGGGAAAGAGATCCTCGACCTGCTGACGGCAGCCCTGCGCGACCCCTACGAAGGCGTCCGCCTGCGTGCCGTCCGGTCCCTGGGGAGGCTGAAGGACCCCCGAAGCCTGCCTGCCCTCAAGGCCGCCCGCAACGACGTCGACATCGACGTCTGCGAGGAGGCCGACAAGGTGATCCGCTTCATCACCATGGAGAGTCCCCAGCCCACCCGCGAGGGGTTCGGCGAGTCGGGGGACGGCCCGGCGGGAGCGGGGGTGCCTCCGGCGGCGGATCCGCCCGCAGCCGGCGTGGACCCCGAGGCGGAGCGACTGGGCCTGCTCGCCGAGTCCGGGCGGCGGGTGTTCGAGCTCTGCCGGCTGGGCCAGCTCCCCTCGGGCGAGCTGAACCGGGCCTTCTACGACGCCCTGAAGTTCACCGAGTTCCTCCGCAAGCACCAGGAGCGGGTGGAGCGGGGCGCCCTCGACGTGGGTGCCGAAGAGGCTCGCCGCCGGCTCGAGGAGAAGATCGAGGTGTCCTTCCAGGTCCTGGGGCGTGCCGCCCTGGAGCTGGCTCGGAAGGGCAAGCTGCGTTTCGACGGTTCCCAGGGTCTCTTGGAGCGACTCTCCGCCCTGGGACCGGAGCCGGGAAACCCAGGGTAGGAGACGCCGGTGGCGATCAATCTCAGCAAGATCACGACCGACCTCGCCCACAAGGATCCCCAGATCCAGACGTTCGCGCTGATCTCCATCACCCGGCTCTCGCCCAACCTGGTCGACGATGCGCCCCAGGTGCGCGGCCTCCTGATCCGGCTCGACGAACTGATCCGCTCCTCCAATCCGGACGTGGTCTTCCTCGCCCGCAAGGCCTCGAACCACCTCCGGGCCAACTTCCGCGAGTTCCTGGGCGAGGAGCGCCGCGACCCCGCCAGCCTGGATCCCGCCAAGATGTCGAGGGAGGAGCTGCTCGCCGCCATCGGCGACGACCAGCTTCCTCCCACCGTGCTCGCCACCCTGGTGGTGCGCCTGGTGGACCGGGGGAGGCCCGAGGACCTCGATCGTCTGGCCCCGCTGCTCCGGCACGGCAACGACCGGGTGCGCTCCAACGCCCTCGAGGTCTTCGTTCGCCATGGCGGGAACCAGCACCTGGCCCTGGTGCGCCCGCTGGCGGAGGATCCGTCCAACCGGGTGAGGGGCACCGCGGTCCTGGCGATGGAACGGTTCGGTGACCCGACGGTCCCCGAGACGCTCACGGCGATGTTGCGGCTGTCCGCCATCAGCATGCGGGAGACCGCGGTCTGGGTGCTCTCGCAGATCGAGAAGCCGTGGGCGGGCGAGATCCTGGCGAAGGCCCTCGAGGACCCCTACGACGGGATCCGCCTGCGCTCGGTACGGGCGCTGGCCAAGTTCCCGACCCGGGAGTCGATCCGGGCCCTGAAGCAGGCCATGAACGACATCGACATCAACATCTGCGAGGCGGCCCACGAGAGTCTGCGGGCGCTCCAGGTGCTGATCCAGGGTCGGGTCGAGGCCCAGAAGGTGCCGCCGGCCCAGGCTCCGGCTCCGGCTCCCCCCCCGGCCGCCGCGGCCTCCGCCCCCGCCCCGGGACAGGCTCAGCCGGGGAAGGGGCCGGCCGGCACGCCCGCCGCGCCTCCCGGACCGGCGCCCGCTACCCGCACCACCGGCACCCAGCCGGCGGCGGGCGGGGCCGCGTCTCCCCAGGCCGGCAGCGAGGCCGTCGCCACCGGGCTCCGGGAGCTCGGCACCTCGGTCTACCAGCTCTGTCGCCTGAACCAGGTCAACCACGACCGGCTCGACACCACCTTCTACGAGATCCTCCGCTACCAGGATTTCCTGCGGGCCTTCCTGATCAAGAAGCAGAAGCAGGGCGGGGGGGCGCCGGTCGAGGGCGACGAAGCCATCCGTCAGCTTCAGCAGCGGATCGCCGGCGCCTTCGTGGAGCTCGGGAGGGTTGCCCGTGAGCTCCTCGACGAGGGGGCGCTGCGGATCCCCTCCGAGCACCAGGCCGAGGTCCAAGGGATCCTCGCCCGCCTCGGCGGCTGATCCATGGCGGGGCGGGTCGACCGCATCCTGGAGGACCTCCGGGTCCCCGACGAGGACGCCCAGATCCTGGCGCTGACCTCGCTCACCCGGCTCGACGCCGGGCGCGACAAGCAGGTCCGGGAGCGCCTCCCCGAGCTGCGCTCGGCGGTGGAGATCGCCCTGGACTCGCCCCACACCGATGTCGTCTTCCTGGCCCGCAAGGCCGCGACCTTCCTCGACCGGGTCGCCTCGGGTCCGGCGCCGGTCTCGGTTCCGGGGGCGAAGAAGGGCGGGGCGGGGAGCGGGGAGTGGGATCTGGCCACGGCCCTGGCCGAACTCCGGGAGGGCGTCGAGGACGCCGACCGGGACGAGATCCTCTCGTGCCTGCGCCACGCCGAGCCCAGGGTCCGAGCCAACGCCGTCGAGGTGCTCGACCGTCGCATGGGGCCCGAGCTCCAGCCCTATCTGATGCCGCTGCTCCGCGATCCCCACCACCGGGTGCGCTCGGTGGCGGTGGTGGCCCTCGGCAAGCGCGGCCACGCCCAGGTCGATGCCCAGATCGACCTCATGATGGCCTCCCCCGAGATCGCCTTCCGCGAGGCCGCGGTCTTCGCCATGGGCGAGCTCCGGCGGCCGGCCCACCTCGAACGCCTGATCCGGGCCAGCGAGGACGAACACCCCGACGTCCGCCTCCGGGCCACCGAGGTCCTGGTGAAGTCAGGGTGGGAAGGCGCGGAAGAGGCGATCGACGACCGTCGCGAGGATCCCGATCCGCGGGTCCGGGCTGCTGCCGGGGGCGCGGTCCCGGGGGGGGAACCGGTCCCGTCACCCCCGCCCGCGGCGGTCACCTCCGGAGCTGCGCCGACCCCGCCCTCTGCCCGGGCCAGAGCCTCGTCCGAGGCCCCGCCTCCGGCCCGGAAACCCCATCCTCCTGTCCCCTCCGCCCCGGGAGGCGTCGACGACTCGGCACTGGACTTCGACTCCGACGAGTCCCCTCCTCTCGACCTGCTCGCCCCGGCGCCGACCGGTGGGAAGCCGGTCTCCCGTCCCGGCCTTCCCCTCGATCTCGACGAGGACGCCAAGGCCGTGCTCTCCGATCTCGACCGGGACAGCACGCCCCCGGGTCGGCCCGAGGCGACTTCCGCTGCCCGTCCCGGCCCGCCTCGGCCGCCGCCTGCCAAGCCCGGCCCCCCGCCGCCGCCGACCGGATCCGGGACGGGTCCCTCCAAGCTGGCGGTGCCGCCGGATCCGCGTCTTCTCGACCGGGGGATCGACACGCCGCCCCCGCCGCCGGTGCTGGCCCCGCCCGCCAGGCCTTCCACCAGGACGACCGCCGCCTTCGGGCCCGGTGCCCTGCTGCGCATGCTGGAGGAGGACCTCGGCTCCTCGCCGCCCTCCGTGCCTCCGGTCCCCCCGCCGGTGCGCTCCGAGCGGGTCGGGGCTGGCCTGGCCCCGGCCGGGAAGCCCCCGCCCCCGCCCCCGCCCTCCGCGCCCGGGAAGGCCCTCCCCGCCCCGCCTGCGACCACGCCGATCGAGAAGCGTTCGGTGGCGTCTCCGGGTCCGCCGCCGGTCGAGAAGCAGCGCTCGGCGCCTCCGGGTCCGCCGCCGGTCGAGAAGCAGCGCTCGGCGCCTCCGGGTCCGCCGCCGGTCGAGAAGCAGCGCTCGGCGCCTCCGG
>CAYOHP010000013.1:0-21937 GCA_964403795.1 uncultured bacterium | reverse complement strand
CGCCGGTCGAGAAGCAGCGCTCGGCGCCTCCGGGTCCGCCGCCGGTCGAGAAGCAACGCTCGGCGCCTCCGGGTCCGCCGCCGGTCGAGAAGCAGCGCTCGGCGCCTCCGGGTCCGCCGCCGGTCGAGAAGCAACGCTCGGCGCCTCCCGGCTCGCCGCCGGTCGAGCAGCATCCCGCCGCGCCTCCCGGACCTCCACCGATCGAGCCGCAACCTGCCGCGCCTCCCGAGCCGACCCCGGTCCCCGGGCCTGCGGCCTTGGCTCCCCAGGCACCGGCTCCCGGGAGCCCCCCGGAGGGTCCGCCCGCGGAGCCGCCCTCGCCCCCGGTCCAACTCGCCCGTCTTGCCTCTCCCTGGGCCGGCCGGGTGCTGGATCTCGCTCCCGGAGAAACGGACCGGGACCAGCTCCTGCGGGCGGTCCGACCCCTCTACGACGAGCTGCTGGGAACCGAGCGCAAGGCCCGGGCCAGCCGGTTGCTGTTCCAGGTGGGACTCGCCGCCCTGGCGGGAGGTGCCCCCGACCTCCAGGACGACCCGCTCCGGAACGAGCTCACGGAGCTGGAGCGCGACCTGGAGGGGGGGCGCGATCCCGACGATGGCGATCCCAGCGTGCGGACCCGCCTGAAGGAAGGTCTGCAGCGCCTGGGGAGGGCCCGGCTGGACAAGCGACGCTCCGGAGAGGGGCCGACCGACGATCCCGACGTCGAGGAGCTGGTGGCTCTCTTCGAGGAGGCGGCGAAGGCGAAGAAGTCGGGCTCCTGACCCGATCGGGCGGATGGCTACGGAGTCGGCCCGTCCCAGACCTCGATCTCGACCTCGCGCACGCCGGTCCGTCCCGCCACGTCTTCCAGCTCGAAGCGGGTCGTGACCATCCCCGGTGCGGCGTAGGCGACCGGGATCTCGCGCTGGAAGGCCCCGGGCCCCACCGCCAGCCCCTGGGCGTCGATCCGGAGCATGGCCAGGGGCGACCCCGAGGGGCGCCCCTCCACCAGGAACGCGACCGAACCGCCGACCCGCGCGTGGAGGGACCTGGGGGTGACGATCAGGATCGGGGCGCCGGTCTCGGGCGCCCGGCCGGGCACCGGGGCGGAGAAGGGGGGCGGCTCTCCCCGGGAGCCCGGCGCCGGGACCACCCGCACCCGGTAGTACCAGGTGGTGCCCGGGAGGGCCGCGGGGTCGGTGGCCTGGTACGGCGCTTCCGGGGACACCACGGCCATCGGCGCGAAGGCCCCCGGTTGGACCCGGTCCGGCGGGACCGGCTCGTCGGGGGTCGGGGCCTTGCCCGGGATCCTCACCTCGGGCGCCCGTTCGATCTCGAAGCCCACGAAGTCGGTCCGGTCCGGGGGCATCGACCACGAGATCAGCAGGCCGCCCCCGGGCGCGCCGCGCACGCTGATCCCGGAGACCGAGGGCGGAGGTCGGGACGGGTAGGGCTCGTAGGGCAGCTCGATCCGCCTGGATCCGTCTCCCTCGGGCCCGTCGCTCCACAGCATTCCCCGGCGAGGATCGATCCCGAACCGACGGTCCCAGGGATCGAGGGGAAACCCGGGTGGCGGCAGGGGCCGGAACCAGGGTCGTCGGCTCTGGAGCTGCCAGGCCTCGATGTGCTGCTTCAAGGTGGTGAGCCGGTCCAGGCAGATCGTCTCCCGGCTCCGGGCGGTCCACTCCGTGTACTGGGTGATGGTGACGCCCAGGAGCAAGGCCAGGATGGTCAGGGCGATCACGATCTCGACCAGCGTGACGGCACGACGAGAGGCGCGGGAGTTCACCACGAGGAACAGATAGTGCCCGACCCGGTGCCCAGCCAGGAGCCGGTGGGCCGCCCCGGACCCAGGCTCCTACAGGCTGGCCAGCGGCTCCTCGAGGACCAGGTCGCGACGGCCTCCGGGCAGGCGGAGGCGCAGCGAGGACCCGGGGTCGACACCTTCGGGGAGGAGCCGCAGCAGGTCGCTGCCCAGGCGCCGCAGTGAGGCCCGGGCCGCCTCGAGGTCCGAGTCCTGGCCCCGGACCTCGACCTCCCAGCGGATGCGTCCCCCCGCGGCGTGGAAGCGGCGCACCCGGGGCGAGCTCCAGCCGAAGCCCTCCAACCAGACCCGGAGTTCCTCGAAGACGAGGGCCTCCCTCCGGAGGGCGGGCCTGGCGATGGCGGTGACCCCGTCCCGCTCGGCGTCCTCGAAGTCCTCCTCCGAGAACGGGTAGTCGGGATTGGCGGCGCGGACTTCGACCAGCTCGGGGAAGTCCTCCTCCGAGAACCCCCCGGGGTTCCGCTCCGAGCGGGCCGCCGCCATGGCGCGGGCGGCGACCATGGCCCGGACCGGCTCGGGGTCCAGGCTCGGGATACGGGGCCGGGCCCCGGCATCCGGGAGAGCCGCCCCCCGGAACGGAGGCAGGGGCGCCAGCTCGGGGCGAGGGAGCTTCGGCGGACCCGGGCGGGCCGGGAGCTTCCGGGTCCCGGGTCGCGGCAGGGCGGAGGCCGGCACCGCGGCCACTTCGTCCCGGGAGCCCAGGAAAGGTGCCGGGATCGCCGCGGTCGGGCCCGCCACGGGCGCCGGTGCCGGGACCGGGTCGGGCGCCGCCGGAGTTGGCGGCTTGAGGAGACGGTGAATCGGGGAAGGCAGGGAGCCCGGCCCCGGCAAGGGCAACGGAAGGTGGACCGCGAAGCCGTCCTCGAAGGCCTCGGCTTCCAGGCCTCGCAGTTCCCGAGCCGGAGGGAGCACCGGGGCGCGCCCGAAGTCCGCCAGCTCGGTCCCGAGTACGAAGCGCACGCCTTCGGCTTCGGGGAGGATCCCCGTCCGCTTGGGGCCGGCGGGGGCGGCCGTCCCGACCGGAGTGCCCGAGGCGAGGACCACACCGGCGGCGCCCGGCAGGGCGTCGACCTCGGGATCGGGCAGGGCGGCCGCCGACGGCGAGGGATCCGATCCCACTCCCGCGGCGCCCGGCAGGGCGCCCAGGCTCGGGTCGGAGCTCCACCCCAGGCCGGGGGCGGGCGGGCCGGAAGCGGGCCCGGACGATCGGGACGCCGCCGAGGATCGGGAAGCTACGGTCTTGCCTGCCCTCGAGGCAGGCGCCGGGGGGAGGGCCGCGGTCCTCGGCCCTGGCGCCGCGGCCGCGGGGGTCCCTTGCCGGGGATGGGCCGCCAGGGCCTCGGGGACGCCCTCGACCTGGCGGCGGTTCAGGACCACCAGCGCCGAGGTCGGCGAGAGCCGCAGATGGCGGTAGTGCTTGCCGAGGACCTCCCGGTTCACGGTCGACGCCAGGGTGCGGAGCGAGTCCTGGACCCCGGCGTACTCCATCTCCCGGACCCGGACCCGGCACAGGACCTTCACCTCCTCGGGGCCGAGGATCTCGGCCTCCACGTGGGGATCGTCGAAGCGGTCCCGGATCGCGTCCCCGATCCTCACCTCGATCTCCCGGGCCAGCCGGGCCCAGCTCTCGGCCAGGCGCAGGGTCTCCCCGTCGACATGCTCCAGGTCGGGCATCGGGTCGACCGGGACGGTCTTCGGGGAGGGGAGGCGGGCCCTGGAAGCAGGGGCCGCGGAAACGACCCCTGCCAGGGTGCAGGACAGGGCGAGTGCCAGGACCGGGAAGCGCAGCCGGGGACGTTCCAGGCAGGCATGCATGAGCAGGCTCCCAGGTTCAGGGCGGGTCGTCGCATGGCGCCACCCCTCGCGTCCCCCATCGGCGGGGCCCGGCCCGGGACCGACAGGGAGAGGCCCCGGAACGTACCGTTCGCACCAAACGCCGGGCCTCGCGGGCCGGTTCCGTCGGTCGCCCGGTTCGGGTCGCGGCTGCTACTCGCCTTCCCGGAAGGCGTCCTTCAGGAGGCGGATCGCGGGGTGAGGGGTCCCGACGCCTTCGATCGCCAGCACGTCGAAGCGCACTTTCGGCAGGGGTCCCCGGCGGAGCCCGAGCCAGGCCTCGGCGGCCCGCACGATCCGCCGGCGCTTGCCGAATCCCACCGTCTCCTCGGGGCGCACCGACGAGGTGCCCTTCCGGGAGCGGATCTCCACGAAGCAGAGCACCTCACGGTCCCAGGCGATCCGGTCGACCTCGCCGCCTCGCCAGCGGAAATTGCGGGCCTCGATCCGGTACCCGGCCGCCCGCAGATGGTCCTCGCCGACCGCCTCGGCATCGCGGCCCCGGGCGAAGGTGCTGGCCTGGGTCCGGGCCTTCGGCCTCACCTCAGGGTCTCCCGCAGCTCCCGGTACAGGGAGCGCAGGTCCTCGAGCTCTGCCGGGGTGAGATCGCCGGAGGCCTGGCGGATGGTCTCCCCGACCTGGCGGAGCTGTTCCCGGTCGCGGCAGCGCCGCAGCCGTCGCGCCAGCTCCTCGCGGGTCGGGAGCACCCAACGGGTCACGGGGGCGAAGCTCTTCCTGTGGACCGGCGAGGGGCCGAGGCGTTCGATGGCCTCGAGGTGGGCAGGCGTGCCGTAGCCCTTGTGCTCGGCCAGGCCGTAGCCGGGGAACTTCCGGTCGAGTTCCACCACCTCCCGGTCCCGGGCCACCTTGGCGAGGATGCTGGCGGCCGCGATCTCGGCCACCTTGGAGTCGCCCCCGACCAACCCGTGCTGGGGAAGGGGACATGCCTCCAGGGTCAGGGCGTCGAGCACCAGGCAGTCGGGGGCCACCGGTCCGCAGGCGGAGATGGCCGCCAGCATGGCCTCCTTGGTGGCCTCCAGGATGTTGATCCGGTCGATCCGTTCGGGGCCCACCGCGGCCACCGCGTAGCCGAGCGCGGTGGCCCGGATCCGGGCGTCGAGTTCTTCCCTCGCCTCGGGCCGGAGCTTCTTCGAGTCGTCGAGCCCCGGGAGGTCCCAGTCCGGGCCCAGGACCACGCAGGCAGCGTAGACGGGGCCTGCCAGGGGACCGCGCCCGGCCTCGTCGATCCCGCCCACGGCCCGGAAACCCCTGGCCTCCAGGCGGACCCGCCACTCCGACAGGGCGGCCGCACGCGCCTTCCATGCCGACGCCTTGTCGCGGCGCCGTTCCAGTCCGGCGAGGAGCTGCTTCGTCCCGGCCCGGGGGTCCTGGCGCAGGGCGTCCCATTCCTCGGGGGTGGGATCCCGGTCGGCGAAGCGCGCCCGGAGCTGGGCCAGACTCTCCCGGTGCGATTCGGCCATGGACCGGATCCTAACCCGGGTGGACGGGGCGTGCGGCTGGCTCGCGCTGGCACGGGAGGCAGGGGACCGGGAGCCGGGGACGAGCGTTGACTCCCCCCGGGGTCGGGGATAAAGTCGATGGCCTGCCCGTGGCGGCAATCCACCCTCGGGCGGGGACGGTGGCGATGCGCGACGACGAGACTCCCGGGCCCGAGGACGAGGTCGACGACGAGGCCGGACCCGGGGTGGGCGGTCCCCGCTTCGGTCCGGTGGGTGGCGCCTCCGGCAACCAGGAAGTGCTCCGGGGCGCGCTCCCCGTGGCCCCCGAGGTCGAGATCGTCGAGCCCAAGTGGGAAGAGCGCGACGAGTGGGCCCTGCCCGAGCGCTACGGCACCGACGTGGTCGTGGCCCTGGTGCGGGACCCCTGGTGGGTCTTCGTCTACTGGGAGGTTGATCCCGCCGTCCGGGCTGCCGCCAAGGCCCGGGCCGGGCAGGGCGGCCGCTTCGTGCTCCGGGTCCTCGACACCGGCGCCGGCAACCCGGTGCTGGCCCAGGTCAGGGTCCCGGACCGGACCTCTGGCGACTGGTACGTCCAGGTCAAGGCGCCCCGCCTCGAGGTGAAGGCGGTCCTCGGGTACCTCTCCCGGGACGGGTCCTTCCATTCCGTGTTCGAATCGCTCCCGGCCGCGGTGCCTGCCTTCGAGCCCTGGTTCGAGGCCGGAGAGATGCCCGCCCCGGGCGCCCCGGCCGAGGCCGCGGCCCGACGCCATGATCTGATGGCCGCCTCGGTGGCGGGGTTGCCCACCGGTCCCGAGGTCGAGACCCGGGTCCGGGAGCGGGAGGCCGTTGCCGGGCGACGGGACGACGAGCTCGGGCCCTTCGTCTGGAGCCGGGCCGAAGAACTCTCCGGGGTCGGCCTGGGGATGGGCTTCAAGGTCCGTCCTCCGCACCCGACCACCGGGGAAGGCCGCCCGGCGCCGTCGAGCCCGACCGGTCCCTGGCGTTCGGGCGAACCCCGGAAGCCGGGAGGGGAGAACCCATGAGACCGGCCCGCGGCTACCTGGCCTTCACCCTCCACGCCCATCTGCCCTACGTCCGCCATCCCGAGCACCCCTTCTTCATCGAGGAGCTCTGGTACTACGAGGCGGTGATCGAGACCTACCTGCCGTTGCTCCGGGCGATGGAAGGCTGGGAACGCGACTCGATCTACTGGCGACTGACCATGTCGGTCACCCCGCCGCTGCTCTCCATGTTCCGGGATCCGCTGCTCTGCGAGCGCTTCGAGGCCCGCCTCGGCAAGCTCGAGGAGCTGATCGCCAAGGAACTGGTCCGGACCAAGGACCGCCCCGAGTTCCTGCGCAGCGCCGAGGCCCAGGCCGAGCACCTCGCCGAGTGCCGGCGCCTCTGGACCCGCTGGCAGGGGCGCCTCGACCAGGCCTTCCGCCACTACTACGACACCGGCCAGCTCGAGATCATCACCTGCGGCGCGACCCACGGGTTCCTGCCCTACCTGGCCCCGGTGCCGGGCTCGGTGCGGGCCCAGGTCGAGATCGCGGCCCGGGCCCACGAGGAGGCCTTCGGGCGACGGCCCCAAGGGATCTGGCTCCCCGAGTGCGCCTACCTCCCGGGCAACGACCGCTACCTCCGGGAGGCCGGGATCCGGTTCGGGTTCCTCGACACCCACGGCCTGGTCAACGCCCGGCCACGGCCCGAGAACGGGGTCTACGCCCCGCTCGTCTCCCAGGGAGGCATCGCCTACTTCGGGCGCGACCTTGAGAGCTCCCGCCAGGTCTGGAGCAAGGAAGTCGGATACCCCGGCGACCCCGCCTACCGGGAATTCTACCGGGACGTGGGCTACGACCTCGACTGGGACTACGTGAAGGAGTACGTCCACGAGAAGCTCGGGATCCGGCTGAACACCGGGATCAAGTACCACCGGGTCACCGGCGACGTGCCGCTCTCCAAGAAGGACCTCTACGACCCGGAGATCGCTGCCGAGCGGGCCCGCACCCATGCATGGAACTTCGTCTACAACCGGCAGGGCCAGGTCGACTGGCTGGCCGCCCGCATGGATCGGCCACCGGTCGTGGTGTCGCCCTACGACGCCGAGCTCTACGGCCACTGGTGGTACGAGGGTCCGCAGTTCCTCGACCACATGATGCGCGCCATGCACCAGTACCCCGAGCAGCTGGCGCCGACCCATCCCCGGGAGTACCTGGAGCGCTTCCCCGACAACCAGAAGGTCGAGATGACCTTCTCGACCTGGGGCGCCGAGGGCTACGGCGAGGTCTGGTTGAACACCACCAACGAGTGGATCTACCGCCACCTGCATGCCGCGGCCCGTCGCATGTCGGAGCTGGCCGCCCGGAATGCCCGGGCCACCGGCGAGACCCGCCGGGTCCTCGACCAGATGGGCCGGGAGCTCCTGCTGGCCCAGGCCAGCGACTGGGCCTTCATCATGAACGCCCGCACCGCGGTCGACTATGCCATCAAGCGGACCCGGGTCCACCTGCACCGGTTCTGGAAGCTCTCCGACGGGCTCGCCAGCGGGCAGGTCGACATGGAGCTGCTGGCCGAGTACGAGGCCAAGGACAACCTCTTCCCCGAGGTCATGGACTTCGAACTCTTCGCCTGACGGGGGAAGGCCGCCTCCCCGATCCCGGGTCGGCCAGGACCGAGGCCCCGCTGGCAGGCTCCCCGGAGCTGGGGTGCATGCATGTCGGTGATCGTGGTCGAGACCGGGATCCGGGCGCCGATCGATCGCTGTTTCGACCTCGCCCGCTCGATCGACATGCACCGGGCCTCGGCCGCCGGGACCGACGAGGTGGCGGTGGCGGGGGTCACCACCGGCCTGATCGGCATGGGGGAGGAGGTCACCTGGGAAGCCCGCCACTTCGGGCTCCGCCAGCGGCTCACGGCCCGGATCACGGCCTTCGACCGGCCCTTCCGCTTCCGGGATTCGCAGGTCTCGGGGGCCTTCGCCCGGTTCGACCACGACCATGAGTTCGAGGTCGGTGCCGACGGGCTCACCCTCATGCGGGACCGCTTCGACTTCGACGCTCCGCTGGGGCCGCTGGGCTGGCTGGCGGACCGGATCTTCCTGCACCGGTACATGCGACGGTTCCTGGAGAGCCGCAACCAGGAGATTCGACGGGTGGCGGAGGGCGAGGAGTGGCGCCGGTTCCTGGGCTGAGGCGCTAACGGCGGGGGCCGTTCGGGCCGATGTCCGATGCGAGGAGCATGGGCTCCAACTTTTTTCTCGCGGGGTCTTGCCACCCGTCCGCGAGTCCCTATACTCAGCGGCTTTCGGGGAGGCCCCCGGGGCGAACGACAGGGATGGTCCGGCACCGCCAGGTGCCCCGTCCCGAGCGAGAGGATGCAGGGAAGATGCGTGGAGCGCTGGATCGGACGCCGCTGACCCGGATCGAGAAGCAGGCCGTCATGGCCTTCACCGAGGCCCTCACTCGCGAGTTCGGTGCCCGGATCGCCGAGGTCGACATGCACGGTGTCGACGAGGGCACTTTCCGCGACAACCGCGACATCCAGGTCCTGGTGCTCACCAACCGGGAAGACGGGGAGCTGGAGGACCGGGCGATGGACATGGTGCTCGACGTGCTGCTCGAGACCGGCATCTACCTGACCGTCCGGACCTTCGCCAAGGCCCGGTTCCAGGCCTTCAAGCGGGCCAGGATCCCCGCCATCCAGAAGATGGACGAGGAGCGGCTGACGCTCTGGAAGGCGGCCTGATCGGCTGCCCGGACCCAGGTGGGGCGCGTTGACCCCCGGAAAGGCCTCGTGCTACGGTTTGTGAACTCCTTTGCCGGGAGACGCGGCGGGGGTAGCTCAGTCGGTAGAGCAACGGATTGTGGTTCCGTGGGTCGCGGGTTCAATCCCCGTCCTCCGCCCCAGTTTCCCGGCCAGGCCCTGCCTCGTGCGCCCGTAGCTCAGTTGGATAGAGTCCCGGACTTCGGATCCGGTTGCGGGGGTTCGAGTCCCTCCGGGCGCATCCTCCCCTCCAGGCTCCTGGCCGTGGTCGGGGCCCTCCTGGTCCTGGGCCTTGCGCCGGGAGGAGCGTGGGCCCAATCGGCCCAGCTCCACAACACCACCGGGCTCGCCTTCTTCTACCAGGGGAAGTACACCGAGGCCTTCCAGGAGTTCGTGAAGGCCCTGAAGAAGGACCCCACCTTCGCAGCGCCCCACTTCAACCTGGGCCGGGTCTTCGAGGCCCAGGGGCGCTACGACGAGGCCAAGGAACAGTTCCGCCAGTGCCTCCAGCTCGACCCCACCCACCTCGGCGCCAAGACCGCCCTCCAGCGCCTGGGCTCGGTGGCGGTGCGCACGCCCCCGATCGAGGAGCCGGCGCCTCCGCCCGAGGCCCTGGACCTTCCCGGGCAGAAGCAGAAGATCAAGGGCTGGATCGAGGCCGGGGAGCTGGCTGCCGCCGAGAAGCGGCTCTACCAGCTGCTGAAGACCTATGCCCGGGATCCCGAGCTGCATGACCTGCTGGCCCGCACCCTGGAGAGACAGGGCCGTTTCGACGCCGCCCTGGCCGAGAGTCGGGAGGCGGTCACCCACATGCCCTCGAACGCCATCCTGCTCTACCGCAACGCCTCCAACCTGTTCCGGCTGGGTCGCTTCGAGGAGGCTGCCTCGGAGGCCACCAAGGCTGCCGAGCTGGCGCCCAACGACTACCGGATCTACTACCTGCTGGGGCTCGCCTACCAGCGTCTGGACAAGCTCGACCTGGCCTTCGTGAACTTCGAGGAGGCGGCCCGGATCAACCCGGAGGACCAGGCGGTGAAGACCCACCTCGCCAAGCTGGCCGACCACCTCGGCCTGCACCACTACACCTCCGGTCTCTACCACTTCGCCCAGCGCAACTGGGAGGAGGCCAAGCGCCACCTCGAGCTGGCGCTGCGCAAGGGGAACCTGAACGACGAGCAGCGGGCCATCGCCCAGCAGTACCTGATCGTGGCCGACTTCTCCTCCCAGGACATCGCGGCCCAGATCCGCAAGCTCCAGTCCGACCGGCGCAACGAGCAGCGGGGCTTCGTGGAGAAGCGGCTCACCTTCGAGGAGGTGGAGCGCAGCCCGACCATCTGGCGCCAGGGCTACCACGTGCTCTTCAAGGGCCGGGTGGGCTGGATCTCCCCGGACCGGAAGACCATGCTGGTGGTCGCCGAACGCTCCGCCACCGAGACCGTCCGCCCCCGCGACGACCTCCGGACCGACGAGGACATCCGCTCCGACTCCGACCTCCGCGACTGGTTCAAGGTGGTGCTCCCCGAGCCGCTTCCCCGGGACCCCCGGGTCCGGACCGACCTCCGGGCCGCGGTGCGGCCGGACGGCCGGGGCGGGAACTCGGTCACCGTCGAGGGCCAGCTCCAGAGGCCGGAGTTCCTGACCAACCCCTACAACGGGGTGCTCGGCCGGGAGCCCCAGCCGGTGATCAAAGCCACCTACGCCCAGTTCCGCTCCGAGGAGAACCTGGCCGGCGACCTGCGGATCGACTTCCTGCAGTTCACCAAGGTCAAGGACCCGGCTCCCGATGCCGGTCCCGCCACCCCCCTGCTGCCGACGGTAGGCGTGCCGATCCCGATCCCGCTCGGCTCCGACCGGTAGTCCGCTCCCCGCCCCTCGCGATCGCCTGCGGGCTCCCACCGGAACCCCTTGCGTCAGGGCGCTCGCATGGCGTATATCAAGCGTCGTCCTCGGGCCCGACGCTTTCGCCCGGTCGGAACGAAGGGGTATCCTTCGTCCGCACGTGCGAGGGTGGTGGAACTGGTAGACACGCCAGACTTAGGATCTGGTGGGGAAACCTGTGCGGGTTCGAGTCCCGCCCTTCGCATCCGCCCGGCGGCATCGAAGGCAACGGGCAGGGCATGACATAGAGAAGCTTCCGAGCGGAAGTAGCTCAGTGGTAGAGCTTCGCGTTGCCATCGCGAAGGTCGCGAGTTCGAATCTCGTCTTCCGCTCCAAATCCATATCCGGAACACCCGCCGGTGGCGGGTGTTCCTGTCTAGGGACCCCTCGCCGCGCCTTTGGGCCAGGATCGGGCGCTTCCCACCGCAAAACCCGGCCCCGGGCTGCGAAGGGGCCCGGGACGCAGATTCCGAAGGGATCACGGGGATGGACTTCGAGGTCAAGGAGTCGCGAGTCGAGAACGGCGTGATGACCCTCTCGGTCGAAGTCACGTCCGATGCCGTCGAGGAGGCCTACCGCTCGGTCCGCCGGGAGCTCTCGCGGTTCGTGCGGATCCCCGGGTTCCGGGCCGGCAAGGCGCCCCTGGCGGTGCTGGCCAACCATGTGGGCCGGGAGCGGCTGGACCGGGAGGTCGAGCGGGAGCTCCTTCCCCGGTTCTACTACGAGGCGGTCGAGCAGCTCGGGACCCGGCCGGTCTCCCCGGTGCGGTACGAGGAGAAGACCCTCGAAAAGGGCAAGCCTTTCCTCTTCAAGGCGGTCGTGAACGTCGCGCCCGACGTCGAGATCGGCGACTACCATGGCCTCGAGATCGAACACCCCGAGGTGGCTGCGGTCACCGACCAGGCCGTCGAGGAACGCCTCGAGGACCTCCGGTTCCGGGTTGCCCGGACCAAGGTCAAGGAAGGGCCCGCCGAGAACGGCGATCTGGCCGTCGTCCAGCTCCAGGGCAAGGTCGGCGACCAGGCCTTCCGGTCCCTCTCCCAGAAGAACCTGAGCCTCCACCTCGGCAAGGACGGGTTCTTCCCGGGTCTCGACGCGGTGGTGGTGGGCATGGCCAAGGGCGACCAGAAAGCCGTGACCCTGGATCCCCCCGCCGACTCCGAGAACAAGAACCTGGCGGGCAAGAAGGTCCACTTCGACCTCACCCTGAAGTCCCTGAAGTCGGTGGAACTCCCCGAGATCGACGCGGCCTTCCTGGAGAAGCTCTCGGGCAATATCGGGTCGGCGGACGAACTCCGGACCCGGATCCGCGGCGATCTCGAGCGGGAAGCCCGTCGCAAGGCCGAGGAGGCTTTCGACGAAGCCCTGCAGGAGGCGGTGCTCGGACTGGTGAGCGCCACCCCGCCGGCCCCGCTGCTCGAGGCCCGCCTGGCCGAGCGGCTGGGGGACTTCAAGGGGCGCTTCGAGGAAGGCTACGGCTTCGAGGACTACCTGGCCGAGTGGGGCAAGACCGAGGAGGACGTGAAGGGCGACCTCCGGGAGGGCGCCGAGAAGAGCCTCCGCTTCGAGCTGGCCCTCGACGAGATCGCCCGGCGCGAGAAGCTCGGGGCCAGCGACGACGAGGTGGCGGAGCGGCTCCGGACCCTGGCCCGGATGATGCGCCGCAGCCCGATCGACGTGGCCGAGATGGTCGACTCGTCCGGGTCCCGGATCCTCGAGAAGCAGAAGATCACCCGGGAGAAGGCCTTCCACTGGCTGCGCTCCAAGCTCCACCACCACGACCACTCCCACGGGCACGACCACCACGATCATGGTCACGACCACGACCATGACCACGAACACGACCACGGTTGAGCCCGGACCGCGCCAGACCTCCGGGTCGGCGGGCCGACTCGTGCGATCGGTCGAGTGACCCCTTCTCGGCAGGTCCGGTTCCGGTCGATCCCATGGCATAACCCGACCAGGAAAGGAGAGGGGCGAGGCGCGCATGCTGATACCCACCGTCGTCGAGCAGACGAACCGAGGCGAGCGGGCCTACGACATCTACAGCCGGCTCCTGAGGGACCACATCATCTTCATCGGGAGTCCGATCGACGAGTACGTCGCCAACCTGGTGATCGCCCAGCTCCTCTTCCTCGAGGCCGAGGATCCCGATCGGGACATCAACTTCTACATCAACTGCCCCGGGGGCCTGGTGACCGCCGGGCTCGCTATCTACGACACCATGCAGTACGTGAAGCCCAAGGTCACGACCATCTGCATCGGGCAGGCCTCGTCGATGGCGGCACTGCTCCTGGCGGCCGGCGCCAAGGGCAAGCGCATCGCCCTTCCCCACTCCACGATCATGATGCACCAGCCCATGGGCGGTGCCACCGGCCAGGCCTCCGACATCGAGATCCGGGCCCGCGAGATCCTCCGCAAGAAGGACGTCATGCTCGAGATCTGGTCGCGCCACACCGGGCAGACCCGGGAGCGGATCGCCTCCGACATCGAGCGCGACTACTTCCTCACGGCCCATGAGGCCGTCGAATACGGGATCGTCGACAAGGTCTATACTGGCCACGAACAGCCGAAGGTCGAAGGGGTCTGACCGTGTTCACCAAGCCCTACAAGTGCTCGTTCTGCGGCAAGTCGCAGAACCAGGTCCGCAAGCTGATCGCCGGCCCCGACGTCTACATCTGCGACGGCTGCATCGAACTCTGCAACGAGATCATCCTGGAGGAGCTCGAGGAAGAGGTCCAGACCACGGTGGCGGGGAAGCTCCCGCTGCCCCGCGAGATCCACCGCCACCTCGACGAGTACATCGTGGGCCAGGAGCGGGCGAAGAAGATCCTCTCGGTCGCCCTCTACAACCACTACAAGCGGATCAATTCGAAGAAGCGGGTCGACGACGTCGAGCTCGAGAAGTCCAACATCCTGCTGCTCGGACCCACCGGTTCGGGCAAGACCCTCTTCGCCCGGACCCTGGCGAAGATCCTCGACGTGCCCTTCTGCATCGCCGACGCCACCACCCTGACCGAGGCCGGCTATGTGGGCGAGGACGCCGAGAGCATCCTCCTGAAGCTGATCCAGGATGCCGACTTCGACGTCGCCAAGGCCGAGAAGGGCATCATCTACATCGACGAGATCGACAAGATCGCCCGCAAGGGGGAGTCGACCTCGATCACCAGGGACGTGTCGGGCGAGGGCGTGCAGCAGGCGCTCCTCAAGATCATCGAGGGTACGGTGGCGAGCGTTCCCCCCCAGGGCGGGCGCAAGCACCCGCACCAGGAGATGATCCAGATCGACACCACCAACATCCTGTTCATCTGCGGCGGGGCCTTCGAGAACCTGCATGACATCATCGCCCGCCGCCTGAACCAGCGCAGCCTCGGCTTCGGCTCCAACCCCATCAGCAAGGTGGAGAAGAAGATCGGCCGGCTGCTCTCCAAGGTCGAGCCCGAGGACCTCCTCAAATTCGGCCTGATCCCGGAGTTCATCGGCCGGCTCCCGATCGTCGTGACCCTCGACGAGCTCGATCTCGACGCCATGGTGGCGATCCTCACCCAGCCGAAGAACGCCCTCAGCCGTCAGTACCAGAAGCTCTTCGAGATCGACGGGGCGGAGCTCTCGTTCACCCCCGGCGCCCTCGAGGCGGTGGCCTACAAGGCCCAGCAGAAGAAGACCGGCGCCCGGGCGCTGCGCTCCATCATGGAGAGCCTGATGCTCGACATCATGTACGAGATGCCGAGCACCAAGGACCAGAAGCGCAAGTACGTGATCACCCGCGAGATCGTCGAGGCCTCGGACGGGGTCGTACCGCTGGCGAAGGCGAGCTAGGAGCCACTCCGGCGGAGCCAGAGGCGGAGCGACGGCTCGGGAGGCTGTTGGGGCGCCAGCTCGAACCCGGACCGGAGCTGGGCCTCCCACTCCGGGATCGCGATCTGGTTCGGGAACTGCCGCGAGTCGTCCAGCCACCAGACCCTGGTCGCGTCGGGGGGCATGCGCACCTCGGGAACCGGGTCCTTGCCACCCCAGTGGCTGACCCTGAGGACGGCGCGGGGCGGGCGGGGCACCCTGCCGGCCGCCACGTGGAGGTGCCACTGGGTCCAGGCGGCGGTGGAGAGGGCGACCACGTCGTCGCGACCGACCTCGGCGAAGATCCGCTGGAACGGGGCCCGGCGGTCCTTGCGATGCCATTGCAGGGAGCCGTCGGGGAGGATCTGCCACCCCAGGACCGCGACCAGGACGGGAGCCAGGAAGCGGAGTCGGCCTGCTTCCAGGGCCGAGACCCCGGAGCCCACGGCCAGAGCCACGACCGGGAGCAGGAACAGGCACATCCGGGCTGCCAGCGGCGGCCGGCCGGCTAGGGTGGGGTAGAGGTGGGCGAGGCCGGCACCGAGCCAGAGCGCCAGAGCCAGGGTCGTCGTCCGGAAGATCGGCCGGTCCTCCCGGGCGAACCGCCGGATCCCAACCAGGGCCAGGCCTGCCCCCAGCAGCCAGAGGCGACCCAGCCCGGCCAGTCCGGCCAGGAGAGCCTCGAAACGGCTCGAGATCCAGGTCGCGATCGGGCCCACTCCCCGGTCCCAGGGAGCGAACTCGGGACGGTGGAACTCCCGCATGAAGTCCCCGTACCACTGGCGGACCGGCCCGGCCCAAGCCAGGAAGAGGGCGGCACTGCCGAGCACCAGCATCACCAGGGCGCCGGTCCTGGGGGTGCGGCTGGCCCGGTCCCGGAGGCCGGTCTCGAGCAGGGTTCCAGGGAGCAGGAACACCGAGGCGAACGAGAACCAAGGAAGGGTGGCAGCCGAGAGCAGGGCGAGGGGCAGGGGGCGGATCCAACCCGTTCCCGCCGGCACGACGGCGACGCACAGCAAGCCGATGGTGATCGC
The DNA here is from genome assembly GCA_964403795.1 of uncultured bacterium. GTDB lineage: Bacteria > Muiribacteriota > UBA6191 > CAZXTJ01 > CAYOHP01 > CAYOHP01. Next base: position 6,326 of record CAYOHP010000013.1, on the reverse strand, counting down.
CGATTCTTGGGCGTAGGGCTTCAGCTCCCAGGCGTAGTAGACGGCGAACGGAGAGCCGGCCGAGAGCACCGTGGCGGCGACCGCTCCCCAGGGTGGGAGTCGACGCCATGCGAGCCAGGCGGTGGCCGCCAGTGCCAGGAGCGAAGCCGCCAGGGAGGGCAGGCGCAGGGCCCATTCGGCAGGGGTGCCCAGAAGTCGCTCGGTCGCCTTCAGGATCCAGAGGTAACCGACCGGTGCCACCACCCCGAACTCGAGGGGGGCGGTGAGACCGGAGAAATCCCGGCGATGGACCTCCAGCCCCAGGCTGGCCTCGTCCAGCCAGGGATAGGGCGCGGCGGCGACCTCGGCCAGGCGCAGCACCACACCCATGACGAGGGTCGCCGCCATGGCCCGGGCCGGCCAAGGGTCGGGGCTCGGCGATGCGGTCGGGGACGGGGCGGGATCCGGGTTGGCGGTGGGGGTCGGCATGGGTATCGAAGGGCTCCCGGAAGCCTCGGGGGAGCGCGTTCCCGACGATTCCGGGGAGGCGCCAAGGATAGGACATCCGGGACGGCACGCAGTGGGAGCCGGAAGGGGGTGCCGGGCCGTGTACCCTCGGTGCCATGCGGATCGCCACTGCGGCCGAGATGGCCGACACCGATCGGATGGCCCAGGAGGTCTTCCGGGTCCCGGGCCTCCTGCTCATGGAGCATGCAGCCCTCGGACTGCTGCACGAGGTCCTCCGCCGGCTTCCTCGGGAGGGAACCTCGGGGAACCCGGGCGGATCCGGAAGGACACGGGTGGGCATCCTGGTCGGACCCGGCAACAACGGAGGGGACGGCCTGGCACTGGGACGGATCCTGGCGGGCATCGGGATCCCTGCGACCTGTCTGCTGGCCGCCGAACCGGCTCGGTTCCGGGCCGATGCCAGGATCCAGCTCGAAGCGGTCGAGGCCCTGGGGATCGAGGTCGCCCGGTTCGACCCTGGCAAGGATCTTCCCGGCGACCTCCTGGTCGACGCCTTGCTCGGGACCGGGACCAAGGGCCCGGCCCGGGGGGAGGTGGCCCGGGCGATCGAGTCCCTGGCGGCGTGCGGCCGCCCCATCGTGGCGGTGGACCTGCCTTCCGGGCTGCCGGCGAATGGCGGCGCCGGCCAGGGGCCGGTCGTCCCGGCGACGGCTACCGTCACCATGGGTCTCCCCAAGCCCTTCGTAGCCTGCCCCGTGGGCCGGGAACGGTGCGGCGAGATGGCGCTCGTACCGATCGGCCTTCCCAGGTCGGAGCTCGGGTTCCGACCCGGGGGGATGGGGCTGGCCGTCGCCGGGACCGGGGCCGGGGCCTTGCCGCCCCGGCCCGCCGCCGGGCACAAGGCGAGCTTCGGGAAGGTCCTGGTCGTGGGTGGCAGCCCGGGAATGGCGGGGGCACCGTTCCTGGCCGCCCGGGGGGCGCTCCGGGCCGGGGCCGGCATGGTGCGGCTGCTGGCCGGGCCCGGGGCCCTGGCCCAGTACGGGGCCTGGCTGCCCGAGGCCATGGTCGAGGAATGGGGAGGCGAGGGAGGGGATCCGGACCTCCTGGCAGCCCTGGAATGGGCCGATGCCCTCGTGCTCGGCCCCGGCCTGGCCCTGCCGGACCCGGCCGGCGAGGCGGGAGGATCCGTGGCTCCCGACGCCTTCCCGGTGGCCTGGGTGGAGGTCTTGGCGAGGGTGGTGGACGACTTCCCGGGACCGGTGGTGCTGGACGCCGGGGCCCTCCCGTTGGCAGGCAGGGGGACCCGCCGGGATCCGGCCCGGATCCGGGTGCTCACTCCTCATCCTGGGGAGGCGGCTCGCATGCTGGGTCGTCCGGTGGGTCCGGGCCTGCCCGAGCGTCGGGCTGCCGCCTTGGAGCTGGCCTCCGGGACCGGGGCCCGGGTGGTCCTGAAGGGTCGGTTCTCCCTGGTGGTCGAGGGCTCCGATACCTGGGTCAACCCGACCGGCGACCCCGGACTGGCTACGGCCGGGAGCGGGGATGTGCTCGCCGGGGTGTTGGCGGCGCTGTTGGCTCCCAGGATCCCGGGCGACCCGGGGGCTCGGATCCGGGCCGGAGTCTGGCTCCACGGCGCGGCCGGGGCGGGGGCGGGTGTACCTGGGCGGCTGGCCGGGGAGATCGCGGACCGGATCCCCGAAGCCTGGCTCCGGCTGGCCGGGCTCCCGAGCCATGCCACCTCAGAGGGCTACCCGGGCGTCCTCCCCGAGGACGGGCTCCGGGTCGTCTCGGGATTCAGGACACCGGGCGGGCCGGGCTGAGGGCCCCGTCCCGGATCTCGATCCGCCGGTCGGTACGGGCCGCCACCCGGTGGTCGTGGGTCACCAGGAGTACCGCAGCACCGGTTCGTTCCCGGAGTTGCAGGAGTAGGCCCATGACCCGTTCGCCGTTCACCGAGTCCAGGCTCCCGGTGGGCTCGTCGGCCAGCACCAGGCCCGGCTCCTGGGCCATGGCCCGGGCGATCGCCACCCGCTGGCGTTCGCCCCCCGAGAGGTGGTGGGGCAGGCGGTCGGCGAGGGACCCGATGGCCAGGGCCTCGAGCAGCCCGCGGGCGGCCTCCAGCTCGGCCTCGACCCGCCTCCCGTGCCGGATCCACCGGGGCATGGCGACGTTCTCGGCGGCCGTGAACTCGGGCAGCAGGAAGTGGTGCTGGAACACGAAACCGATGCTCCGGTTGCGGAGGACCTCCCGGGGGCCTTCGCCCAGGTCGGTCGCCTCCACCCCGGCCACCACGATCCGCCCCTCGGAAGGGGTGGAGAGCAGGCCGGCGATGGCCAACAGGGTGGATTTGCCACTGCCCGAGGAGCCCTCGAGGGCGACCAGTTCCCCGGGACCGATCTCCAGGTCGATGCCCTTCAGGACCTCGGGCCCGTCCGGGTAGCGGAACCGCACCGAATCCATGAGCAGGGCGGGTTTCCGGGAACCCTGCGGTGCAACCTGGGGAGTGGGGCCGCCGTAGTCCATGCAGGATGGATTCTAGTCGTTTGCAGGCTACGGATAGGGGACTCGTGTACCAGCCGCTCGGGAAGCGCTTCGGGATCCATCGGATCCTGGCGTGGGTTTGCGCATCTCTGATCGTTCCGGCGGGGCTCCAGGCGCAGGCGCAGGGGCAGCCCGGCTACTCGGATCTCTACGGGGTCACTCCCGGCATGCCGACCGGCGCCCCGATCAAGGACGACCGGTTCCATGAGATCCTGCAGCAGGAGAACCAGTACTTCTGGGACCAGGGCTTCCACAAGGATGCGCCGCTCCGGCCCCACTTCGAGAGCGGGAAGGTCTACCCCCAGTCCAAGTGGGGCAACGTCGACCAGTACCGCCGGAGCTACTGGTCCGAGTTCGACGTGCTGGACTCGTTCTTCGACGTGTTCTGGGACACCCCGGACTACACCTCGAGCCGCGACTCCACCGCCCTGATCGCCCACCTGTTCCGCGATGCCGCCATCTTCCCCATCCCCCCCATCGACTTCCGGGGCGAGCCGGATCGGATCACCCCCTCCCGGCTGATGAACATCGCGGTCAGTCGCTGGCAGCAGGGCAACCCCCAGGCCTATGCCTTGAACGGCTACTGGTCGCTGTGGGACCTGAGCCACAACTCCCACAACAAGCGCGTCATCAAGGACTTCATGGACAAGTTCGCCAACGTGAACTTCTCCGCCGAGTACGATGCCGCCCGCCAGAACTCCCCCAGCCGTCGCCAGAGCTACGAGATGCTGCTCTGGTACATCTCGACCACCCGCCTTCCGCCCATCACCCTGCTGCGCCAGGGAGGCAACTCGCAGGCCGTGCTGGTCTACAAGGTCGTCCGGCGCCGGGCCGACGGGGCCGCTGCCCTCTTCTACTGGGATCCCCGGGACCGGGTCCAGGACCGGGTGGCCAACCACTTCTACGGCGTGAACGTGGTCTACGTCCTGCCCTTCCGGGACTCCCGGGGGGCCCTGGCCGGGGTCCAGTACTACAAGATCACCGGCTGCCAGGGCGGGCGCTTCCTCACCCAGCCCTACCCGGTGGATGTGCTCCCGATCACCAACGTCCTGCCCATCTACCAGCGGATCCAGCCGATGGTGGAGCTCGGCGGGTACTGGAGCGGGTTCACCGGCGACTCCTCCCGCAGCCAGCAGGTTCTGAGCTGGGGCAACGCCATCATGAGCGGCCTGGGCGCCGCCACCTCCCAGAACGAAGGGGAGCGGGCCGCCTGGATCATGAACGGCGTCTTCGGGCGTACCAACCTGACCCTCGGGCCCTCGGCCCAGCCGCCGGCCGGCTCGATGCTCGGGATCGACGAGAGCCTCTCGCTGCCGACCGCCTACCAGCAGCCTTGGCTGGCGAGCGGGTCGCCCCCCGGGGCCTCGGTCACCTTGGGCGACCAGCCCTGGACCACCCTGCCGGCACCCGGGACCACCTATCCTGGCCAGTACCCGGGTCAGTTCCCGGGCCAGTACCCGGGAGGGCTGCCCGGCGACCCGAACGCCCCCTTCCCGGGCCAGTACCCAGGTCAGTTTCCTGGTCAGTATCCGGGCGGGATGCCGGGTGATCCCAGCTTCCCCGGCCAGTATCCTGGTCAGTACCCCGGCCAGTATCCCGGCGGCATGCCGGGGGACCCGAATGCTCCCTTCCCGGGGCAGTATCCCGGCCAGTACCCCGGTCAGTACCCTGGGCAGTATCCCGGCCAGTACCCGGGCGACGGGATCCCCGGCAAGCCCGGACCCGATTACGGCGGGAGCTACCCCGGCCAGTATCCCGGCCAGTATCCCGGTCAGTACCCCGGCGACCCGGGGGCCCCGTTCCCAGGCCAGTACCCCGGTCAGTATCCCGGCCAGTACCCCGGCGACCCGGGGGCCCCGTTCCCGGGCCAGTACCCTGGTCAGTACCCCGGCCAGTACCCGGGCGGGCCGACCGTGCCCGGAAAGCCGCTCCCGGCACCCTACCCGGGCCAGTATCCGGGCCAGTACCCCGGCCAATATCCCTGGGACAAGCCCGGCTACCCCGGGACCCCGCCCTTCGTGCCGCCTCCGGTTTCCTATCCTCCCCCGGTGCTGACCGGGGGCGGGACCTGGGGCAACAGCGGCATCCCTTGGAACCTGGACGTCTTCTTCCAGTGGCCGTGGTTCAAGGACCCCCGGTGGGGTGGTGGGCAGCATCCCAAGCCGCCTCCTCCCCCTCCGCCGACCTACTACCCGCCTCCGGTGCCGCCCTACAAGCCGCCGCCGGTTCCCACCTACACCCCGCCTCCGCCTCCCACCTACACGCCGCCGCCGCCGCCACCCCCGCCGCCGCCGCCGCCCACCAAGCCGCCGCCGCCGACCGTGGTGCCGCCGCCGCCGCCGCCACCCCCTCCGCCGCCCACCAGGCCGCCCCACGGGGATGATGCCGACTGCCTCGAACTCGAGCTCCGGCTGAACGACGAGGAGTTCTGCCCGGCCGCCAACATGACCGCCAAGGTCATGGTGCGCGGCACCAAGCGGAAGGTCCGGATCCGCCGGCCTCTCCAGGGCGAGCTGGTGATCGACGGGTCCGACCAGCGGTACTCGTTCACCATCCCGGCCCGGGAGTACGACCGGGGATGGCGCCACGTCCTGGTGCGCTCCATCCAGGTGCCGTCGGCGCCCGGTCCCTACCTGGTCCACGCCCGGGTCCGACGGGCCGACCTCCGGGACCAGGCCGCCATCCGGGTGCTCCGGCGACGGGCGGACGAGTGCGGTGGCAAGCCGCCCCCCCCCCCCCCCCCGCCTCCTCCGACCAAGCCGCCGCTGCAGTGCACCGAGATCACCCTGCACCTGAACAGCGACACCTTCTGCCCGGCCGGCAACGTCGAGATGACGGTCTACCTGAAGAGCGCCATCGGGAAGCCGATCGAGATCCCCGAGGGGTCGAGCGCCGAGCTCAGTTCCCCGATGGAGAACTTCTCGTTCCGGATCCCGGCCGGCGTCTACCCGCCGGCCGCGGGCGAGGGGAAGCGGATCTTCTACGCCGTCCGCAAGGCCCCGTCGCAGGGTGGGAACTACACGGTAAGGACCCGGATCCCCGGGGCTCCGGGCACCGACGACACCACCAGCTTCAAGGTGGAGACCACCGGTGCCTGCGCTCCCAAGGGAGACCCGGATCCGAAGCCGGAACCGCCCAAGCCCCCGGAGCCTCCCCGGCCGCCGCGGCCCCCCCGCCCGCCCCGGCCCCCCAAGCCGGAGCCGGTGCCGGTGCCCCCGCCCCCCCCGGTCAAGCCGACCGAGGTCCAGGGCAACCCGGTGGCGGTCACCGAGCCCGCCGACAAGTAGGCTGGGGCAGTCGGCCCCGCCGAAGCGGAACACCCCCCGAGCGATCGGGGGGTG
>CAYOHP010000012.1:75501-101463 GCA_964403795.1 uncultured bacterium | reverse complement strand
CCACCGACGACCTGGTGGTCCTGGGCGAGGACCTGCCGGCGTGAGGTACGCGGCGAGCCAGGACCGGCCCCTCCGGTGAGCCGGCACGAACCCAAGGACAGCGGCTTCCCGCTGGTGGCACCGGCCGGGTTCGCTCTCCTCTTCCTGTTCGTCCTCCCGCTGGCCGCGATCGCGGTCCTGAGCTTCTTCTCGCGCGGCCCTTACGGGGAGATCGTGCCCAGCCTGGGGCTGGGAAACTGGTTCCGGCTCGCCGACGCCAGTCTGATCAAGGTCTTCGCACGTTCGCTGGAACTCGCCTTCTACACCACGGCGCTGTGCGTGCTCGTGGGTTATCCGCTGGCGATCGGCCTCGACACCTTTTCCGGCCGCTGGCAGGTGCTGGCCACCGCCATCGTGGTGCTGCCCTCCTGGATGAACGTGCTGGTGAAGAACTATGCCTGGATCGTCCTGCTCCGCCAGGAAGGGGTGTTCAACACCCTGTTCGGATGGCTGGGACTGGTCGACGCGCCGCTGCCCCTCCTCTACAACAAGGGAGCGGTCCTGATCGGCCTCGTCCACACCCAGCTCCCGTTCATGGTGCTGCCCCTGCTGGCCGCCCTGCACCGGTTGGACCGGGCACAGGTGGACGCCGCCCGGGACCTGGGGGCCGGCCCCTGGCAGGTCTTCCGGCACGTGATCCTGCCGGGGACCCGGCGCGGCCTGATGGCCGGATCGGTCTTCGTCTTCGTCGCCTCGCTGGGATCCTTCGTCACCCCCGACCTGCTGGGCGGGACCTCCGCCACCATGATCGGGAACCTGATGCAGATCCAGGTCCTGGAGGCCCGGGACTGGCCCTTCGCCTCGGCCATGGCCTGGAGCCTGGCGATGATCGTCCTGGTGGTGGCGGTGGGCATGCAGCGCCTGGGCGCCGACGGGCGGGAAGACGAGGCATGAGCGCCGCCGTCGGTCCGGTTCCTGTACCGCCCGGGCGAGACCGGCCCGGGACCCGCGGGCTCTACCTGTCCCGCAACCTGCTCCTGGCCCTGGTGACGGCCTTCCTCTACCTGCCGATCCTGGTGCTCATCGTCTACTCGGTCAACGACTCCCGGTTCGCAGCCACATGGAAGGGCTTCAGCCTCCGCTGGTACCTGAAGTTGTTCCACGATCCCGAGCTGGGGCCGGCCCTGGAGAACACCCTGATCGTGGCCTCGGCTTCGACCCTGATCTCCACGGTCCTGGGATCGGCCCTGGCCCTCGGGTTGCGCTTCCACCGGGTACCGGGGCGCCGGCTCCTGGGGGCGGTCCTCCAGCTCCCGATCGTGTTCCCGGAGATCGTGATGGCGCTCTCGCTGCTCGCCGCCTTCGTGGTGCTGGGAGTGCCGCTGGGCCTCTCGACCATCGTGCTGGCCCACGTCTCCTTCCAGATCTCGTTCGTGTGGATGGTGGTCGACGGCGCCCTCCAGGGCTTTCCCCTGGAGACGCTCGAGGCGGCCCGCGACCTGGGTGCCGATCGCTGGAAGGCGCTCTCCCGGGTCGTCCTTCCCATGATCTGGCCGGCGATCGTGGCGGGGGCCCTGATCGCCTTCACCCTGTCGATCGACGACTTCGTGATGGCCTACTTCACCCAGGGATCGGGCTCTGCCACCCTGGCGGTCCGCATCTACTCGATGGTGAAGCGGGGCGTGACCCCCGACATCAACGCCCTCTGCGCCCTCCTCCTCCTGTTCACGACCTTCACCATGCTGATCGCCGAGCGGCTGCTCTCGTCCGACCGGACCTCGGCCCGGGGACGTGGCCCGGGAGCCGGCCGGGTGATGGCGGGGATGCTGCTGGCGGCAGCCCTGGTGGTGATGGCGGGCTGGGCGCTCAGGGGTCGGGGGGCGGCGCCGGGGGAAGGCACGGAGGCGGGGGCCGACGCCCTGGTCGCCCATGGTCGCACCTGGAGCCGGCAGGCCCTGGGGTCCCGTCTCAACTTCTTCATCTATCCCGACTACATGGACCCGGAGGTGATCCAGGAGTTCGAGACGACCTACGGGGTGAAGGTCGTGATCGACTACTACGACACCAACGAGGCCCTGCTGGCCAAGCTGCAGGCCGGAGGTGTCGGCCTCTACGACGTGGTGGTCCCGTCCGGGTACGGGATCACGGTGCTCCGCAAACAGGACCTCCTCGAACCGCTGGACCTCGACAAGCTCCCCAACCTGGAGCACCTGATGCCCCGCTTCCTGGATCCCCCTTTCGATCCCGGCAACCGGTACACGGTCTGCTACATGTGGGGCACCACCGGGCTCGGGGTCCGCAAGGACCGCCTGCCGCCCGGGACCCCGCTCCCGGATTCCTGGGCCGTGCTCTTCGACCCGGCGGCCTCGCTCGGCCCCTTCTCGATGATCGACGACCAGCGGGAGACCATCGGGACGACGCTCAAGTACCTCGGCCACCCGATCAACTCCGTCGATCCGGCCCACCTCCGCCAGGCCGAGGAGCTGCTGATCCAGCAGCGGCGTAGGGCGCTCACCTGGGCCTCCTCCTCGACCTCGCGGGACCTCCTCTCGAGCGGGGACGTGGTGGTGCAGATGAACTACTCCGGGGACATCGCGCTGGCGGCCTCCGAGAACCCCGAGGTCGCCTACGTGATCCCCAAGGAGGGCGCCAGCATCTGGACCGACAACCTGGCTCTGGCCAAGCAGGCTCCCCACCGGGAGGCCGCCCACGCCTTCCTGAACTTCCTCCTCGATCCGGGAGTGGCGGCCCGCCTCGCCAACTTCACCAAGTACGCGACCCCCAACCAGACGGCCCTGGCCGACGTGGACCCCACCCTGCGGGACGATCCCGCCCTCTACCCTCCCCCGGAGGTCCAGCGGCGGCTCGAGTTCGTCGTCGACGTGGGCGAAGCGACCCGCCTCTACGCCGAGACCTGGGTGCGGGTGAAGGCTTCGGGAGGATGACGGCGCCGATCCGGGGCGGAACCGGCGCCCGCCATCCCCGGGGGACCCTCCCCGCGGTGACGGGACTCGCGATCGCGCGAACAGCCGCGACCGCCCTCCTGGCGGCCCTGGTGGGCACCGCCGCCGCCGATCCGCTGGCCGGGGTCCGATTCCCCGGAGTCCTCCTCGACGGCCGCGAGCCCGCCCTGGTCGCTTCCCTCGAAGGGGACCAGGCCGACCGGGTCGCGGCCCTGGTGTCCGCCTTCGACAGTCCCGGCGGGGGCGATCTCGAGACCAGGCTCCGTTCGCTGATCCCCGCCTCCGGGACGATCGAGGGTGTCCCCTTTGCGGTCGCCGCCAGGCTCAGCGCACTGCTGGCCGCGCTCCTCGCCCAGCGGGACGACGAGGCCGGGTCGATCGGGCTGGTCACCGCCAACCTGACGCGGGCCCGCCAGGCCGAGGGCGAAGCCGGGGAGGCCACCGCCGAAGCCTATCGTTCGGCCTCCCGGTGTCGCCTGCTGCTGAGCCAGGGCGAAGTGGCGGTGGGCCTGGCCCGCAGGGCGCTGGAGCTCGATCTCCGTCATCGGGGTGCCGAGTCCGCGTCGTTTGCCCGGAGCCGGCTGGCGCTCGCCTCGGCACTCGCCTCTTCCGGTCGGCTCCCGGAAGCCCTGGAGGGTTTCGAGGATGCGCTCCGGGGCCTCGAGCGAAACCTCGGCAGCGACTCCCCGGAGGTTGCCAGGGCCCTGCTCCACTGGGCCCCCGCCCTGGCGTCGGCCGATCGACTCGACGAGGCGCTCCTGTCGCTGGGGCGGGCCGAACTGCTCCTGGGCGGGGAGCACCAGGAACGAAGCGGCGCCCTCCTGGCGCCCCGGTGGATCCGGCTGGGGATCCTGGTCGACCGCGGGCGCCTCGACGCCGCCATGGAGACCGCCGAGAGCTTCCTCGGGCTGCTCCGGGAATCGGGTCACCCGCCGCCCGCGGAAGTCCTCGGCGCCCTCTCCGCCCTGGCCCTGGAGGCCGGTTGGCCTCGGCTCGCCGAGGAGTGGGCCCGCTCCTCCCTGGCGAGCGCTTCGGCGGCTTCCGCGTCGGGTCCCGTCACCGCCCCGGCCGACACCGAGGATCCGGGCCGCGCCGCCCACCGTCGGCTCGGCGCGGTGCTGCTCGCGCACGGGGAGTTCGCGGCCGCCCGTCGCGAGCTCGTCTCCGCCCGCCCCGACCTCGACCCGAGGAGCATGCGCTTCGAACCCGCGGCGCTCGCGGTCTGCTTCGACCTGGGAGAACTCGACTTCCTGGAGGGCCGCCTGGAGGCCGGGATCGGCAATCTCGAAGCCTGCCTGCGCCCCCGGATTCCTCGACGAGGCCCGGCAGTCCATCCTCCGGGGCGCCAGTCCGGCGACGCCAGGCTGCGGCTCGCCCGCATGCGCTCGCTCCTGGGCGACCTCGCGGGGGCCGATCGCGATCTCGCCACCGCCGCCATCCTGAGGCGTCGCCATGGATCGCCTGCGCCCGGGGAGACCGATCTGGCCCTGGCGACCGCAAGGGCCGAGGACCGCAGCCGGCGCCAGGGTCCCCGCGCCGCCGAGGCCCTTGCCGAAGCCCTGGATCGGCTCGGTCCCGGGAGTCCTTCCTCGCCCCTGGTCGCCGAGGCCCGCTTCCTGCTCCTCGCTTCCCGCCTGGAACGGGGCGACACCCGGGGTGCCGCCCGCCTCTATCCCGGAGCCCGGGAGGCCGCCGACCGGACGAGGAGCGGATCCCTGACCTCGATCCGGCTACGCCAGATCGAGGCCTGGACCGCAGCGCTCGCAGGACGGGACTCCCTGGCCCTCCGGGGCGCCGAAGAGGCCTTGCAGGGGATCCTCGGAACCTTCGGGGCGGACAATCCGGCCTCCCTCCCCGATCGCTGCCGGATCGCCGAGGTGCTCCGTCGCAGCGGGGACCCCGAAGCCGCAGCCAGGGCCCTCGAGCCCTGGGACCGCCTCTCTGCCGGCTACCGCCCGGAGTCCCCGATCTTGCTCCGGGCCCGGGAAGAGCGGGCGCTCCAGGCCCTGGCCGCCGGTCGCGGCGAGGAGGCGGTGCGCGAGCTGGAAGCCGCGCTCCAGGTCGCGGCCTCGTCGCATGGCCCGGAGGGCTGGCCTACCGCCCGGTTGGGGGCGGCGCGGGCGCTGGCCCTGGCGGCCACCGGGAGCGAGGACCGGGCCCGCCACGAGGCGCGCACCGCCCGCCGGCTGCTGGCCGCGGAGCTGGAGCCGGGCCATCCGGATCTCGCCGCGCTGGGACGCCTGGCGGAGCGCCCCCTCGCCCCCGGACGGACTACCCGAGTTCCTCGATCAGGGCCCTGACCAGGATGGGCCAGGCCAGGGTGGCATCGGCGTAGACCTCGGCGAACTTCCCGCCCTCGGCCGGGGGCACGAACTTGCCCCAGCTCACGCCCTCGGAATAGGTGCACCCGGAGAGCCCGCCCCAGTGGACCGGCTCGGGACAGATCCGGACCGCGTACTGGATCCTCGGGACCGGCCATTCCTGCCCGTAGCGGTCGTTCAGGATCTCCACGAAGCAGGCGATCTGCTGCGCCCAATTCCGGGGCACCCCCCCGCCGATGGTGAAGATCCCGACCTTCTTGGCCTGGCTGACCCGCCGGGTCAGGTCGTGGAGATCGCGGAAGGGGTTGAAGCTCGGGACCTGGGTGAGCAGCTCGGCGAGCGGCTTCTGGCGGTTGGCGCGGATCGCCGGCCCGAGCACGAAGGAGGAGACGTCGAGACCCATCTCGGAGTCGGTGAAGGCCGGGATGTAGACCGGCACGCCGGCCCGGTGGGCGTGGCCCAGGATCGAGGGCATGTGCCCCTCGTCGTGGAGCTTCTTGCCGAGGGCGGCGCAGAGTTCGTGGGAGGAGGTCGGCTCCGACCAGTCGAGCCCCCGCAACATGGCATGGACGACCTCCTCGTCCTTCTGGAGGTTCATCTCCATCTCGAGGGTGTCGTAGACCCGGTTGTAGCCCTTCTCGAAGAGCTCCTCGTCGTTCATCGAAGGGTTGTACTGGTAGTGGGTCGCACCCACTCCCTCGGACAGGCCGTGGGTGATGAGGGCGCCGGTGGAGACGACGGCGTCCACCCACTTGCGCTTCAGCATGCTGCAGATGACGAGGCCCATCTTGGCCATCGTCATGGCTCCCGAGAGGGTCATCACCACGAAGCAGTCGGGATCCTGGATCATCGCCTTGGTGACCTCGAGGGCCTCGCCGAGATTGCGACCGCCGAAGGCCGTTCGCTGCATCCGGCGGACCAGGTCGGCGGTCGAGGTGGCCTTCTCGACATCCAGGGGAACCAGGGGTGTCAGGCCGTCACAGGCCCCGTCATGGAGCTCGCGGGACATCTCATCCTCCTCGGGGAGCCGCGGCATCGTACCGCCTCCCCGGGGACCCGGCTACAGTGGGGGCGTGTCGGCCTCCCCGCCGGTCCCCACGGCCCTCGCAGTCACCCTGCTCGTCTCCGGCGCCGTGACCATGGCGGTGGAGGTCTCGGCCTCCCGCCTGCTGGCCCCGTACTACGGGACCACCCTCATCGCCTGGACGCTGGTGATCGGGACCATCATGGCAGCCCTCTCGGTCGGGTACCGCTGGGGGGGAAGGCTGGCCGACCGTCGCCTGGATCCCAAGGATCTGGGACTCGTGATGGTGGTCTCCGGGCTGGGGGTAGCCTTGGTCCCCTGGCTGGCCGGACCGGTGTTGGCCGGGGCCGTCCACCTCGACTCGGCGGGAGGTGTGATCGGGGGCCTGGTCGGGATGATCCTCGTCCTGGCCTGGCCTCTCACCCTCCTGGGCGCGGTCAGCCCCTACGCGGTGCGGCTGCTCTCGGAGGAACGGGGCACGGCCCGCTCCGCCGGTTCGGTCTATGCGCTGGGCGCCCTGGGGAGCCTGGCCGGGACTTTCGCCCCGCTCGTCCTGGTGCCCTGGATCGGCTCCAAGGCCACCATCCTCTCCTCGGGCCTGGTGCTGGCCGCCACCGGTCTGGCACTGGCAGGCCACCGTGCGATCGCGGTCGCGGCCCTGGCTGCCTTCCCCCTGCTGGCTCCCCGGCTCGGCCCCTTGAAGGTGCTGCCCGGGCTGGTCGAGGCCCGGGAAACCGCGTACAACTTCCTGCAGGTCTTCGACGGCACGGTGCTCGAGGCTGCCCTTTTCGGGACCGCGGACCTGGGCAAGGGCCTCTTCGGGGAGTCCGGCCGCTTCCTCCGGGGAGACAGGAGCGCCCGTTTCCTGGCCTTGAACGAGGGCTTCTCGTTCCACTCGGTCCACGCCCCCCGCCATCCCCACGCGCCGCTGGTGGGCGCCTACTACGACAACCTGGCGGTGCTTCCCTTCCTGCTCCCGGAGGCGCCCCCGGCCCGGACCTTGATCCTGGGCCTGGGCGCCGGCACCCTGGCCCACCAGTGGATCCGGATCTTCCCGGCCGGGGAACTCGCCTCGGTCGACGGGGTGGAGATCGACCCCGGGATCCTGGAGGCGGGCAGGACCCACTTCGGGATCGCCGAGGCGGAGGCGACCGGTCGCCTGACCTGCCATGCCGAGGACGCCCGCCGGTTCCTGCGCCGACGCCCCGGCGAGCGCTGGGACGCCATCGCCATCGACTGCTACCGGCAACCCTACGTCCCCTTCCACCTGGCCACCGTGGAGTTCTTCCGGGAGGTCCGGGAACACCTGGCGGAGCACGGGTTCCTGGTGATGAACGTGGTCTCGCTGGGGAAGAAGACCCGTTTCCTCTCGAGCGTCCTCTCCACCGTGAAGGAGGCGTTCCCCGAGGTGGGGTACCTGGACGTGGTCGGCCCCGACGGGATCGGTCGCAACTGTCTGGTGCTCGCCTCCGCACGCCCGCTGGACCTGCGCCGGCTCGACCCGCAGCGCAATGCCCGGATCCGGGCCCGCGCCGAGGCCATGGGGAACCCGGAGATCGCTGCCAAGTGCCTGCAGAACCTCTCGGTCCTGGAACGGCTGCGGGCCCCGGAGCCGGAACTGGTCCACACCGACGACCACTCGGCCATCGAGTGGTACTCGCACCGCATGCTCTTCGAACTGGCGGCCGAAGCCGCCGCCGCGGAAGCCGCCAGGACGGGAGGCATGCCGTGACCCCGATCCATCCGGAAGTCCGAGGGATCCTCCCCGCGGTGTTCACGGCGGGCCTGGTCCTCATGGGGGTCGAGATGACCGCTGCCCACCTGCTGGCCCCCTGGTTCGGGTCCTCCGATCTGGTCTGGACCCTGCTCCTGGCACTGGTCCTGGTGGCCCTGACCGCCGGCTACGAACTGGGCGGGCGTCTGGCGCACCTCCGTCCCGAGACCGTGACCCTTCGCCGGGTCCTGCAGGTCTCCGGGGCCCTCGTCGTCGGCCTTCCCTGGATCGCTCCCTGGATCCTCTCGCCGCTGGCCTCGGCCGGATCGCTCCCGCTCCCGGCGGGCGTCGGGCTCGCCCTGGCGCTGCTGATCGCCCCGCCGGTCCTGGTCCTCTCGATGACCAGCCCGGTGGCGATCCGGCTGCTGGCGCCCGGGGCCGAGGACTCGGGGACCGTTTCGGGACGGGTCTTCGGAGCCGGCACCCTGGGCAGCCTGGTAGGGACCTTCCTCCCCGGGCTGTTCCTGCTCCCGGCCCTGGGGGCCCGCGCCACGCTGGGGCTGCTCGGGGGGATCACGGTGCTGGTCTCGCTCCGGATCGCGGGGTCCCCTGCGCCCGACTCCCCCCCGCTTGATGCCGCTTCCCGGGCGGCCTAGACTGCCCGTTCCATGAGCCGCCATCCCTGCGACGCGATCCATGAACAGCTCCTCGACTACCTGTCGGGAGCACCGTCCGTCACCCCCCGCCCGGCCCGTCTGCCGGTGCGCTCCGAGGGCACGCTCACCGGGGAGAAGCTCCTCGAACTCTTCGAGTCGCAGCTCATGTCGCGATCGGTGGACTTCGAGGCCAGGCACCTGCGGGCCCGGAACCAGGGCTTCTACACGATCGGCTCGAGCGGGCACGAGGGCAACGCCGCGGTGGCGGACCACCTGCGCCGGGACGACCCGTGCTTCCTCCACTACCGCTCCGGCGCCTTCATGATGCAGAGGGCCCGGCTCGACCCCGAGCACGACGAGTTCCAGGACGCCATCCTCTCGCTCACCGCGACCTCTCTCGACCCCGTCTCGGGAGGCCGTCACAAGGTCTGGGGGAGCCGCCCCCTCTGGACCCCTCCCCAGACCAGCACCATCGCCTCGCACCTCCCCAAGGCGGTGGGCGCGGCGGTCGCCATCGACCGGGGACACCGCCTGAAGCTCGGGCTCCCGGTGCCGCGGGACGCGATCGCGGTGGTCTCCTTCGGGGATGCCTCGCTCAACCACTCCACCTCGCAGGGGGCGCTCAACTCGGCGGCCTGGCTCTCGACCCAGAACGTGCCGGTCCCGATCCTCATGGTCTGCGAGGACAACGGCCTGGGGATCAGCGTCCCGACCCCCGATGGGTGGGTCGAGAGCCGCATGCGGGGGCACCCCGGGTTCCGCTATTTCCGCGCCGACGGCCTCGACCTGGTCGACGCCTGGGAGGTCGCGGCCGAGGCCGTGGAGCACTGCCGCACCCGGCGCCGCCCTACCTTCCTCCACCTCCGCACGGTTCGCCTCCTGGGGCACGCCGGCAGCGACGTCGAGCACACCTACCGATCGCAGGCCGAGATCGAGGCGACCTGGGCCCAGGACCCGGTGCTGGCCACGGCCAGGATCCTGGTCGAGGCCGGGATCGCCACCCCCGAGGAGCTCCGCGACCTCTATCTCGCGACCCTCGAGAAGGGTGCCCGCCACTCGGCCCGGGCCGCCACCTGCCCCCGGCTCTCCACCCTCGAGGAGGTGGTGCGGCCTCTGGCGCCGTTCCACCCCGAGGCGGTCGCGGCCCGGGCCCGCGGCCCTTCCGGGGAGAAGACCCCGAAGTCGCTCGCCGACGCCAAGCCGCTCCCGCTCGGGCCTACCATCAACCGGGCCCTGCGGGAGGCCCTGGCCGAGTACCCGGAGGCGCTGGTCTTCGGGGAGGACGTCGCCAAGAAGGGCGGCGTCTACGGGGTGACCGCGGGACTCCTCAAGGACTTCGGACCGGGGCGGGTCTTCAACACCCTGCTCGACGAGACTGCCATCCTGGGAATGGCGATCGGGGCGGCCCACCTCGGGTTCCTCCCCATCCCCGAGATCCAGTACCTGGCCTATCTCCACAACGCCCTCGACCAGCTCCGCAGCGAGGCCTGCTCGCTCCAGTTCTTCTCCGACGACCAGTTCCGCAACCCGATGGTGGTGCGGATCGCCGGCTACGGCTACCAGAAGGGCTTCGGGGGGCACTTCCACAACGACAACAGCCTGGGCGCGCTGCGGGACATCCCGGGCCTGGTGGTCTGTTCGCCGTCGCGTCCGGAAGACGCCCCCAAGCTGCTCCGCACCTGCCTGGCCCTGGCCAAGGAGGACGGGAGGGTGGTGGCTTTCGTCGAGCCGATCGCCCTCTATCCGATGAAGGACCTCCACACCGACGGCGACGGCGGTTGGATGGCGCCCTATCCCGAGCGGAGCGAGACGGTGGCCGTGGGAGAGGTCGGGATCCACCATCCCGAAGCGAGGGACCTGCTCGTCGTCACCTATGCCAACGGGCTCCACCTCTCCCTCCAGGCCGCTCGGATCCTCGCCGAGAAGCACGGGATCCGGGCCCGGGTCCTGGACCTGCGCTGGCTCTCTCCCCTGCCGCACGACCGGGTGGCCGAGCATGCCGCGGCCTGCGGCCGGGTGCTGGTCGTCGACGAGTGCCGGCGCAACGGGGGCCTCGGCGAGGCGGTGGTGGCGGGCCTGGTCGAACGGATCGGCTCCGGGGCACGGATCTCGATGGTGACGGGAGCCGACACCTACCTGCCGCTGGGGCCCGCCATGGACCTGGCGCTGCCGAGCCGGGACCGGATCGTGGCGGCAGCCGTCACGCTCTGCGAGGATCGGGCCCGGGGCGAGGCGCGCGGGGCCTGAGGCGGGTCGGACCCCGAGGGTCCCGGGACGGGTCGATCACTCCCCGGCGAACAGCGAGCGGAAGCGCGAGCCCTGCGAGGCGGGCACCGAGAGCACCTCGGGACCGGCGGCTCCGGCTCCGGCTCCGGTCGCCACCGGCTTCGCCGGATCCGGCCGGCGGAGTTCCTGGTGCCAGATGGCCCGGATCACGTCCAGGACCAGCTGTCCGTCCACGCCGGGCACCGCCCGGATCCGCACCGGATCGAGCGGGCGGGCGAAGCCCACCTCGACCCGGAGCTTGCCGCCGAGCGAGGCGTTGCGGGGGCCGTCGATGGTATTGGCAGGATCGTTCAGGGTCACCGGCACGATCGAGACCGGCTTGTCGCCGACCCCGTCGGCGATCTGGAGGATGCCATGGCGCAGCGGCTGGGTCTCTCCCATGTCGGTCGGCGTCATCCCCTCGGGGAAGATCACCAGGTTCCGCCCCTCCTCGAGGTTGGCGATGCTCTCGCCCACACCGTCGACCGGGGTGCCGTCGGCCTTCTTGCCGTAGACGTTGATGATGCTCGGCTCGGCCGCCAGCTTGGCGGAGAGGAAGCCGGGGAGCGCCCACTGGCCCACCATGAAGGCGTAGGTGTCGGGGGTGGCGCCCATCATCACCAGGGCATCCTCGAGCTCGCTCCGGTGCGAGAAGGCGAAGATCACGGGATGGTCCTGGGGGATCTTCTCCCGGCCCGAGACCACGAGATCCATCCCGGTCGCCCACTGGTAGTTCCGGGAGAGCGAGCGGAGCACCTTGGAGACGGTCTCGGGGCTGCGCTCCTTGCGCATCGGGTTGTAGAGGTAGCCGAGCGCCCGGACCAAGGCGGGAGTGGCGGCGATGCCGGCCCCGACCGCACGCACGCTCTCGGCGACCTGCCCCCCCAGAGTCCGGAACTTCTCGGCCCAGGTGCGCTTGGGACCGAGCCCCGCCTTGCCGAGCAGCACGTCCATGCGGGCCACGACCTTGGCACCCTTGCGCATCGCCACGATCGAGGCGAGCGAACGGTGGTGGTTCTTGGCCTTGGGATGGGCGGAGAACCGACGGAACACGAGTTCGGTCTCGAGCAGCTCCCGGAACGCCTCGTCGGCCTTGCGACCGGACTTGCCCCCGTGCTCCCGGAGCTGGGCCCGCTTCTCGATCGCCTCGAGTCCCAAGCCGAGGATCCGGGAACGGATCTCCGACTGCATCCAGGTGTCGTAGGCCTCGAAGTAGCGGCGGGCCAGGGAGGCGAACTCGGCGAACCCGGCGGAGCGGGCCTCGAAGACCTGGCGACGTCCGGGATCGAGCACCGAGATGCCCTGGGCCGAGATCGCCTTGCGCTCGGCCATGGTCAGGGTGACGGCATCCAGCGCCTCGAGCTCGCGGAGGAAGGCGGGGAGCCTGGCTCCGACCGTCGGTTCGAGTTCCTGGACGATCCGGTGCGCGGCCTCGCCGGCCTGGCGCACCGCGGAGAGCTCCTCGACCCGGCCTTCGAGGGTCGGCGGCACCTCGACCTCGACCTCCTCGGGAGGGAGGACCAGGCGCCGGACCACGTCCTCGATGGCCCGGTCGCTGAAGAACGAGACGCTGGCGCGGGCGGGCCCGGAGCCTGCCACGGCACCGGCGAGGGCCACGGCGAGGGTGACGGATCTGCGGACGCGGATCGAGCGGGACATCGGGTTCCTCCGGGACGTGGGCCAAGGCTAGGGATCCCCCACGACATGTCAAGGAGGGCACCCGGGTCGGACCCGGGGGGAAGGTCGGGGCGGAGCCCCGGGTCCGGCCCGGGACGGGGCTCGGGTACCCTCGGGGGCATGGGCAGTCCCCCTCCCGATCCGGGCGCGCGGTCGCCGCCTTCCCATGAGGTGCTCGCATGGGTGCTGTACCTGCAGGCAGCCCACAGTTTCGACCTCCTGGTCTGGCAGGACCCCGCCGCCACCCCGGAGTTCGCCCCCTTGCGCAGCCTCCTCTGGGGAGGCCTCGACCTCCTGAAGCTCGCCCTCTGGCTGGTGATCCCCCTGGCGCTCTGGAACCGCCGGATCGACCCGGGCTGGCTCGATCCCCGGCGGGCCTCCCGGCGCGACCTGGTGGCGATCCTGGGCCTGGCGGCCTTGGCCTCGGCGGCCTTCGCCGTGATCCCGATGGTGCCCGAGTTGCGCAAGGAGTACCCGAGCCTGGTGCACCTGGCGCCGGAGGCGAAGCGATCGCTGCTCGGCCGGGGGATCCTCTGGAACCTCTCGTGGCTGCCGGGCTGGGAACTCTGTTACCGCTACCTGCTGCTCGACCTCGGCGAGCGCCGTTGGCCGGGGCGGGGATGGCTCCTGGTCCCGCTCCTGGAGGGGTTCCACCACCTGCAGAAGCCCTGGCCCGAGGCCATCGGTTCGGTGCTGCTCTCGCTGGTGCTCACCCCCTGGGCGCTCCGGCGGAGGAACCTGGTGGCTCCGGCGCTCGTCCACTTCCTGCTGGAGATCTCGCTGCTCCTGTTCCTGGTGATGGTGTGAACCGGGAGGTCGCCGGCTTCCGGATCGAAAAACCGCTGGGCAAGGGCGGCATGGGCCAGGTCTTCCTGGCGCGCCATCCCCGGACCGGAGCCCGGGTCGCCCTGAAGGTCGTCCACGCCGCGCTGCGGGACCGGCCCGAGGTGCGGAGTCGCTTCGACCGCGAGGCCCGCGCCATGGCGAAGGTCGAGCACCCCAACGTGATCCGGATCCTCGACGCCGGCGACAGCGACGGCACCCTCTACCTGGCGATGGAGTTCGTGGAAGGCGAGGACCTGGTCTCCCGGGTCGAGAAGCGGGGCCCCCTCGCCCCCGCCGAGGCGACCTCGCTGGCGCAGGACCTGCTCTCGGGCCTGGCCGCCCTGCACCAGGCCGGCGTCCTCCACCGGGACCTGAAGCCGGCCAACGTGATGATCGACCGGAGCGGCCGGGCCATCCTGCTCGACCTCGGTCTCTGCCGGGCGGAGGACGCGGCCACCCTGACCACCTCCGGCATGGCGGTCGGGACTCCCCTCTACATGGCGCCCGAGGTCCTGTCGAGAAGCGAGGGGGACGTCCGGAGCGATCTCTACCAGGCCGGACTGGTGCTCTGGGAGGCCGCCGCAGGCCGTCTGGCCTTCGATACCCGGGATCTCCAGGAGTTGACCCGGCGGATCCTGGCCCGGGACTTCCCCTCCCTGGCCCGGCTGCGTCCGGATCTCGACCCCGGCTTCCTGGGACTGGTGGAGGATCTGACCGCGCTCGCCCCGGAGGCGCGGCCCGCCTCGGCCCAGACCGCCCTTGCGGTGCTCGCGTCCTCCCGGGGAGCACCGGCGGAGATCCGCATGGAGACGAGCCTCCCGGTCGAGCCGACCCGGACGCCGGGGATGCAGGCCTCTCCGGCTGCCCGGTCCAGGGGCAGGGCTGCGCGGCCCGGCCTTCCTGTCTTCCTGGCGCTGGTGGTGCTGGCGGCGTTGGTCTGGCCGACAGGACGCGAGCCGACCGGCGAGCCCGAGAGCCCGGCATCGGCCCCGGACCCGGCCGATCCGGATTCGATCGAGGCAGAGTCCGCTCCCCGGGGAGGACCCCGCTTCCGGCTGGTCGGGTTCCGGCGCGGCCAGGGCGTCGCCTTCCGGAGCGAGCTCCCGGCGGAGGTCCTCGTGACCGTCGAGTACCCGACCCGAACCGGACGGAGGACAGTCCGGTCCGATCCCGCTTCGCATCCCCTGGTGCCGCTCCCGGAACTGGTCGGAGACGAAGCCCAGGGAGCGGTGGCGATCCGGTACCAGCAGCCCGGCGGTACCCCGGTCCGGATCGAGGTCCGGGCCGGGGAGCTCCTCCAGTCCGAACTCCTTCCCTTCCTCGAGGCCTTCCCCGCCAGCGGACTCCGTCCCTTGCTCCGGGATCTCGGGAGGATCTCGATCGCCGACCTGATGGGCCGCCTCACCGGCGAGGCGAACATCCCGGACCCGGATCCGATCTCGATCTCGGACCAGATGGAGAAGTACGCCGACCGGGCCCGCCCCGAGGTGGCGGAGAAGTCCCGGGAGCGGATCGAGGCCGCGGGCCTCCCGGCGGCCCTCCGGGAGATCGTGCCCCTGGCCCGGCTGGCCTTGCGCGCCCCGACCCCCGTCGACGTGCTCGCACCGCTGGCCGAGAGTCTGACCATGGCCTGGAGGATCGAGCGGGCCCTGCTGCTGGCCGGGGACCAGCTCTGTCCCGGTCCCTCGGCGGCCTTCCCGGTGGCCGAACCCGGCCCCGCGCCGGATGGCCTGCGGATCCTGCGGGAACGGACCCGCCTCCTCCCCTCGACCCGCCATCCCATCCACATCCCTGCCCTGGAGACCACCGAGCGGATCGTCCGGGAACTCCCCGCTCCCCCGGAGCGGGTCCGCGAGGGGGAGATCCAGATCCGGGTGACCAACCTCCACCGCTCCCTGGTCCTCTTCGTCTCCGGATCCGAGGGCACGGCCGTTCCCCTCATGCCTCCCGAGCGGGTGCGGCGCTATACCGGATGGTTGGCGGCACGGGTCCCGGCGGGCCTCCTGGCCGGGACTCCCCCGGTCCTCACCCTCACCATGGACGACCTCTACGGGACCGAGAGCATCCGGGACGCAGTCGTGGAGGAAATCGCCTGGAGATGGGTCCCCGAGGGCGAGCCGGCGCGCTTCCCGTTCCCGGTCTGCCCCGAGTCCGGGGATCCCTGATCGCGAGGGTCAGACCACCAGGGAGCGGGCCACGCCCTGGCTCCGGGCCGCCTCGTCGGCATGGTACGAGCTGCGCACCAGGGGACCCGAGACCACGGTGCCGAACCCGAGTTCCTTCCCGATCACCTCGTACTCGGCGAACTCCTCGGGCGAGACGAAACGCACCACCTCGTGGTGGAGCAGCGAGGGGCGCAAGTACTGCCCCAGGGTGAAGATGTCGCAGCCGGCTCCCACCAGGTCCCGCATCACCGCCACGACCTCGTCCCGCTCCTCGCCGAGGCCCAACATCAGGCTCGACTTGGTGGTCGCCCCCTGGCGCTTGGCGTGGGCCAGCACGGCCAGGCTCTGGGCGTAGTCGGCCTGGGGCCGGATCCTCGGATAGAGCCGCGGCACGGTCTCGACGTTGTGGGCGAAGATCTCGGGCCGGGCCGCCAGTACCAGGTCGACGGCCGCGGTGTCGCCCTGGAAGTCGGGGACCAGCACCTCGACCGTCATCCCGGGTGCCCGCTGGTGGCACTCCCGGATGGTCTCGGCCCAGATCGCGGCGCCTCCGTCGGGCAGGTCGTCGCGATCGACGCTGGTCACGACCGCGTGCTTGAGGTCGAGGCCGGCGACCGACTCCCCGATCCGCCGCGGCTCGTCCCGATCGACGGTCCCCGGACGTCCGGTCTTCACGTCGCAGAAGGCGCAGGTCCGGGTACAGGTGTTGCCGAGGATCATGAAGGTGAGCGTTCCGTGGCCCCAGCACTCCCCGATGTTGGGACACGACGCGCTCTCGCAGACCGTGTGGAGCTGGCGGTCCTTCACCAGGTCCTTCAGGCGCTGGTAGTTGCCGCCGCCCGGGACCTTCACCTTGAGCCAAGGCGGGAGGCGTCCCTTGGGGGGCTCGATCCCGGCCATCTCGGCCTTGCGACGGGCGTTCTTGTAGCGCATTTCGGGTTCCGGGCCCGAGCCTACCTCATGGGCGGCGACTCCGGGGTCGGGTCGCGTCCATCACACGGTCGCCAGGTCGGCCCATGCCACCCGGCCGGCTTCGACCCCGAACACGGCCTGGAACTCCTCGACCAGCCGCTCGGCCACCGCCGCAAGGTCCGGGCAGGCAGGACCCAGGAGGCGCTCCATCGAGGTCACGGTCCGACCATGGAGGCCACAGGGGACGATGTCGCGGAAGCCCTGCAGGTCGCAGGAGACGTTCAGGGCGAAGCCGTGCATGGTCACCCAGCGCTTCACCTTGACCCCGATGGCGGCGACCTTGGCGCCAGCCACCCAGACCCCGGTGAATCCGGGGTCGCGCTCTCCTGCCAGGCCGTATCCGGCCAGGACCCGGATCAGCACCTCCTCGAGGTCCCGCAGGTAGCGGTGGACGTCCCGGCCCCGGGGTCCCAGGTCGAGGATGGGATATCCGACCAGCTGCCCCGGCCCGTGCCAGGTCACGTCGCCGCCGCGCTCGATCTCGAACACCTCGACACCCCGGATCGCGAGGTCCTCGGGCCGGGACAGAAGGTGCTCGGCGTGGGCCCCGCGCCCCAGGGTGATGGTCGGTCCATGCTCGCACAGGAGCAGGACGTCCGGGACCCGGGCGGCGATCCGGGCCTCGAGCAGGGAGCGCTGCTGCTCGAGGGCGCGGGCGTAGGGAATGGACTCGGGCCCGGTCGCCAGGAGCCCCGGTCTCGCCGCCGACTCCCCGGTCACCGTCGTCCCGGGCTCACCACGCCAGCAGGGCCGGGGTCTGCAGGGTCTTCCGGAACTCGACCAGGAAGCGGGAGGCATCGGCCCCGTCGGCCGCCCGGTGGTCGGTGGAGACGGTCACCTTCATGCGCTTGCCGGGCACGATGGCCCCACCCTCGACCACGGGCTCGTCGCGCATCCCGCCCACGGCCAGGATGGCGATCTCCGGGGTGTTGATGATGGCGGTGAACTCCTCGATCCCGTACATGCCCATGTTGCTCACCGTGAAGGTGCCGCCGGTGTACTCCTCGGGCTTCAGCTTCTTCTTCTTGGCCCGGGCGATCAGGTCGGCGGTCTCGGCCGCGATCGCCCCCAGCGACTTGCGGTTGGCGAACCGGATCACCGGGGTGAGCAGCCCCCCCTCGAAGGCCACCGCGAAACCCACGTGGGCGTCCCCGTGCCGGGTGATGGTGTCGCCCGAGAAGGTGCCGTTCATCTCCGGGACCTGCACCAGGGCTCCCGCCACCGCCTTCAGCACGATGTCGTTGAGCGACACGGCGAGGCCGGCAGCCTTGAGCGACTCGCGGAAGCGCACCACCGGCGCCATGTCGACGTCCATGGTGACGTAGAAGTGGGGGGCCTGGAACTTCGACTCGACCATGCGCCGGGCGATGATCTGGCGCATCGAACCGAGCGGGATCCGGCGGGGCGGTGCCGCCTCGAAGCTGGAGGAGCTCGGGATCCGGGAGGCGGCCGCCTCGGGGACCGCAGTCGCCGGTCCGGCTTCCACCACCGGGGCGGCGGCCAGCACGTCCCGCTTCACGACCCGACCTCCCGGTCCGGTACCCTTGAGGCTCCCGAGCGGGATCCCTCGCTCCTCCGCCAGGCGACGAGCCACCGGGGAGGAGAGGATCCGGGCCGATCCCTGGGCGCCGGGTCCCGGGGTGGCAGTGGACGCCCCCGCGGTCCCCGCGCCCGCAGCCGCGGGGGGCGGTGATGGATCACCGGGTCCTGCCGCGCCCTTGCCCGGGGCGGGCTTCCCTGCCTTCCCCCCGCCGACCTCGGCGAGCAGGGCGGAGACGTCCTCGTCCGGGCTCGAACCCAGGATCGCGATCGCGGCTCCGATCGGGACCCCGGTGCCTTCCGCAGCCAGCAGCTTGCGGACCACGCCGCCCTCGAAGAGCTCGAGCTCCATGTTGGCCTTGTCGGTCTCGACCTCGGCCAGCATCTCGCCGGGGGAGACCCGGTCCCCCTCCTTCTTCAACCACCGGAGGATGACGCCCTTCTCCATCGTGTCGGAGAGCTTCGGCATGGTGATCTTGCTGGCCAAGACGGCTCCTTTGCGGTTCCGGGACGGGGTCAGGCGTAGTTCAGCGCGGTGCGGCAGGCGGCCACGATGCGCGGGGCATCGGGGATCGAGAGCAGCTCGAGGTTCCTGGCGTAGGGCATGGGCACGTCGGCCGAGTGGACCTTGACCGGAGGGTGGTCGAGGTGGTCGAAGGCCAGCTCGGTGACCTGGTGCGAGATCTCGGAGGCGGTCGAGGCGAAGGGCGTGTTCTCGTCGACGATCACGATCCGGTTGGTCTTCCGCACGCTCTCGACGATGGTGGCGATGTCGAGGGGCCGGAGGGTCAGGGGATCGATCACCTCGACCGAGACGCCTTCGCTCTCGAGGGCCTCGGCGGCTTCCAGCGCCTTGAAGCGCATCTTGTTCCAGGCCACCAGGGTGACGTCGCTGCCTTCCCGGAGGATCCTCGCCTTCCCGAGCGGGATCAGGTACTCCCCCTCGGGGACCTCCTCCTTGATCCCGTAGAGCAGCTCGCTCTCCATGAAGACCACCGGGTTGGGGTCGCGGATGGCGCTCTTCAAGAGGCCCTTGGCGTCGGCGGGCGCGGCGCAGGAGACGACCTTCAGGCCCGGGCAGTTGGTGTACTGGCTCTCGCAGGGCTGGCTGTGCTGGGCCGAGAGCATCTTGGCCGAGCCCATGGGACCCCGGAGGACCATCGGCACCGAGAGCTGGCCGCCCGACATGTACCGGACCTTGGCGGCGTGGTTGACCATCTGGTCCAGGGCCAGGATCGCGAAGTTGAAGGTCATGACCTCGACGATCGGCTTCAGGCCCGCCATGGCGGCCCCGATCCCCAGGCCCACGAAGCCGGCCTCCGAGATCGGGGTGTCGAGTACCCGCTCCGGCCCGAAACGTTCGAGCATGCCCTTCGAGACCTTGTAGGCCCCGTTGTAGTAGCCGACCTCCTCGCCCATCAGGAAGACATCGGGGTCGCGGTCCATCTCCTCGACCATCGCCTCGCGCAGCGCATCCCTCAGCGTGAGTACCGGCATGGGAGCTCTCCTCAGACGTACACGTCGGTCATCAGTTCGGACGGATCGGGAACCGGCGAGTCCTCGGCGAAGCGGACCGCGTCGTCCACCTCGAGCCGCAGCTCCTCGTCGATGGCCTGGAGGGTCTCGGGCGGGACCTTGAACTCGCCCTCGAGGCGGAAGCGGATCCTGGCGACGGGATCGAGCTCCTTCATCTTCTCGACCTCCTCCTTGCTGCGGTAGACGCCGTGGATGGGGTCGGACATCGAATGCCCCCGGTACCGATAGGTCCGGACCTCGACGAAGGCCGGCCAGGAGGTCTCCCGGACCTTGGCGAAGACCTGCTGGAAGTGCCGGTGGACGGTGGCCACGTCCATTCCGTCCACCCAGGAGCAGTCGATGCCGAAGGGCTCGGCGCGCCGGTAGAGCTCGTCGGCGCCGGCGTTGGAGCGCTCGAGCGGCGTGCCCATGGCGTACTGGTTGTTCTCCACCACGACCACCAGGGGGAGCTTCCAGAGCGCGGCCAGGTTGAAGGTCTCGTAGACCACTCCCTGGGGAACCGCCCCGTCACCCAGGAACCCCACGGTGAGGCGACCCGACTTGCGGTAGCGGGAGGCGAAGGCCAGGCCGGCGGCCAGCGGGATCTGGCCGCCCACGATCCCCCACCCCCCCATGTAGTTCTGCTCGACGTGGAAGAAGTGCATCGAGCCGCCCTTGCCCCGGGCGCAGCCCGTCGCCTTCCCGTAGAGTTCGGCCATGGCCGCCCGGCTGGTCACACCCCGGACCAGGCCGTGCCCGTGGTCACGGTACCCGGTGATCAGGTAGTCCTCAGGGCGCATGGCGGCTTCGCAGCCGACCACCACGGCCTCCTGTCCGATGTACAGGTGGCAGAAGCCACCGAACTTGCCCTCCTGATAGACCTGGGCAGCCTTCTCCTCGAACCGCCGGATCCTGAGCATCCTGCGAAAGCACTCGATCAGGAACTCCTTCTCGGCCACCGATTCCACCTCTCGGAAGACGTCGTGGTCAGGTCCCCGGGCGCTTGGGAGGCGCGCTCCGGGTCGCGATCCGCTCGAGGGCGGAGCGTGCCAGGGACTGGAGCTCGCCCTCATCCTCGAACAGAATCCGCTGCAGGTAGTCCCGAACCGTCTCGTCCCCGAGATCGGCCAGGGCATGGATGGCGACGATCCGCTCGTCCTTGGGCCGGTCCTCGGCCAGGCACAGGGCGATGGTCTGGATCGACCGCTTGTCCTTCATGCGCCCTAGCGCCTCGATCGCCCTGAGTCGCACGTTGGGGTCCTGGCCCGGGCCGGTAGGGGTCCGCAGCAGCGATTCGATCAAGGGCAGGCTGGAGAGGTCCTCGAGCCGGCCGAGAGACCAGAGCACGTCGGCGACCACTCCCGGATCCTGGTCCTGGAGCAGACCGCGCAGCGGCGTCAGGGCGTTCTTGAACCCCTGCTCGCCGATCCCGTAGGCGGCCTGGGCCCGGATCCCGGCGTCGGTGCTGGTGAGCTGCCGGACCAGCAGGCCTTCCAGACCGGGTGTCCCGCCGGCCGTCCCGGAATCGTCGGCGACCGAGAGCGGGAACTTCTGGGACCGGATCCAGGCGAGCAGGCTCTCGGGCGTGAAGGGCTTGCGCAGCCACCCGTCGGCCCCGGCGGCCTTGGCCTTGGCGGCCAGCGCTTCTTCGGTACCGCTGGTCATCAGCACGATCGGTATGCCGCGGCAGTCGGGGACCTGCTTCAGGATGGCGCAGGCCTCGTCGCCCTGCATGTCGGGGAGGTTCACGTCCAGGAGCACCAGGCCTGGCCGGTACCGCTTCAGGAGTGCGGTGCCTTCCCCGATGCTCCGGGTCAGGGCGACCTTGTAGCCGGCGGCGCCGAGCACGTCCCGGAGCACGGACCGGAGGAAGTTGCTGTCCTCGATCACCAGGACGCCCCCGGGGGACGCCTCGCCCTCGTGGGGAGGGAGGGGAGCGGACGCCGGCTTGACGGTCGCGGCCGGAGCCGACGACGCGGGCGTGGCCTTGGGAGCGGTCGGTGCCTCGCCCGTAGGGGTCGATCGCGAATCCGAGGTCTCCCCGGAGGGGGCGGACCGGCTCCGGGAAGGGGCCGACTCCAGGAGCTCGGCATGCTCGCGGATCCACCTGAGGATGCTCGAGGGGGAGAAGGGCTTCTTCAGCCAGCCACTGGCCTGTACCTGCCCGGCGGCCTTGGCGAGGACCTCGTCGGAGGCCCCCGAGATGAGCACGATGGGCAGGTCGGCGCAGGCCGGTGCCTTGCGGATCGCCTTGCAGGCCTGGTCGCCGGGAAGGTCGGGAAGGTTCAGGTCGAGGACGAGGAGGTCCGGGATCCCCTCGGTCCTCAGGGACTGGACGGCTTCCTTCACGGTGCCGGCGACCCGGACCTCGAAGCCGGCACCTTGCAGGGTCGAGGACAGGATCGCGGTCAGGAACTGGCTGTCGTCGACGACCAGGACGCGTTTCTTGGTCATGCCGGATCCGCTCGGTCCCCCTGGAGGGGCGACTGTACCACTCCCATGGCCGGGTTCAGGACCCCGAGGCGGGCTCGGGACCCGGCTAGGTCAAGGTGACGCGAGCTCGTCGAGGGCGATCCAGACCGCTTCGCGCTCGCCCCTGGCAGCCAGGAAGGGCTGCAGGTAGTAGGAGGTCCGAAGCCCACCCGCGGCCTGCTCGACCACCACCGCGAAGCCGTCCTGGCGATGCACGATCTCCCAGTCCTCCTCCCCGAGGCGGTAACGGCAGAGCTCCTCGAGGGAGGTCCGGAAGCGTCCGGTCCCCCGGTCGCTGGCCCTCTGGAGGTCCCAGGCCCGCCGCGCCAGTTCCGGTCGGGTGACCTCCTCGGGCGACCAGACCGGGATCGCCGGCAGGCCGAGGTCGCCCCGGAAACCGAAGGGCGTGACCGACCAGTCCTCGGCCTCCATGCGATTCCCGGTCCACCGGTAGCGGGTCCGGACCAGGAAGCCGGGGCCCGAGGCCTCCGGCCGGAAAGGGTGTCCCAGTCCCCGGATCGCCAGCAGCTTGCCCGCCCGGGTCCAGAGACCTTCACCCACCGATTGCCCGCGCTCGAACCGGAAGACCTCCTCGCCCCCCTCGAGACGCAGCCGGTAGAGGTGGTCCCGGATCCGGGAGCCCTCCTTGAGGCTGATCCGGAGCAGGATCCCGCCCGGGAAGGCCACCGCGCCGAAGAAGCCGACCTCGGTGCGATCCGGATCGATCGCCGCCACCAGGGACGGGGCCCATCGAAAGGAGGTCCGATCGAAGCGGAAGGCGGCCAGGACCGATCGACAACGGTCCACGGCAGGGACCACCAGGCTCGGCCCCGTCTCGGGGGTGGCGAGACGGTCCGGGACCAGGACCGTCCCGTGGGGCAACGGCCCGGTCAGGGTGCCTTCGGCCTCCAGCAGGATCTCCTTGATCCCGTCGCCGTCGAGGTCGACGAAGGAATGGCTCCGGACGGAGTCGATCTGCATCCGCGTGCCTCGGACCGCCTCAAGCAGGCCCGCGGGCATGCCCGCCGACGCCGGCCCGACCACCGATGCCAGGAGGAGGCCGATGCCCGGGATGACGCTCCGGGAAGCACTGTTCATGGGGCAACCCCTGCCCGGGCTTCCCTGGCGGGGAGGACAGCCGGGGACGGGTCCCTGGAACCCGGGCGGAAGAGATCGGGGAGGCCGACCGGCGGATCGGGCGAGCGCATACCCAGTTCCCGGGCCATCCGCTTCGCCTCCTCGTGGAACGGGTTCCGTCGCAGGGCCCGCTCGACGGCGGCCGACGCCTCGCCGCGGTTCCCGATCCGGGAAGCGAGCCGGGCCGCGTGCAGGGCGGCCGCCACCGTGTCCTCGGTCTTCAAACCGGCAAGAGCCCGGCCGTAGGCGACCTGGGCCTCCTTGACCCGGCCCTGGGCCGCCAGCAGGTCCCCTTCCCGCTCGGCCCGCTCCGGATCCCCGGGATCGAGCTCCTCGGCACGGCGCAGAGCCTGAAGGGCGGCCTTCCCCTCCTGGCGACGGGCATGGACCTCGGCAAGCCCCTCGAAGGGAGCCGGATCCTCCGGGACCAGCTCGGAGGCGTTCCGGAAGCTGCGCTCGGCGTCCGGGATCCGGCCCAGGCGCAGGGCGATCTCGCCCAGGAGCAGCCATCCCCGGGGGTAGTCCGGCTCGTCCCGGAGCACCTGGTCGAGGATCCCGAAGGCCTCTCCGTCCCGGCCGAGCCGGGCCAACAGGATGGCCGAGTTGAAGAGGGCATCCACCTTCTCGTCGGGAAGTTCGGCGAGCTGGCGGTACCGTCCCAGCGCGACCTCGAGGTCCCCGGAACCGGCGGCGATCCCGGCCAGGTCATGGAGCGCCTCGGGGTCCCCGGGGACGGCTTCCAGGATCGCCAGCCAGCGGGCCCGGCTGGCTGCCAGGTCGCCGGCCTGGAGCAGGCTCCTGGCCTCCTGCCGGGAAGGCTCGAGAGGGTCGGTCGGGGGAGTCTCCGGCCGGTCTTCGGGGGTGGCGGGGAGGCCGGCGGGTGCCAGGAGGGTCAGTCCGCAGGCGATCGCGAGCGTGAGCAGGCGGATTCCCATGGAAGTCGGGTCAATCTACCGCGAGCTCAGAGCCTCAGGGGTTGACGAGACCCTCGACCCGGGGGTTTCCTTGGGTAGTAATGGGTAGAACAGGTCTCTGCATGGGAGGGGCAGTGCGATCGGCGGCGCTCCGATTGGCTCCACTGCTGGGAGCGTTGCTCTCCCACCCGGCCCACGCAAGCCTTCCCCCTGTGGTCTCGGCGTTCCACCTCGAGGTCCCGCCGGGTCGGGACCTCTTCGAAGCCCATGCCCTGGTGCGTGCCGACGAAGGCATGCCTCTCGACCGGAGCGTGATCGACCGCCATCTCGAGCGACTCGGAGAGCTCGGCTGGGTCGAAGCGGTCGAGGTCCGGATCCAGGATCGTCCCGACGGCTCCTTGTTGGTGCGGTATCGACTCGAACCGCGGGGGACCATCGAGAGGATCCGCTTCGAAGGCAGTTCGCGGTTCACCGAGAACGATCTCCGGGCCGTGATCGCCAGCGCCGAGGGCCGCGGCTTCGATCTGCGCCGGGCCCACGAGGACGCCCAGGCCATCTCCCGATGCTACGAGGAGGCGGGCTACCCGTTCTCGGGAGTGCTCACCCATCAGGGAGTCCGGTTCGAAGCCGGGACCCTGGTGTTCCGGGTCACCGAAGCGCACCTGCCCGCGGACAGCGCCCTGCTGGTCGGCGAACCGGGCGCCAGCCTGGCGGGTTCGCCGGTGACGGCCGACCTGCTCCGCTACCTGCTGGCCCGGGCCCATCGCCGGGGGATCCTCGACCTGGAACGGACCCGGGTCGACGTCGACCGGAATTCGGGCCGGATCCGGCTGGTGGAGGACCGGACGTCTGCCTCGTCGTCCGGAGCCGACTAGGTCCCCCCTCGTGGAAGTCATCCTCCGACCTTCTGCAGCCGAAGCTTCGGCCCTGGCCGCCCGGACGGTGGCCCGACTGGTCCGCGAGAAGCCCGACGCGGTCCTGGGCCTGGCGACCGGGAGCACCCCTCTGGCCCTCTACAAGGAGCTGATCCGGCTGCACCGGGACGAGGGCCTCGACTTCTCGAAGGTCACCACCTTCAACCTCGACGAGTACGTGGGCCTGGCCCCGGAGCACCCTGCATCCTATCGGAGGTTCATCCGGGAGAACCTGCTCGACCCGGTCGGGATCCCGGTGGAGAACAGCCATGTGCCGGAAGGGATGGCCCGCAACATCCCCCGGCACTGCGAGGAGTACGAGCGTCGGATCCTGGCCGCCGGGGGGATCGACCTCCAGATCCTGGGCATCGGCCGGGACGGCCACATCGGATTCAACGAGCCGACCTCGTCCTTGGCCTCGAGGACCCGGATCAAGACCCTCACCGAGGAGACCCTCCGCGACAACGCCCGGTTCTTCTCGGAGGGCGAAGAGGTCCCTCGCCACGTGATCACCATGGGAATCGGGACCATCCTCGACTCGCGGCGCTGCCTGCTGCTGGCCTTCGGCGAGGGCAAGGCCGACGCCATCGCCGCCACCGTCGAGGGCCCGATCACCGCGATGGTCCCGGCCTCGGCCCTCCAGTTCCATCCCCGCGCCACGATCCTGCTGGACGACGCCGCCGGTTCGAAGCTGACCCGAGCCGACTACTACCGGTGGGTCTTCGAGAACAAGCCCGACTGGCAGCATTGTTAGATCACGGGGGAAGGATCCCCCGGAGCCCCCCCGTGACTCGGCGAGGCGGGGTACCCAGGTCGGGATCGCAGGGAAACCGGGATCGGCCTTGATCGACCGGTGCGCTCGGACTCCAGGGCTTCCCCGCCTCGCGGGGGGCCCGGGGGGAGCCCCCCC
>CAYOHP010000012.1:0-75401 GCA_964403795.1 uncultured bacterium | reverse complement strand
GCGCTCGGACTCCAGGGCTTCCCCGCCTCGCGGGGGGCCCGGGGGGAGCCCCCCCGTGACTAATTGCAGTCGGACTGGTCCTCAGGGGTCCAGGTCCGGCCCTCCCGGCGGGCCAGGACGGGGCCGTAGCGGCACTTCACGTCCTTCTGCATCGCCGGGCAGGACGAGAGCTGGAGCCCGGGCCGTCCCACGATCGCGGCACACATGACGGGCTGGCGCCAGAGCAGGAGCGAGCGCTCCTCCGGGTCGTTCACGTCGTAGAGCGAGACCGCCGCCACACCGGCCTGCATGTGGCGGAGCCCGATCTGGGGATCCGGCTCCTTGCCCTTGTACCGGAGCTCCTGGTCCCGGTAGTAGAACTCGAACCAGATCTTGGCGGAGAGCCCGTCCCGGCGCAGATCGTCGAGGAACCCCTGGGTGAAACCGAGCGGGTTGAACTGGGGCTTGGCCGGGTCGACCAGTTTGCCGGAGGCATCCACCAGGGCCAGCGCCCCGACCAAGGGACGCGGTGCCAGCTCGAAGCCCTGGGGTCCGTAGTGGTCCCAGAGCTCGTGCAACGGCTGCCGGTTCACATGGGCGAAGATCTCCCGGATGTAGTACCGGAGCTCCCGGCGCTCATCCGTCTGGCGGATCCCGAAGGAGCTGGCCGTGAAGATGTTCATGGCTGCCACCCCGGCGATCGCCATGATGATCGTCGCGATCAGCACCTCGACCAGGGTCACACCGGCACGCCGGGCCGGAACCGGGGGGTGTGTCTCCACCCGCGAGCTGGGGCTCCTAGGCTTCAAGGGTGCCTTCCGATCTCAGCCGGAGCCGGAGCCGGAGCCGCTGGCGGACGACGCCGAGCCGGAGCCGCCCGAACCGCTGCCCGGTCCTGCGCCGTTGTCCTCGAAGCTGAACTCCCCCGCGCCGGCGGGTCGCCCGGGAGTCGGCTTCACGCTGAGCCATCCCTGGTCCTTGGCAGCGGTCTTGTCCTCGAACTTGGTGTTGGCCTCGATCGCGAACACCTCGGTGGGGATGTAGTGGGTGGGCGGGGACGAGCCGGCACCGACCTGGGCCTCGATGTTGGCGAGCAGCCCTCCCGGGGCGTTGGTCTTGGCGTCCTGGATCACCGCCGCGGTCAGATCGTCGAGTCCGGTGTAGGTGTTCCCGTTGCCCTTCTGCTTCTGGAGCCCGGCGAAGAGCACCGAGGTGTAGAAGCTCTCGTACCCGACCAGGTGAAAGGTCCGGGAGACGATGCTGCCTTCCTTGCGGAGCCGCATCATGGTGCCGTAGTCCATGTTGCCGAAGGTCCCTCCCAGCGGCACCACGGTGACGGTGAGGATGGCGTGGGGCGAGCCCTGCACCTGGTTGTGCGCCACCTTCATGGGCTCCTTGTGGAAGATCACCTCGAAGAGCGGCTGCGAGTTCACGACCTCGCCGTTGCGGATCAGGTTGACGCCCTTGGAGGGGTCTCCGGGCACCGCCAGGGTCTGGGTGTACTCGACCTTGTGACCGACCATGCGCGGCACGGTCTTGGGCAACGCCTCGGTCCCCGGCTGGCCCTGCCAGGGCGCGGGGTCCTGGGCGATGTGGTGGAAGCGGTAGAACCGCATCCCCTTGCCCGCCGCCAGCTTCTCGACCTTGTTGGTGTTGGGGTCGAGCTCGTCGATGGTGTAGGGCGAGGTCAACTCGTAGGGCTGGATCAGATAGTACTGGCCGGTGTTCGGGTTCTTCTCGGCCGAGACCTGGAGCTGCTCCAGGTCCTCGGCGACCTTCTCCAGCACGATCAGCGCCTCGCTGCGGAACGAGGAGTGCTCGGTGGTCTTGTAGAAGTACTTCGTCCCCTGGACGTACATCAGCATCCCGCCGCCGATGACCATCGAACCGATGGCCACGGCCACCACCACCTCGATCAGGGTGAAGCCACGTGCGTTGCGGGTCTTCATCTCACGACTCCTTGGTCTTCACCAGGCAGGTGGCGGCCTGGAAGGGGACGATGCGGGGGTTGGGGTTGTCCGGGTAGCGCTCCCCTAGCTTGGTCAGGATCTCCTTCAACACCACGATCGGAGCCAGCTTGTCGTTGGCATCCGCCGGGTCCTTGGTCCCGGAGGCGGTGTACACGAGGGGGTTGATCCAGCCCAGGACCGCCAGGTCCTTGGGGGTCAGGTTGTAGTGGAGCATCAGGTACGGGACCAGGTTGTCCCGCAGCTTGTCCATGGCGGCCTTGAAGTTCATCCGCGAGACCAGCCGCTGGGCGGTGACGGCCTTCTTCACCGAGACCGTGCCGGCCTTGGTGCCGGCCTCGCCCTGGACCGTCAGGAGGTACGCCTGGTACTCGAGCAGGCCGCCGTCCTGGGCCGTCTCCCGGAAGGTCTCCTCGGCCTCGCTGTCGGCATCGACGGCCGAACCCACGGTGAGGGCCGCGATCAGGGCACCGACCCCGTAGTTGGGGTTCCCGGCGCAGCCGGCGATCCGGCGCCCCGCCTGGTCGGCGACGTAGTCCATGGCGATGTCCCACTTGTCCATGAAGTCCTTCATCTCGCCGGTGGCGGTGTCGGGCGTTTCACCGTTGAAGTGGGAGACGTTCTGGATGTCGGCCTTGCTCTTGTACCACTCCTTCTTGGTGAGCGGCTTCAAGTCCCAGAAGGCTCGCCGGATGTCTCCGCCGTCGTCGAAGTTCCCGCCCAGACCCCGCTCCTGGTACTCCTTCCAGTGGGTCTCGTGGTACTCCTTGCCGTGGGGCTCCATCTCGATGATCATCTCGTGGAAGAGGTCGTCGAGCTTGCCCTGCTGGGCCCACTCGGGGAGCTGCTCCCGCCAGTCCTTGTCCGGATCCCAGCCGGTGATCTCCCAGGTCTCGCCCACCTTCTCGCGGACCTCGGCGCTGGCGAACCCGGGCCCCTGGGTCATCAGCTCCAGGAACTCCTTGGCGAGCACCGGGTTCGAGGGCTTCTCGACCAGCCGGCCGAGCACCTCGACCTGGGGCAGGTCGAAGCCCTGCTCCAGGGCCATGAACTTGGTGGCGAAGGGGGTGTAGAGGAACCGCTTCTCGTCGGTGAAGTCCGAGGCGTTGTTGGTCACCTTCACGAGGACTTCCTCGACCGCAGCCTGGGCCAGCATCTTGGCCATGTCGTTCAGGCCGCTGCGTCGGTCGAGCCGGGCATTGCCCATACTCGAGAAGAGGGATGCCCCGGCGACGACCCCGAGGAGGATCACCACCAGGAGGGCCATGGGAATCGATCCGCGCCTACCCGTTCGAGCCACCGAGACCTCCGTCTACCCACCGCCCCGGGTTCGTGCCCGAAGCGTTCGTCCCCGCTCTGCGCTCTCTCCAGAGAAGCATGACGAAGCTCACACACCAAACGGTAGGTCGGTCCTGTCCCCCTCACCTGCCCGCCGCCCCCGACCTGCCTGCGCCAGGTCCCGACAGAGCAGGAGGAAGAACGGTCCGTACTCGAGCCAGCGGTGCCACCACAGGTACTCCCAGCGCAGGAAGTAGAGGTAGTAGCAGGCGCCCGAGACGGCCAGATAGGCGAGCGACGGCAGGGGGAAGACGCATCCGAAGGGCAGCACCCAGGCCAGGTACCAGGGATCCGCGATCGGGGAGAGGAGCAGCAGTCCCCCGATGGCGCCGGCGACCCTGGCGGTGAGGTCGAGCGGCCCCCGGTCCGGCTCCCGGGCCAGCCATCCCAGCCAGGCGATCAGCAGGGCCCCGGCAGCCAGTTTGGCCAGCACGAACCCGTCGAGGGCGATCGCGGTGCCGCCGATCTCGAACCGGAGCAGTGGTTCGCGAATCCATCCCGTGAGGGTCCAGAGCACCGCGAACAGCGAGGAGTTGAACTCCCACCGGGCCGCGAACGTGAGCAGACCGGCGAGGGTCGAAGCGCCCGGCCCGAGGAAGGGCGACATCGCCAGGACCGGGACGGCCAGGAACACCGCCACGCCTCCCCAGCCCAGTCGGCGCCCGAGGACGGGGAGCAGGACCAGCGGGTAGAGCTTCACCGCCGCCCCGATCCCGAGGAACAGGCCCGCCGCCAGGTGCCGACCCCGGAGCAGACAGACCAGGCCGGAGAGCACCCCTACCGTTGCCAAGGGGTCGAAGTGCCCGGTGTTGGCGTACTCCTTCAACACCAGCGGGCACCAGGCGTAGGCGAGGAACCAGGACCGGGGGCGCCCCAGTTCCCCGAGCAGGACCACGATCAGGGCGCAGATCACCAGGTCGGCGGTCGCCACGATCGCCTTCCAGAGTCGAGGGTCCCCCGGGGCGACGCGGGCCGAGATCGCGAAGGCCACCTCGGCCAGGGGCGGGTAGCAGGTCGGGATCCCGGGATGGTTGATGCGCCGGAAGTAGCCGGCGATCTCCGGCTGGCGCGAGAGCCTCCAGAGTTCCCTCAGCAATCGCTGGTCGCGCTCGACCAGGGCAGACGCAGCTCCCGGGCCCTCGTCCGATGGCGTCATGGCATCTCGCACCCGGGCCGGGGAGAAGGCATAGGGATTGAACCCATGGGAGAGCACGTACCCGTCCCACAGGTAGCGGTGGATATCGGTCTCGAGGACGTAGGGCGTCCACCAGGCGACGACCCGCAACCCGACGGCCCCCAGGAAGAGGGCGGACAGTCCGACCCGGGAGTCGGGAGGTCGCTGCCGCACGACACCCAACGCCACCAGCCAGCACAGCGAGGCCAGGAGATGGAGTCCGAGGTACGGCCCGACCGGATCGCGCGGGATGTCCAGCCAGGCGATCCCGGCCATGGCGGTCCCGATCCCGAGGACGGCGACCGTCAGCAACAGGGCATCGCGACGAGAGCCGGTTTCCTGCATCGGGATGGGGAGTGTATCCCCGGCCCCGGCTTGTTCCCGAGCCGCCAGTATGTCTCAATCTCCGGGTGCGGCCGACGATTCCCGGACCATGGCCGCACCCGGAGGGGCACTCGAAGTGCGGCGGGTCGACGAGATCCTGGGCGTGTACGCCAACCAGGGCGCGGCGGGGAAGCGCTACCTGCTCCGGTCCCTGGAACGGCAGGCCGCGACCGTGGATTCGCAGCCGGTCCTGGACCTCCTCCACCGGGAACTCGACGCCGAGGTGGCCGACTACGCCCGGCCGGTCGAGGACACATGCTTCGCCCGGGTCGAGCGCGACCGGCTGATCCGGGCCGGGGGCGGTGCTTCGGGGGAAGCCGGGGACTGGTCCCGCTTCTTCGCGGCCGGGGAACTGACGGGGAAGCGGAACCAGGACCAGGACCTCGAGAAGGCCGCGGCCCCCCGGCTCGCTCCCCTGGTGGCCGCCCTGGGGGCGCGGATCGAGAGGGGCGCCCCCGACGCCGCGGCCTGCCTGCGGATCCTCGCCCGGATCCGGATCCCCCGCAGCCTCGAGATACTGCGCAGTACCGCAGAGGAGACCAGCCTGCTGCTCCCGGCGTGCATCGCCGCGCTCTCGGTCTTCGGGGGACCGGAGGCGGCCCGCCACGCCCTGGATCTGGCCCGCACCTGGGAGGGCACCCCGCTCTTCGCCGGCCTGGTCTATTCGTTCCGGGGTCTGGGCGACGCCGACGTCTTCGGTCTGCTCGCCCGCAAGGCCGAGGAGCCCGAGCTCCAGATCTCGGTAGCCGCCGCCCTCGAGGGTTTCGGGAGCTATCCCTACGGTCGCCTGATCGACAAGATCCTCGCCAGCGACAACCAGTGGGCCATCCTCCACCTGATCGAGAGCCTGGGACGGATCGGTTCCAAGGAAGCCAACGCCCAGCTGCTGCAGGCCTTCTTCCGGGTGGAACACCCCCTGGTGAAGGTCGCATGCCTCCAGTCGTTGGCGGCAGCCGACGCGGTGGACGGCGGGGACGCCGCCATGATGGCCCTTCGCCACAAGCATCCCCTGGTCCAGGCCGCCGCCATCGAGGCCTTGATCCGCCTGCCCGTGTCCCAGTCGACCTATCGGGATCAGGTGCTCGACCTCCTGGACTCCAAGCATTCGCGGGTGGCCATGAACGCGGCCCTGGCATGCGTGGTCCTGGACTCCCGCAGGGCCCTGCAGAAGGTCGGCGAGATGCTGAAGGACCCTTCCGCCGCCCATCTCACCCAGGGCATCCACTGCCTGGCCTACATGGAGCACCCGTCCTCGGCCTCCCTGCTGGCCACCCTCACCCGGAGGGCCCCCTCGGGCCCGCTCCGGCTCCAGGCGGTGCGCTCGCTCGGACGACGGGCGGCCGAGAACCTGGATGCCGCCAAGGAGCTGGCAGGCCTGCTCGAGTACCAGGATCCCGCGGTCCGCGCCACGACCGCGTGGTTCCTGGCCGGATGCGTCCCTGCCAGCCGCAAGGGCGCGGTGGCGGCCCTCCACAAGGCGCTGGCGATGGAACAGGACCCCGAGGTCGAAGCCGCCATGATCCAGGCCATCGGTCTCGCCGGCCCGGTGGCGAGGGACTCCGCGGACGACCTCGTCCCCTTGCTCGAGAGCCCGGGCGCCAGGGTACGGCGATCGGCCGCCTGGACCCTGGTCTCGGCCTTCCCCGACTCGCCGGCCGCGGCCTCGCTCGACAAGCACGCCAGTGGACCACTCCAACCCTGGAACCTGCTCCGGCGCTGGTACCTGGAGGGCACCGGGATGGACGCTCTGGCGACCTGCCTGGCGTCCAGCGATCCCGCCACCGTGGACGAGGCTCTCGAGGTGGCACGCCGAGCCGCCGAGGTCACGGTCTTCGCGGCCGAGCCCGAGACCTTGCGCGGCCTCGCCTCGGTCCTCGGGGAGGCCCGCAAGAGCCTTCCCCCCGAACCCCGGTCCTCGACCACCACGCCCCGTGCCGCGATCGTGGCCCAGCCTTCCGTGGCACTGGTCGCCTCGGGACGCATCCTCCACGAGCGGGCGGCCTCGGGCGGCGAGGCCGAGCTCCCGGCCCAGATCATCCCCCAGGAGGTCGCCGGTACCCGCCTTCCCTCCCTGGAGGAAACGGCCCAGGCCCTCGAGGCCCGGGCTCCTTCCGAAGCCGAGGCCCTGATCGCGGTGGAGGAGGCGAGCTACTACTCGCTGCCCAAGCCCGTGGTGCCCCCTTCGTCCTACGAGATCCCGGTCGCCGCCAAGGCTCCCGAGGACGCCGGGGCCCTGCTCAAGCTGGTGGTGTTCGCGTTCCTGGCCCTGGTGCTGGGACAGGCGATCCGCTTCCTCAGGATGTGACCCGAACCCGACCGCGAGCGCGAGCGCGCAATCCCGGAGCCGACAGGGCACGAACCGTAGACCTTCGAGCCGCTCGCTGACAGCGTTACCCTCGGGGGCGGAGGCAGAGCCGCTGGTGGAAGAGTTCGCCGGGTATCGGATCGAGCGTCCCCTGGGCGAGGGCGGCACCGCCCATGTCTACCTGGCGCGTCGCGGCGAGGAGCCTCCGGTCGCCCTCAAGGTCCTGAAGAAGTCCCATCGCACCCACCAGATGAGCGCCCGCTTCCTGCGGGAGATCCAGGCGATGGCCAAGCTCACCCACCCCAGGATCCTGCGCCTGGTCGATCACGGTTCGGTGGGTGACGATCTCTGGTACGCCATGGAGTACCGCTCCGAGCGGAACCTGGAGGAGGTCCTCCGGGAACGGCATGCCGATGGCGGCAGCCTGACCATCCGTGAGTTCCTGGTACTCGCCCGCGGGCTGGGCGACGCCCTGGCCTACCTGCACTCCCAGGCGATCGTCCACCGCGACCTGAAGCCCGAGAACCTGCTGGTCGACGAGGAACTCCGGCCCACCCTCATGGACTTCGGCCTGGCCAAGGACTTCGAGCGCTCGGAGATGACCGCCGAGGGAATGATCATGGGCACCCCCAGGTACATGGCGCCCGAGCAGGCCCAGGGCCGCGCCACGGATCGGACCGCCGACGTCTACCAGTCGGGCCTGGTCCTCTACCGGGCGCTCACCGGGAGTCTCCCGCTGGAGGACGAGAACCCCTTCGCCACTGCCCTGCGACGCATGCGCGAGGCGGTTCCCCCGCCGAGCCGCGCCCGACCGAACCTGCCTCCCGGGATCGATCGGATCCTCCTGAAGTGCCTCCGCTACCGCTCCGAGGAGAGGTATCCCGACATGGCGGCCTTCCGGGCAGAACTGGATCGCCTGGACCCAAAGACCGGGGACCTGCTCCCCGGGCAGTCCATGCCAGGCTCCATGGCCGAGGTGCGTACCCCTCCGAGCGGCGGCGGGACCCTGGTCACCACCCCGGAGCTATTCCGGGAAGCTGCCGGGGACCGCGGCGATCGCGGCCCGGCACCTCCCGTGCCTTCGACCTCTCCGGGCATCCCCAGGCCCCGGGAATCGTCGAGCGGCTCCCGTTCGACGACCTTGGCGATGGCTGCGGTGGTCGGTTCGCTGGTCGCGGCCGGCGCCCTCTTCGTCGCCACCCGGGGCGGCGACTCCCGTCCCCCACCCGGCCTGGTTCCCCAGCGTCTCGAGTTCCAGGTCACGGCTTCGGGGGTCAGGGTCTATTTCGAAACCGAGCGGACCTGCCGGTCCTGGATCCACCTCTCCCCCCCCGATGGCCCCCAGCTGGCCCTGAGCGAGGAGCCGTCCACCTTCCACGGCGCGGTCCTCGACGAGCTCGTCCCCGGCCAGGAGATCGCGTTCCGCCTCCAGCTCGAAGCCCAGGACGGCACCCGGGTGCGGCTCCCCGAGGACCGCTTCCTGATCCCCGATCGAGGGGGGGGCCTGGGGCTCTCGGTCCGCGAAGAGGACCACGGGACCCGCGCCACGGTCCAGTTCCAGACTCCGGGCGACAGCACCTGCACCCTGCGCTACGGCCCGCCCGGCCGGTCCGAGCGGATGGCGGAAGCACGTCTCACCGGAGGCACCCGCCACGTGTTCGAGCTCACCGACCTCGAGCCCGGGGAGGAGATCCGCTACCGGATCGACATCGACTCCGGGGGAACCCGGCTCTCCGGCACCCCCCGCACCCTCACCCGGAAGCGCTGACGGCCTTCCCGCCGCGTCGTCCTTGACGTCCCTCGGACCGCTCTGGTCCGCTGGGGTCCGATCCGGGAATCGTGAGCATCGTCACCTCGAGGAGGCCGAAGCCACCTACCTCCCGGAGGATCGCGACCCGCGGTCCACGGCCCGGTCGGAAGGAAGCCCCCATGTCCAAGGCCCGCATCCTCGTTCCTGCCCTCTCGTTGGTCGTCGCCTTCGGTCTCCGGGCCGAGCCGGGGAGCAAGCCCGCACCCGCCGCGGCCAAGGCCCCGGTGGCCTGGACCCTCGACGACAAGCACTCCCACATCGGGTTCTCGGTGCGCCACCTGGGCATCTCGAACGTGAAAGGCGAGTTCAAGAAGTTCAAGGCCACCATCATGGCCGGCACCGACGGGCGCATCACCCAGGTCGAGGCCATCGCCGAGACGGACTCGATCGACACCGGGATCTCCGGTCGCGACAACCACCTGAAGCAGGACGATTTCTTCTCGGCCGCCAAGTTCCCGGAGCTCAAGCTGGTGACCCGCAGCATCCAGTGGACCGGGGACAAGTTCACCGCGATCGTGGCCCTCACCATCCGGGACAAGACCAGGCCGATCCAGTTCACCGGCGAGTTCCTGGGTGCCAGGAAGTTCGACCTGGGCGGCGGTCCCCAGCTCCGGGCCGGCTACTCGGCGAGTGCCAAGATCAACCGCAAGGAGTTCGGGCTCTCCTTCAACAAGCTGGCGGAGGGCGTGTCCATGGTCGGCGACGAGGTCCGCATCGATCTCGAGATCGAGATGTCCAGGCCCATGTAGCGGATGTCTCGGGGGTCCGCACCCGGGCGACGCGCAGTGGAGCGGAAGGCGACAGGCCGGCGGCGCAGTCCGCTCCACTCCCCGGCTCCGGGTGCGGCTCCCAGGCCTTCCTCCGGGGTCCCTCTCCCCTCGGGAGCCCGCCCCTGCGAGATTGGCACGAGCTTGGCGTGTCCCTGCTCGACTCCCGCGCCCGGGAGTCCCGGCCGGAAGGACCCGCCATGCTCCGCTCCCTCGCCCCGACGCTGGCCCTGCTGCTCCTCGCCTCGGGCTCGCTCCACGCCGGGCCGGTGGTCGAGGGAGCCGGCTTGAAGAGCCCGGTGCTCGCCTACCTGGTGCAGATCTCGCCTCCCGCCGAGGACGGGACCATCGAGGTCGAGGCGGCCTTCGAGGCAGGCTACGACCTCGAGACGCTCCGGGTGCGGGTGATCGCCTCCGAAGGCGTGGAGCTCGCCGATCCCTCGCCGCGGTTTGTGGGCAGCCTCGGGGAAGGCCGCTCCCACGCCCGGCGTTTCCGGGTGAGGCTGCTCGAAAGCGCGACCCGCCTGCCCGCCACCCTCTCGCTCTTCGTCGAGTACCGCTTCCCCTTCGAGCCGGTGCTCCGCTCCCTGATGGCGAGCCCCCTGGGGCAGCGCCCCGGCCCGGAGCGGGAAGTCGCCCTCGAGTGGGCGAAGTCGCTCCAGGGAGAGGTCATCCGGGACGTGCATACGTTGTCGCTGCCGTAGCCCCGAGGGCACCCGCCCGGGACGCCGGCGGACCTCCCGCCTGCGGCCCGAGCGGTCGCCGAGAGGTCCAGGACCTCAGCGGAGCAGCAGGCGGACCCCGACCAGACCCAGTGCGACCGCCAGGGCCTTCAGGATCGCGCCCCCCCGGACCCGGTCCGAGAGCCACGCCCCTACCTGGGCCCCGAAGACCGCGCCCAGCGCCAGGAGGCCGGCCCGATGGAGACCATGGTCGAAAGCCCCGAGGGCGATGTGGGCCAAGGTCCCGATGGCCGCGGTGGCGCCCAGCACGAGGTGGCTGGTGGCGGTGGCCACATGCACCGGGAAGCGGAGCCGGTAACTCAGGATCGGCACGTGCACGATCCCGCCCCCGATCCCCAGGAGCACGGCCACCAGACCGACCAGGGCCGAGACGGCCATCCCCCAAACCGGATCGAAGTGGAAGCGGTGGCGGGTGCCGTCCCGCTCGACGACCTCGCAGTCCCAGTGCCCGGGCGGGACCGGCGAGGCGTCCTCCGGCTCCCTCTCGGCAGGACCCGGTTTCGCCAGCAGCCAGAGCGAACCGGCGAGCATCACGACTCCGAATGCCACCTCGAAGAGCCGGCGAGGCAGGTGGGCGGTGGCCCAGGCCCCGAGCAGGGCTCCCGGGATCGCCGCCACCGTGAACCAGCCCGCCGAGCGGTAGTGGATCCGCCCCTTCCGGGCATAGGCCACGGAGCCGGCGAGTCCGTTGGCGGCCACCACCGCCAGCGAGATCGAGGTGATGGTCCCGGGCGACTCCTGGGGCCACAGGAAGAGCAGCACCGGGACCAGCACGAAGCCCCCGCCGGCTCCGATCAGGGTGCCGAGCGCCCCGATCACGAATCCCAACGGCACCAGGAACAGTCGTTCGTTCCCCACCTAGGGTTCCCGCCTCACCAGGAGCCGCAGCGCCGGATGCGGTCGCGGCGCCTCGCTCCACCCCGGGCGCGCCAGGATCCGGTCCAGGCAGGCCGCGTTCTCGATCAAGAGCACTCCGTCGAAGGCATAGCGATCGAAGATCGCCTCCCAGCCGGGGTCTCCCTGCAGGATGGCCAGGTAGTCCCGGATCATCCCGGTACCGAAGAGGAACAGCCGCCCATCCATGAAGCACGGTACCCGATGGCGGGTCCGCCAGCTCACGTAGCCGCCCCATTCGAAGCGGTAGAGGATGCGACGCAGCGGCGTGGCAGCGAAGAACGGATCGAGTTCCCGGGTCGGCAGTTCCCCCTGGTCCACGTCCTTCCGTCCGAGGCCCGGGAAGCCCGCGGCATGGGCTCCGAGGAGGAGCGCTGCGAAGGCCGCGATCCAG
This sequence comes from uncultured bacterium, assembly GCA_964403795.1. GTDB lineage: Bacteria > Muiribacteriota > UBA6191 > CAZXTJ01 > CAYOHP01 > CAYOHP01. The sequence goes on along the minus strand of CAYOHP010000012.1, from coordinate 63,646 downwards.
CGTCGGTCGCGCCGGGGGAAGGCCGGGGGCGCGTCCTCGGCGAACCAACCCCGGTCGGCCACCATCGGTGCCGCGGCCTCCATGGCGAGGACCGCCCAGGCCATCACCGCCAGGCCCAGGTGGCGCAGGTTCACCAGATAGCCGGCCAGCCACAGGAGGCCCCAGGCCAGCTCCCAGCGCGGTCCCTGCCTCCGTCCCGCGGCGGTGATCGCCACCAGCAGGACCAGGATCAGGTTCACCACCAGGGTCAGGCCGGCCAAGGTAGGCGCTTCCCATTCCTGGACGAAGCCCGAGACCGAGGGCTGGTGCCAGATGTGGTTCCAGATCTCGAGCCAGACCCAGGGTCCGTTGGGCTGGAGCAGCGACGCCACGCCCGCCAGCCCGGCGGCCGCCAACAGGTGCCGGCGCCGCCGCCTGTCCCCATCGAGGCTGGCGGCCAGGACCGGGGCCGCGATCGCCAGGACCATCGAGGCGTGCCCGAAGGCCCAGAGCCACGCCACCGCGAAATACCGTCCCAACCCGGGGAGCGGATCCCGGTCCCCGGCTCGGAGGGTGCGGTCGATCCAGAGCCAGAGGACGGGCAGGAGGATCTGGGGGATCCAGTAGGGCCTGGGCATGGCGAGTTCGAGGTAGGCCACCAGCACCGGTGCCAGGAGCCAGGTGGCGAGCCGGTAGCGCGCTCCCCCCTTCTCCAGCAGCAACTCGAGCAGGGTGAGCCCCGAGACCGCCACCAGGAGCCCGACCAGGGAGCGCAGGGCGGCCAGCCCCCCGAGCGCCTCGATCCCCTGGAGCAGGAGCGCCCAGCCGATCGAGTGGGGGACCCAGGGCTTGCCCGGGACCGAGAACGTGAAGGTGTCGAGCCAGGGGATCTCGCCCCGCTCGACGATCCAGCGGCCGACCGAGAGGTGCCAGAAGTGGTCGTCGAGGGGCAGGGGATGCCGGGCGACCGCGAGGGCGATCCCGCAGAGGAGCACCACGGCCAGGGGAGGGGGGCGCACGCGGCTCGAAGGTAGCACGTCCTGGCCGGCAGCCGAGGCCGACCGTGCGTGGTACCTTGCGGGCACCCCCATGGCCCAGGAAGCATCCTCCCTTTTGGCGACTGCCCTCATCCTCACTTCCGGCCTCACCGCAGGCGAGATCGCAGCGCGCTTCTCGCTGCCCCGAGTCACGGGCTGGATCCTCTCGGGAGCGGCCCTGCGCCTGCTCCCGCTTCCCGCCCTCGAGTACCAGCGCCTGGCCGCCCTGCGTCCCCAGTACGAGTTCGTCCTCGGCTACATCGCCTTCGCGGTCGGCTCCCACCTGAACCTGCGTCGCCTCCGCAATGCCGGGAAGCGACTCGGGATCCTGGTCGTCACGGAGGCCACCGTGACGCCCATGTGCATCGTGCTGGCGCTCCGGTACCTGGGTGGCCTGGGTTGGAGCGAGACGCTCCTGCTGGCCGCCATCGGCGTGGCGGGGTCTCCCGGAGCGACCCTCTCCGTGATCCGCGATTGCCGGGCACGGGGCATCTTCGTGAAGACCTTGATGGCGGCCTGTGCCCTGATCGACATGGTAGCGGTCTGCCTCTACGAGACCTGCCATGTCCTCGTCCCCGGGGTCCCTCCGGATGCGGAAGCCGGATTCCTGTCCCCGATCCTGGTCCTGGCAGGAGGGACGCTGCTGGCCTCGGCCTCGATCGGGGCCACCGTGGCCCTGGCGGTCCTGTTGCTCGCACGCAGCGTGGTCGGCCGCGAGCGTATCGGGATCTGCATGATCGCGGCGATCTCGCTGGCCTTCGGCGTCGCGTCGGCCTTCGGGACCTCTCCGGTGCTCGCCTGCACCTTCGCCGGCATGGCCCTCTCCAATCTCATGAGCGAGCGGGAGCAGGTCGGCGAGTCCTACCTCCTGACCGTCGAGGGGCTGCTCTTCACCTTCTTCTACACGCTCGCGGGGATGCGCCTCGACTTCGCCGCGGTACTTCCGGTGGCTCCGCTGGTGGCTCTCTACTTCCTCGGTCGCGGTCTCGGGAAGCTGGCCTCGGGCTGGATGGCCATGTCCCTGGCGGGGTCGATCCAGAGCGTCCGCAGCAACCTGGGGATGGCCCTGCTGCCGCACGGAGGAGTCGCCGTCGGCCTGATCCTCTTCACCCAGGACCACCCGCAGCTCGCACCCGCGGCACCGGTAGTGGTCGCGATCGGGCTCTCGACCCTGGCGGTGAACCAGGTGATCGGTCCCAGCCTCACCCGCCTCGCGGTCCAGCGTGCCGGAGAGGCGGGCAAGGACCGAGCGCGCCTCATCGATTTCCTCCAGGAGGAGAACATCGTCACCGGATTCCAGGCCGACACCAAGGCCCAGGCCATCGAGGCCCTGACCCAACTGCTGGTCAGGACCCACGCCCTGGAGATCGATCGGGGCCCTCTCCTCCAGGCGATCCTGGAGCGCGAGGCCGTGGTCTCCACCTGTGTGGGCGGCGGCCTCATGATCCCCCACACCACGGTCCCCGGCATCGACCGGATGCAGGGAGTCATGGCTCTCTCCCGGTCGGGACTCGCCTTCGAGACCCCGGACGGGGTCCCGGTCCACTGCATCGTCCTCCTGGTGACTCCTCCCGGCCAGGAGGAACGGCACCTGGCGGTACTCGCCGCCCTGGCCCGGGCCATCGGGACCGATCCCCGGATCCAGGCACAGCTGTTCGAGGCCAGGAGCCCCGCCCACGCCTGGGAGGTCCTCCACGCCGAGGAGGCGGAGGACTTCAACTACTTCCTGGAGGACGCGACCAGGGCCTGATGCCGGTCCCCGGAGGGCGGGACGCGCAAGTCGACCCCTGGATTCCCGGACCGGGTTCGATCCATGATGGATCCACCGATGACCGCCATGCCTCGGTCCGGGGATCCTTCCCCGACGGGGTCGCCCAGGCTGACAGGAATTTCACCCGAGCTCCTGGACGACGCGCTGGCGCGAGCGGCCCACCACCTGCCGGTCCAGGGCCCTCTCCACGCCTTCGTATTCCAGAATCCCCTGCGCGCCTTCGAAGGGCTCCCCTTCGAACAGGGGGTGGCGGAAGCGCAGAGGATCCTGGGCGGGGAACCTTACCTCCCGGAGGACGAGTACCGGCAGGCATTCGTGTCGGGCCGGATCACCCGCACCGACCTCCGCCAGGTCCTCGAGGCGCTCTCCGATTCGACCTCCGATCCCCTGCTGGCGCGGGGTGCCCTCTCCCGCAGCCGACTCCGCGACCTCTTGCTCCGCCACGGGCTCGTGGAGGTCCGGGGCCCCGCCCTCGAATGGCATATGCAGGAAGTCGGTTGGTGGCGGAGGCTCCGGGAGGACGTCCCCTCCGAGGCCCGGTCGCGGCTCGTCTCCCGGACCGCCACCTGGCTCCGGGGAGTGGTCGAAGCCTGGGATCCGGAGCGGATCGCCTCGCTCCTGACCGGGGAGGACGACCCCACGGCCGCGGCTTCGCGCCTCGAGGAGATCGCGGGCCTCGGCCTCGACCGGGACGAGCTGCTGGAGACCCTGCAGCTCGATCCCGAACCCCTCGTGGCGGCCGCCCTCTGGGTGGCGAGCCGACGGACAACCCGGGAAGCCATCGCCGGGGACCCTTGCCCCAAGCCGGTGTCCTGGCGGGGCCGACGTCCCAGGGACCTCGTGCTCGGTGCCCTGGGTCGGGACGTCGACGAGCTGGTCCGGCCGCACCTCTACCGCTGGACCGCGCTCCACCTGGACCAGGGCGTCGGCTACTGGTCGCCCGAGCCCCGTGACGAGGGCTTCTTCGATTCTGTGGTCCGCCTGGTCCGGACCGCTCCCTCTCCCCCCGATCCCTGGCTGGCGACCGTCTACCGGGAGCTCGCCCTGGGCCCGGATCCGCGCCGGCTGGCGCTGGACTGCCTGGAGCGCCTGGGCATCGAGGCCGACGAACTCGAGGTCGTGGTGCGGCAGACCCTGCTGGCACACCGGGGCTGGGCGGGCATGGTGCGCACGGTGGAGCGGGACCCGTCGCTGCTCCCGTTCCAGCCCTGCCGGGCCTCGCTCCTCGACTTCCTGGCACTCGCCCTCTGCCTCGAGACCCAGGCCCTCTCGGCGCTGGGAAGCGAGGGCTTCGGTCCCGGACTCGCACCCTCCGGACTCCGCGAGATCGCCGCCCAGCGCGGTGGCATGGCCCCCGAGGACCCCGACGCCCGAGCCTTCCGCCTGCTCCAGGCCGCTTCGCTGTCGGGTCTCTCGGCACCCGAACTCCTGGCGCTCACACCCGGCGAGGCCCACGCGCTGCTGGACGAGATCGAGGCCTTCGGGTCGCTCGAACGGCGCCGGATCCTCCATGCCGCCTACGAGTTCCATTACCAACGGGAGATCCTCGACGCCCTGGCCGCCCGCCGCCGGAGCCGGATCGAGCCTCCTCCGTCCCCCCCGCCCCGGATCCACCTCGTCACCTGCCTGGACGATCGCTTCGAAGGTCTGCGACGCCACTTCGAGAGCAAGTCCGAGTCCGCGGAAACCTTCGGGGCCGCGGGGTTCTTCGGCCTCCCGATCTGGTTCCGCGGCCCGGACGACCGGAGGGCCAGTCCTCTCTGCCCCTTGGGAGCCCGCCCCACCCATTCGGTCGTGGAACGCCCCCACACCGACGATCATCCAAGTCGCGACCGGCAGCGATCCTGGTTCGGGAGGCTCACCCGGGCGACCCTGCTCGAGTCGCGGTACCTGCTCCTGGGGTGGTTCTCCTCGGCTGTCCTGGGGCTTCTCTCCGGCTTCCCGCTGTTCTTCCGAATCTTCGCTCCCCGCTTCGCCTCGCGCCTCCGGGATCGCATCTGGAGGCTCTGGCGGCCGGACGTCCCCACCGCGCTCGAGCTGGTCCCGACACCCGACCACGGCCCCGGACCGGCAGGGGCGGGAACCGGGAGTGCAACGTCCGTCAGCGAGGGGGACCCGGACCCCGCGAGCATGGCCCCACGGATCCGCGACCTGCTACGGACCATCGGCCTGGCCGGGTCCCCCGCTCCCCTCGTCCTGGTGCTCGGCCATGAGTCCTCGAGCGTGAACAACCTCCACAGCTCCGCGTACCAGTGCGGGGCCTGCGGAGGAAGATCGGGCGCGCCCAACGCCCGGCTCTTCGCCACCCTCGCCAACCATCCCAGGATCCGGACCTGGCTGGCGGACCACGGCACCCCCATCCCCGAGCGCACCTGGTTCGTGGGTGGGGTCTACGACACCTGCGCCGACCGATTCGAGCTCTTCGATCTCGACCGCGTCCCCCCGGGCCTCACGGAGCTGGTGGCCCAAGCGAGGAGGGATCTCGAGGAAGCACGGCGAGCCCATGCCCAGGAGCGATGCCGCTGGTTCGCGATCGGCCGGGAGGACCCGTCGCCCGAGTCGTCGTTGGCGGAAGTCGAGGCCCGGTCGGTGGACCTCGCCCAACCCTGGCCCGAGAACGACCACGGCGGCAACGCATGCTGCGTGGTGGGACGCAGGGACCTGACCCGAGGCATCTTCCTCGACCGGCGCGCCTTCCTGGTGAGCTACGACCCCGAGGCCGATTCCGACGGTGACCTCCTCCTTGGCCTGCTCTCGGCCATCGTCCCGGTGGTGTCGGGCATCAACCTGGCCTACTTCTTCGGGAAGACCGACTGCCGGATCTACGGCAGCGGAACCAAGCTGCCCCACAACCTCTCGGGGCTGATGGGCGTGGTCGATGGTCCCATGAGCGACCTTCGCACCGGGGCCTGGTGGCAGACCACCCGGATCCACGAGCCGGTGCGCCTGTTCATGGTGGTCGAGGCGACCCCGGCCCGCCTCCTGGGGGTGGCCGAGCGCTCCGCCATGATCCGCGACATGGTCGAGAACCGCTGGATCCGGCTGGCGACCGTGGATCCCGGGAGCGGCGACCTCCACGTTCTCGAGCCGGAGGGCTTCGTCGCCTATCGTCCGGATCCCGCTCCTCTCCCGGTGGTAGCGACCTGGCATGCCTGGTTCGCGTGCCGCGACGGCTTCCTGCCCCCGGTCCTGCTGGCCAGTGAGGTCGGTCCATGACCGCTGCCCTGCTCCTGGGTGGAACCGCCACCCTGGCACCGCTCGCTCCGCTGGTCTCGGCCGCAGTGCTGGCGATCCGGATCGCCGCCTTCCCCCGCCCCTCGAACCGGAGCGTGCTGGCGACGACCGCCTTCGCGCTCACCCTCTCGTTCCTCGCCTCGATCGCTACCTTGGCCGGAATGCTGGCCCTGGACCGTCAGTCCCTCGTGGTCGACCTGGGGCGTTGGTTCGAGGTCGGCCCCTACCACTTCGAGATGGTGCTCCAGCTCGATGACCTATCGCTGCCCCTGGCGGTCCTGTGTGCCGCCATGTGCGCCCTCATCGGTCGCTTCTCGATGCGCTACCTGCACGGGGAGCCCGGCCACCACCGCTTCTTCCTCCTGCTCCTGGTGTTCTCGGGAGGCATGCTCCTCCTGGTCGAGGCGGGCACCATCGACGTGCTCTTCGCCGGGTGGGAGCTGGTCGGGATCTCCTCGGCCCTGCTCGTCTCGTTCTTCCATGAACGGACCGCCCCGGTTCACGCCAGCCTGCGTACCTTCGCGACCTACCGTCTCTGCGACATGGGCCTGCTCACGGCCGCGGTCCTGCTCCACGCCTGGACCCACCAGGCCCGCTTCCAGGCCCTGTTCGGAAGTGCAGGGTGGAGCCACGGAACCTCGCCTCTCCACGGGATCCCGGCCACGATCGCTGCGCTCTGCCTGGTCCTGGCGGCCCTGGGGAAGAGTGCCCAGGTGCCGCTCTCGGGCTGGCTTCCCCGGGCCATGGAAGGCCCGACCCCGTCAAGTGCCTTGGTCTACGGAGCGCTCTCGATCCATGCCGGGGCCTACCTGCTTCTCCGCCATGCCCCGCTCCTCGACGCGGCTCCCGCGGCCGGCTGGCTGCTGGTCGCGATCGGTACCCTCACCGCGCTCCATGCCACGCTGGTGGGGCGGGTCCAGACCGAGGTGAAGACCTCGCTCGCCTATGCCTCCATGTGCCAGTCGGGACTGATCCTGGCGGAGATCGGACTCGGCTTCCGATACCTGGCCCTGGCCCATGTGCTCGGCCATGCCCTGCTGCGCTCCCTGCAGTTCCTCCAGGCGCCATCGTTCCTGCAGCAGTTCCAGCACGTGGCCGCGGCCTCCCGCGACGGCTCGGGCGAGGGCGGCTTCCACGCCGAACAGCTGCTCCCCGACTCCGTGCAGGCGCGCCTCCTGGGGGTGGCCGTGGTGCGGGGGTTCCACGACGAGTGGCTCGACCGCTTGCTGGTCCGTCCTCTCACGGGCCTCTCGGCGCAGCTCGATCGCTGGGAGCGGAGCATCCTCTCCCGCATGGGAGGGGAAGGTCCGGGATGATCCAAAGCCCCTTCCCATGGCTCACGATGGCCTCGGGCCTGCCGCTGGCAGCCTCCTTCCTGGTCCGGCGGATCTCGGATCCCGACCGGGCACGCCGCCTGGGCGCCCTCACCATCACCGCCAGCCTGGCGGCCGGGCTGGCCGCCAACGCCTCCCTTCCGACCGTCTCCTCCCGGAAGACCTGGGTAGTCGACGGGTTCACTCTGGCGACCTTGGGCGAGCCGCGTCCTCTGTTCGGGATCGACGGGTTGAGCGGACCGCTGGTCCCCCATTTCTGCCTGCTGACCCTGGCGGTGATCCTGGCGGCGCCGCGCCGCAACGCCACGGGGAAGGCGATTTCCCAGCTCCTGTTCGGGTGCTCGCTGACCCTGGGCCTCCTGACCAGCCTGGACCTCGGCGTCTTCGCCCTCCTCTGGATCCTCTCGCTGGTCTGGGTGCCTCGTCAGATCGCCGGTTCGGGCCGCCCGGACGCGGCCCGCGCCTCGCGAGTGGTCGGCCGCTATCTGGCCCTCGCCGGGATGGCCATGATGGCCGCCACCCTCCTGATCGCCCGGGCCTCGGGAGCCGCCGGGTTCGCGGCCCCGCTCCACATCCCCCACCTCGCCAACGGAGCTCTTCCCGATTCCCACGAACTCGCGATCTTCCTGTTGATCCTGCTCGCCGCCATGCCGCGCAAGGGCATCCTGCCGTTCCATTCCTGGTACCCCGACATGTTCGAGACCCTGCCTCCGGGTACCGCCAGCCTGTTCGTCGCCGCCCATCTCGGGGCCTACGTGATCCTGCGGCTGGCCATCCCGCTGGCACCGGGCCCCGCCCAGGCTCTGCTCCCGATCCTGACCACCCTCTCGGTGCTCACCTCGCTCCTTGGATCGCTGGTGGCCCTGGCCCAGACCCGGCCCAGGCGGGCCCTCGCCTACCTCACCCTCTCGCAGTCGGCCCTGGTCATGACCGGCCTCCTGGGCCGTTCGACCGGCGGGATCGCAGGGGCCCTGGTGCAGTGGATGGCAGTCGGTACCGCCCTGACGGGCCTGTCGCTGGCCCTGGCCGCCGCCGAGTCCCGGATCGGGGACGCCGACCTCAGGGGCCATTCCGGCCTGGCAGCCAGGGCTCCGGTCCTCTCCGGGCTCTTCCTGGCGCTCGGCTTCGCCTCCGTCGGGGTCCCGGGGTTCCTCGGCTTCGTGGGCGAGGATCTCCTGCTCCATGGACTGATCGAGAGCCTCCCGCTGATGGGCATCGGACTCCTCATGGCGACATCCCTGAACGGGTGGGTGCTCCTTCGCATGCATGCAGCGTTGTTCCTCGGGCCGCCGCTGGCTTCGCCGGTCGGCGACGTCCTCCCCAGGGAACGACTGGCGCTGGTGGGGCTCGGTCTGGTCCTGTTCCTGGCCGGGACCGTCCCGGGTCCGGTGGTGGCGGCCCGTCACCGGGCGGCTACGGAGCTGAGCCGCCTCCAGGGTGTCGGGGAACCGGCGCCCTCGACCGGCCATTGACCCGGGCCCGTTCCGCTTACCCGGGGATCCGCCCGGGGGGTTGGCGATCCTCGACCGTTCACTAGGATTGTCCGGGTTCGGGAACGGGAAGTCGGAGCCCCCCCTGCTACGATGGCGCCAGGCCGTCGGGCACCGGTTCCGGCGCCGGGTTCGTGACAGGGGATCGACACACATGGACCGCATTCGACGAGGTATCCGCGCGGCCGCTTCCGCCGCCGTGATCACAGCTGCCCTCCTCCTGGTGCTCGCCGGCCAGTCCCTGGCCCAGCAGGACCAGGTCCTCACCCGCATGCTCCTGGAGTCGGCGGCCCGCAACGCCGATCGCCCCGCCCTCCAGACCCGAGCCGGGAAGAAGGAGTGGACCGCGATCCGCTACCGCGAGTGGCTCGCCCGGGCGGAGAAGCTGGCGGTCTGGCTGATGGCCCATGGCCTCGAGCCCGGGGACCGGGTCGGCCTGCTCGACCACAACAACCCGGAGTGGGCCGTGGTCGATCTGGGCGTGCAGCTGGCGGGCGGCGTGCTGGTGCCGTTCTACCCGACCCTGACCGGGCCCCAGCACAACTACATCCTGCACGACACGGGCGCCAAGTTCTTCTTCGTGATGGACCAGGTCCACCTCGACCCGGTGCGCCAGCTGCCCGACGCCCTGGGAGGCGTGCAGGTGGTGGGCATCTTCGAGCCGGAGCGCTGGCCGGAACCCTCGGGCTCCAAGCTGGAAGAGGCCGGCTCCACCACCCCGCCGACCACCTGGAGCGAAGGCGTGACGGTACTCCGGGACATCCTGGCCGGCCCCGAACCGACCAGCGAGGACCGGGCCCGGATCAAGGCCAGGGTCCAGGCGCTCCGCCCCGACGACGTCCTGACCATCTGCTACACCTCGGGAACCACTTCGGCCCCCCCGGCCGCCGGCCAGACCAAGGTCTATCCCGGCAAGGGGGTCATGCTCACCCACCGGAACATCGCTTCCAACGTGGAGGGCGTGATCCGGAGCGTGGCGATCCGTTCCGACGACGTGTTCCTCTCGGTCCTGCCGCTCGCCCACATGTTCGAGCGGACCGCCGGCTACTACGTGGCCATGGCCGGCGGCGCCACCATCTGCTATGCCCGCAGCCCCAAGACCTTCATCGAGGACATCAGCGAGGTGAAGCCCACGGTCTTCGCCTGCGTTCCCCTCCTGTTCGAGCGCATCTACAACGCCGCCTTCCAGAAGACCAGCCAGAAGCTGATCGGCAAGGCGATCGGGGGCGCCAAGAAGGCCGCCGATTGGCTCGGGGCCAACGAGAAGAAACTCCACGAGCGGATCGTCGGCAAGTTCCTCCACAAGGCACTCGGCGGACGGGTCCGGTTCGCGGTCTCGGGTGGCGCCGCCCTGAAGCGGGAACTCGCGGACTTCTTCCTGCAGAACGTGGGAATCACGGTCCTGGAGGGCTACGGGCTCACCGAGACGGCCCCGGTCCTGACCTGCAACCGCCCCGAGGCCTTCCGCTTCGGGACCGTGGGCACCCCGATCCCGGGGGTCGAGATCCGCCTGGCCGAGGATGCCGAGATCCTCGCCAAGGGCCCCAACATCATGAAGGGCTACCTGAACCTCCCCGAGGAGACGGCCAAGGCCATCGACCAGGACGGCTGGTTCCACACCGGGGACCTCGGCGCCTGGGACATCCACGGGTTCCTGAAGATCGTGGGCCGCAAGAAGCTGCTCTTCAAGCTGAAGACCGGCAAGTACATCTCGCCCGAGACCATCGAGAACCGCATGGTGCACGCCCTGGTCGCCCACAGCATGGTGGTGGGCGAGAACCAGGACTACGCCGCGGCCCTGATCTTCCCCGAGCTCGCTGCCCTCCGCCACAAGGCCGCGGCGATGGGGATCCAGGGTGACGACGCCGCGCTCTGCGCCAACCCCCAGGTGATCGCGGTCTATCAGAAGCTGGTCGACGAGGCCCTGGCGGGCCTGGCCAGCTTCGAGAAGATCAAGAAGTTCGTGCTCGTGCCCCACACCCTGACGGTGGAGGCCGGGGAACTCACCCCGACCATGAAGCTGAAGCGCGGTGTGGTGGCCGAGAAGTTCGCAGCCCAGATCGGGGGGTTGTTCCAGTGAAGCGTCCCTACCTCGCCCCGGCCGCCCTCCGTGCAGCCGGCCTCCTGTGCCTCGTCGCCGGCCTCGTCGTCCCGGCCTCCGCCGCACCCCGGCTCCCCCAGGGGATGGCCGCCCGCCAGGCGGAGCTCCAGTCCGCCAAGGACGCCGCCGCCGCCGCCGAACGCGAAGTCGGCCCCCTGCTGAACCGACTCCTGCCCGAGATCCCGCGCTTCATGACCCACCACCGCAAGGTCCAGGCCGTCCCCCTCACGGAAGCCGAGCGGACCCGGGTCATGGCGGAGGGCGCGACCGCCCTCCCGGCGGAGAAGAGGGCCGTGTTCGAGGCGGCGGGTCCGGTCTTCGCCGGGATCCGCAAGACTCTCGAACCGTACTTCGCCGCCTACGACCGCTTCATGGCGGCCGAGATCCACTTGCGGATCCTGGGGGCCGTGGTCTCGGCCTACGAGGACCGGGAGCTTCTGCTGCCCAAGCTCGACACCGCGGGCCGGGCCAAGGTCGACGCCCTCTTCGTGGAGCTCGCCGAGAAGGAGAGCGTGTACCGGGGCCATCTCGGGAGCCCCGAGGCCAAGAACCACCACCTCTCGAACTCGGCGGAAGCGGTGCTGTGGGCTGCCATCGACCTGGAGCACCAGCTCGAGGCGCTCCAGCAGAAGCTCGGGCTCCGGGAGAAGACCCCCATCGGCCACAAGGTCGGGAACTTCTTCCGCAAGGTGAAGGGCTATGCCCGGAGGACGAAGATCTACGCCTCGACCCTGCCGGCCGTGGGTCGCATGTTCGCCTACCTCTACAACCCGTTCCGCCGGCAGCCCGACCCCGCCAAGGTCTCGGAGCTGCTCCGCTTCTTCTCGGCCTCCTACCGCTGGGCCGCCGGGATGAAGCTCGAGGTCTCGGGAACCGAACTCATCCCCTCGGATGCCCCGGTGGTCTTCGCCTTCTCCCACCGCTCGACCATCGAGGACGCGGTCACCATGATGGCCGTGGTGCCGGACGAGTTCGCCTTCATGGTCGCCCAGCGGGCCATCCCCGCCTTCCTGAACGCCCGGCTGGTGAAGGAGCCCTCCGTCATCAACGTGGGCGGGAAGAAGCCCGACGGCAGCGTGGTCGACGCGGTGGAAGAGGGCATCGCCAACGTGAAGGCCGGACGCAACCTGGTCATCTTCCCCGAGGGGACCACCCCCACGGTGCAGAAGGAGACCCGTCCCCTGCGCCACGGACTCGACCTCGTGACTGCGGCGGTCTCGGAGAAGCCGGTCTACATCGTGCCGGTGACCATCGATGATCCCGCCAACGGGCCCGCCGACCCCAAGCACCTCTCGCTCGAGGGTAAGGTCTCGGTCAAGGTCACCTTCGGGCATCCCATCGACCCGCTGAAGATGAAGGCCGTCCCGGGGTCCAGCGACGAGCTGCTCCTGGACGTGGTGCGGGCCTACTGGCACCGGAACCTCTACCGCAAGGACGTGGCGCTCGAGCCCGAAGCCGAGGCCCGACCCACCCAGGAACTCGGGACCCTCACCGGCGTGCGGGGCCTGAACTTCGAGGCGCTGCACGGCGAGGCCGACGCTCACTGACCGGGAGGGTCCGCCTCCTCGGCCTCCCGGGTCCCCGACCGGTTCGCCAGGCGCCGTCGCACGATCCGCACCAGCACGTGGGCATTGGCTTCCTCGAGTCCCATCGAGACCGAGGCCCTCGGCTCGTCGCCGGTCCGGCTCGCCACCACGTGCACCCGGCCCCGTCCGAGCGTCATCGCCTCCAGGGCAGTCCAGTCCACCCGTTCGATCTCGGGCGTGCCGCGGCGGAGGACTTCCTCCTGGATCCCGTCACGGTCGAGGCTCACCTGGAGCTCCGACCCGAGGTGCAGGGTGCGACCGGAGGCGACCAGTCCGGACATCTCCACGGCCACCCGCTCGGCCAGGATCTCCTCGAAGGCGAAGCGGAGGAAGCGGTTCCGGGGGTCCCGCATCCCGACCCGGACCTCCATCGTCTCCTGCTCGCGGACCAGGCGCAGGCGAACGGCTTGCTGCCTTCCCTCTCCCTCTTCCTGCACCTCGATCCGGGTGAAGGCATCGAGGGGGATGACCGTCTCCGCCCCGACCAGCCGGTCGGGATAGGCCTCGAACCGGTCCCCGAGATCGGCATCGGACTGGGCGAAGAGCAGCTCGCCCGACCCCGGCGTCGGCGTCGCCGTCGGCCAGCCGGGTAGGCGCCGATCGGCCTCGAAGGCCGCAGTCCACTCCCGGAAGCGCCGGGCAGCCGCGACTTCCCGGGCCGAAGCGACGCTCTCCGCGCCCCCCGCCTCGACGGCCCGCCGGTACCACTCCTCGGCGCGGACGGGACTGGCCGCGGTGCCTTCGCCGATCTCATGATGGAACCCGAGGTCCAGGGCCGCCTCCCCGTCGCCCGCCTCCCCGGCCCGGGTGAGCAGGGCCACGGCCGCCTCCAGCGCGAAAGCCGAGCGGGCCCGGGCTCGACGATCCCGCCCGAGCTCGCGGGCTGCCTCGGGATCGCCGCCGGCCACGGCCCGTTCCAGCCAGGAGCGCCCGCTCACCCGGGATCCGGGCTCGGCGAGTCGCGCCAGACCGAGCCGGCAACAGGCTTCGGGAACCTCGAGTTCCGCGAGCGCTGTCAGGAGTCCTGGATCTGCAGGGATTCCCCTCGATTCCTCGGTGGCCGAGGCCGCCTGGAACCAGGCGAGGACCGGAGCACGCTCGAGGACCCAGACCAGGGCACCGGCGTCGGGAACACCGGCATCCAGGAGAATCGCCGTCCCGGCGCCGGCGCCGGCCTCGACCTCGATCGCGATCGATCCCTCCCCGGTCCGCACCGGCCCCAGCGCGGACCAGGAGACCACCCCCCGACCTGGAACCTCGATCCCGCGGCGGACCAGCGTCGCTTGGGCGGGATCCCCCCACTGGACCCGCTCGCCGCCACGGATCCTGGTCAGGAGCTCGCGTCCCCGCCGGGGCCGGTACTCGGACTCGAGCCATGCCTGAAAGCCGGGGACGTCCTCTTCCACCAGGGTCCACTCGCGGGTCCCCGACCGCAGCCGGGCCCCGAGGACATCTCCCACCAGGCCCAGGCCGTCGACCCGTTCCCAGGGAACCAGTTCCCCCCGCCAGAGCAGGCCCCGCTCGTAGCCGGCAGCAGCCGATCGACCCGCCAGGAACCCGGCGGCCGCCAGCGCCAGGAACCCGGACCCCGCGGCCAGGTTCCACGGCAGGGCGAAGAGGCCCAGGGCCAGGCAGAGCCGACTCGGGATCCTCCACCGAGCCGACCGCGCCAGGCCCAACCGGGCTCCCCCCTCGGGATGCAGGATCGGGAAGCCGGGGACATCCCCGATCGGGCTCACCGCCCCACCAGGCGGGTCACGGCCAGGGTGGTGGCAACCATGAAGCCGAACAGCGCAGCGCCACGGAGCAGCCCCTGGAACGCCCTCGTCGAGCTCATGGGAACGGTCCGACGTCGGACCGGGAGTCCTCCCAGGGCGAGCGCGACCTCCGTCGCCAGACGATCGACCACCTCGGTCGGGGCCGAAGCCAGCAACGAGAAACCCCCGCCGGTCTCCACCAGGCCCAGCTCGGACTCCGACGAGGAGCCCTCCACCGCCACACACTCGACCGCGGCCAACCCGGCGAGATCCGGCAATCGGCGCGCCGTGCGGCGCCACGGGAGGCGAAGTTCCCAGAAGACCCGACCAACGCCCGAGTCGACCAGCAGTCGGGCCCGGGTCCGTTCGATTCCCAGGCTGCCCAGCCGTTCGAGCAGGACCCCGGCCAGGAAGGCCAGGAGCAGGCCCCTGAGCGAGCCCCCCGCCGAGACCCACAGGTGGGTGAGCGGGAAGACCGCCATGCCCAACCAGCCGGTGAGCGACAGGAGCAGGAAGAACCCGGCCACCCGGGTGGGGAGCTCGACCACGGTCGGCGGCCGGGACGCTTGCATGCCCGGGAGGATACACGGGTACGGGGCACGGGATGCCCGGCAGGCGACGCCCCGCCCCCACCGGATACGGAGGCAGCGGCCTGGCGACCGCAAGCCCCTTCCCATGCTACGAAGGAGGGAAGGCGGGGAGGAACGGGATGACGACCGAGGTCCGGCGGATCCTGATCGTCGACGACCAGGCCTTCCTGGCCTCGACCATGGCGCAGGCCCTGGGCGGGGCCGGGTTCGAGGTCCGGATCGTCGGGACCGGCGAAGCCGCGGTCCACTACCTCGAGGGCTCGGAGCCTCCCGATCTGGTGGTCCTCAAGGTAGAACTCCCCGACCTCTCGGGGGACGCGATCTGCTCCGAGATGCGGGGCAGCCCCGAGCTGGCCCGCATCCCGGTACTCCTGGTCTCGGACTTGCCCGAGTTCGAACTCGAGACCCTGGCGGCCGAGTCGGGTGCCGACGGATGGATGCACCGACCCTTCTCGCCGCTCTCGGTCCTGGTCTGGATCCACGAGCATCCCCACCTCTTCCGCTCCCCGGAGACCATGCCCCCGATGCCACCCGCCCGGGAGGAAGCCGCCTCCGATCGCGTCCCGATCCTGGTGGTGGAGGACGATCCCCGGATCCGGGAGATGGTGCGCGACACCTTCGCCGACGAGGGCTACCGGGTGGACACGGCCTCCGACTGGCCGAGCTTCCGCGATCGCATGCTTTCCGACCGCTACACGGTGGTGGTCCTGGACCTCGGCCTCCCCAACCTCTCGGGCGACAAGCTCGCCCTCTTCGCCCAGGCCTTCCTAGAGCCGCCCAAACCGCGTTTCGTGATCCACTCCGGCATGACCGAGGCCGAGATCGGTGCCGCGGCGGAACGGATCGGCGCCGCCGGCTGGGTCCGCAAGGGGGCCGACCTCGGCCGTCTCGTGAAGCTCGTGGCCGAGGCCGCCGCCGCCACCGCATGAGTCACGAACTGACCCGCAGCCTGGTGCTCGAATCGGGCTCCGAGACCCGGCTCCGGGTCCAGGCCTCGATCCTCCGGGTCCACGAGGGCCCCGACGTGGGACTCGAGTACCGGCTCGAGGACCGGCCCGTCGTGGTGGGGCGGGGCGAGACCGCGGACCTGCGCCTGGGCGACGCCACCGTCTCCCGCGAGCATGTGCGGATCCAGCCTTGCGAGGACGGCTGGAGGATCCTGGACCTCGGCTCCAAGAGCGGGACCAGGCTGGGGGACGCCCGGATCGAATCGGCCCGCCTGGAGGACGGCAGCCGGATCCGGATCGGCGCCACCCTGCTCGTGCTCCGGACCCGGACCGCCGAGTTCGAGGCCCCGGCCTGCGAGGCCCCCGCCGGGTTGATCGGCCGCAGTCCCGCCATGCGACGCCTGCTCGGCCTGATCGAGAAGGTCGCCCCCTTGGGTCTCCCGGCCCTGCTGCTCGGCGAGTCCGGGACCGGCAAGGAGCGGCTGGCCCGCCGGATCCACGAACGCAGCGCGGTCGCCGACGGACCCTACGAAGTCGTCGATTGCACCCTGCTCGGCGACGGGGAGCACCTCCGCAGCGAGCTCTTCGGCCATGTCCGGGGCGCCTTCACCGGGGCCGACCGGGACCGGCAGGGCGCCTTCGCCCGGGCCCACGGGGGCACCCTCTTCCTCGACGAGGTCGGCGAGATCCCCCTCGCTCTCCAGCCCCAGCTCCTCAGGGTCCTGGAGGAAGGCGAGGTGCGCCCCCTGGGCGGCAGCCAGGCGACCCGGGTCCGGGTGCGGATCGTGGCCGCCACCCACAAGGACCTGCCGGCCCTGGTCGAAGCCGGGAGCTTCCGCCGGGATCTCTACTACCGGCTCTCGGCGGTGACCCTGCCGATCCCGCCGCTCCGGGACCGGGACGACGACGCCCTGGTGCTGGCCGAGACCTTCCTCGCCCCCGGCCTCCGGCTCACCGAGGGCGCCCGTCGTGCCATGCTGCTGCACCGCTGGCCGGGCAACGTCCGGGAACTGCGGCATTCCCTGGAGCGGGCCTCGGCCCTGGCCGAGAACGGTCGCATCACCGCTGCCGACCTCGGGCTCCCCGAACCGAACCCGAGTCCCGGTGGTCCTGAGGCGCCGGAGGTCGATCCCGGGCCGAGGGCCGCGACCGCCGACGAACCCGACGACGCGGCGACGCCCGCCCCCGAAGGCGGCTCGCTGCGCGACTACGAAGAGCGGGCGATCCTCGACGCCCTCCGCCGCTTCGACGGCAACCGCAACAAGGCCGCCGAGTTCCTGGGCATGGGTCGCGCCACCCTGTTCCGCAAGCTGAAGCGCATGGGGATCACCTAGCGCAGGGGGAAGGCCGGGAGGCGCGGTCTCAGCTTGAGACCAGAGGGGCCCGGGCTGCCTCCCCACGGTCTCAGGCCGAGACGGCTACCCACTCCCATCCCGCATCCCAAGCGGATTCCAGCCCCTGGCACGCACCCTGCTTTATCTCGCCCGGCGGACCCGAGAAGCCCCGGCGGGGGCAGGAACGGAGCAGGCGATGGAGCAGAACCGGAAGACCTACCGAGCGGCCCGGGCCCGGATCGCGGCCCTGGCGATCTTCGCCAGCTTCTTCACCACCGGCTGCACCGCCCAGGACGCCGCCGCCATCATGGGCGCCGTCGGCGGCCTGCTCGGGCCGGCCGGCAACTTCCTGGGGAAGATCGGCAGCGCGGCTGCCGCTGCCAAGCCGGCTCCGCCGAAGGGGGGCAGCGCTGCCACTCCCCTGGGACAGTCGAGTCCCGCCGATCTGCAGGACGCCCGCATGGAAGGGATGCTCGACGGGATCTCTGCGACCTGGCCCGAGACCGGTGCCACTGCGCAGGCCGCCGCCGATGGACTCGATGTGGCCAATGACCAGTCCGGGGCTCCTGGCTGGCTCGTGCCCGGCGCTGAGAACTCCGATCTCTTCTCCGATACCGGGTCCGGCGCCCCGGCGGGGGCCACCAACTGGCTCGTGCCCGGCGCCGAGAACGCCGACCTCTTCTCCGACTCGGGCGCCCCGGCCGGAGCCACCAACTGGCTCGAACCCGGAGCCGCCAACTCCGACCTCTTCCTCTGACCGGCCCGAACCGGGGTCCGCCCCCCGTGCTACGCTCGCCCCGTGGCAACCCGCCTCCGCCCGCTCGCCATCGCCATCTCCGCCCTGGTCCTCGCGGCTCCCCCGGCACCGGCCGACGCCCCGGTCCCCTGCCCCGAGATCCCCGGTCTCCGCCTCTCCGACACCCGGGTCTTCCTGGGCACCAGCGGGCCCAGCGAGGTGACCTGTTCCTACCTCGCCGAACTCGAGATCCCATGGCCTGCCGGACGCCTGGTGGGAATGTGGCAGCCCCCGGGACCCGCCCCCCGGGCCCGGGTGTTCTGCGGGGACCAGACCCAGTGGGGGATCGATCCCCTGATCGTCCATCCCGCCAAGGCGGCCGCGACCAGCGCGGTCGTCCTCTCGGGGGAGGAGACGCGTGCCGACGCCTGGGCCGAGGCCGCCCGTCAGCTGCTCGCATCGCTCGCCGGGATCGCCCGCGGCTGCGACGAGGAGCCCACCGCGCCCCCGCCTCCCCCGGTCGCTCCCCCTGCCGCCCCCCCACCCTTCGAGCTCCCCCCGATCGTGGCCCGCCCCAGCCCGACCCAGGTCGAAGCCGCCAAGCGCCTCTACGACGAGGGCGAGAACCTCTACTTCGGCCGGGGCGTCGCCAAGGACCTCGCCGCCGCCGCCGCCAAGTACCGGGAGGCCGCCATCCTCGGCCATGGCCATGCCCAGTACTCGCTCGGCTTCATGGCCAAGAACGGCCAGGGCGTGAGCGCCGACCCGCGGGCCGCGCTGGCCTGGACCCGCCTGGCCGCCGAGTCCGGCAACTCCTCGGGACAGGATCTGCTCGGCGACCTCTACTACTACGGGATCGGCGTGGAGAAGGACCCGAACACCGCCGCCACCTGGTACCAGAAGGCCGCCCAGCAGGGGAACGCCAGCGGGCAGTACTCCTACGGTTGGATGCTGGAGAAGGGCGAGGGCGTAGCCCCCGATCTCCGCTCCGCCTTCCAGTGGTACTCCAAGGCCGCAGCCCAGAACCAGAGCGCCGCCCAATACGCCCTGGGACGCCTGCTCGAGGAGGGCAAGGCAGTGCCCAAGAACCTCGCCTCAGCCCTCCAGTGGTACCGCAAAGCCGCCGACCAGGGGCACGAAGAGGCCAAGAAGAAGGTCGCGGCGCTCGCTCCCGGCAAGCGCACCTCCGGATCCTGAGACCCGACGGGCTCTCCGAGGCGGATCCGAACGGTCACGGGATCGGCCCGTACCAGGCCGCGTAGGGAGGGACCGTCAGCAAGGTCCTCAGCTCCAGGTCGATGCGCCCGGCGTCCCGGCGGAAGGCCAGCGAGACCTCGAGCATGTGCTTCGACGGCCCCACCCCCACCGAACGCTTCGGCTTCAGGTATTCGTTGGCCGAGTGCTCCTCGGTGGGCATCACCCCGAAGCGCTCCAGGCGCCCCTCCCCGAAGCTGGCGGCGCCCGACTCCTCGGTCCAGCGGACCACCGATCCCGTGGCCGGATCGAACCTCCAGATGGCGGGGCCGATCACCCAGAAGTCCCGGCCTCCGGTCCTGGGGGACCGCTCCAGGAAGTCGACCCAGGGCTGGTCCGTCCGCAGGCATTCGAGTTCCTTCATGGGAGGGCTCGGCCCGATCCAGCGGGGTCCCGCATCGGTGCAGCAGGGCCAGCTCACTTCGCAGGGGGCCCCGGCCGTTGGGTTCCAGCCCACCTCCGCCAGGTGGCGGGTCGCCTCCCGGACCGGTCCTTCCGGCACCCGGTCCGGGGTCCGGTAGTAGGTGATCCAACGGGCTACCCGGCGCGGGATCACCGCGAAATCGAGGCGCGACCCCGGGAAGCCCAGGGACTTCAGGACCTTCTCGGGGTAGTTGCAGGGCGTCCAGGGGAAGGGCCCCTGCATGTCCTTGCGCAGGTACTCGAGGATCCGCTGGGCCTCCTCGCTGGCCTCGAGTCCCGACTCGCCCTGGCGGAACCGGATCGCCGAAGCCGCCATGGTCTGGTAGAAGGCGGCCGCGGCCAGGGCGGCCACCGCCGCCGCCACCAGCACCTCGACCAGGGTGAAGCCCCGACGGCCCGCGCCCGCTCGCTGCCTCACTCGATCCATGGGGGCGGCTCCAATCTGGGCTTGGCGACCACCGGACGGGAACGGGTCGTCACCAGCCGCACCATGCGGTCCTCCCCGAAGGGTCCCGGGTACTCGACCTCGACCCGGATCCGGTAGTTGCGATCGGGGCGGAGCAGGGCGTCCTCGCCGCCGATCCGGTACTCCTCGATCGAGAGCCTTCGACGGAACCCCGGCACGTCGGGCAACGTGAAGAGCTGGCCTCCCGGGCAGTGGTACATGGTCACGCCCTCGGGGAGTCCGTCGGGGTGGATCGCCCCGTCCTTCCCGCCCCAGAGCGGCAGGTCGGCCTTCAAGGAGTGCACCGTGGTGACCTGTTCCATGAGCTCGGCCGCCATCGCCATCGCCTGGGTCCGGCGCAGGTCCCGGCCCTCGCCCCCGTGGGCCACCGAGAACATCCCCTGGAACACCATCACCATGAGCAGGAAGACGACCCCCGCGATCAGCACCTCGACCAGGGTGAGCCCGCCGCGACGACCAGGGTGACCGCTCATCGCAGTCCCACCCATGCCACCCGGTAGCCGGCATCGGCCTTCGGACCGATCGGATCGCGGATCGCATCCCAGACCGTGCACAGCGACGCCGGGCCGGCATGTCGCTTGCGGATCTCCTCGATGGCGGCGGCCACCGCCTCCTGGTTGGGGAACCCGTCCTGGAAGATCGGAGCGTCGCCCTGGTAGCTCGTCCCCTTCACCTCGACCTGATCCTCCGGCCTCCGGCGCAGCGGCTCCAGCCGTCCCATCGCGGCCACCTGGACGGCCCCGTTCCCGCCCGACAGGAACAGGTTGGCGGATCCGACCTCGAGGGGATCGGCCTCCGACTGGACCGGGAGAGTCCCGTCGAGTTCGACGATCTCGGCCACCAGGGTCCCTCCCTTCAAGCCCAGCTCCGAAGCCTTCACCGGGGCCGCGGCATCCAGGGCCCGGGGCAGGACCCGGACCCGGTAGCCCCGGAGGTCCCCGTCCGGGAAGTACCGCTCCAGGTCTTCGGAACCGAACACGAAGATCTCCGGCTGCCAGCGATGCATCCGGAACCGGGCGGCTTCCTCCAGCGCCTCGACGAAGTCCCGGTCGTCCTCGGCCGGATCCCCGGTCGAGGGCCCCAGGTCGAAGTGCAGGGCATCCTCGGGGCGCTCCTTCACCTTGTGGAGGGGATCGCGGTGCGAGAGCTGCCGGGGCGTCTCGTGCCAGGCCCGGGCCTCGTCCAGGCCGCGCCGACCCCAGACCATCTCCTCGAGGAGCCGCTGCGAGCCTTCCAACGGGAGGGCGCCGAGCCGGCAGGCCATCTGGAGGGGCACCTCGACCCAGCGGCTCGCCAGCCGGGTGTACTCGCCGGGGTCGGGGAAGACCTCGCCCAGGGCATACTCCGCAGGATCGAGGCCGAGCTCGGCATAGGGCGCTTCGCTGGCGAGGATCCTGGGTGCTCCGCCGTCGCTGAACGTGAGGTTCCGGTTCTCGATCGCCTCGGGGACCCGCGGCAGCCGGGGCGCCGGGGCACCGGCCTCGGCCCGCTCGAACTCGGAGACCAGGAGCTCGAACTCGCCGGGCGCGGTCCCCAGTTCGTAGGCCACTCCCTCCCGGCGGGGGAGATCGATCCCGGTCTCGTAGCGCTGCGCCCGCTCGTCGCTCCCGCTCCGGTCCCGGTCCACCACCAGGGCGGCACGGGCCTCGAAGCGCATCCGGCTGGCCGGGGCGAAGGTCGGACTCGGGTCCACACCGCTCCCGAACGGCGAGTGGTGGCCGTGGGTCGCCACGGTCCGGGGATGGCGATCATCGGCGTAGATGGTGGCCCGGAGGTCCCCGCCCG
Source organism: uncultured bacterium (assembly GCA_964403795.1). GTDB lineage: Bacteria > Muiribacteriota > UBA6191 > CAZXTJ01 > CAYOHP01 > CAYOHP01. Next base: position 41,822 of record CAYOHP010000012.1, on the reverse strand, counting down.
GCCAGCTGTCGATCGGGGGGACGCCCGATCCCTGGATCACGCCGGTCAGGAAGGCCTCCTGCCGGAGCTCCGGGTGCAACGGATCGGTGGCCCCGTCCGGGGCTCCCCGGGGCTGCTCCAGGAGGATCCTGGCCTCGGGCATGGGGGACTTGCCGCCTTCCGGCTTCCAGAGGAGGAGGTGCTGCCCCAGCGAGCCCCCGCCCGGAAGCACGTCCACCACCTGCGGGTAGGCCCAGCCGTGGTCCGCGAACGCCTTGGCCGCGCTCCCCGGCTCCACCGTCCCCACCTTCTCCATGAGCTCCCCGTCCGGGCGACCCGGGGCGAAGGGCCGCGACGGGAGCTGGAACTTGGGATCGTGCCAGGCCCAGTCCCGGTTCGAGGTGAAGCGACCCACCAGGGGCGCCCCCAGCGGGTAGACGACGACCACGGTCGCCCCTTCGGTCCGGGCGGTGAACCCGGCCTGGTCCACCTCGACCGAGACCGTGACCTCGAGGGCCTTGGCGACCGGGTCCACCCACCAGTCCGGGGCGCCCGGGAAGCGGCCGATCTCGAAGCCCAGGCGCAGCCGCACCGAGGCCCCCAGGATCTCGGCCTCCAGGCGATCGACGAGCTCGCTCGCACCCTCTCCGAACAGCCGGTCCAGGGCTTTGCGATGGTCCTTCACCGACTCCTTGATGCCATACTTCCCGAGCGTTTCGGGAAGGCGGGAAGGCAGCTCCCGGGCCACCACCCGGAAGCCGGAATCGGCCTCCCCGCCCAGGCCGGGTCGGGCCTTGGGGGTGGCGGCATCCCGCACCAGGTGGAGCACCAGCTCCCGAACCCCCTCGGCCAGGAAGCGGGCCGCCAGGGTCGCCTGGTAGCGCCGGCCGCGGCCGTCCTGGACCCGGGCCATGTAGAGATAGGAAGCCGCCAGGCCGAGCACCACCACGCCCACGAAGACCGCGCTCGGCAACAGGAACCCGGCCCGGGCCCCGGGGTTCCGGGGCCGGCGAGAGAGGGGCAGCGGGATGCGACGCGGAATCGGCATGCGGACCCTTCCCTAGCAGGGACCGTTCCAACCGCACCTTCGTTCCTGGTGCGCCTCACCGATCCGGAGCCGGGACATCCTGCCCCGTTCCCCAGGATCGCTCGGGTCCGGATGACCCGCCGCCCCGGACGCCAGCCCAGCCCAGAGACCCCGGTCCCCGAGGCCCCACCATGGTCGATCCGGTTCCCGACCCCGGGCTAGGCTGGACTCCGATGACCCAGCCCGCCCCCCACGCCCTCGCCCTGGACTCGCTCAGCCCCTCGCAGCAGCAAGCGGTGCTGGCGACCGAGGGCCCGGTCCTGCTCCTGGCCGGGGCCGGCAGCGGCAAGACCCGGGTGATCACCCACCGGATCGCCCACCTGCTCCTCGACCGGGCGGTTCCTCCGCACCGGATCCTGGCGGTCACCTTCACCAACAAGGCGGCCCGGGAGATGCGGGAACGGATCGAGCACTTCCTGGGCGCGGCCGCGCCCCGCAGTCTCTGGATCACCACCTTCCATGCCCTGGGAGCCCGCCTGCTCCGGCTCCATGCAGAGGCGGCCGGTCTCGACCCCGGTTTCACCATCTTCGACGAGACCGACGCCGAGCGGGTGATCCGCCGGATCTACAAGGAAACCGGCTTCGACACCGAGCTCGTGCCTGTGGGCGGGGCCCGCGCCTCCATCTCGCTGTGGAAGTCCCAGGGCCTCCGTCCCCAAGACCTCTCGCCCGAGGATCCCGAGGTCGATCGCAGGAAGCTCCTCGTCTACCAGAGCTACCAGGAGGAGCTCGCCAAGCAGAACGCGGTCGACTTCGCCGACCTGATCGCCCTCCCGGTCCGCCTGCTCGCCGGCAACGACGAGATCCGCAACCACTACCAGGAGCGCTTCCGCCACCTGATGGTCGACGAGTACCAGGACACCGACCGGACCCAGTACCGCCTGATGAAGCTGCTCACCGGTCCGGGCGCCAACCTCTGCGTGGTGGGCGACGAGGACCAGTCGATCTACGGCTGGCGGGGCGCCGACATCCGCAACATCCTCGACTTCGAGGCCGACTACCCGGGCGCCCGGGTGCTCCAGCTCGAGGTGAACTACCGCTGCCCGACCCCGGTGCTGGAGGCCGCCAACCGGATGATCGGGCACAACCGTTCCCGCCGCAAGGAACGGGAGGTCTGGTCGGACAAGCCCAGCCGGCACAAGGTCGCCTACTTCCACGCCCAGGACGCCGAGGAGGAGGCCGAGTTCGTGGTCCAGGCGATCCGCTGGATGGTCGCCGAGGAGGGCTTCGACCGGGACCAGATCGCGATCTTCTACCGCACCCATGCGCTGGCCCGGACCGTGGAGCAGGCGCTGGTCCGTCACGCCCTTCCCTACCGGGTCTACGGGGGCCTCCGCTTCTTCGAGCGCAAGGTGGTGAAGGACCTCCTCGCCTACCTCCGCCTGGTGGTGAACCCCCGCGATCGCGACGCCCTGGTCCGGGCCCTCTCGGAGCCCAAGCGCGGCATCGGCGACAAGGCCGTCGAGAAGCTCCTCGCCGCCGCCGACCGGACCGGGGAACCGGGCCCCCATCACCTCCGCGACCCGAAGGTCATGGGGGGGAAGGCCGGGAGGGCCGGTCTCGAGACCGCCGCCCTGCTCGACGATCTCGACCGGCTCGCCGCCGAGGGGCCGCCGCTCCCGGTGCTGCGCCACCTGATCGAGCGGCTCTCCTACCGGGCCCACCTCATCCATCAGCAGCGGGACGACGACCTGGAGCTGGTCGACGAACTCGAGAACGCCATGGCCGAGTACGCGGGCCGGGTCGAGGAGCCGACCCTACGCGGCTTCCTGGAGGACGCCTCGCTGCTCGCAGGCGTCGACGACCTGCAGGACGGGAGGGGCACCGTGAGCCTGATGACCCTCCACAACGCCAAGGGTCTCGAGTTCCCGCTGGTCTTCGTGGTCGGCCTCGAGGAGGGCATCCTGCCCCACGCCAGCTCGTACGGCGACCCCGACCAGCTCGAGGAGGAGCGGAGGCTCCTCTACGTCGGCATGACCCGGGCGAAGCAGAGGCTCTTCCTCAGCGCCTCGAGCTTCCGATTCCTGCACGGCACCCAGCGTTTCGGCACCCGCTCCCGCTTCCTCGAGGAGATCGGCGAGGAGCACCTCCAGGTCGGCAACGGGTGGGTCTGAGCCCTGACCACCCTCCTGCTGGTCCGGCACGCCCGGAGCGCGCCCGACCCTCGGCTCCCCGAGGCGCACTGGCCGCTCACCCCGAGGGGCCACCTCGATGCCCGGAAACTCGGGGCGGTGCTGGCCCGCTACGCCCCGACCCGGGTGGTCGCCAGCAGCTACGACCGGGCCCGCGACACGCTGGCCCCGCTGGCCCGCCGGCTGGGACTCCCGCTCGAACTCGATCCCGAGCTCCGGGAGCGGAACCTGGGCGCCTGGGTGCCAGACTTCGAGGCCGCGGTCCGCCAAGCCTGGGAGCATCCCGACCAGGCGCTCCCGGGAGGCGAGACCAACCGGCAGGCCACCGACCGGATCACCGCGGCGCTGATCCGTCTGGTCGACCGCTACCCCGGCGAGCGGATCGCGGTGGCCACCCACGGCACGGTCCTGGCCGCCTTCCTCCATCGCTTCGATCCGTCGTTCGACCTCGAAGCCTGGAAGCGGCTCGGCTTCCCCGACGTGGTGCGGGTCTTCCACGACGGCTCGGGCTTCCGGCGGGACCCCGACTTCCGTCCCTGGCGCCCTCCGCCGACCGAGGATCCGACCCGTCGCGAAGGCCTGGCCGGCCGCGGCATCCTGGACGCCGTCGAGGCCGAGGTCGCGGCGCTAGCGGAACCCGAAGCCGATCCCCGGAACGCACCCGATCCCTACTGGCCCAAGTGGACCTCGACCTGGTGGCGGGCGAGCCTGCTCGACGAGATGGGCCTGTCCCACCGCCTGCCGGCTTCCGTGGTCGAAGGCCTGGCCACGGTCCTGGACCGCCACTACCTGCGGACCTTCCCGCTGCCCGGCGATTCACTCCCTGCCGGGATCGATCCCCGCCGCCAGGTCCTCTGCCACTGCGCGCTCGGCAACCTGGCGCGGGTGCTCTGGAACGCCGGGGTCGACCTCGACGCCCGCATGCCCTGGATCCGGGATTGGCTGCTCGGCTACCAGCTCCCCGACGGCGGCTGGAACTGCGACGAGTCCGCCTGCACGCCGGAGCGCCCCCGCAGCTCCTTCCTCTCGACCGCGCCCTGCCTCGAACTCCTGGTGCGGATGACCGAGCGTCCCTTCACACCGTCGGAGGAAGGCTGCCTCCGCGCCGCCGCGGGCTACCTCGGATCCCGGCGCCTGCACCGGTCCCTACGGAGCGGGCGCGTCGCAAATCCCGCCTGGGCCCACCCCGTCTTCCCGCGCTTCTACCACTATGACGTGCTCCGCGGACTCTCGGCGCTCGAGTCGATCCGCCCCTGGATCGGGGACGAGCACGCGCCGGCCAGCGCCGAGGCTCGCTCGCTGGTGGCAGCCTGGCTCTCGGACAGGGCGCGGCCACGGACCCGGGATCTCGCCCGGGAAGGCTCGATCGCGCCCCCGGCCTGGGAACGGGGACCGGCCGAGGTGCCTCGCCTCCTCGCCCTGGTCGCCGATCCCGGCCTTCCCTCGCCGTGGCTGGAGGACGAGGCCAGAGGGGTGATGGTCGCCGGATCCTGACCAGGTACGCTGGCCTCGGGTCCGGGACGACCCCGGAGCCGCGGCACGAAGGGGATCCATGCGTTCCAGCACTCGAGACGGGCTCGCCTACCTGGTGGCCACCGCCCTGATCGCGGCCGTCGTATCCGCCCTGGTGGTGCGTTTCATGGCACCCGCTCCCCGGATCCTCCAGATCGCCATGCCGGCCCCCATGGCCGCCGCCCTCCAGACCGGCGACGAGCCGGATCCGGCCAAGAAGCCCCAGGCCGAGTTCGAGGGCTACCTCGAGGTCTGGGATGCCCACAGCCGGCCCGAGCGGGTCAACTGGAAGTGGGGCTACCGCAAGCTCAAGTGAGAGCTCACCCGCACGAGCGGAGGGCCTCCTCGAGGCTGACCCGGCCCGCGGCCACTTGTTCGGCGGCTGCCTCCAGGAGCCCCCGGTACCCGGCGGCCCGGGCCACCTCGACCAGCCGGGTACGGTCCGCTCGCTCCGAGATCGCCCGTCTCACTTCCGGGGTGACCTCGAGGAGTTCCTGGACCGCCATGCGTCCCCGATGTCCCTTCCCGTCGGGAGCCTCGGAGGAAGGCACCCAGGGACCTTCGGAAACCGGTCGGCCCAGGAGTTCGCACAGACGCTGCCGGGCTTCGGGAGCTTCCTTGCGGTGCTCGGGACTCAGTCTCCGGACCAGGCGCTGTCCCACCACCGCGATCAGCGAATCGGCCAGGAGGTGGGGTTCCAGGCCCACGTCGAGCAGCCGGAGGACCGCATCGGGAGCCGTGGGTGCGTGCAGTCCCACGAACACCAGGTGCCCGGTGAGGGCGGCGCGCATGAGCAGCACCGCGGTCTCGGGATCCCGGACCTCCTCGCAGTGGATCACGTCGGGGTCGAGCCTCAGGGCGTAGCGCAGCGCCGCCGGGAAGCCCATCCCGGCCTCGGGCCGGACCGGGATCTGCTGGACGCCCGGCACCTGGACCGAGAGATCGTCTCCCACGGTCACGACCTTGGAGGCCTGGCGATCCTGGGCCGCCAGCAGAGAGAGCAGGGTGGTGGTCTTCCCCGAACCGGTAGGGCCGGTCACCACGAAGAGTCCGTAGGGCCGGCGGGCCAGCTCCAGGACCCGGTCCCGGATCCCGTCCTGGAACACCGACCCGGGGTCCGAGAGGACTCCACCCAGGTCGGCCTCGGTGATCCGCACCACGGCCGTGGGTCCGCGGAGCGAGGGCCCCATGGTGATCCGGGCCTCGACCTTCGAGACCCGGTCCCCGGAACGGAGACGGAGCCGGATCCGGGCGTCCTGGGGGTGCGCGGTCTCGTCGGGATCGAGTTCGAAGACCCGGGCCAGGGAACGGAGCAGGCGCGGGTACTCGTCCCGGTCGAAGTCCTGCCGATCCTCGAGGTCGCCGTCGATCCGGATGCGGACCTTCCCGCCCCGATCGGAAGGCTCCAGATGGAGGTCGGTACCTCCCTCCTGGAACATCCCCGAGAGCAGCTCGAAGCCGGGCTCTTGCTGCCTCGCCTCCGGGGGCGCGCCCTCCCGGCCTTCCCCCATGGTCTCGTCCCGGAAGGCCCGGCGCTGCTTGCGCCGGAAACCCCGGGCGAACCGGGGCAGCGCCTTGCGCAGGTCCCGGAGGGTGTCGAGGGCCTTGCCGATGCCCTCCCCGAGTTCTTCGCCGGCCTCCTCCAGGTCCTCGACCAGGTCGCTGCCGCGGAACTCCCCCTTCAGGCTCTCGAAGGCCTGGCCGGGCGGGACCCCGCCCTCGACCATGGTGCGGAGCTTCTTCCAGAACCGATCGCCGTTGGTCTCCATGATCTCCTCCTACTCCCGGTCCGAGGCGAGCGCGTAGAGGCGCTCCCGCCGGGACCGGTTCTCCCTGGCCTCGATCCATGCGAACAGCGCTTCCCGGCGGATCCGGAGCCGGCCCGCGAACTCGAAGAACGGCATGGTGTGCATCTCGGTGGCCAGCTCGGCCGACCCGACCCTCAAGGTGCGGGCGACTTCCTCCGGGGTCATCACCTCGGGGAGCTCACCCTGCGGGTCGCCGTCGCCTTCCTCCAGACGCCCCCGGATCTCGCCGAGCAGGCGCTCTGCGGTCCGGGCGGAGAGCCGGGGAGCCTCGCGGATCTCGTCCCGGACCAGACCCTCGAAGGCCTCGCAGGCGGCGAGCAGCGCCCGGGCCTCGGGATCGGCCTGGATCCTGGCCCGGACCTCCTCGGCCAAGGGGGGGTCCAGCTCCCCGGCGGCGAGCAGCGCCACCAGGGTCTCGAACTCGGGAGCCACGGTCATGGGCGAGCCTCCTCGCTCCGGCGGCCCGCGTCCTCGAGCTCCCTGGCCATGCGGCGACGGAGCAGGAGGCGGGCGCGATGGACATGGGTCTTCACGGTCCCGGTCGGGAGGTCGAGGACCTCGGCGGCCTCGGCGGTGGGGGTGCCTTCCAGGACGCAGAGGGTGAAGGCGGCGGCCAGGGCATCGGGCAGCTCGGCGACCCGACTGCGGAGGCTCTCTGCCAGTTCCCGTTCCCGGGCTTCCTCGAAGGGTCCGAGCCGGGTGTCGGCCGCCAGCTGTTCCAGCCCGGGGAGCAGGACCACCCGGCCCTGGCCCCGACGCTCCCGATGGGTGAGGGACCGGTTGACCGCGACCCGGTCGAGCCAGGTCCTGAAGCGGGCCCGCGGTTCCCAGGAGGGAGCCGCCCGGGCCACCCGGAGGAAGACCTCCTGGACGATCTCCTCGGCATCCAGCCGGCTCCCGACCATGCGCAGGGCGATCCGGTGGACCCGATCGGCGTAGCGGTGGAAGAGGTCGTCGAAGGCGCTCTCCCGACCGTGGGCGAAGAGCAGGACCAGCTGCTCGTCCGAGAATTCCCCGGGATCCAGATCGGCCTCCTCGGACCTCATCAACCCGCCGGGGAGGCCTCCGGTTTCAGGAATCCGTCCCGGGTCCTCGGACCAGTCTCCCTTGGCGGCGCCGGATCACGGGTCGGTGGGCGCCTTGGCCCCCGTCAGGGGACTCGGCATCCGGGGTTGTTCCGGGGCCTCGTCCAGGCCCACCCACTGGCCTCGTTCGGGGTCGTAGATCTGCACCTCTCCCTTGGCGAGGTCGTAGACCCAACCGTGGAGGACGATGTCGCCGCGCGCCAGGCGGGCCGCGATGCTGGGGTGGGTCTTCAAGTTGGAGAGCTGCACCAGCACGTTCACCTGGACCGCGGCCAGAGCCCGCTCCTCCCCCTTGTGGTCGGGGAAGTTCTCCCGGAGGATCCGCCGGGTGGTCTCGGCCAGCTCGAGCCAGTTGCGCATGAGGGGCATCTGGGCCAGGCTGCCGGGATCCAGGATGGCGGCCATCGCCCCGCATGCGGTGTGCCCGCAGATCACCACGTCCCGGATCCCCAGGGCGGTGACCGCGTACTCGATAGTGGCCCCCTCGGAGATGTCGGGAGCCCCGAAGGCCGGGACCATGTTCCCGGCATTGCGGATCACGAAAAGCTCGCCCGGTGCCGACTGTGTCATCAGGGTCGGCACGACCCGGGAGTCCGAGCATGTGATGAACAGGACTTCGGGGCTCTGGCCCCCGGCCAGCTTCTGGAAGAGTTCCCGGTCCGCCGAGAACACGTCGGTCCGGAAGCGATGGAGACCGTCGAACAGGCGTTTCATCGGCAAATCCTCGGTTCGGTCCGGGAAGCGGCATGGTCTTTCCGGCTCCGGCACGGTAGCCCGGAAGGGGTCCCGCGTGGTACGAAATGGGGATAGCCTCCAGACCTTAGGGGTTTCCTCATGTCGATCACGGTCCACGGGACCATCGAGTTCCTCCACATCGTCGCATGCTTCCTGCTCATCGGGGTCGTCCTGCTCCAGGCCGACCAGGGCGAAGGCCTTTCCGGCGCCTTCGGCGGTGGCGGGTCCTACGCCCTCTTCGGCAAGCGTGGAGCCACCGGCTTCATCGCCCAGCTGACCAGCGCCGCGGCCATCGTGTTCATGGTGTCCGCCTTCTCGCTGACCTACCTCCAGATGAGCCCGAAGGCCACCACCGGCCAGGCCTCCGGAGCCCCGCTACGCGGATCCGTCGACGGACCCGCCACCGGCGCCCCCCTCGCCAACCAATAGTCCGTCCCGGCGCCCGACCCGGCTTCGCGGCCGTTCCCCGGTCCGCCCAGGCGGATCCCGATTCGGAGAGGGGCCCACGTGGATCCGACGATCCTCGTCCTGGGCATAGTGGCGATCGCCGTCGGCGGCGGTATCGGCTATCTCCTGGGTGATCGCCTGGCCTCCAGCAAGATCCTCCTGGCCGAGCAGAAGCGGGAGGACGTCCTGCGCGCCGCCGAGCTCGAGGCCAGGAACCTGAAGACCCAGGCCGAACTCGAGGCCCAGCGGACGGCGGAGAAGATCCGGACCGAGGCCGAGACCCTGGCCCGGACCCGACAGGCCGAACTCGACAAGGAAAGCGCCCGCCTCACCGGTAGGGAGGAGCGGCTGGAAGGCCGGTCCCAGGAGATCGACCAGCGGGAACGCCTCGCCCAGACCCGCCAGGACGAAGCCAATCGGCTCCAGGACGAGTACCGGGCCCTGGTCGAACGCCAGAAGCGGGAACTCGAAGCCCAGACGGGGCTCACCCAGGAGGCTGCCAGGGAGCAGCTCCTGACCCGGCTCGAGCACGACCTCGGCCACGAGATCGCGGTGCGGGTCCAGGAGGCCGAGGCGAGGTTCCGGGAGGAGTCCAAGCGCAAGGCGGTGAAGGTCCTCGCCGAGGCCGTCCAGAAGTGCGCCCCGGACTTCACGGCCGAGCGCCTGGTCACGGTGGTCTCGCTGCCCAACGACGAGATGAAGGGCCGGATCATCGGCCGGGACGGGCGCAACATCCGGGCCTTCGAGAGCCTGACGGGCGTCGACGTGATCATCGACGACACCCCCGAGGCCGTCGTCCTCTCGGCCTTCAACTCGGTCAAGCGGGAGATCGCCCGCCGCACCCTCGAGAAGCTCATGGCCGACGGGCGGATCCACCCGGCGAAGATCGAACAGGTCTACGAGCAGACCCAGCGCGAGCTCCACGACGAGATCCAGGAGATCGGCAGCCAGGCCATCACCAAGCTCGGGCTGACCGGGATCAACGACCGCATGGTCTTCGAGGTCGGCAAGATGCGCTACCGGGCGAGCTACGGCCAGAACCTCCTGGAGCACTGCTTCGAGGTCGCCCAGCTGGCCGAGACCATGGCCTACGAGATCGGGGCCGACGCGGTCCTGGCCAAGCGGGCCGCCTTCCTGCACGACATCGGGAAGGTCGCCGACGAGCTCAAGGAAGAGGGCAACCACGCGGTCCTCGGCATGAAGATCGCCAAGCGCCTGGGCGAATCCGACCGGGTCTGCAACGCCATCGGGGCCCACCACGAGGACGTGCCCTTCGAGAGTCCCGAGGCCCTGCTGGTCCAGGTCGCCGACATGCTCTCGGCCGCCCGGCCCGGGGCCCGGCGGGAGACCATGTCGAGCTACATCAAGCGGGTCGAGAACCTGGAGCGGATCGCCCAGGACTTCCCCGGCGTCTCCTACGCCTATGCCATCCAGGCTGGACGCGAGGTCCGGGTGCTGGTCAAGCCCGGAGAGGTCGACGACGCCAGCAGCCATCGGCTCGCCCGGGACATCCGCAAGCGCATCGAGTCCGACATGGAGTTCCCGGGCCAGGTGAAGGTCGTGGTGATCCGGGAGACCCGGATCGTCGAGGTCGCCCGTTGATCGCACCAGAATCCTCATGTACGGACGGAAAACGTCCGATGCCTCCTCCGAAGAGCGAAGGGACCGGAGTGGCGCATTCCTGGGCGGAGATCGACCTCGACGCGATCCGGCACAACACACGGGTCCTGGCCGCCTGCCTTCCTCCCGGGACCTCGATCATCGCCATGGTGAAGAGCAACGCCTACGGCCTGGGTGCCACCCAGGCCGCCGAAGCGGCGCTCTCGGCCGGGGCCCGGGCCCTGGGGGTCGCCTACCCCTCCGAAGGTGCGGAACTGCGGGAACGCGGGATCCGGGCCCCGATCCTGGTGATCGGCGGCTACATCCCCGAGGAAGCCGACCTGCTCGTCTCCCACGGGCTCACCCCGGCCCTGGGTGACGCCCTGGCGGTCCGGGACCTCGAGACCCGGGCCCGGCGGGCGGGACGCCGCATGGGAGTCCACCTCCATGTGGACACCGGGATGACCCGGCTCGGCACCCCGGTCCGCAAAGCTGGCTTCCTGGCCTCCAACGTGGCACGGAGCCAGGATCTCCAGCTCGAGGGCGTGTCCACCCACCTCTCCACCGCCGACGAGCTCGACGCCTCCTTCGCCCGGCTCCAGATCCAGCGCTTCCGGCAAGCGGTGGAAGCGATCCGGGCCGAGGGCGTGTCCCCCGGGATGCTCCATGTGGCCAACACCGCCGCCATCCTGAGGCACGGCTCCCAGGTGGCCTTCGACGCGGTGCGTCCCGGGCTCGGGCTCTACGGCATGCTCCCCGCCGACACCTGCCGGGGGATCGCCGACCTGGTCCCGGTGCTCGAATGGCGGGCCCGGCTGGTCCGGGTGGAGACCATCCCGGCGGGCACCTTCGTCTCCTACGCCCGCACCTGGAAGGCCGAGAAGGAGACCCGGATCGGGACCGTCTCGGTCGGCTACGGGGACGGCTACTCCCGTCGGGTCGAGGGACGCGCCTCGGTCCTGATCGAAGGCCGACGTTACCCGATCGTCGGCCGGGTGACCATGGACCACCTGATGGTCGACCTCGGCACCGAGACTCCGCTGCCTCATGGTGCGGTCGTGACCCTGCTCGGCCAAGACGGCCACGACCGGATCACGGCCGAGGAGATGGCCTCCTGGACCGGGGGGATCCCCTACGAGGTCCCGACCGGAATCGCACCCCGGGTCCGCCGCCTCTACCGGGGCGAGGAAGCCAAGGCCCGGCCCCGGGTGGTCGGCCTGCCGGCCTGAGGGGCGGCCTTGGCCCCGGGTCCTGCCTTCGGTTCCGGCCGGGCCGGAGAGTTCCCTGCCACGATCCGCATCGCCTGGTCCCTGGCCGGACCGTAGGGGTCCCCGGGAAGCGGCATCCCGCTTTCGTCCCGGAGCAGGCCGGCGGCCCTCCGGATGGCCGGGATCGCCTCCTTGATGCGGGCCCGTCCCGCGATCCAGAGGGCCTTGGCCCGTTCGGGTCCGGCCTCGGCTGCCGCCTCGGGGTCACCGGAAGGCTCACAGGCGAGGACCAGGGCGGCCCGGAGGGAGGTCGAGGCGAAGAACCGATCGTCCCGGACCCCTCCCGGGAATCCGAAGGTCGCGATCAAATCGAGGCCTCCCTTCGGGTCCGCGGGGAGCCTCTCGGCCGCGATCCCGGCAAGTTCCCCGGGGTACTCGCGCAGCGGCACCATCAGGTGCGGCTTGCGGGTCTCGAGCCAGGCCTCGGCACAGGCCGAGATCGCCCCGGACCGTTCGGGAGCCGCGGCCGCTTCCCGGAGCCAGGCCAGGAACCGCTCCCCGCCTGGATCCTTCCCGGCGAGGAAATCGGCCCTCAGGCGGTCCCCGGGGATCGGTTGCGGGAGCGGCTCGAGGGCGGGAGCGAAGGACGGCCCGTCGGGCTCGGGTTCCGGGGCTGGGGCAGCTCCCGGGCCGGTGGCCCGGGGCGCGACGACGTAGAGGACCGCGGCCACCAAGGCCGCGGCCCCGAGCGCCAGCCAGGGAAGGCGTCTTCCCAGGGAGGATCCGTTCCCCATCGAGGGGAGGGTACCCCCAGGAGGCTCGGGATCAGTCGCTGAGCCCGCCCTCCAGTTCGGCGAAGGCCTGGCGCCGATACCGGGTCCGGGCGTCGTCGGCCTCCCCGGAAGCGGGTGCGTCGGAGGGCGGGGGCCCCAGGGTCTCGTCGGAGGGGACGTAGACCCGGAAGGAGTTGGAGTAGCTGTTCATGTCCCGGCGCTTCACGGTGATCTCGATCTCCCGCTGGGTTCCCGAGGTCGAGACCCGGACCCGGTCCCCGAAGGGGATCATCCCGCCCACCCGGACCTGGACGTCATGGGCCGTGAAGCGGGCGAAGCCCTCGGCCGAGATCCGGCTCACGAACCGGAACTCGTCGCCCCAGACCCCGAAGCTGTCGATCCGGGAGGAGTGCTGGAGCGAGGACCCGCCCCGCTCGTAGACGTCGACCCAGACCGTGGGGTCGTCAAGGGTGGCGCGGACGTTGTAGGTGGTCGAGTTGGGGTTCAACCAGACCGTCTCGCGGGCCTCCCGGTAACCGTCCGAGCTGACCGTGATCTGGGCCATGCGGTCCCCCGAGAGGTAGCCGGTGGCCCGGGCGTTCTGGATCGACTGGAAGCTCCGGTTCCGGGCATCGATCCAGAAGGTGTACTTGCCGAGCCGGAGATGGATGCTCTCGGTCCCGGCGTCGACCTGGGGTTCCGAGGCCGAGACCCTGCCTGCACCCAGCGCCGTGAGCGCCAGGGAAAGTCCGATTGCGACGAGCTTCTGCACCGCGTTCCTCCCCGCTCGATCCCTGCCGAGCGATCCTCGATCCTCCCGAGCCCCGTGTCTTCTCGTGTTCCCCGTCGCCGGGTCCGGCCGTCGGGCCGGTCAGCGATCGTGGTGGGGTCTGCGGGCCACTCTGCGTAGCGCCATGCGCACCGCGCGCTCGGCCGTCTTCCGCGCCTTCTCGAGACCCTCCTGGGCCTCGGGAAACTTGTAGTACTTGTCGGCGACGTAGCGGGGGGGGAGCGAGTTGAGCGCCAGCGCGACCACGTCCACGAGGCAGAGCCGGCAGGTGCAGAGATCCGACGGGATCGGCCCCCCCGCGCCGCCGAGCGCGGCCTCGAGAGCCTGCACCACCAGGTCGACCTGGAGGTTCTCCAGATTGCCGAGGTCCAGATCCACCGGCTCCCCACCGCAACGAAGCGGGGATTTCTAACCCGTGGGCGGGACCACGGTCAAGGCGGCGGGTGGGGAGTCAGGCTGCCCGCAGGAGGGGCGCGTCGACGGTTTCGGGGCCCTCGACCAGATCGGTGAGGGCCGCCGAGAGGAGGGTGCGCTGGTCGCGGAGCAGGAGCGCCAGCCGGGCGTGGGATCGCTGGAGCAGCACCAGCTCCTCCCGGAGACCCTCGGCCTCGCGACGGAGCGCCTCGATGTCGGAGCGGAAGCGGTCGGTCTCGGATCGATCCATGGCGCGTCGCTCCTCCCGGCTCAGGCGCCGATCAGGGGCAGGTCATCGAGGATGGGGACCACGACGCCCCGGCGGGGCAGGCGGGAGACCACCCGGTCCCCTCGGGCCTGGACCGACTCGACCCGGCGGAACCGGGCCAGGGCCCTCTCGACCCGGCGACGGAGGTCGTAGACCCGCCGAGCCTCGGGTGCCGGGGATGCGGTCGGGATTCCGTCTTGCACGATCTGCAGCATTTCGAACCTCCTCGTCCTATCCATCGACCGATCTTCGCCGGTTCCTTACAACTCCCGCGGCCAGACCCCGTTCTTTCGCCTGCCCGACCTCGACCGGACCAGCGCGGATGCTAGTCTCGGCGGTATGCGCCGCCTGTTCCGGTGGGGGATCCCCGCCCTCCTGTTGCTGCTGGCCTGCCGGCCCGCGCCGGCGGCCCGGCCCTCCAGGGGGAGTGGATGGACCCTCCTGGTCGTCGATTCCTGGGGCAGACCTTCGGTGGAAACGGCCCGGGAAGCCCACCGCATCTCCCGGCAGCGCCGGGCGAGAGCGGCCTTCCGATGGATCCGGGTCGGCAGCCCGGTCCCGGGTCCGGGGCCAGGCGCCCTCGAACCGGGCCCCGGCGATCCGCGTCCCGAGTGGGACCCGGAGGGCAAGCTGGTCGCCGGGTACTCGCTCCCGGGAGTCCCGCGGATCCTGCTCCTCGATCCCGAGGGTCGGGTCCGGCTCCAGGAGGCCTTCCTCCCCCCGGAGCGACTCGGCTACGTTGTCAGGAACCCGGAGGCTGCCGCCGGACCGGTCGGAACCCCGCCGGATGGATCCCCAGGGAGAGAGCACTGAGCATGGAAGACGCCCTCAAGAAGGCCAGGGAGCTGCTCGAGATCGTCGCTCCCTACGGCCTGGCCGAGTTCGAGTACACCGACGGTTCCCTGACCGTCCGGTTCTCCCGGGAGAGTGCCCGCCCCCAGGCCGTCCAGGCTGCCGCACCGGCACCCTTACCCCCGGTGGCGGCACCCGTGGTAGAGCCGGCCCGCCCCCGGGAAGATGGGAAGTACGTCGCCATCCGCTCCCCCATGGTCGGCACCTTCTACAGCGCCCCCGCCCCCGACAAGCCGCCCTATGCCAACGAGGGCGAGATCGTCGAGAAGGGGCAGGTGGTCTGCATCATCGAGGCCATGAAGCTCATGAACGAGATCAAGTCCCCGACCCGCGGGCGACTCGCCAAGACCCTGGTCCAGAACGCCACGGCCGTCGCCAAGGACGAGATCCTCTTCCAGGTCGAGCCGGTCTGAGAGCCCGTGAACCAGGGCGCACCCAGGGAACCCGCGAGGCCCTCGGGTCGTAGTCGATCCCGAGCCCGGCCCTCGATGCGGATTTTCCTTTCCGACGAGCCCGCGACCCAAACCGGCGGATCGGCTCGGTCGCGCCCCGGCTCCCGCCCCCCGGGGATCGCCCTCCTGCTGGCCCTGCTGGTCTTCGGTCTGCTGCCCGGGCTGGTCTCGGCCAGCCTGGTGCGCCTGGAGCAGGCGGTCAAGGACAAGCCCGAGGACCTGCGCCTGCGCTACCTGCTGGGCCGTCGCTTCGCCGAGAGCGGGCAGCACGGCCGGGCCGTCAAGGAGTTCGAGGAGGTCCTGCGCCAGCGCTCGCGGGTGCCGGTCGTGCTCTTCCACCTGGGTCTGGCCCACGCCCGGCTCGGGAACCTCACCCAGGCGGTCCTGTCCTGGACCCGGATCCTGGAGGAGAAGCCCAACAACACGAAGACCATGGGCTATCTGGGCCTGGCGCTGTACCGCCAGGGCCTGGGGAGCCCCAGCGAGGAGCTGCGGCAGCGGTTGTTCGAGGAGAGCCTCGACTGGTGGAACCGGATCCTGCGGCTCGAGCCGACCAACCTGCGGGCCCGGTACTTCGCCGGGATCGAACTCTTCAAGCTGGGCCGGTACGAGGACGCGGCCCGCCACTGGCTGATCTTCCTCAGGGTCCGCCGCAACCACCCCAAGGTCCTGGGGCTGGTGGCCAAGGCCCTGCTCAAGCTCGGGAAGACCGCCGAAGCCCGGAGGACCCTGGTCCAGCTCGAGAAGCTCGGGGCCGAGACCAAGGACCCCAAGGTCCTCGAGCTGGCCCGGAAGACCCTGGCCGAGCTGGTGGCGGCGGAGCGTTCCGGGTCCCCGGCACCAAATCCCGACCTCGACGAGGACGAGACATCCCGGGACGCGGTGACCCGGGACCCCGAAGAGATCCGCCCCCTTCCTCCCGGGCCGGAGCCCCCACCTCCGCCCCCCCTGGGCCCCCGCCCGACGCCCCCCTCGGTGCCCGTCGATGAACCGGTGACGCTCCAGGCCGAGACCCTGTTCCTCGACGGCCTCGACTACAAGGAACAGGGGAATTTCGAGAAGGCCCTCTTCTCCTTCCTGCAGGCCCTCGACCTGCAGCCGGACTTCAGCCAGGTCTACCTCCAGATCGGCGAGGTCTACCTGGGCCTGGCCCGCCTGGCTCCCACCCCCACCGAGTTCGAGAAGCGGCTCGACCTGGCCGAGAACGCGCTCGCCAAGGTCAAGGATCTCTCCCCCAACACCCTGCTCGCCCACGCCGCCCACTCCAAGCTGGCGGTGGCCCGGAGGTCCAAGAGCCTGGGCTTCCAGGGCTACCACGAGGAGCTCGCCAAGCAGGCGGTGGCCGAGAAGCGGGAGTCCGACGCCTTCCAGGAGTACGTGGTCCTGCTCTCGAATTCCGACTTCCGGCCCGCGGTCTTCCTCCAGCTCGCCGGCCTGATCCCGCGCCTGACCGAGGGCAACCAGCAGGACCTCCGCTTCTTCCTCGAGGAGCTCAGGGACGGCCACCCGGGCGTGGCGATGCTCGAGTACCTCCTGGGGAGGGTCTACCTGGCCCGGTACCTGCTCTCGATCGAGCGCAAGGAGAAGCCCGATCCCGACCTCGCCACCATGGCCCGGACCCATCTCGATGCCAGCCTCGAGGGGATGCAGCCCCGGAGCGAGGAGCGGACCCAGTTCCTGGGCTTCCTGGAGGCCAGCGAAGCCGATCCCGTCGACCACTTCCTGGCGGCCCGGGTCCTGGCCCGCGACCGGGAGGCGGCCAAGGCCCTGGAGCATGTGACGACCTTCCTGAAGGCCGCCCACAAGCAGCATCCCTACTTCCAGGACGCCAGCCAGCTGAAGGAACAGATCAGCATCAGCATCCGTCCCGCCACCTCGGGCGCGGCCTCCCAGAAGACCTTGGACGACGAGATCCGCCTGCTCCGGGAGACTGCCGCCGAGACCGCGGTGTTCTTCGACCGGGACGACGAGGGGGCCCCCCTCCTCTCCCCAGGCCACCTCCTCGACGACCGCATCTTCCAGGCCCTTCGCCTGTTCGCCGATGCCCACCCGGCCCACGGGCTCTCCCGCTTCCTGCTCGGCTGGGTGCTCCGACGCCGGGCCGAGAGCCCGCAGCACACCGGGGAGGCCGACCGGCTCCGCACCGAGGGACGGGCCCTGTGGGAACGGTCCCATCGCGAACACCTGGCCGACGCGGTCTACCACCATCGCCTGGGTCTGGCCTGCTTGGCCTGGTCGCTCGCCGATCCCGAACTCCAGGCCCAGGCGGAGATCTTCTTCCGTTCGGCCCGGCAGATCCGCCTGAGCTTCGGGATCACCCGCTCCGGAGCCCTGGCGGAGGACTGCTTGAAACAGGCCTCCGGCTGGAGGCAGCGCGCCCGGAACGACCTGGCCCTCATCCTCCTCGAGGAAGCGCGGCGCTTCGATCCGGAGAGCCTGACCTTCCACGCCGAGCGCTTCCAGCTGGAGCTGGCCCGGGGAAGCCTGTTCGGCGCCCTGGGCACCTTGCCCCGTTGGCTCCTCGACGCCCTGGGCCACTACTGGATCCGGCAGATCCTGCTCTGCGACCTGGCGCTGATCCTGTTCCTGACCCTCACGGTCACGATGCTCGGGTGGTCGATCTACCTGGTGGTGCGCTACTACGCGGAGCTCCACCACCAGCTGACCGAGTTCTGGGCCGCCAAGGGCTGGCTCCTCCCGCTCTCGCTCACCCTGCCGGTGGGCCTGCTGGTCGCCTTCCCGACCGGCCTGGTGGTCTTCGTGCCCTTCCTGGCCTGGGCCAACATGCGCAGCCGGGAACGCGCCGCAGTCTGGATCCTGCTCGGTGGATTGGTGGTGGTCCCGCTCCTGCTCCCCCTCTCGCTCCGGAGCAACTTCGGGATGCTTGCAGCCTATGAACAGGTCGCCTCGGGTGGGCACACCGGGATCGTGCCGTTCCTGCAACGGGAGCTCCAGGCCCGAGGACCCGAGCCGATCGCGCTCCACCTGGTCGCCCTCTGCCAGCTCCGCAACGGGGACCTGGAAGCGGCCGACGGCACCCTTCAGAAGCTCTCGGCCCTGGCGCCCGACGACGAGACCCTGCTCGTGAACCGGGGCGTGTGGGCGGCCCGCAAGGGCGAGTACGAGACGGCCCGGAACCTCTTCTCCAAGGCCATCGGGACCAACCCCCGCAATGCCCGGGCCCTCTTCGATCTCTCGGCGGTGTTCCGCATCCAGGGCAACAAGGAGAGATCCGAGCAGTACCATCGCTGGGCCGTCGAGATCGCCTCCCCCGACGTCCAGGCCCTGATCGAGCAGCTCGACCAGATCCCCGAGGAGATCTCCCGGCTCCCCCTCCTCGACCAACCGCTCCCTCCCGAGACCCTCGACCCGCTCTTCCGCTTCTTCGGGAGCCGGAATTTCCTGGCCCTGAACGCGACCCTCCTGGGATTCCTCACCTGGTTCCTGCTGGGGGGCGGCCTGGCCGGCGCCCTGCTCTTCGCCCGGGAGCGGCTCGACATCGTGCTGCTGCGCTGCCACAACTGCCAACGGGTGCTCTGCTCGCTCTGCCAGCAGACCAAGGCCAACAAACTCTTCTGCCGCAACTGTGCCGAGCCCGCGACCCGTCGGGAGTACCTCGGGAACGAGGCCAACCAGGAGCTGGCCCAGGAGGCCTTCCGCCACGCCCGGTTCCTGAACTTCTTCCTGCCTGGCCTGGGACTGGCCTTCCTGGGATGGACCGGGGTCGCGGTCTGCCTCCTGATGACGACGACCGGGCTCCTCCTGTTCCGGATCTCCGAGGGCGGTTTCCTGGCCCGGACGGTGTTCCCGGAGCTCGGGCATGGTCCGGTCGACCTTCTGCTGGCGTGCACCCTGTGCGCGGCCCTGGCGATCTATGCTCTCGCCCAGTACCTGCTCTGGCGGCATCGTGACGAGGTCCAGCCGAAGTGAGTGCCGATCCCCTTCCCTCTGCTCCCGGCCCGGGCCGGAGTCGCAGCCCCTGGAATCTCCTGTGGGAGGTTCCCTTCGTCCTGTGCCTGACCGGGGCCCTCCTGGCCGGCGTGCTGCACACCGTCCTCGGCCTCTGGTTCCGCCATGCCAGCCCGCGCCCCGGGATCCGCTTCCTCGGCATCGAGGTCGGCGGGCTGCCGCGGGAGGCCTTCGACGCCAGGATCTCCAGCATCCTCGAGTCCACCTTCCGGGACCCGGTCCTGCTCGAGCGCGGCGACTCCCTCTCGATCCTGCACTTCGGAGACCACTACCGGGTCACCGTGGATCTGGAAGGCCTGTACCGGCAAGCCGTCGATCTCGAGGCCGGTCACGAGCTCTGGAACCGGGCCCGCCGCTTCCTGGAGTGCGAGTTCCAGCCCTTCGACCTTCCCTGGCAACCGGTGTTCGATCGGGCCCATGCCAGGGAGGCCATCGGAAAGGCCCTGGGAGAAGGCGACGGGAAGCGTCTGTACGCCTTCCCCGGGGACCAGGGTCGACTGCGGATCGTCGAGACCGCCGCCTCGGAGCAGTTCGACGCCATCCTGGACCAGATCGAGGCCCTGATCCGGGAGCGCCCCCTGGATCCCCGCAGGTACCTGAGGGCTCCCTCGGTCCTGGACCGGGGGGTCGAGTGGGCCCTGGATCCCGAGGATCCCGAGAAGGGGTTCCGACTGCAGAGGGCCAAGGTCCGGAGCCGTTTCCCGACCAAGGATCGGGGTCGTCTCTTCAATGTCGCCCTGGCCCTGGGGAAGATCCATGGAACGATCCTGAATCCCGACGAGACCTTCTCGTTCTCGGTGGCTGCCGGACCCTTCACCACCGAAGCCGGATACCTGGAGGCGCTCTCCGTGGAAGGCACGTCGCTCACCTCCGGCCTGGCCCGCTACCTGGACCAGCCGCTCCCGGTGACCACCGAGCCCGGAGCCGGCGTGGACCAGCTCGCCAGTGCCGTCTTCCAGGCCCTCCTGCGGTCCGGGGGGAAGGTCGTGCGCCGGACGGTCCACCCCCACTTCTGGCATGAACTCGGCTACACCACCCCGGGCTTCGACGTGCGGATCCTGGGAGGTGGCGTGCTCCAGGTGGAGAACCCGTGGCCGCTGCCCTTGCGGATCACCGGCTCGATGACCCCTGAGGAGGTCCAGGTCCAGGTCCATTCGTTGCCCGGCCTCGAGGACCAGGTCGAGATCCGGGTCGGGGTCCCCGAGCGGGTGCCCTACAAGACCGAACTGGTCCAGGACCCCGAGCTGCCCAGGGGTCTCGAGCTGGTCGAGCGCCAGGGCCTGGACGGCTTCCGGGTGAAGATCTTCCAGAAGGTCCTCCGACCAGACGGCAGGCCGACCCGGGAGACCCTGGTCGGGGACGGTCCGATCGACTACCTCCCCCGCACCAGCCGGATCCGTCTCGGGACCGGGGACCGTCTCCGGGTGCCACGGATCCCGGTCCCCACCTCCCTCCTGGGGCCGGCCTCACCCGCCGGGTCCGAGGGTCCCGATTCCGAGGACGAGGAAGGCCCCGGGGAGCTCGATCCCGCTGGCAGGTAACAGGCAAAGGGAAGTCCTCTTCCCGAGCCCGTCCTGGTTCCCGACGCGCCGAAACCCTCAGCCGGAACGCCCTTCGTGTCGATGTGCTGGCTGGAGCGGGCGATCCGCTCCGGCTTCCTCCCCAGGGAAAGGCGCATGCACGAACCCGATCGCGACCGGGAGCTTCCCAGTCCGCCCCGGACCCGAGGACGCTTCGACCCTTCCGCCCGGCCCCGTTACCTCCCTGCCCTGGCCCTGGTCGGGGCACTGATCGGACTCCAGAACCTGGCGATCCGATCGGACTCGACCCCCGACCCCTTCCAGCGGCCGGCGTTGAGCGTGACCCAGGCATTCCGGGTCCCCCCGGAGACTCGCCTGGTCCGGATTGCCAGCTCGCTCCTCGCCTCCGGCGGTGCCGAGGACCCGGAACAGCCGCCCCCGCTCCACGATCTCTCGAACGAGGAGAGCGAGGACGGCGACCTCGAGGCCAGGAGCCCGGGCGACGACCCCGATGGTCCGGAGGTCGACGACATCTCGTCGGTCATCCTGGGCCAGTCCGAGGTCGACTCCCCCATGGAGCCGACCTCGGGGGAGATCCTCCAGCCCGAGGCATTCCCTGCCCTCCCGGGCTCGGTCGTCCCCTCGGAAGTCACGGATGCGAAGGCCGGCCCGGGCGCCACGCCCGCGTCCCACGTCGTGGCACCCGGCGAGACCCTGTGGAGCCTGGCCAGGAGCTTCGGGCTCACGGTGGACGCCATCCGGGCCGCCAACCCGACTCTCGGGGCTTCGCTCCGGGCTGGCGAACAGCTCCAGCTGCCGATCCGCGGGGCGTCCGCAGGGGCCTTGGGGACCGAGGGTTCGGTCCCGATCCGCACCGCTCCTTCCCCCGGAATCGTCCAGGCGCAGGGCGCCAACTCCCGCGACTACACCATCCAGGTCGGGGATACGTTGACCTCGATCTCACGCCGGTTCGGGATCGCACCCGTGGCCCTCGCCCTGGCCAACGGGATCGACGACCCCAACAGCCTGCGACCGGGGAACACCCTGCGCATCGAAGCACCGGATTCGCTCCCTCACACCGTCCGCCCCGGGGACTCGCTCTGGTCGGTGGCCCAGCTCTACGACCTGACGGTCGCCGAGCTGCTGGCCTTCAATCGGCTCGACTCCGGCTCGCTCCGGGCCGAGCAGATCCTGCGCATCCCGACGGCGGGGATGGACGCCTCCCAGCTGGAGATCCTCTTCGAGCGGCGGCGGCAGGGGGACAAGCCCTTCTCGCTCCCGCTCAGCGGACGGATGACCGACCACTTCGGGATGCGGGTCCACCCCATCCACGGCCGGAAGATCCCCCATCGGGGCCTCGACATCGCGGCCCAGACCGGGAGCAAGATCCGCTCCGCCCGGGAGGGCCAGGTCACCTTCGCCGGCTGGCTCGAAGGCTACGGCAAGGTCATCGAGATCCGGCATGCATCCGGCTACACCACCCGCTACGCCCACTGCTCCAAGCTCCTCGTCAAGCGAGGGCAGCGGGTGCAGAAGGGTGAGACCATCGCCATGGTCGGCGCCACCGGCCTGGCCACAGCCCCCCACCTCCACTTCGAACTCCGCAAGAACGGGGTCCCCATGGATCCCCTGAAACACATCTAGGTGCCGGACGCCGCGTCACCCGACGCCCCGTCCGGACACCCATGGTCAGGGCCCCGGTTGCCTGCCGGAAGCCCGGGTTGTTACTATGCCTGATCCGGTCTCCGGAGCAGCCCCGGCGGGGCCGCCCTGGCCGGCATGAGACGACCACGTCTCGAGGAGATGTCTATGGCGCGCATCGTTCTGGCGACTGCCCTCCTGGCCCTGTTCTCCCTCGCCCCCTCGGCCTCGGCCCAGCAGCGGGTCGGGGTCGTCGACATGGCGCTCGTCTACCGGCAGTACCCGGAGGTCATCAAGACCACCTACTTCCTGAAGCAGAAGAAGGACGAGTACCAGGAGGAGATCGATCGGGATCGTCGCAAGATCGAGGAACTCTCCGAGCCCGGCAAGGACGCCCCCAAGCCCGGCGCCAAGGACGATGCCCAGGTCAAGGAGCGGGAGAACACCAAGCGTCGCCTCCTCTTCGAGCTCCAGACCAAGTTCCAGCGCTACAAGACCAAGCTCCAGGATCTGGAGCAGGAGGAGTTCGAGAAGATCCGGGAGGCCGTCAAGACGGCCCTCTCCAAGCTGGCCCGCACCCGCCGCATCGATCTCGTGATCGAGAAGCAGTGGGCCTACTACGGGGAGTCCGAGGACCTCACAGAGGCCCTGATCACCTCGCTCGGCGGCGAGGTCCCCGGCAAGGCGACGGCTGCCGGCGGCAAGTGATCGGCCTCCGGGAGAATCCCTTGTCCACCAATCCGTCGAGCAAGTCCTTCCGTCTGGGCCAACTGGCGGAGATCTGCCAAGGCAAGCTCATCGCCGGCGACCCCGACCAGGTCATCCATGGGGTGGCCGAGATCGACAAGGCCTCCGACGGGCAGATCACCTACGCGGTCAGCGAGCGCTACAGTTCCCACCTCCAGCGGACCCGGGCCTCCGCCGTGGTGGTCCCGCTGGATCTCGAGGCGAGCATCGGCAAGCCCTTGATCCGGGCCGAGAATCCCTACTGGTCCTTCGCCAAGATCCTGGAGATCTTCTCTCCCGACAGTCCCCGTCCCGATCACCCGGTCCACCCGTCGGCCGTGATCCATCCCACCGCGGTCCTGGGGGAAGGCGTCATCGTGGGACCCCACGTGACGATCGAAGCCCACTGCATGGTGGGACCCCGGACCGAGATCGCCTCGGGCTGCTTCCTGGGGCATCACACCACCCTCGGTAGCGACTGTCGGGTCTTCCCCAACGTCACCCTCCGCCACGAGACCCAGATCGGGAATCGGGTCCTGATCCAGTCCGGGAGCGTGGTGGGCGGAGACGGCTACGGCTTCGTGCTCCGGGGCGGGGAGCACTACAAGATCCCCCAGATCGGCAGGGTCGTCATCGAGGACGACGTCGAGATCGGGAGCTGCGTGACGATCGACCGGGCGACCATGGGAGAGACCCGGATCGAGCGGGGCGTGAAGATCGACAACCTGGTCCAGATCGGGCACAACGTGGTGATCGGGCGGAACTCCCTCCTGGTCAGCCAGGTGGGGATCTCGGGCAGCACGGTGATCGGTGCCAACTGCCGGTTCGCCGGGCAGTCGGCGGCCGCCGGACACCTCGAGATCGGAGCCGGGTCCACCGTCGCCGCCCGCGGCGCGGTCACCAAGGACCTTCCCGAGGGATCGTTCGTCTCGGGCTTCCCGGCCAAGCCCCACACCCAGGAGAAGCGGATCGTCGCCTCCCTCACCCGGCTGCCCGATCTGTTGAAGCGAGCCCAGGCCCTCGAGCGCGAGCTCGAGGAACTCAAGGCCCGGCTCCGCGATCCGAGCGAGACCTGATCCCCGTGGCTTCCCCCGACTGCCAGCGCACCCTGGCAGGTTCCGCCACCCTCGAAGGTGTGGGCCTGCATGGCGGGAAGCCGGTGCGGATGACCCTCGAACCGGGACCTCCGGATGCAGGAGTCGTGTTCGTCCGGGACGACCTCCCGGGAACGCCCACCATTCCCGCGGATCGCCGTTTCGTGGTCCCTGGCTCCCGGGAGACCCTGCTGCGCCGGGACGGTCACGAAGTCCACACCGTTGAGCACCTCCTGGCCGCGGCAGCCGGATTGGGAGTCGACAACCTGGTGGTCCGGCTCGACGCCCCGGAGCCTCCCGCCATGGACGGTTCGGCGGCAGCCTTCGTGGCGGCCATCCAGGAAGCGGGCGTCATCGACCAGGATCCCCCTCGCAGGCGATACCAGGTCCTGTTCCCGGTGACCTACCACTCCGGTAGGGGCAGCGTCACTGCGCTCCCGTGCGAGGACTTCCGGATCACCCTTACCCTCGAGTATCCGGGAACCGCGATCGGTACCCAGAGCCGAACCGTGGTCGTCGATCCCGACACCTTCCGGACCGAGATCATGGATGCCCGTACCTTCTGCCTGCGCCAGGAGGTCGAGCAGCTCCGCAGTGCGGGTCTGGCGCTGGGTGGGAGCCTCGAGAACGCGGTGGTGGTGGACGGGGACCAGATCATGAATCCCCAGGGTCTGCGCCACCCGGACGAGTTCGTGCGCCACAAGATCCTCGACATGATCGGGGATCTCTCCCTGGCCGGAGCCCGGATCCACGGTCACTTCCTGGCCTACCGGAGCGGCCACCTCCAGAACACCCGGCTGATCGAGCGACTGTTCAAGGACGGTGCCCTGGCCGCCACCAAGGCCGCCACCCCGTCGGTGCCGCTCGACATCCGGGCCATCCAGAAGATCCTCCCCCACCGGTATCCCTTCCTCCTGGTCGACCGGATCACGGAGCTGGAGGTGGGCAAGCGGGCCCTGGGCGTCAAGGCCGTGACCATCGACGAGCCGTTCTTCCAGGGACACTTCCCGGGACGCCCCATCATGCCGGGAGTCCTCATCATGGAGGCCCTGGCCCAGGTGGCAGGCGTGACGATGCTCTGCCAACCGAGCTTCCAGGGAAAGACGCCCTTCTTCACCGGTCTCGACGGCGTGGTCTTCCGCCAGCCCATCGTCCCGGGGGACCTGGTCGAACTCGAGATCGAGGTCGAGAAGGTCAAGCTCTCCATGGGGAGGGCCAAGGGTACGGCGCGGGTCGGAGGCCAAGTGGCGGCCACAGGGACCCTGAAATTCACCTTGATCGATTGATCGGGGTGGTACCAGAATACCCCTACCGTGGTCGACATCCACCCCACTGCCGTGGTCAGTCCCCGAGCCGAACTCGGCGAGGGCGTCAGCGTTGGCCCCTATAGCGTGATCGAGGCCGACGTCACGATCGGGGAGGGCACCCAGGTCGGAGCCCATGTCCTGATCGGACGGTTCACCCGCATCGGGAAGAACAACCGCATCTACACCGGAGCGGTGATCGGGTCCGAGAGCCAGGATCTCAAGTACAAGGGCGAGGACAGCTTCGTCGAGATCGGGGACGAGAACATCTTCCGCGAGTACGTCACCGTGAACCGGGCGACGGCTCCTGGCGGCAAGACGGTGATCGGGAACCACAACGCGATCCTGGCCTACTGCCATGTGGCCCATGACTGCATCCTGGGCAGCCACATCACCATCTCGAACGTCACCACCCTCGCCGGACACGTCCAGGTCGAGGATCACGCCGGACTCGGCGGCTACGTGGGTGTCCATCAGTTCGTGAAGATCGGGCGCCTCGCCTACGTGGGCGGCTGGTCCAAGGTCGTGAAGGACGTTCCGCCTTTCATCCGGGTCAGCGGCAGCCCCCTCAAGGTCTTCGGGCTGAACTCGGTCGGGCTGGAACGGCGGGACATCAGCCCCGAGGCCAGGCGGTCGCTGCGCCGGGCCTACACCCTGATCTTCCGATCCGACTACAACGTCTCCCAGGCCATCGAAGCGGTCGAGCAGGAGGTCGAGACGGCACCCGAGGTCCTCTCCCTGCTCGACTTCCTGCGGCGCTCCGAGAGGGGCATCACCCGGAACTGATCCGCCGCACCGGGCGAATGCCAGCCGGTGCGAGTGGCATTCCCGGCGGCTGCCGGTGGAGTCTCTCCCGGATGGGGCTCGACCACCTCCTGGCCTGGTTCTTCCCGACCCCGTGCGCGGCGTGCGGGGTCCCCCCCCTCCCGTTGTGCCGGGCCTGCGCCCTCGACCTGGCGAGGTCCCCCGTCTGGATCGGCCTCCCGGGAGAGGAGTACCGACCGGCTCCCCGGTTCTTGGGGCTCCTGCCTGGCCGCTCCCGGATCGCTCTCGGTCCCTACCAGGACGGACTGGCATCGCTGATCCGGGTCGCCAAGGAAGGCTTCCAGCCTAGGTTCTCCCGCATCCTGGCCGACCGGGCCGCCAGCCTGGTCTCCCCCGGACTGATCCGGTCCCTGGGACTTCGCGGGGTCTGCTCGCCACCTTCCAGGGCCACGGCAGGCCCTCACCATCCCGCCCGGGTCCTGGCCGCGGCGGTCGCCGAGCGGACCGGATTGCCTCTCCTCTCGGGTCTGGTCCGCCGGTGCGACCTCCCCGGTCGTACCCGCGAGCTGGGGGCCCGGGAACGGTTCCGCCACGTCGAGGCGGTGCTCGTCAGCGGCCGCTCCCGGTGTCCCGGTCCCGGGAACGTCCTGGTCGTCGACGACCTCGTCACGACCGGGGCGACCCTGGCCAGGATGCAGCGCCTCCTGTCGGACCAGGGTCTGTCGGTGACCCTCGTCCTCTCGCTTGCCTTCACCCCCCGGGTCAACCCGCCGGTCCGACCCTCCGGGATCGTTCGCGAGCCCCGGGTCATTTGTCCCGGGGGCGCTCCCCGCCGGGAAAATTGGTCGGAGCCCTCCGCACCAGATCGGGCTCCCCCGGGCTCGCTTCCGCTTGATGGCCGCACCAGCTCGTGGTAAGGTTCGGTGGACTTGTGCTCCGTTCGCCGATTCCCCACCGAGTGCGCCGCGATGCGTCGGATAACGGATCGCCGCCGGGTGTCGATAGGGAGGAGCGGAGGGACATTCCGCTCTTCTACGAGACCACCCGGGGAGGTGAGAAGTGAAAGTCTCTGATACGCGGCTCGATTCGATCCGCTCCCTCGTAAAGAAGCTCACCGAGCGAACGGGAGACGTACGAGGAACCGAAGGTGTAGGAGCCACCGGCGCTTCGACTGCGACCCATGCCACCAAGGGCACGGGATCGAGTTCCGAAGTTTCGGCGGCAGGATACGGGGAACTCC
Organism: uncultured bacterium; assembly: GCA_964403795.1. Taxonomy (GTDB): domain Bacteria; phylum Muiribacteriota; class UBA6191; order CAZXTJ01; family CAYOHP01; genus CAYOHP01. The sequence goes on along the minus strand of CAYOHP010000012.1, from coordinate 14,422 downwards.
ATCGGAGCATCGAGCAAAAGCAGCTCGAGTCCGACGTGCGACTGGTGCTGGGTGCTACCGACCCGGCCCGGGAGCAGAGGATCCGCGACCTCAAGGCACGGATCGATTCCGGCGAGTACTCGGTCGACCCCGGTTCGGTCGCCGAGCGCCTGTTGGCCTCGGGCCTGATGGCTGACGAGGACTGACCCGGACCTGATCCTGGTGACGTGAGAGAGCCCGGCAACCCTCGGGGAGCCGGGCTCTCGTATTTGTCACGGGGGGACTCTCGTGTAAGCACGGAGGGGCTCCCCCCGGGCCCCCCGCGAGGCGGGGGAGCCCTGGGCTCGTCGGGGCCGGATCGAGCGTGATCGGCCGCGGCTTCTGCGCGGTCCTGGTACTGATTCCCCGCCTCGCCGGTCACGGGGGGGAAGCCAGAGCCCAGGGGGCCGCTCGCCCCCCTGAGGACGTAGCCCCCACGGACCGTCTACGAGCGCTGGTCTCGGCCCGAGCTGCAACGCGAAACGGGCGGAGGCGGAGCGCCCCGGGTTCACCCCGGGGGAGCAGCGGAGGCGGAGCCCGCCGCGAGCGAGGGTCTTGGCCCGAGCTGCAGAGGAGAACGGGCGGAGGCGGAGCGCCCCGGGTTCACCCCGGGGGAGCAGCGGAGGCGGAGCCCGTCCGCGAGCGAGGGCCTTGGCCCGAGCTGCAAAGGAGAACGGGGCCGTGCCCCCGGACCGAGCGGGACCGCTCGGCATCCGGGTCGTTGGCTCCAGTCGGGCACTCCGCAGGTACCCGAGGCGGGACTCTTAAGGCTGCTTCCTTCCGGACCTGACCTGGTTCGAGGCGCCTCGCCACCCACGGACCCGACCTTCGACACCACGTGCCCGGCCCGGACGCGGACCGGCTGGTGGTTTCCGAGGGCACGGCCCCTGAGGACCGGGAGTCTAGCACGCCCGGGAACCCGTCGGTCCCCCTCCCTGGGGCGCCGGCAAATCCCTCGTGACGCCCGCCGTGATGCCGATCTCGCCCCCTGGGCCCGCTCCTTGCGCGGGTCCGGCACCCAAGTTACACTCGCCCGGTCGGGAGGGCCGCTCCCTCCCGCCTCCCATGCCCTTCGTCGTCCTCCTCCATCCCGACGGGACCACGACCCCGCATGCGGTCGGGGATTCGCTCTCCATCGGAGCCCGCAAGGACAACGACGTGGTGGTCGCCCTGAAGGGGATCTCCCGGAAACACGCCCAGATCGTCCGCAAGGGCGGCGACTACCTCGTCCAGGACCAGAACTCGACCAACTTCGTCTTCGTGAACAAGGAGCAGGTCCGGGAGCGGGTCCTGGTGGATGGCGACACCATCTCCCTGGGGGGCTACGCGGCCCTCCTGTGGCTCGACCGGCTCGACGACATCAAGGTCCAGCAGTGGGCGGAACACCAGTCCAAGCCCTCCGACCGTCGCGCCGACAGCCTGGACCAGACCACCCGGATCTACCACAAGGACCTCCCGAAGACGGTCCGGGAGCTCGAGGCCCTGATCGAGGTCGGCGCCCAGCTGGCCCGGATCGCGGACACCGATCAGGTCCTCGACAAGATCCTCGAGAAGGTCCTGAACCTGATGCAGGCCGACCGCGGCTTCATCATGCTGCTCGACGAGAACCGCCAGCTGGTCCCGGCCTACTCGAAGAACATGGAGCGGGACCTCCTCGACGGGGAGACGCTCACCTACTCCGGGTCCTTCGCCCGCAAGGTGATCGAGCAGGAGAAGACCCTGGTCTCCACCAATGTGGCGGAGGACCCCCGCTACCAGTCCGAATCCATCATCAGCCAGCGGATCCTGTCGATCATGTGCTCCCCGCTGCGCTGCGCCGACAAGCTGTTGGGATGCCTCTACATCGACGCCCGGGAGAGCGTCCGCTACTACACCGAGGAGGACTCCTCGTTCTTCTCGGCCCTGGCCAACCAGGCCGCCATCGCCATCGACAACGCCCGTCTCACGGCCGACCTGCGGACCAACCAGGAGTTCCTCGAGAAGACCAACGTCCAGCTCCAGAAGAGCCTCCAGAGCATCATCGAGACCAACCGGAAGCTGGACCGCAAGCTCGGGGAGCTCTCGGCCCTCTACGAGGCGAGCCGCCACCTCAACATGGCGCCCGACATCGAGTCCGTCCTGCGGGCGATCCTGGAGCAGAGCCGCTCGGCCGTGAAGTGCGAGCGGGTCAGCCTCATGATGTACGAGCGGAAGCTCAACGGCTACCTGACCCGTCTGGTGACCGGCTCGGATCCGCTGCTCCGGGACCCCGTGGTCCTGGCCCCGGGCGAGGGCGTGGCGGGCGCGGCGGTGGCCGCCCGCAAGGGCATCATCGCCAACCAGGGCGCCAGCGATCCGAGGTTCCGCAGCACCCGTCCCCGCGATGAGGCCATCTCGAACCTGATGTCGGTCCCGTTGGTCTCCGGCGACAAGGTGTTCGGGATCATCAACCTGGTCAACTCCGAGACCGAGGAAGGCTTCCGGGAGGACGACCTGGAGATCGTCTCCTCGCTCGCCAACCTGGCCGCCGCCTCGATCGAGAAGTTCAACCTGCTCAAGTCCAAGCTCCAGCAGGAAAAGCTGAATCGCGAGATCGAGGACGCCCAGAAGGTCCAGGAACTCCTCCTGCCACGGACCATGCCCGAGAGCCAGTTCTTCGAGTTCGCCGCCACCTACACCCTGGCCAACCGGGTCGGGGGCGATTACTACGACTTCATCCCGCTCCCGGACGGTCGGATGATGGTCGTGATCGCCGACGTGGCCGGCCATGACATCGCCTCGGCCCTGGTCATGGCCATGGGCCGGAGCCTGGTGCAGATCCTCTCCACCATCACCTCCGCACCGTCCGAGATCCTGGCCAGGACCAGTCGCTTCCTGCGCAGGGATACCCAGGCCGCCCGCTACATCACGATGTTCCTGGCCATCCTCGACCCCCGCTCCATGTCGCTCGTGTTCTCGAACGCCGGGCACAACTATCCGCTCTTCCTGCCACAAGGTTCGGAGCAATTCGAGAATTTGGAGACCGGCGGGTTCCCGCTTGGCCTGGTGGACGATTTCAACTACATGGAAGAGACCAGGCAGCTCCACCCGGGAGATCTCCTCGTGCTTTACACCGACGGAGTCATCGAAGCCCAGTCCCCCACGGGTGACATGTACGACCTGGAACGGCTCCAGAAATCGGTGCTGTCGGAGCGGACCCAACCCCTCGAGTCCATCACCCAGGGCGTCTATCGCAGGCTCACCGACTTCGTCGGCTCGAACCAGCTCCAGGACGACATGACCTTCGTGACCGTCCGGGTGAAGCCGGACCTGCAGGCCGTGGCCCCCAGGCCCGGCCTGAACCGCAGCGCCGTCACCGGGAACGGGATGGGCCGTTGAGGGTCAAATTCTGGGGCACCCGGGGCTCGATCCCCATCTCCGATCCGGACGCCATCCGCTACGGAGGCGACACCTCGTGCGTCGAGGTCAGGATCGGCAGCACCCTGATCATCCTGGACGCCGGCACCGGGATCCGGCGGCTGGGAGCCAGCCTGATGACCGACCCCGAGTTCAGCGGCGTCGGGCATATCCTCCTCAGCCACTTCCACTGGGACCACATCCAGGGCTTTCCCTTCTTCCGGCCCGCCTTCGTCCCCGGGAACACCTTCCACATCTACGGAGCCTTCCGGGCCGATAGCCGGCTCGAGGACAGCATGCGCGGCCAGATGGGGAGCCTGTACTTCCCGATCGAGATGTCGGATATGCCAGGCTCCTTCAAGTTCGTGGAGCTGCTCGAGGAAAGCGTCGACATCGAGGGGGTCCGGGTCACCTCCGGGCACCTGAACCACCCCCAGGGGTGCTACGGCTACCGGATCGAGGCCCCGGACGGGATCGTCACCTACTGCACGGACACGGAGCCCTATCCCGATCGACTCGACCAGAAGGTCATCGACCTTGCCCGCGACGCCGACCTCTTCATCTGCGACTGCCAGTTCACCCCCGACGAGTACCGAGCGGGGAAGCAGGGCTGGGGCCATTCGACCTGGCACGACGCCGCCACCATGGCGAAGATGGCGGGCTCGAAGAAGCTGGTCCTCTTCCACCACGACCCCTACCACATGGACCACGAGGTGGAGGCGATGCTGGGGAAGGCCAGGGAGATCTTCCCCGACACGATCGCGGCCAGCCGTGACCTCGAGATCCACCTGGAAGGCCGTCGCGCCCGGACCTCATCGCCGGTGGCCCACCCTCCGGCCCCGACGACCCCCCCCACGGCTCCGGCCCGACCCGCCCGCGATCCTGCCGCGGGAGTGCCCCAGGTCAGGACCCACGGCGACATCCTGATCCTGCATGTCCCGAGGGACCTGGCGATCTTCAACAGCGAGAGCTTCCGGGTCGCCGTGCTCAGGACCATCGGACCGGAGCACCGCCGTCTGGTCTTCAACCTCTCGAGCCTGGGATTCCTCGATTCCTCCGGGATCGGATCCCTGGCGGCCATCTTCAACGAGGCACGGGGCCGGGGGATCAGCATGGCCCTCAGCAACCCCTCGGAGCAGATCCTGAACGTGCTCCGGATCACCCGCTTCAACCGCCTGACCGAGATCTTCCGGACCGAGGAGGAAGCGCTCAGGGGCGGCAAGCCCATGGTCTGAGCCTCCCCACCTCCGGATCTCCGGGCATCCGGACCGGGTTCCTTCCCTGGTCGATTCCGGAATCGTCCGAAATCGACTTGTCGGTCGTCTACACTGGAGAACACGGTCCCCGAGCCGTGGCGACAGGAGGCAGGTCGTGGGTCTCGAACACCTTCTCCAGTCCTGGTCGTACCTCTCCTATCCGGAGATCGGGCGCTCCCTCCGATGGCGCTTGTGCCTGGCGATCCTCGCCCTCGCCGCGGCCGCGCTCTGGTCGTGCGGGGGGCCGTCTTGCTGATCGGACAGGTCCTCGGCAAGTACAAGATCACCGAGAAGATCGGGTCCGGCGTCCTTGCCGATGTCTACAAGGGCATCCAGGTCGGCCTGGAACGCGAAGTCGCGGTCAAGGTCCTGCCGCCCGACAAGGGCAAGGACCCGGAGCTGGTGAAGCAGTTCCGGAGGGAGAGCCAGGCGACCGCCAAGCTGTCCCACCCCAACATCATCACCATCTACGACTCCGGGGAGCAGGACGGCTACTACTTCTACGTCATGGAGTACCTGGCTCCGGGCAACCTCGCCTCCCGCCTGCAGAAGGAAGGCGCCCCGGAGATGAAGGACGCCCTGAAGATCGCCATCGATCTCCTGAAGGCGCTCGTCTACATCCACGACAAGGGCATCGTCCATCGTGACCTGAAGCCGGGGGCGATCAAGTTCGACCTGCGCGGCAACGCCATCCTCACCGATTTCGGTCTGGGTAAGGACATGGAGCTGTCGTCGGTGAACCGCCCGGCCCCCTCGCTCAAGGACCAGCGCTACCTCTCCCCCGAGCTGTTCCTGAACGAGAACGTGGACAGTCGCAGCGACATCTACCAGTTCGGTACCATCGTCTACGAGCTGGTCACCGGCAACGTCCCGTTCCCCGGCAAGCTCCCCTTCCAGGCCGGAGGGTCGGGCTACGAGGCCCACATCTCCCCTCCCTCCAAGCACAACGACAAGGTCATCCCCGACCTCGATGCCCTCATCATGAAGTGCCTGGCCGGCGCCCCGGAGGCCCGGTACCAGAGTTCCGACCTGATCCTGAAGGAGCTCCAGAAGGTCGAGCGCAAGCAGAACATCCGGCAGATGAGCCGGAACGTCGATGCCCCGGGCTACGGGAGACCGACCGGGGCCTACACGGGGAGCTATACAGGCGCCACCCAGAGCCTGGTCCAGCCCCAGCAGGGCAGCCAGTCCATCTCGGGGGTCTCGGCCATCGACAACCTGCTCCAGAGCCAGGCTTTCGTTTCCTTCATCGAGAGCCTCACCGGAGGTTTCGGGGACATCACCCAGCGGGAGACCCAGATCCGCCTGGCGGCAGTGCTGGGACCCTTCGTGATCCTGGGAGTGGTCGGACTCCTCTACCTGTTCGGGATCATCGGCCAGATCCCCCTGAAGCTCCTAGAGCAGGCCAAGGAGGTCGAATCCAAGCGGGTCGTCATCTCCTGGAAGGCCAACGCCCCCTGCTACTCGTTCATCGAGTTCTACACCAGCCCCGACAACAAGAAGCAGACCCGTCCCAGCCAGGCACTCCTCACCGAGTTCCGCCAGAAGCTCGAGGGCCTGAGGTCGGACACCAAGTACTTCTTCCGGTTCGGCTTCAGCTATGCGGCCGACGGTGGGAGCCCGTACTTCTCGTCGGTCTACGAGTTCAAGACCCGACCCGAGATCAAGATCCGGGACATCCAGGTGGTGGACCGCAAGGACAACCAGGTCACCATCCGCTGGTCGACCAACCTCGAAACCGACACCAAGGTCCGGATCGGCCGGACCCGGGACTACACCCGGATCCAGGAGAACCCGGAGCAGAAGCGGGAACTGGACCACTCGATCGTGATCCACGGACTCGAGCCCAACACGACCTACCACTACCAGATCGTGGCGACGGATCCCGACAACGCCGAGCAGGAGGTCACCAGCGAGGACAAGCGGTTCATCACCCGCCCTCCCCGCGGTACGGGCCCCCAGACGGCACCCCTCAAGGAGCTCGCCAAGAGCTACGTGGACAAGCTCACCCGGATGACTCCCGACGAGAAGGAGAAGCTCGAGCGGTCCCTGTCCGAGTTCCTTCCCAGTGCCAAGAACCTGACCCCGGAGAAGAAGCGACAGCTCCTCAAGGTCCGCTCCAACGAGACCAACTTCCACGAGCGCCGTCAGTACCTGTCGCTCTGGGTGGAGCAGCTCGACAAGGCGAGCAAGACCTTCCCGACCCTGGACACCGGGCGCAACGTCAAGGACGAGGCCGAGTACCTGAAGAGCCTCTACTACGTGAACCGGGAGCGCGCCCTGGAGCGTCTCGACCAGTCGATCGAGGCCATCTCCAAGGTGGACGGGGCCGGCGGGTAGCCCGCCGGCAGGATCCGCCAGGGGGAGCGCCGGGATCCAGCCGGTTGGGGACGGGCCCCTTGGGAGCGGGCCGCGAGTTCACCCCGGCCGGGAGCCGGCAAGGGGGTCCCGACACGGGAGCACCGACAGGAGCCGGGAGCCGGGAGCCGGGAGCCGAACGGAAGGGGCCGGCGGGGCAGGGCCCGGAAGCCTACTTCAGCCCCTTCTGGAACTCTTCCTTGAGGCCCTGGAGACGTCCCTCGTTCTTGCGGATGATCTTCAGGAACTCGCCCTGCTTGTCCTTGGGAACGACCTCGTCGAGAGCCTGCTTGCCACGGCCGTCCTTGACGCCCTGGAGCACGGTCTTGACCTTGTCGGTGGCGTTCCCGCCGCCCATGAACTCGTCGGCGTTCAGGTTCTCCTCGCCGAGGATCCGTCCGATCTCCTCGGCGTACTCCTCGATCTTCTCGTCGGTCAGCCGCTCGAACTTCGAGTCCTCGAGCACCCGGGTGACGATGCCGCCGATCTGCTTGGAGACGTTGGAGTCCTTGATCCTCGGCTTCAGCTTCTCCTTGTAGTCGGGGTTGATCCGGATCGCCTTCTGGGCATGCTCGAGCACCTTGGGGGAGTTCCTGACCTTGTCGTAGGCCAGGGCCAGCATGAAGTGGGCCTCGCCGAACTCGGGATCGATCTTCAAGGCGTCCTGGTAGCTGGTGATCTCCTTCTCGTTGTCGCCCTTCAAGCTCCAGGCCTTTCCGATGCTCAGGTGCAGCTTCTGGGGCTCGACGGTCCCGTCGGCGGCGGCCCGCACCCGGTCCAGGTGGAAGATGGCCGGCTCGATCCGCTCGGACTCGAGCAGGGCCTTGCCCAGGAAGAAGTCGACTTCGCTCTTGGGCTCATAGCCGAACCGATAGGCATCCCGGTAGGCCTCGATGGCCTTGTCGGTCTGGCCCGAGCGGGACAGGCGCTTGGCGAGTTCCCAGGCCTCCTCTGCCTTGGACTTGTCCTTGGCCGGCTCGATCCCGGCCAGCTGGTCCAGGCTCTCCGGGTCCTTCTTGGGCGGAGTGGCCGGAGTGCCCGGGGCAGGAGCTTCGTCGGCCGGCTCCTTGCGAGCGGGCTGGGGATCGGGCGCAGCCGCCTCGCGGCAGCTCCGGTCGGGACCGATGTCGTCGGCATCGATGGTGCCCCGGCGCTGGAGCAGGGTCAGCCCGTCCCGGGCCTTCTCGTGGTCGGGTTCCAGGCAGAGGGTGTTCCGCCAGTACTTGGCCGCCAGTTCGTACTTGGTGGCCTTGTAGAGCGCCTTGCCCATGTAGAACTTGACCTTGGCGAGCTTGGGCTTCAACCGGGCGACCTTGTCCCAGGCCTTGGCAGCACCCAGGAACTTGCCGTCCTTGTAGTAGGCGACCCCCAACTCCCACCAGGCCCGCAGATTACGGGGATCGTTCCGGACGGTAGCCTCCAGCTGCTGCGCAGTGATGGCCCGGGCCGGACCCGCCAGGACCAGCAGGGCGGCTACCGAGAGCCAGCCCGACACCGCGGCCCCGAACTTGCGGGATGGATGCATCGCTTCGCCCGCCCTTCGCTCCCTGTCTAGGAGTGTAGACGACGGCCAGGAGTTCCGCGAAACATGGGGAATTCGGCCCCGGACCCTTGCCACCCCGGGGGGAGTATCCTGGACCCCATGCAGAGATCGCCGGGTCCCCTGCGGCGCCCGGGGCGGGAGGACGCCCCGCTCTCCTTCGCGGTGGTCGGTCTGGGCCTCATGGGCGGGAGCCTGGCTCTGGCCCTGGCCAAAGCCTACCCCGGTTGCCGGGTCGTGGGCGTGGAAACCCGCTCCGATCGCCGGCTCGAGGCCATCGGCCTGGGCATCGCCTCCGAGGTCCTGCCGAGTATCCGGACGCTGGATGCATCGGAGCACGACCTCGTCTTCCTCGCCACCCCGGTCGGGACCCTCGGGAGCCTGCTCCGGGAACTCGCTCGGACCTCCTCGGGCCCCGCCTTGCTGGTCGACCTCGGGAGCGTCAAGCAGTCGGTCTACCAGGACCTGGGGGGCGCACTCCCCGAGGGCATCCATTTCGTCGGCGGCCATCCCATGACCGGCTCCGCCCTGGAAGGTCTGGAGGGAGCCGACCCGCACCTCTACGAGAACGCCGTCTTCGTCCTGACCCACGGCGATCACGTCCCCGAGGCCTATCTCTCGGCGATCCATTCGGTCCTGGAGGGCCTGGGCGCCCTGGTCATGACCATGGATCCCCGTTCCCACGACGAGGCCGTCTCGACCATCTCGCACCTCCCCTATCTGTTGGCTGTGGCCCTGGTCGAGCTCCTGCGCCTGCGCCACGGGGACACCGGAGGGATGGCGGCCCAGATCGCGGCCGGGGGATTCCACGGTGCCACCCGGGTGGCGACCTGCACTCCCGAGGTCTTCCGGGACATCGTGGTCGCCAACCGCGTCCCCATCCAGGGCGACCTGGCCCGGCTCCGGGAGATCCTCGACGGTTTCTCCTCCCAGCTGGCCGAGGTCGATGCCGACGGTCTCCAGGACCGGTTCCGCCGGGCCCAGCAGTTCCGCCGCACCCTCCCCCAGCTGCGCAAGGGCATCCTGCCCTCCCTGCCGGAAGCGATCGTCAAGGCTCGGGACCAGCCCGGGTTCATCGGCCAGGTGGCGACCATGATCGGAGCCGCCGGGGTCAACATCCGCGACCTCGAGGTCCTCCACTCCCGGGAAGGCGAGGGCGGCACCCTGCGGCTGGCGTTCGAGAATCCCGACGACCGGGCGAGGGCCCTCAGGATCCTCGATGCCGCCGGCTTCGTCGCCTCGGAGCGGGACGACTGACCGTCTGCCTACACCTCGGGAGGACCACCATGTCCGAGTCGTCGATCGTCGAAGTCGCGGGTGGCGTGCGGCTCGCCGGCGAACTCCGCCCCCCCGGCGACAAGTCCATCTCCCATCGTGGGCTCCTGTTCGGAGCCCTCGCCCCCGGTACCAGCCGGATCCACGGCCTGCTCGACAGCGAGGACGTCGCCGCCACCCGCCGCCTGGTGGAAGCGGTCGGGACCCGGGTCGAGGACAACCCCGACGGCAGCGTGACCGTGACGGGGGGAAGCGCCCGGCGGGAACCCTCCGAGGTGATCGACTGCGCCAACTCCGGGACCACCACCCGGCTCGGGATGGGCTGGCTCTCGGGCCTGGCAGGGACCGCGGTCCTGACCGGGGACGGCTCGCTCCGGGGTCGTCCCATGCGCCGGGTGGTCGAGCCCCTGACCCGAATGGGTGCCCGCTTCCTCGGCCGGCAGGGCAACGATCGCCTCCCCCTGGCCATGGCCGGCGGGGAGCTCCAGGGGATCTCCTGGGATCTCCAGGTGGCCAGCGGCCAGATCAAGGGCGCCCTGCTCCTCGCCGGGATCCAGGCCCAGGGCAGGACAAGTCTCGGGGGAAGGCTGGAAGGCCGCGACCACACCGAGAGGATGCTCCGGGCCTCCGGGATCCCGGTCGAAGCCCGAGGTTCCCGCCTCGAGGTCGAGGGCCCGATCCTGCCGGAGCCCTTCGAGCTCAGGGTCCCCGCCGATCCTTCCTCGGCAGCCTTCTTCCTGGTGGCCGCCGCCTTCCTGCCCGGCAGCGACGTGGTCGTGCGCGGTGTCGGCCTGAATCCGGGACGACTCGGCTTCGTGAAGGTCCTCCAGGCCATGGGCGCCGATCTCGAGGTGGAACCCGAGGGCGAGAGTCTGGGGGAGCCCTACGGGACCCTGCGCTGCCGGGGCGGCGCGCTCCGGGGTGTGACCTGGACCCGGGACTGGGTGGTCGAGGCCCTGGACGAGATCCCGGTGCTGGCGGTGGCTTCGGTCCTGGCCGAGGGAGAGACCGTGATCCGGGAAGCCGAGGAGCTGCGGGTCAAGGAATCCGACCGGATCGTGGCGATCGCCACCGGCCTCCGACGCCTGGGCGCCACCATCGAGGAACTCCCCGACGGCCTCCGGATCCAAGGGCCGGCTCGGCTCGGAGGAGCCGAGGTGGAGGCCCAGGACGACCACCGGATCGCCATGTCGCTCGCCCTCGCCGGGCTGGCGGCCGAGGGGACCACCCGGGTCCGAGGCGCGGAGGCGGTCTCCATCTCCTACCCTCGGTTCTTCGAGGACCTGGGTCGGCTCAGAGCCTGAGGGGTTTTCCCCGGCGTCGGCCCGAGAGCGACACGGCGCCCCGGCTGCAAGGCGATCGACGAAGCGGGCAGCGGATCCTGCCTGCGAGGAGACCGCTGCCGCAGGCGGGGATGACGGGGCGCTCGAAGCCAGCCGGGGAAATCCCCTCAGGCTCTCAGTCGTCGATCCAGGTGACCGCACAGTGGCTGCCGGTAGGTGGCGGCCTGGTCGGATCGTCGACCCGGAGCTTGGAACCGCTCGGACCGTAGAGAGGGAAGACGTAGACGCCCTTGTCGCCGCCGCCCGCAGAGGGATCCGAGATCACCGCGAAGCGCGAGCCGTCCGGCGAGAGGTCGAAGGCCCCCGGCTGCACCGTGAAGTTGGCGTTGGGTCCCGCCGATCCGGCCGAGACGTCCTGGGCCGGGTTCTCGGGGAAGAGCTGGATCTCGTAGATCGAGATCGTGGTGTCCGAGGTCGGGACGTAGAACTTCTTCCCGTCCTCGGCGAAGATCCCCTCCTGGTACTTGAGGAAGGTCGCCAGCGTGAAGCCCGAGGACAGGGCCGAGAGGTCGGCGTCGCTCCTCGCCTTGTAGAAGCCGGATCCGTCGGTCCGGACCACCTTGCCCAGGCCTCCGTCCGCGTGGAAGAACATGATCACGTCCCCGGCCGGGCTGATGCTCGGGACCAGGGGGTCCCTGGGACCGAGCGAGCTCGGCATGGGGTAGAGCGGGATGTCGAACCTCCCGTCCTGGTTGACCCGGCGTAGCGAGATCCTTCCGGTATCGTCCTTGGCGTAGTAGACGAGGGTGTTGGTGTCGATCCAGAAGAGGGGGATCCAGGGCCGGAGCCCGGGGAGCGACTCGGCCCCGGGTCGGATCCGGCGGCGGCCGGTCCCGTCCGGGAGCACCAGGTAGATCCCGTCGGCGGCCCCCGAGGGCGTGTTGTAGTTGGGATAGGCGATCTTGCCGTCCGGGGCCACCGCGATCGCGATCGAGTCGTCGGCCGCGGTGTCGGCCCTCCAGTAGTAGGCCCGCTCGACCGAAGAGTGCCGGATCCGTCCCAGGGCATCGCTCCAGGTCGCCTGGTCCTGGGGGAAGCCCCCGCTCGGCACCACCTCCTGGACCGCGTCGTTGAACATGTCGAAGACCCGGAGCGCTCCGCTCGGGGTGATCCAGAGGATGTGGTTCCCGTCCGGGAAGAACAGGGGATAGGTGGTGTTCGCCACCGTGTAGTCGGCCTCGAGGGCCAGCTTGGGGATCGTTCGGACCGCCGAGGAGGGCCAGCCCGAGACGTTCCCCCAGACCAGCTTCTGGGTCGGCATGCTCACCCCGACGAAACGGGATCCGTCGGGAGAGAACTGGACGTTCACCACGTCGGCGCCGCTGGTGGTGACCGGTTCCCGCCGGGTCCCGTCGGCCCGTACCAGCCAGACCTCGCCCCCGGTCCCGAAGTCCCCGGCATAGGCCAGCCAGGGCTGCTGGCGGAACTCGACCACGATGTCGTTGTCCTCGTCGGACTTGCCGGCCCCCAGCACGGTGTTCACGACCCCGTCGGGTCCGGCACAGAGGAATCGTCCGAAGCCCCCGTCCAGGAGGTAGGCGACCCCTTCGGAATCGGCGCCCCCGAGACTCGGATCGTCCACCGAGCGATGGACCTCGTAGCCGCCGCCGGCGACTTCCCGGACCACGAAGCGGTTGCCCCAGGGATCGTGGGAGGGGATCTCCACGATGTAGTCGGTGACCGGGGTCAGGGTCCTCGACATGTCCACCGAGCCGTCCGGGAAGGTGACGATCTCGATGGCCTTGCCCGACCGCTGCTCCGCCAGGGACGCCATCTGCCCCAGGCGCATCAGGTCGCTGCGGGCTCGCGCCAGTTTCGCCTTGTCGGTGTAGTCGTTGACGAAGTTGATGAGGGTGGTGGTGAGCAGGGCCACCATGGTCAGGGTCACCAGGACCTCGACCAGGTTGAATCCCGCCGACTGTCGGATCCGACCCCTCATCGCCCTCCGCTCCCACCGGGAAGGGTATCCCCGCACCGGCCCTTCGCCAAACCGGACGCCTTCCTCACTTGCCGATGCAGAACCGCGAGAAGATGGCATCGAGCACGTCCTCCGAGCGGATCTCCCCGACCACTTCCCCGAGGCGTTCCGAGGCGCTCCGCAGGTGCTCCAGGCGGAGGTCCAGGGGGAGACCCTCGCCCCGGAATCCCCTCAGCTCGGCCCGGGCATCCTCGATGAGCTCCCGCTGCCGCTCCCGCAGGACCATCAGGCCCGACGGATCGGCCCCGCCCAGGGAAGCGAAGACCCTGGCATGGACCGCGGTCTCGAGCTCGACCAGCCCGGTCCGCCGGGTGGCCGAGGTCGAGACCACCCCGATGCCCAGGCTTCCGATCGAGGGAGCGGGCCCGGCTCCGGCCAGATCCGCCTTGTTCCGGACCAGCAGATCCCTCTCCGGGTCGAGGTCGGCGAGGAGCTGCTCTTCGGTAGGATCCAGCTCCCTCCCCGCCTCGGTCACCAGGACCCTCACCGCGGCCGAGGCGATCGCTTCCCGGGTCCGGGCGATGCCCAGCGCCTCGGCCTCCCCGACGTGGTCCCGGAGGCCGGCGGTGTCGAGCAGACGCAGGTGCAGGCCACGGCAGAGGAAGCCTTCTTCCAGGAGATCCCGGGTGGTCCCCGGCTCGGCGGTGACGATGGCCCGCTCGGTCCCCAGCAAGGCGTTCAGGAGACTCGACTTGCCGACATTGGGTCGCCCCACCAGGGCAACCGAGGGACCTGCCTTGAGGATCCGGGCCCGGGAGCCCGACTCGACCAGGTGCCCCAGGTCCGCCTCGATGGCCCGGAGGTCCCGCTCGACCTTCCCCGCTTCGAGTCCGGGAACGTCCTCGTCGGGGAAATCGAGCCAGGCCTCGAGCTCCGCCGCAAGACCGATCAACCTGTCGCGGAGACTGCGGATCCGCTCCCCCAGGGCGCCCTGCACCTGGAACAGTGCCTGCTCCGCGATCGCCTCGGATTCGGCCTCCACCAGATCGCAGATCGCCTCCGCCTGGTCGAGCCCGATCCTCCCCGAGAGGAAGGCCCGACGGGTGAACTCTCCGGGTCCGGCCGGTCTCGCCCCCCACTCCAGGCTCGCTCGGAGGACCCGAGCCGGCACCACCCTGCCGCCGTGGACCTGGAACTCGACGGTGTCCTCGCCGGTGAAGGTCCGGGGCCCAGGCATCCAGAGGACGAGGCCCTGGTCGAGCAGGCGTCCCCGGAGGTCATGGAGCGTCCTCAGGGCAACCCGGCGCGGTCCGGGCAGGGATCCGGCCATGGAGCGGCC
>CAYOHP010000011.1:362-101823 GCA_964403795.1 uncultured bacterium | reverse complement strand
GTGATGACCGCCTTGGTGACCTTCTCGCCCAGGTAGGCCTCGGCGTCGTTCTTGAGCTTCTGGAGGATGCGGGCCGAGATCTCCTCGGGCGAGAACTCCTTGCCCTGGATGGTCACCCGGCAGTCGCCGTTCTTGCCCTTGCTCACCTTGTAGGGGAGCCGCTTGTGCTCCTTGATGGTCTCGTCGAACTTGCGGCCCATGAGGCGCTTGATCGAGAAGACCGTGTTCTCGGGGTTGGTGACGGCCTGGCGCTTGGCGACCTGGCCGACCAGGAGCTCGCCGTCCTTGCTGATCGCCACCACGCTGGGCGTGAGGCGATGGCCGTCGGAGTTGGTGACGATGGTGGACTCCCCGCCTTCGAGGATGGCCATCGCCGAGTTCGTAGTACCGAGGTCGATACCCAGGATCTTGGACATCGTCCGTTCCTTTCGAAAATCACGCGGACTCCCGTGCCCCCCGGGGGCGCGGGCGCCCGGTTCAACCGTCGTTCTTGGCTACCGAAACCTTGCTGGGCCGGAGCACCCTGTCCCCGAGCATGTAGCCATCCTCGAAGACCTCCGCCACCGAGTCCTCCACGCCGCCCTCCGGGACCGGGACCCGGACCAGGGCCTCGTGGACGTTGGGGTCGAACTTCCGTCCGGCCGCCTCGATCTTCGAGACCCCCATGCCGGCCAGGAATCCGTCGGACATCTGGAGGATCATGGTCAGGCCTTCCTTGACGCCCGTAGCGCTCTGGTCGCGATCGACCTGGGCCAGGGCCCGGGCCAGGGCGTCGAAGACCGGCAGCACCTGGCGCAGGATCTTCTCGGTGCGCTCGTCCTGCATCCGGGCCACGTCGCGGGCCTGGCGCTTGCGGAAGTTGTCGAAGTCGGCCGCCATCCGGAGCTTGGCCTCCTCGGCCTCGCGGGCCCGCTTCTGGGAGGCGTCCAGGTCCTTCTGGGTCGCCGCCAGCTCGGACTTGAGCACCTCGATCTGGCCTTCGAGCCCCTCGATGATGCCGATCTCCTGGTCGACCACCGCCTCGGGGACGCCGGCATCCCCGCCCTCCGCCCCGGCCGCGGTCTTGGACCCGGGGCCCTCGTCCCCGCCGTCGCCCGCCTCGACTCCTGAGGCCGATACCGGGTCGTCGATCGCGGCCGTCGCCGCATCGCGGCCCTCGTGGTCCCCTTCGCTCCTCGTCTGCTCCTCGTCGCGGTGTTCGCTCATCGGTCCTTCCCCACTGCCAGGATCTGTTCCAGTCGACGACGCATGTGGTTCACCACGCCCACGACCCTCCGATAGTCCATGCGCTTCGGGCCCACGATCCCGATGGAACCCCGGGGTCCGCCTTCGCTCCCGTAGCCGGCGGTGACCACCGCGTAGTCCTCCATGAAATCGAGCCGGGTCTCGGCGCCGATCCGGACTCGGGTCCCGACCTCGGGGACCTGGAGGAGGGGCAGCATGTAGTCCCGGGACATGAAGGTATCGAGGAGGCTCTCGACCCGGGCCTCGGAGTCCGGTTGGGTCGACTGGAAGAGTCGGGCCAGGCCATCATAGAACAGCTCCGACTCGGCCTGCTGCAGGGCGGCATCGAGCCTCTCGAGGAGGTCCTTGGCGAGGGTCTTGGCCCGGGTCTCCAGGCCCCGGAGCACCACCATCCGGTCCCTCACCAGGTCCTGCATGCTGGTGCGCGAGTAGTTCTCGTTCAGGATCCGGCTCAGGTGGTTCAGGTCGTCCTGGGAGAGCGGGTTGTCGACCGCCAGTACATGGCTCTCGGCGATCCCCGAGGCGGTCACCAGCACGACCATCACATGACCCCGGTCGAGCCCGACCAGCTGGATGCGGGGCCTCGCCATGTTGCCGATCGAAGGCATCACCGCGAGTCCGGGCAGCCGGCAGACCTCGGAGAGGACCCGCACCGAATTGGCGATCAGGTCCCTCAGGCCCCGGCACTCCGACAGGTAGGTGTCGTCGAGCTGCTTCAAGGTCGCCTGGTCCCGCTCGATGGCATCGAGGCTGTCGAGCGAGAGCGAGTCGAGCCAGTAGCGGTAACCCTTGTCGGTCGGGATCCGCCCCGCGCTGGTGTGGGGTTGGGTGACGAACCCGGCGTCTTCGAGGTCGGCCATCTCGTTCCGGATGGTGGCCGGCGAGGCCTCGATCCCCGACTTCGAGAGGGTGCGGGAACCGACCGGCTCGCCGGTCTTCAGGAACTGGTCGACCAGGAGCTCGAGGATCCTGGCAGTACGGTCGCGGAGGATCTCGTGGTCACCCATGGTCGTCCCCTCGGATGCAGTCGGCCCAGGGTTCGGACTCGAGGAAATCCAGGGCCGCCTCGCCGGCGACCTCGAGGGCCGCGTCGAGGTGGTCGACCGGCACCGCGGGACCGGCCTCCTCGGGAGCCAGGAAGCGGCGCCCCACCAGGTCGAAGCCGGTCCCGGCAGGCATGGTCCGGAGCTGTCCCACCACCGACTCCGGTTCCAGACCCTCGTTGTCGAGCAGGACCCGCAGCGGGGCTTCCAGCCCACGGCGCACCACCCGGTGGCCGGGACGCCCGTCCTCGAGGGTGTCGCCGGCCCTGGGCAGGGTGGCGGTACCGCCCGGGACCAGCCCTCCCGCCTTGGCCCGGCAGAGCACCCGGCAAGTGGTCTCCAGCCGACTGAGCCGCACCTCGGAGCCGGCGTGCAGCACCACGCCGTAGGCGGTCGACCACGCGGGGAAGCCGGAGAGCAGCGCCATGCGACCGAGCAGGTGGACCTCCAGCTCCGGCCGCTCGCTCCATGGGAAGGCGGCCAGCGCCTCCCCGACCCCCGGCTCCAGGGGCCGGGACCAGAGCACGGCCCCGGAGAGGGTCCCGCCCAGCACCCGGCTCACCAGCCGGCTGGCGTCCCCGGGTCCCAGCCGATCGGCGACCGCCACCGGGATCCGTCCCTGGTGGCCGAGGGCTTCGAGCCCGGCGATCACCTCGCGATCGGTCTCGGCGTGGGGGTGGGTCCCTGAGAGCACCGCGGGGGAGAGCACCGTCCCGGCCGGGGGCAGCATGAAGGCAGCCTGGGGGACCAGGCTGACCAGGAGCCCGGTCACCTTCCGGGTCACCACCCGGTCCCCGGTCCAGGGCACAACCAGCACCCGCTCGGGCGGGACCTCGGCGAGCAGGTCCAGGAGCGAGGCCTCGAGGTCGGGGTCGCGCAGGGTGGCGCGCACCAGGGCCGCGAAGTCCTCGGCCCGGGCCTGTCGGGACAGCTCCCGGAGCCTGAGGCGCGCCCGGGTCAGCGCCTCGGAGACCTCGCCCAGCAGGCGGCGTCGGCACGCGCCCCGGTCGATCTCGCGCAAGGCCTGGAGGATCAGCGATCCGGCCAGGCAGACCCCGGTGGCGAGGCCATCCCCGGCCCGGGTGGAGAGCTTCCGGGCCACTTGCCGCAACGGGCGGGCGCCGACCTCCTCCTCGGGAGCCAGGGTGCCAAGACCCGAGATCACCCCGGCGGCGCCGTGGAGCGGTCCCCGCCGGCCGCTCGGGTCGGTGAGTTCCACCGCCCGCGGTCCCATGACCGAGGCCACCGAGGCGGCCAGCTTGGAGACCCCGGCTTCGGCCCGGCGGCGGCCGGCCAGCCAGCGCTCCCGCGGCGAGCCGCGGTCGGCCTCGGCAGGGCGGGGATCGAGCGGGAACGGGGTCTCGTACATGAGGATCGGGTCCACCTTAGCACTCTGACAACCCGAGTGCTAAGGCCCTCTATGGATATCATGGGTAGGCGGGCGACACAAGACGGTGCCGCCCCGGGAGGTCCCTTGGTTCCTCGATGGCGAAGCCGCCGGCTCCCGGCCCTGGCCTTGGCCCTGGCGTTCCCGGCGTTCCTGGCGAGCCCGGCGGGCGCCGGCCTGGACGACGTGCTGAAGGTCCTGGGCAAGTTCTACGAGGTGAACCAGTACCTGTGGATCCTGGGGGACAAGGGGGCCGAGAAGCGCTTGGGCGGAATGCTCGCCCAGTACTTCCTGGCCACCCAGAAGATCTCCCGGGACCGCCAGCTGGTCGGGTACGTGAACTCGATCTTCGATCGGCTGGTGGCAGCGGCCCCCCGTTCCGGGTTCCGTTACCGGATCCACGTGGTCGACGACGGCACCGTCAACGCCTTCGCGCTGCCGGGCGGGACCATGTTCGTCCATCGGGGCATCCTCGACCTGGCGGGCTCGGACGACGAAGTGGCGGCGGTGCTGGGCCACGAGATCGGGCACGTGGTCCGGCGCCACTCGCTCCAGCGCTTCCGCCGCGACGCGGTGGCCATGGCGCTCATCCACCAGCTGCTGAAGAACTCCCACGAGGACAAGGAGAACCTCGCGAAGCTGGCCTACCTGTTCACCAGCACCAGCTTCAGCCGCAAGAACGAGGACGAGTCCGACGCCCTGGGGATGCAGATCGCGCTCGACGCCGGCTTCGACCCGTCGGGGGCGCCGGCGCTCTGGGAGAAGATGCAGGCCCGCTACGGGAGTTCCGGACTCGCCTTCCTCTCCTCCCATCCGTCGCACCAGGCCCGGGTCGCCAACACCCGCAAGTGGATCACGTCCAAGGGCCTCACCTACCAGCGCCCGATGACCAAGAGCTACGACTCCCGGACCCGCCAGCTGATGAACCTGGTCCGCAACGCCGGTTTCGAGACCGGCAGCGCCGGTCGACCCGCCTCGTGGAAGGTCCTCGAGGGCGAGGCCGCCTGGCTCTCCTGGCCCGTGGCGCCGGGCAACTCGGGGGCCTCGGCGCTGGAATCCGGGCCGCCCCCGGGAGCCTCGCTGCTGCTCGCCAGCGACCCGGTACTGGCGACCATGTTCCACACCCCCAGGGTCCTGTCCGGCTGGTTCCAGGCGATCTCGGGCCGCCCCCGCGTCTACCTCGGGGTGGCCTACCTCGACCGGGCCGGCAAGCTGCTCGCCTACCAATGGGCGGGAGGCGAGGCGGTGGAGGTCGGCCCAGAGTGGACCGAGCTCGTGTCCCCTCCGCTCGATCCCAAGGAGTTCCCCAAGGGGACCGACCGCCTCGAGGTCCGCCTCTACCTGGGTCGCCTCACCGGGGGAAGGATCCGGGTGGACGACGTGACGCTCACCCCGGTCGAGACCCGGGAACTCGAGCGTCGGAGCCTTCTGGCCGGCGGCGACTTCGAGACCGATCGCAACGGGGACCGGATCCCCGACGGCGACTTCCAGTTCACCGGGGCCACCTGGGACACCGCCCAGGCCGGGCGCGGCTTCGCCTCGGTCCGGCTCCAGGGACCGGCCTCGGGCGCCCCGTCCCGCTCGGCGCTGACCACGCCGCTCCTGCCGGTCCGCCGGGGCCGCCGCTTCGAGGTGGCGCTGCTCGCCAGGGCCGAGCCCGCCCCCCGGAAGCTCCGGATCCACTGGATCGGCTACGACCGGGACGGCCGCCGCATCGAGGGTGGGCCTCCCGCCAAGGAGATCGAGATCGGCGAGGACTGGATGCGGGTCTCGGATGCGCTCCGGATCGACCCCCCGCCCGGCACTCCCGAGGTCGCACAGGTACGGATCCAGGCCGAAGCGGAGCTCGCCACCGGGCACTCGGTCTGGCTGGACGCCATGACCTTCGCCGAGTCCGAGGGCACGGAAGGCGCCGACGATGCGGCCGCGTCCGCCGAGACCCGGCAAGCGATGCAACAGGCCCGCCAGGATGCCGACACTCCCCTCTCGGGGGGGGAAGGCAGGGAGCCCGCACCCGAAGAGACCGGTTCCGAGGAGCCCACGCCGGGAGCCTCCCCCGAGGACCCCGACGCCGGGAGCCAGGTCAGCGACCAGGATCTCTACGGCGACCGGCCGTCCCCGGCCCCGCCCGCGCCGACCTCGGGAGCCCCCATCGATCCCGACCGGAAGCCCTCACCCCGGTCCCGCCCGACCATGGCCCCCCCGGTGGTGCGACCGGTGCCCAGAGCACCCGGCGACCCGGCACCCGCCCCGACCCCGGTCGCCACCTCGGGAGCGCCCAGATAGGTTTGGCGGAGGGGGGCGGCGCCCCCCTCCCGCGGCCTTCCCCCACTTTCCCGGGCCTGGTTGGTTCGACCCCGGCGCCTGCCGGCGGCTGGATCCGGGTTCTCCTCGGCACCTTCGAGCCAGCGGGCCGGCGCAGAGCGCCGTCACGCTGGCGTTGACGCAGGGAACCGGTCCAGCGCCAGGGGGCGGCGCCCCCCTCCCGCGGCCTTCCCCCACCTTCCCGGGCCTGGTTGGTTCGACCCCGGCGCCTGCCGGCGGCTGGATCCGGGTTCTCCTCGGCACCTTCGAGCCAGCGGGCCGGCGCAGAGCGCCGTCACGCTGGCGTTGCCGGGGGTGGCAGGCTCCTAGCTCACATCCCTTGCTGCAGCAGGCCCCAGAACTTCACCACGGCCGGGGTGAGCAGCAGGATGAGCATCGGGGGGAAGATGCAGAGGGCGGTGGGGATCAGGATCAGCACCGGGGTCCGGTTGGCCTCCCGCTCGAGGCGCTGGAAGTAGGTGGTCCGCATCTGCTCGGCCTGGGCGTGCAGGGTCGGGGTGATGTCCACGCCCATCTGGGTGGCCTGGATGATCGCCTCGACGAACGAGAAGAAGGCCAGCTCGCGCACCCGCTCGGCCATGTTCTTCAGGGCCACCTCGGTCGAGAGTCCGACATCGAGGTCATGGAGGAAGTAGCGCAGCTCGGTGACCAGCGGGCTGTCCTCGCTGAACTCGACCAGGCGCTCGACGGCCCGCCGGAAGTCGAGGCCCGCCTCGATCGCCAGCGAGAGCAGGTCGACGACATAGGGAAGTTCGGCGAAGATCAGCGCCTTGCGCTCTTCCATGCGCTGGAGCAGCTTGAACTGGGGGTAGTACCCGCCGGTGAGCGCCCCCAGCGCCAGGATGCAGATCAGGGTCGCATCCGGCACCAGGCCCGCGAGCAGGGCATAGAGCAGGAAGACCGGCACCACCGCGCAGATCTCCTGGAGCCCCACGAAGTCGCCGACGCTCAGGTCCGCCGGGTCGATCCCGGCACCTTCGAGCTGCCGCTTCATGGTCCGACCCCGGACCGAATCGGGATCGAAGAGCAGGCGCCGGTTGAACTCGGCCAGGATCCCCAGGAACGGCCGACCCAGGGTGAGCAGGGGCCGGAGCTCGAGGGGGAGGCTGGAGCGACCCTTCTCCCCGCTCAGCATGAACATCAGGAAGAAGACGACGTAGGAGACCGCCAGGATGATGGCGATGATCTGCAGGATCGGCATCTCAGGCGACCTTCCGGTTCAGGATCCCGTGGATCGCCACCACCCCGGTGACCTCCAGCACGATCGCCAGCACGAACAGGGTCCGGGCCCAGGCGACCTCCCAGAAGACCGAGACGTACTCGGGATTGGTCAGGCACATGATCCCGAACATCGCCACCGGGAGCATGGCGATGATGTAGCCGGAGTAGCGACCCTGGACGCTCATGGCGTCCATCTTGCCCCGCATCTTCTTGCGCTCGGCGATGGCACCGATGATCTCGTCGTAGAGCGAGATGATGTTGCCGCCGGTCTCCCGCTGGAACAGCGTGGCGGTCACGAACAGCCGGAAGTCCCGGGAGGGGATCCTATCGAGCATGCCGCGGAGGGCCTTCTCGAAGGGGATTCCCAGGCTCTGGTTCTGGAGGACCAGCATGAACTCGTGGCTGATCGGGGGGGCCAGCGAACGCTGCACCAGGTCGAACCCCTGCTCCAGCGAGCGCCCGGCCTTGAGCGACCCCGAGAGGATCAGCAGGGCGTTGACCAGCTGTTCCTCCAGCTCGGCGACCCGGGCGTCCTCCCGGCGGAGCCCGATCCCGATGGCCGCGAAGGTCACCAGGTTGAGCAGGAAGAGCGCGAAGAACGCCATCAGCATGTCGAGCCCGAGGCCCAGCTTGAGCCCCAGCAGCAGGATGGCGTTGCCCCCGATCAGACCCACCTGGACCTGGCTCGAGAGGCGCTTCACATGGTGGAAGAACAGCCCCAGGAGCACCAGGATGATGATCCCGTTGAAGATCGCGTTGGGCCCACCCGCGAGCTGGATGAACGACGGCTTCACCGCCTCCACTCCGTTCATGATCCCAGGTTCTCCATTCTCCTCCGGACGAAGATGTCCTCGAGGATCTCCCGCTCGGACGTCACCACCCGGTTCATGAAGGAGGGGAAGTTCCCGGTGACCTTGAGGTCCCCGAGGATCTCGCCTTCCTTGCTCACGTAATCACGCTCGTAGCGGAACAGGGACTGGAGCTGGATCTCCCCGTCGACCAGCCCCACCACCTCGCTGACCTCCACGACCTTGCGGGTGCCATCGCCCATGCGAGCCAGGTGGAGGATGATGTTGATGGCGCTGGCGATCATCTTCCGGATCACCAGGGGAGGGATCTCGAGGCCCGCCATGGTGCACATGGTCTCCAGCCGCGCCAGCACGTCGAACGTGGAATTGGCATGCACGGTGGTGAGCGAGCCGTCGTGCCCGGTGTTCATGGCCTGGAGCATGTCGATGGCCTCGCCGCCCCGGCACTCGCCCACCACGATCCGGTCGGGTCGCATCCGCAGCGCGTTGCGGACCAGGTCCCGGATGGTGACCGTGCCCTTGCCCTCGTAGTTGGCGATCCGGGTCTCGAGGCGACCCACATGGGGCTGGACCAGCTTCAGCTCGGCCGAGTCCTCGATGGTGATGATGCGTTCGGTGGCCGGGATGAAGCCCGAGAGCACGTTCAGCATGGTGGTCTTGCCGGTGCCCGAGCCGCCCGAGATCACCACGTTCTTGCGGTTGCGGACCAGGATCCGGAGGAACTCGGCCAGGTCCTCGGTGAAGCAGTTCACCTGGATCAGCCGGTCGATGGTGAGAGGCTCCCGCTTGAACTTCCGGATCGTGAGCATCGGCCCGTCGATGGCGAGCGGGGGGATGATCACGTTCACCCGGCTGCCGTCCTCGAGCCGCCCGTCGACGTAGGGATTGAGCTCGTTGACGACCTTGCCGATGGGCCGGAGCATCCGGTCGATCACGGTCCGGAGGTGGGTCTCGTCCAGGAAGAAGCGCCCGGTCGGGAGGATGTGGCCCTCCCGCTCGACGTAGATCGAACGGGGGCCGTTGATCATGACTTCGTCGACCCCGGGGTCCTCGAGGTAGGGCTCGATCGGCCCGAAGCCGAGCACGTTGGCCAGGAGCTCGCTCCGCAGCTCCGCGGGATCCTGGCCGAGCCACGCCGGCACGCCTTCCCGGGAGAGGATCTGGTCGACGATCCGTCCGACCTCCTTGCGGAGCTCGTCCCGGTCCGCCCCGAGGCGTCGATCCATGCGCTCGAGGATACGGGAGTGGAAGCCCTGCTTGTACTCGACGACCCGGGCGTCGACATCGACAGCCCCCGCTCGCGATGCGCTGCCCGGCTCCTTCAAGTCGCGGCCTCCCGAGGGGTCCTTCTTAGCAGGCGGGACCGCTCCAAGGCAACGGCGGGAAGGCCGGTAGCCGTCCCCCCGGCACCCTCCCCGGTTGCCCGGGGCGTGCGACACGCCCGCCACGCCGAGGACCGGAACCGGTCCGGTCGCGATTCTTCTTGATATTGAGACCCTTTCTCAGTTTCACTATGACCCGAACCCGGAAGGCACCCCATGCAGGCCCTGCTCCCGTCCCCGGCGACCCGGAACCACGCTCCCCTCTTCTCCCTCACCGCCGACCCGCGGCACTCGGCGGTCCGGACCTGCCTGCTGCTCCTGGCGGCGGCCGCCGACGGCGTCCCCGAGGCCGCCTTCCTGCTCGGGCTCTGCCACGAGACCGGGACCCTCTTCTCTCCCGATCCGGGACGGGCGCGCGCCTGGTACGGGGAAGCCGCGGCCCAGAGTCCCCGGGCCCCTCGGGGGGTGCGCTGCCGACGGCTGGAAGCGCTCTGGAGGGATGTCCTCGGCCCGGTACGGGACGAGCTGACCATCCGGATCCAGGCCAAGGATCCGATCGCCCAGGCCTTCACCTCCGGAGGCGCGCCCGGCAACCGGCCCTGGTCCCGGTGGTACGGCCGGTCGGACGTCGATGCCCCCACTCGCGCCGAGTTCGCCCTGGCCCGCCAGGTGCTGGGTGCGGACCGGGACCTCGAGAACGGCATCGCCTGGCTCCGCCGCAGCGCCGAGGGCGGGCTGGCGGACGCCCAGCTGCAGCTCGCCCTGCTGCTCGACCGCGCCTGCCCGCACTACCGCGATCCCGAGGAGGCGCTCCGCTGGTTCCGGGTGGTCCGGGCCCGACTCCTGGCCGAGGCCCTGGGCGGGAGCCCCGAGGCCAGCCTGCGGCTCGGGATCCTGGCCTCCGAGACCATGGGCGACGGGCCCCACCTCGCGGAGGCCCGCCGCTGGCTGGCGGTCGCCGCCGGATTCGGGCATCCCGAGGCCCGCCACCGACTCCGGACCATGGAGGGCCTGCCCGCCTGACGGATGCCTCCCCAGGTGGTCGGGGAGGCCCTGACCTTCACCGTTCTCGGGACGGTCCCGACCCAGGGTCCAGCCCCTTCGGGGAGACCCCGGCAGCCTCCCGACCGTGGGTGCGGAAGAACTCCCAGATCGCCTCGCTGGCCTCGAAGTCGCGGGCGACCGGACCGATCAGGGCCTGGGGCAGGTACTGCCAGCCCCCCGGCCAGGTGTGCCCTCCACCCCGGACCTCGTAGAGGTGGACCGAGGCGCCTCGGCGGCAGCCTTCCCACTCGTGGACACGCGTGCGGGTGCCATCCGCGGGATCGCGATCGGGGAGGTCGCCCACCCTCGCCTCGGGGCGGCATCCGTTCCCCTCCACGAAGCGGTCCACCGTGGCGGCGGTCGAGAGCACCTGGCCCCGGCGGCTCCCCAGGACCTTCACCGTCCCTCCACGGTAGGGCACCAGCGGATCCTCGGTGCCGTTCACCAGCAGCAGCGAGACCGGGAGGGAAGGCCGGCAGCGGGCGGCCTGGGCCTCGGAGAGGGTGGCCGTCACCGGCGCGGCCGCGGCCACCAGGTCGGCGGCCTCGCACGCCAGACGAAGCGACATGAAGCCTCCGTTGGAGATCCCGGTCACGAAGACCCGGCCCGGAGGCACCTCGGACTCGGCCGCCAGGTCGGCGACCAGGGCCCTGAGGAAGCCCACGTCGTCGATCCCGGCGACCTCGGCCTTGATCACCCGGGTGCCCCGCCCGTCGTTCCAGGACTTGTCGATCCCCTGGGGGAAGGCCAGTACCGCCCGGTCCCGGCGGGCCAGCGCCAGCAGCCGGCCCCGGTCGATCCCCTGCATCTGGCGGGCGGTGCCCCCTCCCCCGTGAAGGGCGAGCACCACCATGGTGGCAGCGCCGTCCGGAGCCGACACCCAGGCCTCCCGGACTCGCCCTCCGTGTTGCCACTCCCGGCGCTCCGGGGCGGCGCCAGCGCCCCAGGCTGCGAGGGCCAGCAGCAAGGCCCAGAGTCCGGGTCGCCCCCGCATCACGGAACCGCCCATCGAGTTCTCTCCTCGGGTCCGGGTCAGTACCGCTCGATCCGCACGCCCTGGGCCAGGGGATCCGCCACCGGGGGCGGTCCCAACACCGGGGGCAGGAGGGACACGGCCTCGGGACCGTAGACCGCGGGATCGAGCGGCGAGGCCGGGACGATCGAGGCGGTGTAGGTGGTCTCGAAGGGACCCGGGGCGTAGGAGATGTCGGTCGAGTCGTGGAACGAGAAGCGGGCATCGGGCCGGATCGGTTGCCAGGGACCACCGGCGGCCCCCACCGTGCCCACCCCGCAGCGGAGCACGATGGTGCCCTCCTTGGGCTTGTGCAGGGGGTCGATCCCGGTCGAGAGGGCGAAGAACCAGCTGGCCGCCGAGCGCCAGGTATCGGCGGGGAAGCTCCCGCCGCTCATGTCGGTGGCGATCATGCTGGGAGGCGCCGGCACCAGGTAGATGCAGTTGGAAGGCAGGTTCCAATCGCGGGCCTCGACCAGGGAGCGGGTGAACTGGAGGACGAAGCTGTTGCCCTGGTCGAACTTGCGGAAGTCGGGTGTCCCGTTCACCAGCGGGGGCCGGGGCGGCCCCCAGGCGCCCCGGTACTGGGCCCGGGTCAGGAAGACCGGCGCCACCGGGTACCAGGTGCCCCGGTACTCCATGCCCCGGACGATCGAATCGGCGTCGCCGCCGGAACCGCCGGGACGGGTGTCCGCTCCATAGGTACCGAGGAAGCCCACCGCCCCGTCCCAGAGATAGGGATTGCCCCAGGGGTCGGGCGGGATCTCCTGCATGTAGCGACCGAGCAGAGGGCCCAGGCTGGTCCCCAGGAGGAGCTTCCCCTCCTTCTGCTCGTAGTGGACGATCGCCCGGTTGATCTCGGCCAGGTCGCGGAGCGCCTTGGTGCGCTGGGCCTCGGCGAGATTGTCCTGGAACCAGGGCACCGCCGTGCCCACCAGGGCCGCCAGGATGGCCACCACGATCAGGAGCTCGATGAGCGAGAACCCGGCCCCGCTGCGCTCCCGTCGTCGTCCCATCCCCGAGAGCCTACCCCGGGGCCGGCACGATCTTCACATCCCGAGGAGTCCCGGGCCGAAGCCCCCGTTCCAATGCGGCACCGCGGCTCCCACACCCTGCGCCACCACCGGCACCGGGCGACCCGAGGCATCGATCGCCAGGGGCGTGACCGTCCAGGGATCCGGCGACGGGGGCAGCGTCACCGAACTCCAGCCCGGAGGCAGGGGCCGGGCCTCGGGCCTTCCCGCCCACCGGACCCAGGGTGCAGGCCTGCGGGGGTCGGCGTACCACGGACCGCCCGCCGGAGCACCCCAGGAGTAGGGACCGGGTCCCGGGGGAGCTCCCCAGCCCGGGCCGCCCGGGAGGTAGCCGACGGGGACCCCCGGGCCGTACCCGACCGGGCCCCCGCCCGAGGCCTGGACCCGCAGCCCGTCCTCGAAGCGGGTCACGAAGACCTGCATCGGATCCACGTCGCACTCGTTGCTGCTGCAGCCCGAGACCCCGAGGGCGACGAGGCCCAGGACCAGTCCGATCCACCACGACGTATTCCTGCGCTCTGCCATGTCCGCCGACTCCGTTTCCGTCCGCCGATCTTCCCTGCGATCGACGGGAGTCGCCTACGCAGGCTCCGTGCCAGTGGCCGAGATCGGCTCCAGGAGCCGAGGAGAGTCGGAACAGGCGAGTCCCGCCTGTCGCAGGTGTCTGCGGTGTTGTGTCTCTTGCAGGAGGGGGGCGGTGCCCCTGCACGGGAAGCCCGGACCCGCGGCTCTGCCGGGGCCCGAGCTTCCCGTTGCAACCCTGCGGGTTGCTGCGGATTGTTTTGAGGGGACTCCCCCCAAACCCCCCGCTCGCTTCGCTCGAGGATCCCTGAGGCAAGTGGGCACTTGGCGACCGGCGTAGGCGCCAAGCCTCCCCCCACTTTCCCGGGCCTGGTTGGTTCGACCTCGGCGCCTGCCGGCGGCTGGATCCGGATCTCTCCTGGCAGCCTCGAGCCAGCGGGCCGAGGCTTCGCCTCGTCTCGCTGGCGTTGACGGGGGAGCGGGTCCCTGGCACCGCGCTGAGGGGCCTACCCTAGGCTGCGCGGGGTCGACGCACGCCGAGCAGGCGGATCAGGGCGCCGACGGGTTCGGGGCGGAGGACCGCCACCGTGCCGTCGCGGGGATGGGCTTCGGCGAGGGCCGCGGCCAGCAGGGCGCCGCTGGCCCGGATCCGGTCCGGACGCTCCTTGGGCGGGCCTTCGACCCGGACCGGGAAGCCGAGCGCGGCCAGGCGGCCGGCTTCGCCCGCCACCCGGGCGAGCGCTCCGACCCCGGGATCGCTGCGCCCCAGGGCCCCGGCCAGGCCCCGGGTCGAGAAGCGGGGTTCGGTCCCGGGTGGAGGCAGCCGGTCCAGGCCCAGCCGGCGCGCCAGCAGGCCGAGCAGGCGCACCGCTCCGGGGAGACCGCAGCCGGCATCGGACCCCGAGTCCTGGACCTGGCGGGCGGCCAGGCCGTCCTCCAGGCGTTCGACCTCGACCAGGAACGGTAGATCCGGCGGCACCGAGACCACCGGCACTTCCCGGGCCACCAGGAAGGCCGTGAGCACGGCTCCCAGCCTTCCATCCGCGAAGCGGGAGCTGGCCCACCTCCCCAGGTGGGGGTCGAACGCCGACCAGAACCGGAGCGGGTCGACTCCCGCCATGGCCTCGGCGGTTCCCAGGGTGCGGAGCCGGGCCGCCAGCCGTGGCGAGGGCTCCAGCCGGTGCTCGAGCTCCAGCCCCAGGAGGCCCAAGGCCCGGGCCGGATCCTCGAGGTCGACCCCGGGGCCCGGCACCAGGCGGCGGTGGGCCGCATCGTCCAGGCCGCCCCAGGCGTCATGCAGCGTCCCGGGCTCGGTCAGGTCGTAGCCCAGGGCGTCGAAGGTGGTCTCGGCCCGGGACAGGAAGCCGAGGACTCCGCCCTCCAGCAACTGGAACTCGAGAGTGGCTCCGGGCAGACGCAGGGTGGCCGCCACCGCTCCCTCGACCCCGGGCCGCCAGGTGCCGCCGGTGCGACGGGCGAGCTCGCGGGCGAAACCCAGCACGTCACCCTGGACCGCCAGCGGGATCCGGCGGGGCAGGTCCTCGGAACCCAGCGCCACCTCGCCCAGCGCCCGCCCGAAGACCAGGACCCGCTGGCCCCGGTCGCGCCCGATGCGCCCGAAGGCGGCCAGCATCCGGCCCGCCCAGCCCCGGGTGATGGCGGCCTCGACCCGTTCGGCGAGGATCCGGGCCGCGCCCTTGCGGGCGAACGGCTTCAAGGGATGACCGTGCACGGGCCGGGAACCTCCCGGGATTCCATCGGCACGGGGGAGGTCGATCCCTTAGAGGAGCCGGGGGACCACGGACCGGATCTCCGAGACGGCGCCTCGAGGACGAGGCTCGAAACCGTATCTCCCCACCGTCCCGTCGGTCTCAGCCGCGACCCATAGGGGACATGCGGGACATCGCGCCGAGCCCGGCTCCGGCCTCGGACCCGGGAGGTCGGCCAGCCTCATTCCTGCCCGAACAGGCCGACCAGCTGGGCCGTCCCCAGGCCGAGGCCGTCGAGCACCGACCCGGTGGCGGGGCGGACCAGGGCCGCCCGAGCCGACCCGCCTCCCCCGAAGAGGGCTGCGAAGTTCTCCTGCGCCACCCGCCGCCGGGCGCCCGACGAGAGCTGGTCGAGGAGCACGTAGGGGCTCGCCATGCGGCTTTCGTCGACAGCGCCGTTTCGCTGGGTGGCATCGGAGCCCACCAGGAAGCGGTCCGGGAAGCGCTCCACCAGCCGGAGCCACTCGGGCCAGACCTTCCCGGGCGCCTCCAGGATCCAGTAGTCGGGACTGCGGGGATGGCGGTCCACGGTCCGCATGCTGAGCTCGATGACGAGACCGGGATGGGCGAGGAGCATGCGCTCGGTCCAGTAGAGCGGGGCGTAGCCGCCGTGGGCCCAGACCAGGCGTACCGCGGGATGGGCCCTGAGCAAGGCGTCGAGTTCCCGGGCATAGGTCATCTCGCAGTGGACCATCACCGGCAGCGAACGCCGGGCCGCGATCCGCATGATGCCGTCCATCAGCGGATGCAGGGGGCTCACCTCGGTCTCGGGGAAGCCCTTGGACGGGAAGTGCACGATCGAGAGTTCGCCGATCCCCCGGTAACCGCCCTGGTCCAGCTCGGCCTCGAGATGGGTGAGGAGGCGCGGGTCAGCTGCCTTCCACCAGTTGCCGTAGGGATCCCGGCGCTCGGGCGAGACCGAGACCATCGGCACCAGCCGATCGGGCCAGCGCGCCGCGGCGGCCCGGATCTCCGGGTTGTCCCCGGCGTGGCCCCAGAACACGAGGGCTCGGGGGATCCCCAGCCGATCCATGCGCTCCACATGAGCGGCCGGGTCGTTCAGGTGGACGTGGGCGTCGAAGTAGCCGTCCTGGGCCCGGAGGGGGACTCCGGCCAGGGACAGCGCGAGGACCAGGGCGAGCGATCGAGGCAAGGGATCCTCCTCGGGATCAGCGGCGGGCGTCGGGTTGCATCGCACGCCTCGTGCCAGTCCCGGATGGCGGTCGGCGAAGCTACGAACGGTTACCGTGGGAGCAGGGCCGGGAGGTTCGATGGCGGATGCGGCTTCGACCCGGAGGCGGACGGGATCGGCGGTCCTGCTCGCCGCATGCCTGCTCCCGGCAGTCGCCCGGGCCGGCGGCAGGGAGTCCGTCACCCTCCATGTCTCCCCGGCCGGTGACGACCGCGCCGCCGGGACCCGCCAGGCCCCGCTGCGCACCCCTGCCCTGGCGCTGGCGCGACTGGCTCCCGGGGGGACCCTCGTGCTCTTGCCCGGCAGCTACCCCGTCGACGACCACGATCGCATCCTGCGACCCCCCTCGGGACGGTCCGGGAGCCCCACCGTGATCCGAGGCGAGGGTCCCGGGCGACCCCGCCTCGCCGGGAGCCGCGGCGTGGCGGCGCTGGTGGACCTGGCCGGGGTCCACCACCTGGTCCTCTCCGGCCTGGAACTCACCCACGCTCCCGGCGGGGATCCCCGGGTCGAGGACGGCATCGCGGCGCTGGTGTCGCCAGCCGGCGACCTGCTCCTGCGCGACCTCGAGGTCCACCACCTCGACGGATTCGGCCTGAACGCCGGCGATCTCGCCGACACCCGGATCGAGACCTGCCGGTTCCACCACAACGGAGGTGGCGGCCTGGGAGGACCCGAAGGCCGCCGGGGGGGATGGCAGCGGGTCCGCATCGAGGCCACCGAACTCTCGGACTCGGGCCGGTACTGGCGAGGCGGCGACGGGCGGGACCGTCCCTACGATCGCCCCGACGGGATCGGGATCGAGGCTTCCGAGGGACCCGTCGAGCTGGTCGCCTGCCGGGCCGAGCGGAACCTGGGCGACGGGATCGATCTCAAGGCCCGGAGGTCCTCGGTGACCGACTGCCGGGTGGTCGCCAACCATGGCGACGGCGTCAAGCTCTGGGGCAGGGGCAGCCGGGCCCTGCGGACCCGGATCGACCGGACCGCCATCCCGGCCGAGGTCGACTCGCCCTGGGCCCTGCTGGTGATCGACCAGATCGAGGACGAGGGCGCCGACTTCGAGGTCTCGGCCTGCACCCTGGTCGAGAACCCGCGCCGGCATGCCTTCCCGCTCTACGTGCAGTACGGCGTCCCGGTGCCGATCCAGCTCCGCTTCCACGGCAATCGGGTCGAGTGGGGTTCGAGCGCCGCCTACTTCGGTCCCCGGGTCGGGCTCGACGCCAGGGACAACGTCTGGGTCGCCCACTCGGGGGAACCCGAGGTGGTCCAGCAGGGCGAGCGGTACCTGACCTGCCGGGAGCTTCCGCGCCTCGGTCCCGGCAATCGCTGCGAACGTGCAGGTGCCGCCCGGTGAGCGCCTCCGATCGAGGTGCCGCCGGCCCTGTGTTCGAGGACGACTACGAGATCCTGGGCGAGCTGGGAAGGGGCGGATTCGGGACCGTACTCGAGGCCCGCCAGCGACGGTCCGGAGCGCGGGTGGCCGCCAAGGTCGCCCACCCGGATCTGGCGGATTCGCTCCGGGACCGGATCGCCCGCGAGGCCCGGTTGCTCGCCCGGGTGGACCATCCGCGGCTCGCCCGGCTCCTCGGTTGCCTGCGGGACCGTACCGGCGCCCCGGTGCTGATCTACCAGTTCGTGTCCGGGGAGTCCCTCGACCGGGTACTCGGCGACGGCCCCCCGGAACCGGCCACCGCCCTCGCCTGGATCGCCGACGTGGCCGAGGGCATCGACGCCCTCCATGCCGCGGGCCTGGTGCACCGCGACTTGAAGCCCGGGAACCTGATCCTGGAACCGGGGGGCCGCATCCGGCTGCTCGACTTCGGGCTGGCCCGCCCCGATCTCCCCGGCAGCACCCTCACGGCCGCCGGCGCGGTGGTCGGCACCCCCGGGTACATGGCCCCGGAACAGCTGACCGATGGCGCCTCCACCCGCGAGGTCGATCGCTACGCGCTCGGCGCCCTCGCCTACACCCTCCTCTCCGGGCGTCCGCCCTACCGGGGCGATCTCGCCACGATCGTGACGGCCCAGCACGCCGGACCTCCGGCTCCGATCTCGGGTCAGCGCCCCGGACTCTCCCGCCGCCTCGATCCGGTGCTCGAGCGCATGCTGGCCCTCGACCCGACCCGGCGTTTCCCTTCCGGGGAGGCCTTCCGAGCGGCCTTGCGCGAGGCATGCGAACCGCGGGGAGCGACCCCGGGGGAGACCCGACGCCTGGCTCCGGTCGAGGTCGCGGCGACCACCCTGGAAGGCGCCTCCCTCCCCGGCGAGGCGACCGGCAGGTTCGGTCCGGCTCCGCAGGCCGGGCCCCCGGGCTCGATCGCCAAGGCCCTGCTCCCCGCCTTCCTCACCCTGGTGGTCGTGGCCCTGGGGCTGGCTCGTCGGGGCGAGACCCTGGCGCCGGAGACGTCCTCCACGGGAGCCGGGCTCTCGCGGGGCGCGGCCCTCGGCCTGCTGGCTTCGGCCCGCTCCCGGTTGGCCACCGACCCCGATGTGGAGCGGTTCTCCCGCACCACCGACGCGGTCGAGACCAGCGAGGCCGATCTCCGGTGGAAGGCCGCGCGGCGGGTCTTCCGCAACCAGGTGGCGCCGCTCGCCGAGGCGGTGGCTCGGCTGGCGGACGGTCCGCCTGCGATCGAGGCCTTCGACGACGCTGCCGCCCTGGTCGCCCTCCAGGGGTTCCTAGTGCGCACCGGATCCGGGACCTACCGCCGCCATGGCGAGCTGTTCCCGGAGGATTCCCCCGACCCGCGCCTGGTCCGCCTGGTCGAACCGTTCGTGAAGGTCGCCCCGGTCCGGACCATGGGAGGGACCATCGCCTTCCCGCTCACGGCCTGGATCGAGAAGGGACGCGCCGAACTCCCCGGCGGCCGCCGGCACTGGGCCGTGGTCCGGGACCGGGACCAGGTCTCGGCCGCGGCGGTGGCGGAAGGCCGAACCACCGGCTACCACGCCCTGCTGCCCATGAATCCCGCCGGCACCCCTTTCACGGATCCCGTGAACCGCCTGGGCGACGGCGGCTCCCTGGTCTCCGCCATGATGGGGCAGCGCGGCAGCTATGCCACCGCACCTTCCCGGATCGCCTGGCAGCCGGTCGGGTTCGAGGGCGACCTGGAGCTGGTGCTCCTGGGCAGCGACTTCCACGAGAAGTTCCAGTACCGGCTCGAAGTCTCGGGAGGCGGACGGGTCCGTACCATCCCCTTCTACGCGCCCCGCACGATCGGCGAGGCGGTCGAGATCCACCCGCCGCGCCTGGCGCTGGCGGTGTCGATCTCTCGTCGGCTCCTGCCCTTCCCGCTCGAGACCGTGGGGCTCACGGTCCGCGCCGTGCAGCCGCTGGGGAGTCCGCTCTGGGTGAGCCACGTGGAGGAGATCTACCAGCGGGTCGGGAAGGAATCGCCGGAGGCCCTCGGAGCGCTCTTCCGGACCGCCGCCGAACCCATCCTGGGGCTACCGGCCGCGGACGGGGAAGGCACGCGGCCGGAGATCCGCTAGGAGCTGGTCGCACCTCGGCGCCCTCGCACCGAGGCGGCATCCGGCGCCCCGCGTGCCATGGGACCGGCGCCGCGGGCCGCGTGCGACACTGACCCCATGCACTCCCCCCCCTCCTCCCCGAGCTCCGGCTCCCGGTCTCGCCCGCTTCCTGCTCCTGGCGCTCTCGGTGGCCGCTCTCTCCCGGTCCGCCTCCGCCGGGCCCTGCGGCGGGCACGGCCAGCGGCCCTGCTACGTGATCGAGAGGATCCCGTCCTGCGACGCCGGCCTGGTCGAGGACTTCACCCGCCACCGCTGCGTCCCGCGGAGCGAGATCCCCAAGAGCGAGTTCGAGCGCCTGGCCGACTCCGTGGTGCGCCAGCACAAGCCCATGCTCGAAGCCCTGATCCGCTTCGGTACCTCGCTGGCGCAGCCGGGGAACCGCGCTCTCTTCGACTCCGGCGAGTTCCTGCGCATGGTGGAGCGCGGCGACCTCGAGGGGCTGGCGGCGAGGATCGGGCTCCCGCGATTCCAGAACACGATGCGGGAGATCGGCGACGCCATGCCCAAGACCCTCATGGTCGGTGTGGTGATCGACGGGGGGGTGGGCATCGGAGGGAGCATGGAGCGCGGCGTGGCCTTCCCGCTCGCACCGGGAGCGCGGGCCCGGAGCTACCGGACTTTCGGGGTGAGCATGGGCCTGATCACCGGAGGCTCGGGCTCGATCGCCCTGAGCCTCGCCCGCGCCACTCCCTCGGAGATCGTGGGCGAGTCGCGCGGCCTGGCCGCGGGGGCGGGCAAGTCGGTGGTCCACGGCCTGGCGGTGGGTGCCTCGATCGGATTCTGGTTCAAGCCGCTCCGGGAGTTCCCGGGCGCCATCGGCTTCGACCTCCGCTCGCTCGAGGCGCTGGGGATCGCGGTGGGCGTGGGCGCCTCGGTGCTGCCGGTGGATCTGCGCGGCTCCTCGGCGCTCACCCAGGTCGCGGTCGACGCGGGCGGATGGAAGGCCGACGCCTGCGGTGCGACCGGGCTCCGGCCCTGCCATGTGGTCGAACGGGTCCCTTCGTGCGACCCCGGCCTGCGGGAGGATTTCCTCCGCCACGAGTGCATCCGCTGAGACGGTCCGTTCGCCCCGGCCCGAGCCGGGATCAGGCCGGCGTGGCGACCGCGGCGGGGGGACGCCGGTACCTCTCCAGCGGATAGGGCAGGAACCGCGGCAACAGGAAGTACCCGGCGGTGAAGCCCGCCAGGTGGGCCTGCCACGAGACGTTGGAGTGGATCCCGAACTGGACCGCCAGGGCCACGTTCCCCAGGATCCAGAGGAAGAAGTAGAACCAGACCGGGATCTTGAACGACTTGAAGAAAATGATCTGGTAGAGGCGCGATCCCGGGAACAAGCGCCAGTAGGCGGCCAGCACCGCGCTGATCGCCCCGCTCGCCCCCACCAGGGGGATCCCGCCGGTCAGCGGATCGCCGAAGGCCGGGATGCAGTGGGCGAGCGCTGCGATCACTCCCGTGACCAGGTAGAAGCGCAGGAAGCGCAGCGGTCCCCGCAGCATCCCGTGGTCCATGAACACGTCCTGCACGTTGTCGCCGAAGATCCACAGGAAGTAGAGGTTGCCGAGCAGGTGTCCCAGCCCGGCGTGCAGGAAGAGGTTGGTGACCAGGCGGTACCAGCCGGTCGGGTAGAGGGTGAGGTCGGGAATCGCTCCCCAGGTCCGGACGAATTCCTCGTGGTGGGGGAAGGCCTCCAGGGTGGCGTAGAACCCGTAGAAGCAGAGGCAGACGATCCCGAACAGGGTCCAGGGGAAACGTCGCCGCGGCGTGTGGACCTCGACCGGGAGCTGCGAGAAGAGGATGAAGAAGTAGGTCGACCAGCTGATCGAGGCCTCCTGGTGTCCCTTCTCCTGGTCCATCCCCAGGTAGTGGGACAGGGTCTCCCCGTCGGCGTCCGCCTCGATCCGGGCCGGCCTAAGCGGCGAGGCCCCGGCGGGCATGGCGGTGAGCCCCGCCTTGATCCGGGCCAGCTCCCCGGCGTCGAGGAAGAGCCCGCGGCATGGGGCACAGCGGTCGACCTCGACCGGTGCGTCCGCACCCGGGAAGAGGAGGACCGCCATGGCGGAGCCGCACCCCGGACAGGCCCGGGAGCCGGCGCGGGTCTGCGCGGCGGCCACCAGGCGTTCCGGGTCGAAGCGATCCCCCAGGCCGTCCCTCAGGTCGGCTTCCCGGAACCAGAGGCCCTTGCAGCCGGCGCAGGCGTTGGCCCGGAGCCGGCCGGAGGTGATCTCCTGGAGGCCGCGCCCGCAAGCCGGGCAGGATCCCGAGGTCGCGGTTCTCGAAGCTTCGGCCATGGGGGTTCGCCCTCCTGGGGGTGGCTACCCGCCCAGCGTACCCGGGCACCGGGGCCGGAGCCGTCCGCCATGCCGCGGCGGAAGCCCTCTCGGGGGGGTCGCGCTCACCCGGAGAGGACCGCGATCGCCTGGGATGTGCCGAACCCTGGCGACGCCCCGGCGGGTCCCCGTCCCCCTGAGGCGGCGCGGGCCCCGGGGCGGGTCCGGGTCGGAGGGATTGGTGGAGACGTGCGTTGGTCGGTCCTCCTCTCGGGCCTATGGGTTACGGGACGGGAGGCGGAGCGTGGGGAGTTCCTGGCGGAGGAAGCTCTTCGACCTGCTGCGATAGGGGTGAGGAGGCGAGGCCAGAGGGGCTGGCAGGACCCTTCGGCCTGGTGTCCGTGGACGCGTTCGGGCGCCTCGCCGTGGCGACGCGTCCGGACGTGCCCCGGATGCTGGTCCTCGACCTGACGGGACTGACCGGACCGAAGGTGGTACGCCTGCCGGCCGTGGCCCGGGCACTCCGCCTCTCGCCCACCGGAGACCGTGCGCTGATCGGCTTCCCTGGCGGTGGCCTCGATCTGTGGAACCATCGGACCTCCGCATTGCAGCTCGCTCGCGGGGCGAACGCAGGCGAACCGGGGGTAGCCGGTGGGGGCGAGGGAGCCAACGGGTCGGAGGGAGTCCGATCCCGTCCGAAACCGGTAGAGCAGTGCGCGTAAGAGCGGTATCGATCGGCGCGTAGGAGTGGTACTCCAGCGGCGTGTCCGAGTATCTGCCGCGTCTGGCCGACCGTCTCATCCAGGAGCTGTTCCGGGAGGTGCCGGCCCTGCTCCTGGTCGGCCCCCGGGCCGGGGGGAAGACCACCACGGCCAGTCGCTACGCGGCGACCGTGATCCGCCTCGATCGACCCGCCGAGGCCGCCGCGTTCGCGGCCGACCCGGATGCGGCCCTGCGTGGATTCGAGGAACCCGTTCTCCTCGACGAATGGCAGGCCGTGCCCGAGGTGCTGGGCGCCGTCAAGCGAGCCGTCGACTCGGATCCTCGACCCGGCAGGTTCCTGCTGACGGGCTCGGTGCGGGCCGACCTCGATGCCGAGACCTGGCCCGGGACCGGACGCCTGGTGAGGGTTCCGATGATGGGGATGACGGTGGCCGAGAGGCAGGGACGCGGAGCCAGGGAGAGCTTCCTCGATCGCCTGGTCCGGGGCGGGGAACTGCCCGTCCCTGACACCCCCCTCGACCTGGTCCACTACCTCGAGCTCGCCCTGGAGAGCGGCTATCCGGAGCCCGCCTTGCGGCTTTCGCCTCGCAACCGGCAGAGGTGGCTGGAGAGCTACGTGGAGCAACTGGTCACCCGGGACGCCCAGGTAGAGGGTCCCCGGGATCCGGACAGGCTGCGTCGCTTCTTCGAGGCCTACGCCCTCTACTCGGCCCGGGTGGTGGACGACAAGGCCCTCCACGACGCGGCAGGACTGAATCGCAGGACGGGGCTGGCCTACGAGCGCCTGCTGGTGAATCTCTACGTGGTCGAGGCGATGCCGGCCTGGACCCACAGTCGGCTGCGACGGCTCTCGTCCGCGCCCAAGCGCTACCTCGTCGATCCGGCCCTGATGGCGGGGTTGCTGCGCCTCGACGTGGCTGCGATCCTGCGGGACGGCGACCTCCTCGAGGGCATCCTCGACTCCCTGGTGGCGGCCGAGCTCCGTGCCGGGCTGCCCATGGCCGAGTGTCGTCCCAGGCTGTACCACCTGAGGCAACAGCAGGGTCGTCAGGAGGTCGACCTGGTGGCCGAGGTCTCGGCCAACGCAGTCGTGGGGTTCGAGGTCAAGGCGAGCGCGTCGCCTCGACGGGACGATGCCAGGCATCTGGTCTGGCTGCGGGAGCGGCTGGGCGACCGCTTCCTCCGGGGCGTCGTCTTCCATACCGGGCCCCGGGTGTTCCAGCTCGAAGAGCGGATCCAGGCCGTGCCCATCTCGGCCCTTTGGGCGTGACCCCGCCACCGGAGGCCACCGGCCGAGACAAGCCTCATCGACCGGACCGCGGCTTCGGCCGGCCTTGCCACGGGGCCTGACCTCCGGTGACAGCAGCCGCAAGCAGCAGAAGGGTGACTCGCAGGGTCCTCGGCGCCTACCGTCCCGCCTCCTCGGGACCCGATCCGATACCCGTGACGAGGAGGAGGAGTTCTCATGGCTGCAACGACCCGGGCCGCTCTCGCGGTCTGCCTGGCTGCCAGCGGAGCCGCTGCCGGGCTTCCGCACGACCACCGAAGCGACCGGGATCGATCCTGGGACATGTCGTTTCGGGTGTTGTACGAAGGCGGCTCGCCCGTCCAGCTCCTGGTCGGCCGGAGCACATGGAACAAGGCCGTCCGGGACTCGATGGACGACCGGATCTTCTGGCGGGAGGGGACCGGGGCGGTGTACTCCGCGGTCCCCGGCGAGGGCGCTACGAGCGTGATCCGGCTGGACGATGGCAAGCCATGCCGGGCGATCGCGGCCGCGGGCGACGATCTATACCGGCTCCGAGCCTCCCGCATCGAGAAGCTGGAGCACCCGGGAGGCTGGCACCCAGTAAGGCTCGGTCCTGGCGGGCCTGAGGTCGCCAGGGTCCGGCGCCACAAGGGGCAGACGACGCTCTTCCGTCCGACACCCGGGGACGCGTGATCGACATCCTCGATGGCCATCGCGACGGCCTGCGATTCCACATCCTCGAGGACGACGAGACCCTCTCGTGGAAGATCGCCGAGCGGAGACAGGAAGGCGTCCCCGACGAATGGCCCCGGCAGCCCCTCCCCGCGCTGGAGTCCGCGGTGGCCCTCTGCGACACCTACATCTCCGGGTTCGTGGCGGTCGATACCGGGGGCCGGCTCCTCTACTGCGACCGCGCCTCGGAGCTCCTCGACCCCGACCGGGCAGCCGAGCGGGCGATCCGCTTCCGCGCCCTCCATTCCCCGTCTCCCCCTGGAAGGTGAAGAGCGAGACGCGGGTCGGCTCGAGCTCGGGCAGGTAGCTCGCCAGCGCCTCGGGGAGGAACCCTTCGAGCACCAGGGTCCTCCGCCTCCGGTGCAGGTCGCCGTCCAGGTGCGGCAGGCCGGGGCCGGCGAAGCCCACCGGGCTCCTCCTGGGCCATCCCGCTCGTCGACCCCAGCAGGGTCACCATGAGGACCAGAGCCGCCCGGCTCACACTGACCAGGTGATTCCGCATCGGATCTCCTTCGCCGCCCGCCTCGATGCGGGCTGCGAGCCCCCTACGCACATCCGGTGCCACGGCCACGGGCCGCCATGGGTGCGGGTTTCCGACGCGACCCCGGCCTCGGGTCCGGCTCACCGGCCCACCATGACCCGCACCACCGGCTCGCCGTGGGCCGGGCCGACTCCTACCCCTCCCGCCGCCAGGCCGCCGCGGCCACCGCCGCCTGGCCGAGCGAGACGCCCCCGTCGTTGCAGGGGAAGGCCTCGGGCAGGAGCACCCGCAGCCCGGCCGCGCCCAGGGCCTCGGCCAGCCCCTCGGAGAGCAGGCGATTCTGGAAGCAGCCCCCGGCGAGGGCGACGGCCGTGAGGGCGCGGGCCTCGCAGATCGTGATCGCCGCCCGCGTGAGCGCGGCCACCAGGGTGGCGTGGAAGCGGGAAGCGCGGGGGCCGGGGTGCCCGCCTTCCCCCGGTGCGACCAGGGCCTCGATCATCGGCCGGAAGTCGAGGACCCAGGGCGGTCCCTCCGGAAGGCGGAAGGGATAGGGCTCGGCCCCGGGAGCTGCCAGGGCCTCGAGTTCCATGGCCGCCTGGCCCTCGTAGCTGGCGGTGTGGCGCACCCCGGTGAGCGCCGCCACCGCGTCGAAGAGCCGGCCGCAACTGGTGGTCGGCGGACCCGCGGTCCCGGTCCCGATCGCCCTCACCAGGAGCGCGAGGGTTTCGGGGGGAAGGCCGGGAGGCGCGCCCCGGGCCGGGTCGAGGCCGGCCCAGAGCAGCCAGGACACCGCCATGC
This sequence comes from uncultured bacterium, assembly GCA_964403795.1. Taxonomy (GTDB): domain Bacteria; phylum Muiribacteriota; class UBA6191; order CAZXTJ01; family CAYOHP01; genus CAYOHP01. The sequence continues at coordinate 76,117 of CAYOHP010000011.1, read as the reverse complement.
GCCAGGGCTCGCGGGCCGCCCGGTCGCCGCCGGGCAGGGTCACCGGACGGAAGTGCCCGACCCGCTCGGCCCCGGCCTCGTCGACCACCATGAGCTCGCCGCCCCAGGCGGTGCCGTCGGCCCCGTAACCGAAGCCGTCGAGGGCGATCCCCAGGACCGGGCCGGGCTCCCGGTGCTCGGCCATGACCGCCGCCAGGTGGGCGTGGTGGTGCTGGACCCGGACGATCGGGACGGAGAGATCGGAGGCCAGCTCTTCGCCGAGCCGGGTGGAGCCGGCGTCGGGATGGAGATCGACCACCACCCTTTCGATGCGGGCACCCGAGAGGTCGAGCCAGCGGCGCAGCGAAGCACTCCATGCATCACGGGTCGGGAGCGAGCCGAGGTCGCCGACGTGGCCACCCACCACGGCCCGGCCCCGGTCCACCAGGCACCAGGTCGATTTCAGGTCGGCGCCGGCGGCCAGCAGGGTGCCGGGGCTGGCGAGCGGGATCGAATCGGGGAACAGGCCGCGGGCCCGGCGCAGCGGCCGGTAGCGCCCCGCGATCGGGCGGAGCACCGAGTCGTCGAGCCGGAGCGCGATCTCCCGGTCGTGGTGGAGGAAGCCGTCGACGCGGGTGGCGAGGGCGGCTCTGGCCTCCTCGGCGGTGGTCGCCAACGGTTCCCCGGAAGGGTTGCCGCTGGTCAGCACCAGCGGGCGGGCCAGGGCGGCCGCGAGCTGGAAGTGGAGCGGCGAGGGCGGGAGCATCACCGCCAGCTCGGCGAGGCCGGGGGCGATCCCGGGGGCGAGCGGCGGCCCGCCGGAGGGCACGTCCGCCCGCTTCGGCAGGAGCAGGAGGGGGCAGTCGGGGGCCGAGAGCCGGTCGGCGTCGGCCGGAGAGAGCAGGACCAGGCGAGCGGCGGCGGCGAGGTCGGCGACCAGCAGACCGAGCGGACGGGCGTCGCGGTCCTTGGCCGTGCGGATCCGGGCCACGGTCTCGGGTCGGGTGGCGTCGCCCACGAGGTGGTAGCCGCCCACGCCCTTGACCGCCAGCACCTCGCCGCGTTCGAGGGCCGACACCGCGGCGGCGAGCGCCGGGTCGCCGGCGCAGGCCGGCGGCGCCGACCCGGAGCCGCGGGGGGCGAGCCCAAGGCCTGGGGGTTCTCCCTTGCCACCAAGGTGCCGGCCAGGGGAGATCCGGCCGGTGGCGACGGTCGCCGGCTCGTAGGCGAGCCGCGGCCCGCACTCCGGGCAGCCGGTCATCTGGGCGTGGCAGCGGCGGTCGCCGGGATCGCGGTACTCGGCCGCGCAGCGCGGGCAGAGCGGGAAGCCGGCCATGGTGGTGCGTTCCCGGTCGAAGGGAAGGTCCCGGGCGGCGGTCACCCGGGGCCCGCAGTCGACGCAGGCGACGAAGGCGTAGCCGTGGCGACGATCGGAAGGGTCGGCGAGTTCGGCCAGGCAGCGCTCGCAGGGACCGAGGTCGGGAGGCGGGAGGGCCGGCCGGGAGGCGAGCCGCTCGCTGGCGACGATCGCGAAGCCGGCGCGAGCCACAGGGGCGATCGGCTCGCTCTCGAGGCGGTCCACCCTGGCCCCCGGGGGCTCGGGTCGGGCCAGGCTCTCGAGGAAGAGCGCCAGCGCGGGCTCCCGGCCTTCCCCCACGATGGCGACGCCTTCGGAGGTGTTCTGGACCTCGCCCGCGATCCCCAGGCGGGTGGCCAGCCGCACCACCCAGGGACGGAAGCCCACCCCCTGGACCCTCCCGGTCAGGGTGACGCGGCGGGCCGCCAGGGTCCCCGGTGTGGACATCGTCTCGCTCATCCCGGCGGGAGCGTAGTCGGCGAGGCATCCGGTTTGACCCCCATGGGCTGACCTCACTACGATGGCCGAGGGCAGCGCCGGGGCATCCCGGGCCGCTTGGCAGCCTCAGGGAGACAGCGTGGCCGGGACCTTCACGAACTGGATCGGCGGCGAGGCCCGGCCCGCCCTGTCCGGTGCCACCCGGTCGGTCCGGAACCCTGCGAGACCCGACGAGGTCGTGGCTTCGGCGCCCCGCTCCGGGGCCGAGGACGTGGCGGCGGCGATCGCCGCGGCCCGGGGGGCGTGCCTCGGGTGGGCGCGGCGGTCGGCGTTCGAGCGGGCCGCCGTGGTTGCCCGGGCTGCTCGGCTGCTGGCGGAACGTCGGGCCGAGCTGGCGCTCTCGATCACGCTGGAGATGGGCAAGCCGCTCTCCGAGGCCGAGGCCGAGATCGACGAGGCCGTGGAGCGGGCCGAGGCCGCGGCCGCCGCGGTCCGCCAGCCCCATGGGTTCACGGCTGCTTCGGGGGTGGAGGGACGCCTGGCGATGGCGCTGCGGGAGCCCGTGGGAGTGGCCGGGATCGTCACCCCCTGGAACTTCCCGCTCTCGCTCGCCGCCTGGAACCTGTTCCCGGCGCTGGTCACCGGCAACACCGCGGTCTGGAAGCCCGACGAGGCTACCCCGGGCGCGGCCGCAGGACTGGTCGAGGTGCTGGTCGCCGCCGGGGTGCCTCCCGGGGTCGTGAACCTGGTGCACGGCGACGGACCGGAGGCCGGCCGGGCCCTGGCCGCGGATCCGGGGATCGACGCCCTGTCGTTCACGGGGTCCGTCGAGGTGGGGCGCGAGGTCGGGATGGCCGCCGCCCGCAACCTGGTGAAGTGCTGCCTCGAGCTCGGCGGCAAGAACGCCCAGCTGGTGCTCGAGGACGCCGATCTGGAGGCCGCGGTGGAGGGTGCGGTGGAAGCCGCCTTCGCCGGGAGCGGCCAGCGCTGCGACGCCACCAGCCGGGTGATCGTGCACGAGCGGCTGGCCGAGGCCTTCACCCGGCGCCTGGTGCAGCGGAGCCGCGACCTGGTGGTGGGCGACGGACGCACCGCCGGGGTCGACCTCGGGCCGCTGGTCTCGGAGGCGGCCCTCGAGCGCGTGCTCGGGTTCGTGCGCTCCGGGCTCGAGGAGGATCACGCCGAACTGGTGGCGGGCGGGGAGCGGGTGCGGCCCGGGGGCTCTGAAACGGGCTGGTTCATGGGACCCACCGTGTTCGCGGGCGTGACCCCGGCCATGCGGATCGCCCAGGAGGAGATCTTCGGACCGGTGGTGGCGATCTTGCCGGTGGGCTCGCTCGAGGAGGCGATCCGGGTCGCCAACGACGTGCCGCTGGGGCTGGCCGCCTCGGTCTGGTCGCGGGACCTGGGGACCTGCATGGCGGCGGCCCGGGAACTCGAGTGCGGAGTGGTGTGCGTGAACGCGCCCACGACCGGCTCCGAACTCCACCTGCCCTTCGGGGGCGTCAAGGATTCCGGCAACGGGCGGCGCAGCGCGGGCGACGCCCTGCTCGACTTCTACACCGAATGGAAGAGCGTCTTCGTCGAGGTCCCGGGCGGGCTCCCCCGTCCCGGGTCCGACCTGCCGCTCGGACACCGATAGCGCCCTCACCGGCGCCGCGAGAGGACCCCGCATGTTCCCCGCCGTGAAGACCAAGCTCCCCGGGCCCAAGGCCAAGAAGCTCCTCCAGAAGGACGAGAAGTTCATCTCGCCCTCCTACACCAGAAGCTACCCCTTGGTGGTGGCCCGGGGCGAAGCCTGCATCGTCGAGGACGTGGACGGGAACCGCTTCATGGATCTGAACGCCGGGATCGCGGTCTGCTCGACCGGCCACTGCCATCCGGAGGTGGTGGAGGCCGCGGTGCACCAGACCCGGAACCTGATCCACATGTCCGGGACCGACTTCTACTACCCCTCCCAGATCGAGCTCGCCGAGCGGCTCGCCGACCTGATCCCGGCCGAGGGCGACTGGAAGACCTTCTTCGCCAACTCGGGGGCCGAAGCCATCGAGTGCTGCATCAAGCTGGCCCGCTGGAAGACGGGACGGCCGAACCTGGTGGCGTTCTCGGGGGCCTTCCACGGCCGGACCCTGGGCGCCCTGGCGCTGACCTGTTCCAAGGCGGGGCAGAAGCAGCGGTTCCATCCCCTGATGCCGGGCGTCTACCACGCGCCGTACCCGGACACCTTCCGCGGACCCTTCGCCGAGGACCCGTCTCGCCAGGCCTCCTACTGCGGCAAGGACTGGTTCGAGAAGCACCTGTTCGCGCAGAACATCGAGGCGAGCTCGGTGGCCGCCATCGTGGTCGAGCCGGTGCAGGGCGAGGGCGGTTACATCGTCCCGCCCCCGGGCTTCCTCGCCAACCTGCGGGCGCTCTGCGACAAGCACGGGATCCTGCTGGTCTTCGACGAGGTGCAGTGCGGAGTGGGACGTACCGGCACGCTGTTCGCTTTCGAGCAGACAGGTGTGGTCCCCGACATCGTGGCCATGGCCAAGGGCATCGCCTCGGGCTTCCCGCTGGGGGTGTGCATGGCCAGGAGTTCCGTCATGGAGTGGCCGCCCGGGACCCATGCGTCGACCTTCGGCGGCAACCCCGTCTCCTGCGCCGCGGCCGTGAAGACCCTGGACCTGGTGACGAACCAGTACCTCGGCAATGTGAAGACCCAGGGCAAGAAGATGAAGGACCGGATGATCGCCTGGAAGAAGCGCTTCCCCTTCATCGGGGACGTCCGCGGCATCGGGCTCATGCTGGCCCTCGACATCGTGGTGCCGGGCACCAAGGACTACGACCCCAAGCTCCGGGACCGGATCGTCGACGACGCCTACGCGGCCGGGATGCTGGTCCTGGGCTGCGGCAAGAGCGCGGTCCGCTTCTCGCCGCCCTTGGTGATCACCTCGGAGCAGGTCGACTACGCCCTCGACCACTTCGAGGGGGTTCTCGCCAAGCTGTAGGAGCCCGAGCTACCGGTCGGGGGCCGTCTCGGACGCCTCGCCGGGCGTGGTGTCCGGACCGGCCACCGGGAACTCGCCCGGATAGGCCCCGGGGTAGGCGCTGGTGCCGGTGCCTCCAGCCGTGCCGGGCCCCGCCGGAGGCTCGTACCCGAGGTCGCTCCCGAGGTCGTCGTCGAAGACATCCCCGGAGGGATCCGGGAAACAGTTGTGGTGGCCGGGGGTGAAGCAGAGTCCGGTCTCGTCGACCTCGAGTTCGAAGAGGTCGGGACCCGAGAGGCCGCGGGGCTTGGCGGGATCGGGATAGAGCAGCCGCTCGGGAAGGTCGAGGGCCGCCAGCTCGCGGGGCTTCAGGGCGGGATTCCCGTGGCGCGCCTGGACCCGCAGGTAGGGCCCGTCCACGAACGCGTCGATGTCGCTGCCGATCCGACCCAGGCGGGAGACCATGGTGTCGAGGACTTCGGGGAGATGGGCCTCCAGGTCGAGCGCCCCGAGGCGGGCCTTGGCAAGGCGTCCCGAGATGCAGGGGATCAGGCCTGCCAGCTTCGCCACCAGGGTCGCCACCGAGCCGAGTTCCCCTTCCCCGGTCTTGATCCGGAGGCTCCGGGCCGGGGTCGTGCCGACCGGGGGTCGGACCCGGGGCCGCCAACCGTCGGAGACCCGGAGGTAGGGGCCGTCCACGAAGCACTCCACCTCGTAGGCGCAACCGATGGCTTCGAGCGCCTGGGGCAGGGTGGCGCCGGCGACCGAGACCGAGCCCTTCAGGCGGGCGAACTTGGCGGGCACCACCGCGATCTTCCCGATCTGGGTCGCCAGGATCCGGAGCAGGGCATCGAGCTCGGTCCCGGAGGCGTCGACCTTGATCTCCTTGGCGATCCCTCCGCCGGATCGGGCCACCGAGGGAGCGACCCAGGGCGGGGTGCGGTAGCCGTCCCGGACCCTGAGTGTCTTGCCCTCGAGCCAGATGCTGGTCGAGCTGGCGGCCTGGAGGGCCTCGAGCACCAGTTCGAGCCGGCCCTCGGCCTGCAGCATCGCGGTCCGGGAGCCGACGTCGATGGGGAGGTCGAGCAGGTAGGGTCCGCCGGGTGCCGTGGTTGCCACGATCTTCAGGATCTGGTGGAGAGGCAGATGCTTGGCCGAGACCCGGAGGCCGCCCTCGGGGTAGCCCTTCAGGCCCAGCGGCCTCGGCTGGTCCCCTTTGCCGGTGAGCCACTCGGGAATGGCGCGATCGGGGCGCTGCCAGGAATGCCCCCAGCCCAGATGCCAGAGGTCCTGGTGGTCGACCGGGTCGGGGGGCGGGCGCGAGGAGGTCCCGGGACCGGCGACCTCGGTGCCGGTGGGGTTCCCGCCCAACCAGCCGGGATCGGCCATGACGCAGGCGGCAGGAGCCAAGAGGGCCAGGGCGAGACGGGTCCGGAGCGAGCGGGACAAGGGTGCCTCCCGGGGACGGGGAGACCCTCGGCCGGATCTCCCGATCGCCTACGACCGTAGCCGATCGCCCGGAGTTCCCGAAGGTGGCGGGGGGACTCGCCGCCTACGCCTGGACGGGCTCGGGCTCGGCCTCGGGGGCCTCGAAGAGGAGGCTGAGCGAGGCGCCCTGGTGGATCCGGCGGATGGCCTCGGCGAAGGCCTTCCCCACCGAGAGCACCGTCAGCTTGGGCACCCGCTTCGATTCGGGAACCGGCACGGTATTGGTGACGATCAGCATCTCGAGGTCGGTGTCCTGGATGCGATCGGCAGCCCCGTCGCAGAGGATGGGGTGGGTCACCGCCGCGTAGACCTTGTTGGCGCCGTAGCGCTTCAGGGCCTCGACCACGCTGATCAGCGACCCGCCGGTCGAGACCTCGTCGTCGAAGATCACGCAGTCGCAGCCCTTCACGTCGCCGATCACCACGACTTCCTCGATCTGGTCGTCGTTGCCGCGCCGGCGCTTGTCGACCAGGGCCAGCGGGAAGTCGAGGCGCTTGGCGTACTGGCGGGTGCGCTTGGCGCTGCCGGCGTCGGGCGCCACCGCCACCGGGCTCTTCAGCTCCAGGGTCCGCACGTAGGCGCAGATCGTCGGCAGGGCCAGCAGCTGGTCGGTGGGCTTCTGGAAGAACCCCTGGATCTGCGGTGCGTGGAGATCCATGGTCACCACCCGATCCGCCCCCGCGGCCTCGAGCAGGTGGGCCACCAGGCTGGCGGTGATCGGGATCCGGGGCTGGTCCTTCTTGTCGGAGCGGCAATAGGCGAAGTAGGGCATCACCACCGTGACCGAGCGGGCCGAGGAGCGCTTCAGGGCGTCGATCATGATGAAGAGTTCCATCAGGCCGTCGTTCACCGGCTCGCAGGAGGTCTGGATCACGAACACGTCGCGCTGGCGGACGTTCTCCTTGATCTGGACGAAGGTGTTCCCGTTCTTGAACTTGAAGATCGACCGGTCGGCGATCGGCACATGGAGGATCTCGGCGATCTCTCGGGCCAGGTCGGGGTGGGCCGTGCCGCTGAGCAGCAGCACGTCGCGGGAGAGCGGTGAGGCCACGGCCGGGATCCTCCGTCCCTCGGTCCTGGCGGGTCCCCGGGCCGCCTGCCGAGCCGGTCCAGGGTAGGCGAGCCGCGACCGGGCCCGCAACATGCATTCCTCGGCGGGACAGGTCCGGGCCATCCCGCTCCCGCGCAGGGCCGCGCCGGATGGGGCCGTCGGCGGACCCTGGGGCGCGCTGGCCGCCTTCCCCCGTCAGCTGTGTGGCGGCGACTCGAGCATGATCGTGACCGGGCCGTCGTTCACCAGGGCCACCTGCATGTGGGCCTGGAAGACCCCGGTCCCGACCGGCAGGCCCCGGGCCCGGAGGCGGGTCACGAAGGCCTCGAAGCCGGCCCGGCCCGCCTCGGGCGGGGCCGCGTCCGTGAACGAGGGACGGCGACCCTTGCGGCAGTCGGCGTAGAGGGTGAACTGGCTGACCGCCAATACCGCGCCGCCGACCTCCTCGACCGAGAGGTTCATCTTGCCCTCGGCGTCCTCGAAGATGCGGAGCCCGGCGAGCTTCTGGACCATCCAGTCGAACTCGGGCTCCCCGTCCCCGAGGCCGATCCCGACGAGCGCCAGGAGCCCGGGGCCGATGGCACCCGTGACCCGACCCTCGACCTTGACCGACGCCTCCCGCACCCGCTGCACCAGCACCCGCATCCCGGCCTCCCGGGTGGGCACGGTAGCCGATGTCCCGGGTACCCGGCCGCGGAGGCGCTCGCACCCGAGACACCCGGGACGGCAGGTGCGACGCGGGAGAGACGGGATCGAGACGGCGACGTGCGACGAGGCGCTCCGGGAGCGGATGGCACGGGTCGTGCGGGCACCGGGCCGGGAGGCATCGCCATGTCCGCTCGGGCTCTCTCGTCGAATTCCCACTCGTCCCCGCGACTCTCGCTGATCCCGGCGAGTCCCGATACCCTCCCCCCCGGACGGGCCCCGGGTCCGCCGCGCCCCGAACTCCGGAATCCCCGCGGCGAGCCTCTCGCACCCGCCGACGCCGAGCGCTTCCGCCTCCTGGAGGCCGAGGCCGAAGCCGGCGATCCGGCCGCCGCCGAGGAACTCGGTCTGCACCTCTCGCTGGGGACCCGGCTAGCCCCGGATCCCGAACGAGCCCGTCGCCTCCTCGCCAGGGCCGCCCGCAAGGGTTCGGTCTCGGCCCAGGCCAATCTCGGCGGCATGCTGCTCCGGGGCGAGGGCGGCCCGGTGGACCTGGGGATGGCCCGCTTCTGGACCCGCCGCGCCGCCTCGGCCGGCTCGCTCACCGCCCGCGAACACCTCCGCCTGCTCGAGTCCGACCTCCCGCCGACGACCCCGGTTCCGGCTGCCGGGGCCTCGCCCGGTCCCCGGGCCCTGGTGACGGCCGCGATCCTCGTGATGATCCTCCTGGCGATCCTGGGAGCCTGACCATGGGCTAGGCTCGCCCCATGGCGCGCCGCTGGATCCGCCTCGCCGAAGGGCTCGAGCCCCGGGTGGCCCGCACCCTGGGTCTCGGACCCCGCGCCCCCTCGGGCCCTTGCCGGATCCGTCGATGGGGGGAAGGCTGGGAAGCCGAGCCCGACGTCGTGGTGCGGCTCCCGCGGCGGTTCGCCCTCCCGCTGCCTCGGGGCGAGCTGCTGGAACTCGTCCCGGGTCGCCCCAAGGTGATGGCGATCCTGAACGCCACCCCCGATTCGTTCTCGGACGGCGATCCGCGAGCCGACACCGGGGCCTTCGTCACCCGCGGCCTGGAGCTGGCCGGCGAGGGCGCCGACCTCCTCGACGTGGGCGGTGAGTCGACCCGTCCGGGTGCCCCCGAGGTCCCGGTCGAGGTCGAGATCGCCCGCACCGCGCCGGTGATCCGGGGCCTGCGCCGGGCGGGCCTCGGGATCCCGATCTCCATCGACACCCGCAAGGCCGACGTGGCGGCCGCCGCCCTGGAGGCCGGAGCCGACCTCGTGAACGACGTCTCGGGCCTGGCCTTCGATCCCCGGCTGGGTCCGGTGGCGGCGGGGCGCGGCGCACCGCTCGTGCTCATGCACATGCGGGGGACGCCGGCCACCATGCGCTCGCTCGCCGACTACCCGGCCTGGCCCCCGCTCGAGGTCGCCCTCGAGTTGGTCCTCGCCATGGAACGGGCCCGCCGGGCCGGGATCCGGTCGGATCGTCTGGTGCTCGACCCGGGGATCGGCTTCGCCAAGGACTGGAGGGCCAGCCTCGAGGTCCTCCGCCGGCTCGATGCGGTGACCGGACTGGGCCGGCCCGTGCTGGTGGGGGCCAGTCGCAAGTCGCTGCTGGCGGCGGCCGCCGGTACCGGACCCGATCCGTCGGCGCGACTGCCCGGCTCGCTGGTGCTCGCGGTCGAAGCCGCCCGGCGGGGCGCCGCCATGGTGCGGGTCCACGACGTGGCCGCCACGGTGCAGGCGCTCCGCACCCGGGAAGCCGTGGAACTCGGAGCCGGGGCGCCCGATTTCACCCGGGTCTGAGACCCGGGGAACTCTCCACGGTCCCCGGGATCGGGATCCTTCGAGGTCGAACCGGAGCGTCCCGGGGGCTACCATCGGCCTACCCGAGACCCGAGACCCGAGAGGAGACCCGTGCCCGCCCCCCTCCCGAAACTCGTCCCGGTGCTGCTGGCGGTCGCCATCCTGGTACCCCGGGCCCAGCCTGGCCCGAGTGGCGGGGCTTCGAGCGCGGGTCGATCGCGTGCCGGGATGTCGGAGCCTTCCCCGCTGCTGCTCCGCCGCGACCGGGAAGGCGCGGTGCAACGCCTGCTCCTGGGTCCCGCCGGTCGCCTGCACGCCTTGGCGGTGCCCGGAGCCAGGCCCAAGGTGGTGCTGGCGGTGCCCGAGGGGAATGCCGGAGCCGGACTCTGGCTGGCGGCTCGCGACGGTCGGCCGGTGGCCGTGTCGGCGATGGGCGAGCCGCGCCACGAGGCCGGAGGCGACCTCCGGCGGGCCCGATTCCCGGTCGAGTTCGCCACCGGCGAGCTCGAGGTCGTGCGGCTGGCGGCGGGATCCATCCGGGACCTCCGCGACTTCGACGAGCTGGGGCGGGACGTGCGCACCCCGGTCCTCCGGGAGGCCGCCGACCTCCTCGCCGGCGAACCGGCTTTCGCTGCCCTCGCGACCCGGATCGAGGCGGCCCTGGTCGCCCCGGCCCTCTCGTCCTCGGGCGACAGCCTGGGACTCGGGCGCCCCACCTTGGACGGGACCGGCCGGATCGCCACCAGTGTAAAGGTCCTGGAGGGGACCCGGATCGAGGCCCGCGCCGGGGGCGGACACCGTCTGGTGGGGAGTCGGGGTCGCATCCGGATCGAGGTGCGGCTCGAGGAGGATCGGCCGCGCCTGGGGGCCCGCGCCCCCTCGGCGCTGCTCACCGCCGCGGCCGCCGAGTCCCTGGCGCGGCTCGCCACCCGCGACCCGGTCCGTCACCGGGAACTCTGCGACAACCTCGAGGGCCTCGCCTTCCTGGCCACTCCCGAGAAGCTGCTGGCGGGCTCGTGGCGCTTCCTCACCTACTTCGGCCGCGACTCGCTGATGACACTGCGGCTCCTGGCTCCCGTGCTCCGGCCCGAGATCCTGGAGGAGGGTGCCGCCAGCGTGCTCCTCAGGGTGGGCCAGGACGGCTCGGTGGCCCACGAGGAGGACCTGGCCGAGCAGGCCGTCTTCGTGCGCCTCTCCGAGTTGGTGGCCCAGGCCCGGCGCCACGGTCGCCAGGCGGCCCTGGCGGCATTTCGCCCGGAGGCGGAGCGGATCGGCGAGACGCTGCTCGACCGCAAGATGATCGACGACGACCTGATGCTCCTCCCCCTGCTCTCCGGCCTGGCGGCGCGCCACGGTCCGGCCCGGGTCGAGGCGCTCCTTGCCAGGACCTCTCCCGGAGGCACCCCGCTCCTCGACCGCCTGCTCCGGAACGCCGAGCGGGTGCTGCGCCGCTCCCGCCAGGACCGCGTGGTCCTCGAACCCGGGCATACCGTCGGGGAATGGCGGGACTCGAACCTGGGCCTGGGCGGCGGGCGCGCCCCCTTCGACGTCACCGGGGCGCTCCTGCCGGCGGCGCTGGCGGCGCTCGGCCCGGTGCTCCGGGCCGTGGGGGCCTGGCCGGACGCCGCGCCCGGGAATCACCGGCTCCGGGAACGGGCCCGCTCCCTCGGCCTGCCCCGCCTGGGGGCATTGCTGGTCCTGGACCGGAAGCTCTCGGAGCGACGGCTCCGGGAACTGGTGACGGCCTGGCACCGGCGACGGGAGGCCTTCCGGGTGGTGCTGCCGGCACCCGAGGTACGCCGCCGCGTGGTGTCGTACCTGGCAACCCTCGCCCCGGGGGAGGCCGCAGCTCTCCGGGCCCAGACCGTGCCGGGCGGGACGAGCCTGGCCGCCTTCCTCGACGGAGGGCCCTCGCCCTTCGGTCCCCAGCTCGCCTACTACGCCCTGGCGCTGCGCGACGACGGCTCCCCGGTCGAGGTCATGCACTCCGACGCCGCCTTCCTGCTCCTCGACTTCCCGGTCGGCAGCCTCGACCCGGACGAGATCGCCGAGCTGCTCGCCCCGTTCCGGCTGCCCTTCCCGCTCGGGCTCCGCACCGACGCCGGAATCCTGGTGGCCAACCCGGGGCTCTCCTCCTCGGTCGCCGACCAGGCTCTCTTCGATCGGCGCCAGTACCACGGCACCGTGATCTGGGGCTGGCAGATGGCACTGCTGGAAGCCGGGCTGGAGCGCTCCGGGCACGATCCCGGGCTGCTGGCGGAGATCCGGGCCCTGGGTCGCTCGCTCCATGCGGTGCGCTCCGAGGAACTCTGGTCCTGGGCCGCCGAGGGCGGGAGGATCGTTCCCCGGCGCTACGGGGCGGAGCAGGGCAGCGTCACCGAGTCCAATGCCCTGCAGCTCTGGAGCCTGGCCCCTCTGGCCAACGAACTGCTGGCCCCATCCCGCTGAGGGTCGGTGGGGCGGCACCTCCCGATCGTTGCCCCGGAACCGACGCCGGGCGTACCGTCGCCTCGAACCCATGGAGGGATCCCGATGCGCCTCTACTACTTCGCCTTCTCGCCCCCCGCCCGGAAGGCCCTGGCCGTGGCCCGCCATCTCGGGTTCCAGCCCGAGGTCCGGAACGTGGACCTGTTCAAGGGGGAGCAGCGCAGCCCGGAGTTCCAGAAGCTCAATCCCTTCGGCAAGGTCCCGTGCCTGGAGGACGGATCCCTCAAGCTGGCCGAGTCCGATGCCATCGCCCAGTACCTGGCCGACAAGAAGGGCGACACCACGATCTTCCCCAAGCAGCTCGAGAAGCGCTACGAGATCGTGAAGTGGCAGTTCTGGGCCGCCAACCACTGGAGCCGCTACCTGGGCGTCTTCACCTTCGAGAACCTGGTCAAGGGCGCCCTGAAGATGGGATCGCCGGACGCCGGGAAACTGAAGGAGGCCGAAGAGTTCCTGAAGGCCTCGGCCACCGTCCTCGATGCCCAATTGGCCGGGAAGCGCTGGGTCACCGGCGACGAGCTGACCCTCGCCGATTTCTCGATCCTGGCCTTCCTCATGCACCAGGATGCCGCCAAGGTCCCGCTCCAGGGCTTCGCCAACATCCAGCGGGCCTACGGCGCCCTGCAGGAGCTGCCCTGCTGGCGGGAGACCGCCCCGCCCCCGATGGGGTAGGCGAGGTCAGGCCGGTTCCACCACGCCGTCGTGGTAGACCCAGAGCCCGTTGCGCTGGACGAAGCGGCTCCGCTCCGTGAACGAGGCGTCGCGCCCCTTGCGGGTGAGCCCGGCCCGGAACTTCACCCAGGCCTCGGCCCCGCGTACGCCCGCGCCCTCGATCTCGAGGCTGTCGAAGGAGACCTCGCGGCAGTAGCCGGCGAGCTCCTCGGCCCACTCGGCGCGGTCCTCCCGATGGACTCGGCCGTCGGGATCCGTGGTGTCGATCAGGTAGTCGACCAGCCCCAGGGCGAAGGCGGCGAAGCGGCTCCGCATCAGGGCTTCGGGGTTGGGTGCCGGGGTTCCCCGGTGCCACGGGAGGCAGCAGCGCCCGTAGCGCTTGCCGCTCCGGCAGGGACATTCCTGGTTGGGTTCGCCGGCCATGGACGGGAGGATACGCTACCGCCGCGACGATCCGTGGCGGCTACTCGCCCGGCTCGATGCCGAGGAGGCCGGAGCCGGGGGAGCCTCCCGGGCCCCTCGGAGCCGGGTCGGGGCCGGGCTCCCCGCCTTCCCCCCGGGGAGCCAGGTGCGGGACCACCGAATAGGCCGGAGGCCGCTCGACCTCGGCCAGGATCTCGCCGGGGGACCGGAAGCCGCCTTCGGACAGGATCCGCTGGCGGGTGGCGAGCCAGTCGGTACCCCAGAGCAGGACCGCGTAGTCCTCGATCAGGAGCGAGGCGTTGAGGGAGAACCACAGGGCATTGACCGGCTGGGCGAGGTAGTCGCAGTCATGACCCTGGTACCGGGAGGTCCCGGTGGCGGCGTCGTAGCGCATGGTGGCGAGCGCCCGGTCGTACTTCTCCATGTAGAGCCGGTCGTGCTCGGCGTCGGTGAACATGCTCCGGTGGGTGGCGAGGTGTCCGGGGAGCTCGGCGTGGATCCGGTGGGCATCGCCGGCGAAGCGACGGTAGGCGTTCTCGAACCATCTGCGGTTGGCCGAGGCGGGCGGACCGATGAGCAGCCGCTTGTACTCGGGGGTGTGACGGCTGGAGTACCCCTGGAGCGAGAGGGTCCACTCCTGCATGGAGGCGAACTGGGAGTTGGGGATGAGCTGCGGCTCGTTGCGGTTCACGACTTCCGCGACCCGGGTGAAGTTCCAGGCGCGGCATTGGGCCACCAGGCGGCCCCGCTCGGGCTCCGGGCGGTCGGCGAAGCGCCCGCAGCCGTCGTCGGCCTCCGAGCGGGTGACTGCCAGGAAGGCGCCTCCCGCCATGGCCACCGTCAAGGTCACGAGCAGGGCTGTGCGCACGATGTCCCGACCTCCACGTCCCGTCACGATCGGGTCCAGCAAGAGGCCGGCCAGGACGCTCCGGTGCGGGGTCGGGCTCCCCCGGCGGGTCGCGAACGTCGCGTAGGTCTCATCGGGAGGGTCGCCGGGAGGCGGATCCGGTCTCGGGCGGGAGACGCACGGCGGGAGCCGGAGCGCCCCGGACTGGTCACAGCGCCAGCTTGCGCAGGTCGGGATCGGGGTTGGGGACGCCCGGCGTGCGCAGGGTCCGGTCCCCGGCCGCGGCATAGGCGAGCATGCTCCGGGGCTTCCTGGGGGCGGCCTTCTGCCAATGGCGGACGTTGAAGTCGAGCACCGCCTTGCCCACCTCGGCGGGCGAGGAGACGGCCGATCCCACCAGCAGGAAGCTGTCGGAGATCCGGGTCATGTCGGGCTGGGTCACGTCGAGCAGTCGCGCCGCGTACTGGGCGGACCCGGTGATCGCCGCCAGGTCGACCACCGGCAGCACCCGGAGGTGGATCCTGGCCCAGCGCAGCGGTGCGGTCCCCAGCAGCACCGCGTCGAAGTAGTCGAGCCGGTCTCCCTCGGCCCAGCGCAACCCGGGGTCCAGCTTGCGGATGGCCCGCTCGAGGTCGCGGGCGGTGGCCTTCAGGGCCTCGGCCAGCGCCACTTGGGCCCTGGCCGCCTGGGCGGCGTGCTCGGCCTCGGTCTCGGCCACCACCAGGGTGTGCACGCGCTCGAAGTCGTAGCCCTTGGCCAGGCACTGGTCGTAGAGCAGGCGGTCGGTTTCCGAGGCGAGCACCGTCCAGGCCGCCAGCAGCCGCTCGGTCCTGGCCGCGGCCGCGGCCCGGTCCGCCTCGGGGGCCGAGGCCATGGCTTCGGGGCTGGACTCCCCGCCCAGCCGCGTGAAGGCGCGACGGATCTCCTCGAGGGTTGCGGACGGATCCACGCCCAGTTCGCCGTAGTAATCCGGGGTCACGACGTATCCAGGATGGTACATCCAGGGTGGCACCGGCGAGAGGAGGTGGGAGGGTGACCGAGCTGGACCCGGAGGTGGGAGCGATCCTGGTCCGGCGCGGGCTCGATCCGCTGGCGACTCTGCCATCGGCCCCCGGATTCCCTCGCTGGTGGGCCAACCACGACCGGCTGCACCTGGCCGAGGACGGCATCCCCCGCGACCTCGGCAGCCTCCTCCCGATCCTGGTGCGGCGCCTCCGGGACCGGAGTCCGATGGTGCTGGTGCCGCGTGGCGTGTTCCGGGCCGGGGCCCCCGCGCCGAGTCCCGGTGAGCCGCCGGAGCACTGGGCGGAGACCGATGCCTTCTGGATCGACCGCTACCCGGTCACGGTCGCGGGCTACCGCGAATTCCTGGCCGCCACCGGCCACGCCGAGGTCCCCGACCTGTGGGAGCAGCAGCTGCGCCGCCCCCGGAGGCCGGTGGTCTTCGTCGACTGGTTCGACGCGGTCGCCTACTCCGGCTGGGCCGGCGGACGCCTCCCGACCGAGGCCGAGTGGGAGAAGGCGGCCCGGGGCTGCGACGGGCCGGCGGTCCCCTGGGGCGACCCCTCCGCCCCGGACCCCGCCTACGGGAACTTCAACTTCGACTACTCCCGCCATGTGGGGGACTGGGATCGTTGGCTGGAGGAGGTGGGGAGCCACCCCCTGGGGGACAGCCCGTTCGGGATGGGCGACCCGATCGGCAACGTCTGGGAATGGTGCCTGGAACGCTTCGACCCGGCGGCTCCGCCCCGGATGCGATCGCCCGATCCCGGGCCCCGGAGCGGGAGACCGGTGGATGCCGGTGAACGGAGCGTGCGGGGCGGCTCGTGGCACGAGATGGGACCTCGACTCCGGACCTCCTACCGGGGCCACCAGGGCAGCTTGACCCGGGCCGACCAGCTGGGTTTCCGCCTGGTGGTCCCGGCCTCGGGTCCCGAGGACGATCGCGGCCCCGAGGGGCTCGCCGCGGGCACCCGGGTCGTGTGGTGAGGACTAGGATGGCTTGCGAAAGGTGATCCCCATGGACTCCCCGATCTGGTCCCCCCCTTCCTCGCGGCTGGCATCGGCCCGGGTGGCGGCATTCCGCGACCGGGTCCAGGAGGAGTGGGAGGTCCCGCTCCCGAGCTGGGACCACCTCTGGACCTGGTCGGTCTCGTATCCGGATCGGTTCTGGGCTTCGGTGTGGACCTTCCTCCCGGTGATCGCGGGCGAACTCGGGACCACCGTGGCCGAGGACCTGGACAGGATCGAGGCCACCCGCTGGTTCCCCGGTGCCCGTCTGAACTTCGCCGAGAACCTGCTCCGCCATCGGGGCCAGGATCCGGTGGTCTCGGTCACCCGCGCCGGGGAGCCCGACCGGACCGTCCGCCTCTCCCGGGACGGGCTCCGGGCCCGGGTCGCGGGTCTCGCCCGTGATCTCGCCGCCACCGGCGCCGGGCCCGGGACCCGGATCCGGCCCCCGGGCGGTGACTCGCTCGCGGTCATGGTGACCTGGATGGCGGCCTCCTGCCTGGGGGCGACCTTGGTCCTGGAGGATCCCTCGGGAGCCGAGCCGGTCGACACCCGGGAGGACCCGGCGGGCCAGGCCGCCGCGCCCCCGGAACCGACCCTGCTGCTGGGAGGCACCCCCCTGCCCTTCGACCACCCGTTGCTCGAGGTCCGGTGGGGGGCCGGGAACCGGACGGTTTGCGGCCAGGGGGAGGTCCTGCTCCCGCTGATGGCGGAACACCAACTCCACCTCGATCTGGGCCGCGGCGACCGGGTGGTGGTGGTGGCGATCCCCGGGGACCCGATCTGGCTCCGGGCCGCGGTGGCGTTGGCGTCGGGGGCCTCGCTCCATCTCCTGGATCCGGGTCCAGGGGGGGTCGATCCCGAGGTCGTGGCGACCCTGGTGGACCGGGAGCAGGCGACCGCCCTCGTGGCCGGGCCCGGGGTCCTGGCGGCGCTCTCCTCCCATGTCGGGGGCCTCCCTGGGGGCCAGGCCCTCCCCTCGCTCCGGGTGGTCGTGGCGGACGGAGGACCGCTCCCGGGCGCCGCGGCAGAGGGGCTCGCCGGAGCCCTGGCCGGGCATCCCCACCCGGCCTGGCGTTGGAGCCCCCCGGGAATGCTGGCCTCCCTGGCCAGCGCGGTCCCGATCGGGCCGGTCCACGCCGACGAGTTCCAGTCCCGGAGCCTGGGCATGCACGTCGACGCCTTCGATGCCCTGGGGAACTCCGTCTGGGGCGGAACCGGCGAGCTGGTCGTCAAGGCGCCGGCTCCGGGTCTGGGGTCGTGCCGCAACCAAGCGGGAGGATCCGCCGGGTTCGACCGCCACCCCGAGGTCTGGTGCTCCGGGATCCGGGGCGGGATCACGCCCCGGGGGGGGCTGCGGCTCGAGCCCGAGGAGGAGACGTCGGGCCGTCCTCGCGACCTTGCTTGATCGCATGAGGGGATTTCTCCGGCTGGCTCCGAGCCTGTCCTCGGCTCCCGGAGCGGTCCCGGGCCGGCACCCGTCGAACCTGCAACGGCGCCATGGTTCGCTGCGTAGGAAGAGCGGATGGACGCCCGGGGGAAACCGGGGACCTGGAGCCCGAAGCCCGGAGCCCGGAATGAACACGAGGGAGATCGGCGTGTCGATCAGCATCAGCAAGCAAGGCATGACGGCTGCGATGGTCCTGGCCCTGGCGATGGCAGGAGGTGCCGAGGCCCAGAGCGGCGGCCGGAACCGCCCGGACCGGCGCAACCGGCCCCGCACCGAGACCAACCGACCGGAGCGACCGGAGCGGCCGATCGCCGAGCGACCGGACGACCGGACCCGGCCGGAGATCGGCCGTCCCCGACCGGGGCGCCCCATCGGTTGGCCCCCCCGGGTCGAGTGGGCGATCCTCGGGATGCGCGGCTTCGCCATCTCCGAGTCGGCCACCGAAGTCGCGGCCGTCGATGTGATCGGCGCCCGACGACGCGGCGGCGGCGGTGACGCGGTGGAACCCCAGCCGGCGCCCGCGCCCGGCAGCCCCGACCAGCCGGTCGCCTCGGAGGACTCCGACACCGAGGACGCCGACGACGCCGAAGGGGCGGAGGACTCCGAGGACGCCACCGAGGGCACCACCGACAGCAGCGAGGGCACCGGGACCGACGGCGAGGAGCCGGCGGCACCCGACGCCATCCAGCCCGACGGCAGCACCCAGCGGCCCCGGCGGAAGATGCGGGGCACCCTGCGGATCGGGGCCGACACCTGGCGGCTCGCCAACATCCAGCTCGAGTGGGCGGCGGTGCGCCCCATCCCCGGCACCGACTCGGAGATCGCCCGCCGCCAGCTGGTTGGCCTGACCGCGGAGCTCCGGCCGGCGGCCCGGCCGATCCCGGAGCCGGCCCCCCGGCCGGGGACGACCACGGACTACCCCGGGACGACCGCCACCAAGCCGGCCGACAAGCCGGTGGACGCGGCGGCCGGCAAGCTGTCGCTCAAGCTGGTCGACAAGGTCTTCGGGCGCACCGACGTGAAGGTGGTCGAGGGCGAGGCCTCGGCCGGCGGCACCTCGTGGAAGATCGTGGGACGCGGCCACGGCGCCCGGGGCGGCGGCGGTCGGGGACCGATGCCCCCCCCGGGTGTCAGCGAGCCGGGTTCTCCGGGTGAGGTCGCACCGATGCCCGCCGAGGGGTCGGTGGAAGACGGGTTCTGATCGGGGACCAGCCGCCGAGCCGGCGGACCAGGACGACGCCCGGGGCCGGTCCCCGGGCGTCGTCGCGTCCCGGCCCTGGTACATTGGCTTTCCATGCGGATCCTGGGGCTGAACGCGGCCTACCACGAGAGTGCGGTCGCCCTGGTGGAGGACGGGCGGGTACTCACTGCCCTGGAGGAGGAGCGCCTCTCCCGGGTGCGCCACGCCAAGCCGGCCCGCGTCGACACCGCCGGGGAGCTGCCTTGGCGTGCGCTCCGGGCCAGCCTCGCCGATCTCGGGTGGGAGCCGGGAAGCCTCGACGGGATCGCCTTCTCGCTCGATCCGGCGGCCCGTTTCGCGGCCCAGGCTCCGGCCGCGCCGGGCCCCGACGAGGATCCGGGCGCGATCCAGGGCCCGGCAGACGGCCCTCCCCGCGGCTACGGCACCCGCACCGGCGAGCTCCGCCTCAGGGAGACCCTGGAGGCAATTCCTCGGGTCCTCGCCGACGGCCTCGGCGTTCCCGGGTTGGCGGAGCGGTTCCGGTTCCTGCCCCACCATCCCTGCCACGCCGCCAGCGGCTTCTACGCCAGCGGCTGGGACGAGGCCGCGATCCTGGTGGTCGACGGCATCGGCGAGGCCGAGGCGGTGACTTGGTACCGGGGCCGGGACGGGCGCCTGGAGCCGCTGGGCAGCCATCCCGCCGACCGTTCGCCCGGCTTCCTCTGGGAGTCGGTCACCGGCTGGCTCGGCCTGCGTCCCATGCATGACGAATCGAAGGTCATGGCGCTGGCCGCCTTCGGCGACCCGGAGCGCTTCGGCCCATGGTTCCGGGACCGGGTGGGGATCGACGACCGGGGTGGACTCCGGCTCGACCCCGGGTTCTACGGCTTCCGCCAGCCCGGCCACGGCGAGCTCGGAAGCCGCCTGGGACCCGGTCGTCGGCCCGGGGAGCCGCTCCGCTGGCAAGGACGCGGCGAGGACCGCCTCCATGCCGACGTGGCCGCGGCCCTCCAGCAGGCGACCGAGGAGCTGCTCGCCGGGCTGGCCGGGAGGGCCCTGGCCGAGGCCGGGAGCCGGCGCCTGGTGCTGGCCGGCGGGGTGGCACTCAATTGCGTGGCCAACGGGCGGCTGGCTGCCCGTCTCGATCTCGACGACCTCTGGGTGACGCCCGCCCCCCACGACGCCGGCACCGCGCTGGGCGCGGCCTGGCTCCTCTCGGCCGAGGCCGGGATCCCGCCGCGACCCTGCCTCGACCCCCGCCTCGGTCCCCGCCTTCCCGACGCGGCGGCGCTCCGGGCCAGGCTGGAGGCGGCCGGCCTGCGGGTGCGGCCCACCACCCCCGAGGCCCTCGCCGACGCCCTGGCCTCGGGACGGATCGTGGCCAGCTACCGGGGTCGCGCCGAGTTCGGCCCCCGGGCCCTGGGCCACCGGAGCTTCCTCGCCGATCCCCGCGACGCCGGGATCGCCCGACGCCTCAGCGTCTCGATCAAGCACCGGGAGGAGTTCCGGCCGCTCGCTCCAGTCCTGACCCGGGAGGCCGCCGACCGCCTTTTCGAATCCGGGGGAAGGCTGCCCGCGGCGCCCCAGGCCTGGATGGCAATGACCCTCCCGGCCAGCGCCGAAGGCCGAGCCAGGATCCCGGGCGCCCTGCACGTCGACGGCACCAGCCGGATCCAGGTCCTGGAGCCCGCCTTCGACCGGGAACTCCATGCCCTGCTCGAAGCCTTCGGGCGGCAGACCGGGGTGGCCTGCCTGCTCAACACCAGCTTCAACGTCGACGGCCCCATGGTCGAGACCCCGGAGGACGCGGTCCGTACCTTCGCGGCCTCGGGAGCCGATCTCCTGTGGCTCGGTCCGACCGTGGCGGAGCGAGCATGAGCGCCAAGGGACGGGCCGCCGACCTCCGCACCCCGGCCTTCACCGCCGAGGCCGAGGTGGCCGGCGGCGGCGGCGGGAAGCGGCTCATGTTCTGCTTCCGCACCGCCGGCTGCGTCTATGCCCGGGAGGTCGCTCCCTGCACCGGGTGTGCCTTCCCCTACGGTTCGACCTGGGGCGTGGCGGTCCCCGAGGCCGATCTGATCGAGCAATTCGATTCGGTGGTCGCCGGCGTCGACTTCGCGGCCCGCGGCATCGTGGAGCTCGACGTCTACAACCAGGGCTCGTTCTTCAACGACCGGGAGATCCCGCCCCCGGTGCGCGACCACCTGTACCGGACCGCCTCCGCCGCGCCCGGACTCGAGGAACTGCTGGTCGAGTCCCGGGCCGAGGACCTCGATCCGGAGAAGCTGGCGCGGATGCGCGCCGGGGTTCCGGCCAAGCGCCTCACGGTCGGGATCGGCCTCGAATCCGCGAACGCCCGGATCCGGGAGACCCTGCTCGGGAAGGGGCTGACCCTGGAGGGCTTCGAGACCGCCCTCGACCGGCTCGCCGGCCACGACATCGGAGTGCTCGCCTACATGCTCTTCAAGCCGGCCGGGGTCGGCGAGGCCGAGGCGATCGCGGATGCCGAGAAGACCGCGGCCTGGCTGTTCGAGGCGGCTCGCCGGCGGGGCATGCGGGCGGTGGCGTCCCTGCAGCCGGCCTTCGTGCAGAAGGGCACCGAGCTCTGGCGGCTCCACCGGCAGGGCCTGTGGCGCCCGCCCTGGCTCTGGAGCGTGGTCGAGGCGGTGCGCCGTATGGCGGTCCACGGTGGCCCGATCAGCGTGGGCACCAGCCAGGACGATCCTCCGCCGACCGCCTGGCGCGGCAACTGCGGACGCTGCGACGCCCGGTTCGAGGCGGCGCTGGACGCCTTCCAGCGGAGCAGCGACCCGGGCGACCTCGACGGACTCGACTGTCCCTGCCGGGCGGAGTGGGAGGCCGCGCTCCTCGAGCCGGCGGGCGCGGTCCCCAGCGGCGTCGAGCCGGAGCCGGAGCCGGTCTGAACTACCGGTTCCCCTTGCGGTAGCGCAGGAAGTTCCGGAGGTTGCCGCGAGGGGCGTCGTCGAGGCGCTCGAACACCGTGACCACGTCGTCGGCGGTCTCGTACTCGCCCCCCGCGATCGCCTCGCCCACGTCCTCCGGACTCTCGGGCACGCCGGTCTCGTCCGGATCGGCGTCCTCCTCGTCCTCCTCGCCGGAGGGCAGGTCGCTCTCCTCGGGGAGGTCGCCGTCGCCGCTCCCGATCTTGTCCCGGAGTTCGCTCACCCGCACCTGGATGGTCTGGAAGTTCTCCTGGACCTGGCGCATCCCGGACTGGACCCGGAGGCGCATGTCGGCCGGCCAGCTCGAGGGATCGGTGCCCTTGAGACGATCCATCACCGCCCGGAGCTGGGCCTCCAGGCCGCGCACCAGGCGCTTGAAGCCCTGGAGGCGGGCCGCCATGGCCTTGCGCTCGGCGGCCGGAGCACTCCCGGAGTTGCCGCCGAACTTCTTCATGGCGTCGTTGGCCGCAGCCAGGAACTCGTCCTGGGCGGAGAGCAGGCGATCCTGGAGGGCGAGCGCGTGCTTGAGCAAGGGCACCGCCCCGGTCGGATCCGGGAGCCCCGGGGAAGGCACGGTCCCGTCCTGGCCGGGCCGGGGTGGACGGTCGGGACGCGGTGGACGAGGCGGCCGGGGAGGTCGCGGCGGGGGGCTGGGTCGGGGACCCGGCTCGGGCGGCATGGGCGCCGGCTCCGGCATCGGCGCAGGCTGGGGCTCACCCGGGAAGGGCTCGGCCGGGGCCGGCATCGGAGCCTGCTGGCCGGGGTCGGCGGGTTCGGTCTGGGCGCCTGCCGGTCTCCCCACCCCGCCGAGCACCAGGGCCATGGCCAGGGCGACCCGCCGGCGCCCCGATCGGCTGTTCCCGTTTGCGACGACCATCAGAAACCCTCTTCCACCGAATCGACCGACGACCCCGGGGACCCCGTCCCCGGATCCCCGCTCCCACTCCGTCCGCCCGGAGGGAGTTCCGGGACCGGTGCCGCCGCCCGCTCCTCCGGCCGGGCCGGAGCCACGCTCCCGACCGATACCCTTGCTGCCGACCCATTCCCTCCCGGCACCTGGGCGGCGCCGGCCGCGGGCCCGGCGCCCGGGTCCACCCTCACGGGCTGGCCGGTAGCAAGCTCCGCCGGACGGGCCACCCTCGGGCCCGGATCCCCGGGAGCGAGCCCCGGTCCGGTGAGCGCCGACTCCCCGGCGGCGAGCACCCGCGCCGGGCTGCCATCGGCCGGCCGCACCTCGACCCGACCCTCGACCACCTCGACCCGGGTGGCATCCCGCCGGGCCTCCACCCGGAACACCGTCCCGACCACCCGGGCCTCGGCCCAGGGAGTCCAGATCGCGAACCCCTCGGGCCCGGGCTTCACCGAGGCGAGCGCCTCCCCGGCGTGGAGCCGGATCCGGGCCCCGGCGACCTGGAAGGACCCGGGGCCGCGCAGGGCCACCTTCCCCCGACCCGACCAGTCGAGCTCCAGTTGGGAACCCTCGGCCAGCCGCACCAGGCCCCGGCCGGCCGGATCCCCGGCCGCCAGCGTTCCCCGCAATCCGCCGGTCTCGTGGAGGAGTTCGGCCCGACCCGAGAGCGACGCCACCCGGACCCCCGACTCGTCGCCCGGGATCGGGCTGGGCCGCAGCGCCACCCACACCAGGGCGACCGCCAGACCGGGAACCAGGACCGCCAATCGGGCCGGGGAGAGCCAGGCGGCCCACCAGGCCGACGCCCCTGCCCGCTCCGCTTCCAGGCTGGCCCGGATCCGGGCGGAGAGGTCCCGGGGGGGCTCGGGCAGGAGCCCGTCGCCGGCCAGGCGCACCCAGGCCGCGAAACGAGCCTCCTCGGGCGTTTCCTGGTCCGGCGTGCGGCTCATCGGAGCCTCCTCGCCCGGCCTACGCACGGGCCGGGAGCCGTGTTGCAGGCATCGTGCGCCGATTCCGCGCCCGGCCCCGGAGACCCAGTCGTCCCGGTCGGCCCCCGGTCCAAGCGGCTGCCCGAAGCGCCTCCGATCACCCCGCACCCCCGATCCAGCGCGAGCGGAAGCGCCGGTTCTGGTGCTTGGGGAAGATCCGGCTCTCGATCTCGACCGGGGTGGTCTCGGGTCCGGTGTCGCGCTTCTCGCCCCGCACCCGGAAGGCCACCCGCCAGTACAGCCGGGCCACCGGTGCGGTCTCCTCGAGGCGCACCCCCAGGAGGTCCCGGGAGACCCCGTCGTCGCCCTCGACCGCCATCTGGAGGTCGAAGCTCTCGAGCCTGGGGAGCGCGAAACTCTGCTCCCGGCCCGCCCCCACCTTGCGGGTGATGGTGCTGGCCTCCGGCAGGTAGCGGTAGACCACCGGCACCACGTTGGTCCCGGCCGCGTCGGGCACGAAGAACCAGAACTCCGAGACGTCCTCCTTGTAGACCGCATTCTCGTTGTCGGAGACCCGGCTCTTGCCGGTGAGCACCCGGCGGGCCGGGTCGAGGGCGTAGTCGTCGTTCCGGAAGTCGGTGCCCCGCACCCGCATGTGGCGCACGTCGTAGGGCCGCCCGTCGCCCGGGAGCACCATCTCGAGCAGGTCCCGGCGCAGGTGAAGCAGCACCGCCGAGGCGTCCTGGACCGAGCTGACCGCGTCCTCCCCCTTGAACGCCGAGCGGAAGGCCCCGGTGAAGAGCTCGAGGGCCACGCCCGCCACCGCCATGAAGACGGTGATCGCCACCATCAACTCCAGGGTCGTGAATCCGTTCCGTCGGGGGAAGGCCGCCACGGCGCGCCCCGACCGGCTCCCCCGGTCGCCCGGGACCGCTCCCGGGTCAGCGCAGGGGGCGATCATCGGCCACCATCCTCCGGAGCACCAGGTCCCGCCGCAGCGTGGGCGAGAGCGGCCACGAGATCTTCGCCTCCACCGCCACCAGGTCGGGGGCGGTCAGATGGAGCGACAGGCTGCGTTCGAAGCCGATCGGAAGGGGCGAGAGGCGGTAGCAGAGCGGCCCGGGTCCTGCCGGCGCCCCGTCGACCAGCACCCCCGAGGCGCTGGTCACGCTGGCCTCGCCGCCCTTCGAGAGGGCCTCCAGCACCGGGAAGGGCCAGGTCTCCACCTGCTCGATCAGCTCCGCCGCCAGGTGGGTGCCCACCAGCTCGTGGACCGTCGCCCGGGTGACCCGCAGTCCGCCCTGCAGCACCTCGAGGAGCGGGATGGCGATCGCCGCCAGCACCAGGGCCGCCACTGCGACCTCGAGCAGCGAGAGGCCGCGGCGGGTCGGGGCGGATCTCGTCGGCCGCGGTGGGATCACAGGCCCCAGCTCTCGGCCCGGTCGGCCAGGTGGAGGCGGGCCAGGCGCTTCCGGTCCGGATTGGCGGGATCGGCGGTGGGGTCCCACACGATCCGGCCCCCGGCCTGGAAGTCGCCGGGCTCGAACCGGCGGGCCGCCACGTGGCCCCGCACCTGGAGCGGACGGTTCGGATCGGTGGCCCGCACCCGCCCCTCCAGGGCCACCAGGTCGACCTCGGCGGGCTCCAGCTCGTCGGCCTCGGCGAACTCGCTGGTGATGCTCCCGGTGCGGGAGACGAGCACGAGGTGCTCGCCCTCGGCGCAGTCGATGCCGTCGAACCGGATCGAGCCCTTGACCCAGAGGATGCCTCCCGCCTCGACCGCAAGCTTCCTGGGGAGTTCGAGGTCGCCCTCGGCGATCGAGACGTGGCTGCCCAGTTTCAGGGTCTTGCCGTCGGCGAGGTGGGCGCGCAGGAAGCTGGCGGCATCGGGGTAGCGCAGCAGGCTCCGCTTCTCCAGGTCGTCGAGCTGGAAGCGGTTCAGGTCGCCCTGGAAGTGGACCCCGGTGTCGCTGCCGGGCGCTCCCCGCGGATCCGCCCGGCGTCGCACCGTCACTTCGGTCCCGGGATTCGGGTAGTCCTTGGCCGGGTCGAGCGCGGGATGCTCGATCGGGAACTCGCCCTTGCTCCGGATGTAGTCGACGCTCCAGTTGTAGGGCTCGGCCTCGACCAGGGTGCTCTGGTACTCCTCGTAGGCGGTGAAGTCCGGGAACATGCGGTCCCAGGCGACGAGCCCGGGACCCAGCTCGATCCACTCGCCCGGGCGCGCCAGGTGGCGGATGCGGTGGGGCAGCGGGTGGCTGGTGGGGAGCTCGTCGAAGCCTCCCTCGTCCACCCCGGGAGCCAGGCCGACCAGGCCGTCCCGCTTGCCGTCCCCGTCCACGTCCACGGTGATGCCGGTGTAGATCGGGTAGGCCTGGTAGACCTCGCCGAAGACCCGGGTCGGCGAGGGAGCCAGGGTCGAACCGAAGAGGTGCAGGCTGGAACTGCGCATGTTGCCGCCGAAGTCGAACCAGCGGGCGAGCACATGGTCGCGGTTCATGTCGGAGGGCGGCATGCCCCGGTCCACGGTGAAGAACCCGTAGATCACATGCTTCAGGAAGAACTTCGCCTCGCCGCCCGGGATCGGGTGCGGTTTCTCGAAGAAGGCGGGAGGACTGTCGGAGAGGAAGGCCGGTTGGCGCGCCCCTTCGTCGATCATGAAGTTGTAGAAGTGGAAGTACTCCCCATAGCGGTAGTCGGCCCCCGAGGTCAGGTTCAGCTTCACCGGGGAGGACCCGCCCAGGAACACCCAGCCGTTCTCGCCGAGTTCATGGTGGAGCCGGGGGTGGGCGTCGCCGTGGTTGTAGAGGACCAGCGGCAGGAAGTTGTCGTCGCTCCCCGCGGTGCCGGTGTCGGGGACCCCGTGGATGTCGTTGGCGAACAGGTTGTAGCCCGGCGAGGTGGTGCCCTCGACCTCCGGCTCCCGCACGAAGAGGGTGAAGCGGGGGAGCACCGGGAGGGCGTCGAGGACCACCCGGGTCTCCCGGCGCTCGGTCACGGTGCGGGTCACTCCCCGGTAGCCGCCCCGGGAGACGACTTCGACCACGGCCCTGCGGGCCAGCGGCTCGTAGCCCGCTTCCAGGTCGGCAGGATCCCCGACGGGCCGGGAGGAGAGCACCCTCGCCGAGACCTCGAGGTCGGCGCTGGGTCCCAGGTCGCCGAGCGCCTCGGCCACCTCGGGGGCGAGGTCGAGCGGCAGCTCGGCCCCAGGCTCGGCGGCCTCGCCGGCCTCCACCAGGGCCACCCTGATCGGGTCGCCGGCGGTCCCCGCCTGGAGCCGGATCGAGCGCCATGCCAGGTTGGCCCCCGACTCGGCCAGCGAGTGGGCCACCTCCCCGAAGTGGACCACATGGGCCTGGGCGTTCGACTGGCGGACGAACATCTGGAACGAGAAGAAGAGCATGGCCATGACCATGCCGACCGAGAGGACGATCCACAGGACGATGGCGCGACGGGCGGGCCGTGCCCGGCTCCCGGTCCTTCCCGCTGGGTCGGTCGACCCGATGGCGCGCCTCCTCGTCCCCCACCATCGTACGCCCCGGAGGCCAGGGACGTTCCCGGTCGACGCGTTGCCCCGGGCGCGATCGAGCTTGGCTCGCCGGGAGCCGTGGTCTACGCTCGTCTCGTGAACCTGGCGAGTCCCCGGCCGGCCCCGATAGTGATCCTGCTGGCGCTCCTGGCGATCGCCCCCCTGGCGATCGGGAGCGCAGCCATGGAAGTCGCCTCATGCCGGATCCTCTGCTGCGGCGAGGCTCCGGACCAGGATTGCCACGCGATCGCCGACCTGCGGGTCGCACCCGACGGTTCCGGTATCGACACGGCGAGCCGGATCGCTGCCTCCCCGGGGCCGGGAGACGCACCGCACGGCGGCTGCGACCGGTGCATGTCCGTCTGCGGCGCCGGTACGACTCCGGCCGCCTCGACCCCGGCATGGGTCCGGCCGGCCTCCCCGATGGAGAAGTTCCTGGCTGACCGGGGCGCAGCGCGCGGCACGGGCGCACCCTCCGAGCGGTTCCGACCCCCTCGGACCTGAGCCGAGGTCAGGGTCCCGTCGCGCCCGCTGCGGGCGCGCTCCTCTCCACTCCCCACCCGAATCGAGCCCCATGTCCAAGAAGGACGCCTTCTTCCTGCTCGTCATCCTCGCCCTGGCCGGTGGCTGGGGCTGGTCCCATTTCCAGCGCACCCGGCCATCCCTTCCCTCGCCCCCGACCGCCCACGGCAGCGCCGCGGTCTCCGGCGGTCCGATCTGCCGGGAGCACCACATCCCCGAAGCCAAGTGCGGCTTCTGCCGCCCGGAACTGAAGGAGACCCTCGGCTTCTGCAAGGGCCATGGCGTCCCCGAGGTCTTCTGCTACCAGTGCGATCCCGACCTCATCCCCGCCTTCAAGGCGGCCGGCGACTGGTGCGCCGAGCACTCGGTGCCGGAGTCGCAATGCAAGCTGTGCCGGGGATCCGGCGCCTCGCCCGGGCCCGGAGCCGGGGCGCCGGTACCTCCCTCTGGCGGGACCCCCGGAGCCCGGAGCCAGGCTCCCCTTCGCCTCCCGGAGATCGAGGTGCGCCGCGCCGCCCCAGGTCCGGACACCCCTCGCCATCGCCTCCCGCCGGTGCCAGGCTGTCCGACCCACGAGCTACGGGTCCGATTCCGTGACCCATCGATCGAGGCCAAGGCGGGCCTCGAGACCGCGACGCTCGGGAGAGGGCGACTGGCGGCCAACCTGATCGCCGACGCCACCCTGTCGTTCGACCGGAACCGCTACGCCCACGTCTCGGCCCGGTCCCCCGGGATCGTGGCTACGGTCCGGGTCGACGTCGGCGATCGGATCGAAGCCGGCGCGGTGCTGGCCACGGTGGACTCCCAGGAACTCGGGACCGCCAAGGCGACCCTCCTCCAGGCCCAGGCCGGAGAGGAGCTGTGGCGGAGGAACCGGGACCGGGAGGCCGACCTGAAGCGCCAGGGGATCGCTCCCGAGCGCGATCTGCTCGAGGCCGAGACCCGCCTCACCGAGGCCCGCATCGCACGGACCGGAGCCGAGCAGCGCCTCCGGAACCTGGGTCTCGTGGACGAGGCCCTGCGGAAGATCGTCCAGGACCGCGACACCTCCTCGCTCCTGCCCGTGGTATCTCCCTTCGCAGGGGAAGTGGTGGCCCGCCATGCGGTCCTCGGCGAGGTGGTGGACACCGCCCACCCGCTCTTCGAGGTCACCGATCCGACGACCCTCTGGGTCCTGGTGGACCTCCCCGGCGAAGGCCTGGGGCCGACCGGGATCGGAGCCGCGGTGACCTTCGACTTCGACGGACTGCCGGGTAGGTTCTTCCCGTCCTCGCTCGAATGGATCAGCCGGGCCCTCGACCCCGCCACCCGGACCCTCAGGGCCCGCGCCCGACTGGAGAATCCCGACGGCATCCTCCGGGCCGAGATGTACGGCCGGGCCCGGATCGACCTGGGGCGCGACGACGCGATCCTGGTTCCCGAGGCTTCGGTCCAGTGGGACGGCACCTGCAACACCGTCTTCGTCCGCCTGAAGCCCGGGGTCTACGAGCCCCGACGGGTCTGGCTGGGAGCCGCGGCCGGGGGGATGCACGAGGTGCGCCAGGGGCTCTCCCCGGGGGAGGTCGTGGTCACCACCGGCAGCTACCTGCTGAAGACCGAGATCTTGAAGGGGAGCATCGGGGCGGGCTGCTGCGAGGTCGAGGGGGACCGATCTTGAGCCGGCGACGGGAACTCCCATGCTCGATGCCCTGATCCGGGCCTCGCTCCGGAACCGCCCCCTGGTCCTCCTGCTGGCCGCGGTCCTGGTGGCGGTGGGCGTGCGCTCCCTGCTCGTCCTCCCGGTCGACGCCTTCCCTGACACGACCCCGGTCCAGGTCCAGGTCAACACCGCGGCCCCGGCCCTCTCCCCGGAGGAGCTGGAGCAGCTCGTCACCCTGCCGGTCGAGGCCTCGCTCTCCGGCCTGCCGGGCCTCGCCGAGGTCCGCTCGATCTCGAAGCTCGGACTGTCCCAGGTGACGGTCCGGTTCGAGGACGGCACCGACCTCTACTTCGCCCGCCAGCTCGTGATGGAGCGCCTCCAGAACGTCGACCTCCCGGAAGGCGTGCCCCGGCCCTCGATGGGCCCTGCCGCCACCGGACTCGGCGAGGTCTACCACTACCAGGTCACGGGACGGGGCATGAGCCTCCGGGACCTCACCACCCTCCATGAGTGGGTGATCGTGCCCCGGCTGCGGTCGGTCCCCGGGGTGGCCGAGGTCAATACCTGGGGCGGCGAGCGCAAGCAGTACCAGGTCCACGTGGAGCCGCGCCGGCTCTTCAAGTACGGGCTCAGCCTGGGCGACGTCTTCGAAGCCCTCTCCCGGGTGAACCTCACCGCCGGGGGCGGGAGCCTGGTCCAGTCCGGCGAACTCCACGTGATCCGGGGGATCGGCCTCCTGGCCTCGACCGACGAGATCGGGGAAGTCGTGATCGACACCCGCGAAGGTCGCCCGATCCGGATCCGGGACGTGGCCGAGGTCCGGATCGACCACGAGCTCCGCCGGGGCGCGGTGACCGAGGGAGGGCGCGGCGAAACGGTGCTGGGGCTCGGCTTCACCCTGATCGGCGAGAACAGCCGGGAGGTGGTGCTCCGCATGCGCCGCCGCATGGACGAGATCCGGAGGGAGCTTCCCGAGGGCGTGGAGGTCCGGGATCTCTACGACCGCACCGAGCTCGTCGACCAGGTGCTGGCTACGGTGCGGAAGAACCTCCAGGAGGGCGCGCTCCTGGTGGTGGCGGTGCTGTTCTTCCTCCTCGGAAGCCTGCGCGCCGGGCTGATCGTCGCCTGCGCCATCCCCCTCTCGATGCTCTTCGCCTTCACGGCCATGGAGCAGGTGGGGATCGCCGGCAGCCTCATGAGCCTGGGGGCCATCGACTTCGGCCTGGTGGTCGACAGTTCGGTGATCATGGTCGAGAACAGCATGCGTCGACTGGCCGAGGCACCGTCCGGGGCCTCCTCGCTCGAGACCGTGGAAGCGGCGGCCCTGGAGGTGCGCCAGCCGACCATGTTCGGCGAGCTGGTGATCGCGGTGGTCTACCTCCCGATCCTGGCCCTGGAGGGCGTCGAGGGGAAGCTCTTCCGGCCCATGGCGCTGACCGTGGTCTTCGCCCTGCTCGGGTCCATGGTCCTCTCGCTCACCCTCATGCCGGTGCTGGCGAGCTTCCTCCTGCCGACCCGGCGCGCCGGGACCGACACTCTGCTCCTCCGGGCCGCCAAGGCGATGTACCGGCCGGTTGTCCGCCTGGTGCTTCGGGCGCGGTACCCGGTGATCTTCCTGGCCGTGCTGCTGGTCGGGGCCGGAGTCGAGCTGGCGACCCGACGGGGCTCCGGGTTCGTGCCCCGCCTCTCCGAGATGGCGCTGGTGATCAACACCATCCGGCTCTCGGGGGTGTCGCTGGAGGAGTCGGTCCGTTACGGGACCCGGATCGAGGCCGCCATCCTGGCCGACTTCCCCGACGAGGTCCGCCACGTGTGGACCCGCACCGGGACCGCCGAGGTCGCCACCGACCCCATGGGAATCGAACTGGCCGACGTGTTCGTGACCCTGCATGACCGATCGGGGTGGAAACGGGCCAGGACCCAGGACGAGCTGGTCGCTCGGATGCGGGAGACCCTCGAGGACCTCCCCGGGATGAGGATGATCTTCACCCAGCCCATCGAGATGCGGGTCAACGAGATGATCGCGGGGATCCGCGGCGATCTCGGGGTCAAGGTCTTCGGGGACGATCTCGAGGTCCTCCGCCGGAAGGCCGCCGAGATCGAGACCGTGCTCCGCGGGATCCCGGGGAGCGCCGACGTCTACGCCGAGCAGATCACCGGACACCCCCTGGTCGAGATCCATGCCGACCCCACCGCGCTCGCCCGCCACGGGGTCCCGGTCCGCCATGTCATGGACCTGGTCGAGACCCTGGGCACCCGGAAGGTCGGCGAGATCCGGGAGGGCCAGCGGCGCTTCGACCTCACGGTGCGCCTGGCGGAGAGCTACCGGGAGGACCCCGAGGCGCTCCGGACCATCCAGGTCCCGGCCCCGGGCGGGGCCCGCCTGCCGCTTGCGCGTCTCGCCTCGATCCGCCAGGTCGACGGCCCCTCCACCATCACCCGCGAGTGGCAGAAGCGGCGGATCGTGGTCCAGTGCAACGTCCGCGGTCGCGACCTGGCGGGCTTCGTGGCCGAGGTCCGAGGCGCCATCGAGCGCCAGGTCCGGCTCCCCACCGGGTACCACCTGGAGTTCGGAGGCCAGTTCGAACACCTGGAGCGGGCCCGGAGGCGCCTCTGCGTGGTGGTTCCCCTGGCGCTCTTCCTGATCCTGGTCCTGCTCTTCCTCTCCACCGGCTCGGTCGCCGACTCGATGGTCATCTTCACCGGCGCTCCCTTCGCGGCGCTCGGCGGGGTGGTGGCGCTCTGGCTCCGCGATATGCCCTTCACGGTCCCCGCCGCCGTCGGCTTCGTGGCGGTCTCGGGGGTCGCCATGTTGAACGGTCTGGTCATGGTCTCCGCCACCCGCCAGCTCCTCGCCGAGGGCAGGGCCCCGGCAGAGGCCATCGAGGAGGCTGCCCTGGTGCGCCTCCGGCCGGTGCTCATGACTGCGCTGGTGGCAGGGCTCGGCTTCGTCCCGATGATGTGGAACACCGGAGTGGGAGCCGAGGTCCAGCGACCGCTCGCCACCGTGGTGGTCGGGGGCGTGATCTCGGACAACCTGCTCACCCTGCTGGTGCTCCCGGCGCTCTTCCTGACCTTCGGGAGCCGGGCGGCTCCGCTCCCGGGAGGCGGCGGCGGCCGGGGCACCGGGGCCGGAGCCGGAGCCGGGGCCGGGGCCGGGGCCCGGCTGGCGATGTGCCTGGCTGCCGGCCTGGGCCTTGGACCCGGAGCCGGTCGGGTGGCGGCCGGAGGGCTCACCCTCGAGGCCGGGGTCGAGGAGGCCCGCAGGAACAGCCTGGAACTGGCTGCCCGTCGCCACGAGGTCGAGGCGGCCCGGAAGGCGCTGTCGGCGGCCGGGGCCTACCCCTCGGCCAGCTTCTCCGCCGCCTTGCGCAAGGACCTGGACGGACTCGACACCTTCAAGTCCGAGCCCTTCCTGGGTTTCAGCCAACCCCTCGACCTCTTCGGCAATCGGTCGGCCGCTCGCCGGGTGGCTGCGAAGGACGTGGCGCTGGCGGAGCTGGCGGTGACGGGTCTCGCCCGGGAGCTCGAGTTCCGGGTGGCGAGCCGGTACCGGACCCTGCAGTTCCGGCAGGACCAGCGCCTGGCGGCGCGCTTCTCGCTGGGCCTGGCCCGCCGCTTCCTGGAGATCGCCGAGCTGCGTCGCAAGGCGGGGGCCGCGCCCGACCTCGACGTGGTGCGGGGCGAGACCGAGCTGTGGCGGGCCCAGGGCCAGGAGCAGGCGGCCGGACTGGAGGCGCTCCGGGCCCAGAGGGACCTGGCGGAGGTCCTGGGCCGGACCGGGTGGTCCACGCTCGAGGTGACGGCCCGCCTGCCGGGACTGGCGATCGAGGTCGAGGCCGAGAGCCTGCCGGATCTGGCGGCCCGCTACCGGGTCGACCTCGAGAGCCTGGCGATCGTGGCCGCCCGGCTGGAGGCCGAGGCCGGCCAGGAGCGCCAGCGGCGAAAGCCGGTACTGACCGGGACGCTCGGGGTGAAGCAGGAGGAAGGCGAGCCGACCGCCGAGTTCGGGGGGCTCGAACTCAACTTCACCCCGCTCTGGTACGGACGGGTGGACCGCGAGGTGGAGAACCGGCGGAGCCTGGCCAGGGCCGCGACCGCCCGCCGGGCCGATCTGGTCCGGAGCCTGGGGATCCGCCTGGAGGCCCTGGTCCAGGAGGTCGGGATCCTCCGCACCCGGCTGGAAACGCTGGAGCGACGGGAGCTCCCCTCCACCGATCGCCAGCTCCGGATCGTGGAACTGGGCTACCGCAGGGGCGGGCTCGACAACCTCTCGCTGCTCACCGCCCAGCGCCAGGCCGTGGAGTCGGCGGGCTCCTACCTCTCGGTCCTCCACGACCTGCACCAGACCGTGCTCTCCTTGCGGCTCGAAGCCGGGATGGCGCCGCTCCCGACGAGGGAGCTCCCGACCTCGCCAGAAGTGGCCCGCTGGCTCGCCACCGAGTGAGCGTGACAGGGTGCGGGGGCCCGGCGGCCGCGACCGTCAAGCCGGTCGGGTACGCTGGCTCGGCCCCGCCCCGCCCGGTTCGGTTGCCGGGGCCGGGCACCCGGAGGATCCCCATGGCCAAGCCGAAGACCCAAGGCCCCCTGTCGCTGACCGTGAACTCGCTCGCCGGCAAGCCGGTGGCGCTCTCCAAGTACCTCGGGAACGTAGTGCTGATCGTGAACGTGGCCAGCGAGTGCGGGTTGACTCCCCAGTACCAGGCCCTGCAAGGCCTGCATGAGAAGCTGGGGAAGAAGGGCCTCCGGGTACTGGGCTTCCCGTGCAACCAGTTCGGCGCCCAGGAACCGGGCTCGGCGAAGGAGATCCAGGGCTTCTGCACCAAGAACTACGGGGTCGAGTTCGACATGTTCGAGAAGGTCGAGGTGAACGGCCCCGGGGCGGCTCCGTTGTTCCAGAATCTGACCGGCACCGAGGCGCCCCCCAAGGGCAAGGGCCCGGTGACCTGGAACTTCGAGAAGTTCCTGCTCGACAAGCAGGGCGCCCTGGTGGCCCGTTTCGATCCCCGCACCAAGCCCGACGACCCGACGGTGCTGGCCAGGATCGAAGCCGAGCTGGCGAAGAACTGACCGCCGGCCCGTCGCCGCGCCGGCCCGGACCTGCGAGGAGGACCATGCCAGGGCTCGACACCGCCAGGCTCGACCAGCGTCTCGGCGAGCTGCGGCAAGCGGCCGTCTCCCCCGGGGTGGTGGATGCCCTGGAGCGAATCCTGCGCGAGGGCAGCGACCTCGACGCCTACAAGATGAACGCCTACCGGATCGGCCGGGACGCCGGGGTCGGCGAAGCCGAGGCGCTCCGCACCTTCCTGTTCGCGGCCCGCCTCGGCGTGGTGGACCTGAACTGGGACGTGCACTGTCCCAAGTGCCGGGGCCTGCCGGCCTACGAGAAGCACCTGATGGGGATGAAGAGCCGGGCCCACTGCCGGCTCTGCGAGCTCGACTGGGCCATCGACCTCGCCGAGCAGGTGGAGGTCACCTTCACCGCCAACCCCGATCTCCGGCCGCTCTCGATCGAGGATTTCAAGGACCGCGACTTCGAGGGCATGGTCGCCTACTTCTCCGAGGTCGTCGAACGCGAGGGCCGGGAGGTGGACGGCTGGGTGGTGGTGCAACCGGGCGAGACCGGGACGCTGAAGGCCCGGCTGGAGCCCGGGAACTACAAGCTCTACAGCGGATACCACGGGATCGACATGACCACCGGGGTGTGCCGCATCACGGTGGAGGCCGGAGCCGCCCCGGACATCGGCGGGAACGGGGAAGCCACCCGCCGCCAGGCGATCCTCGAGCCCGACGGTTCGATCTCGCCCAAGTTATGGAACCTGCCTCCGGGGCCCCTCGAAGTGGCCGTGACCTCCCGGTGGAACCAGCAGGAGGGCGTCCTGCTCGCCTCCGACCGGCCGCTCGCCAACTGGGTGAGTGCCGCCCATGTGATCGCCCAGCAGGACTTCCGGGACCTCTTCGGGGGAGAGTTCCTGTCCGAGGACGTGAGCTTCGCGGTCCGTTCCATCACCCTCCTCTTCACCGACATCAAGGGTTCGACCGAGATGTACGAGAGTCTCGGGGACTCGGCGGCCTACGCACTCGTCCAGGAGCACTTCCGGGTCATGACCGAGGTGATCCGGCGCCACCAGGGAGGGATCGTGAAGACCATCGGGGACGCGGTCATGGCGGCCTTCCCCCGGAACGCCTCGGCAGTGCGAGCGGCCGTGGAGATCCAGCGGGAGTTCGCCCGCCAGGCGGAGCGGGTGCGCGGCATCCAGGTGAAGCTCGGGCTGCACCGGGGCCCGGCGATCGCGGTCACCTCCAACCGGACGCTCGACTACTTCGGGCGCATGGTGAATCTCTCGGCCCGGGTCCAGGGGGCGGCCGGGGCCGGCGAGATCCTGGTGACCCCGGCGGTACTCGAGGATCCGGGCGTGGCGTCATGGCTCGGGGACGAGGGGATCCGCCCGGCGCCGCGCACCGTAGCGCTCAAGGGGATCTCGGAGGCCTACCCGGTCTTCGACCTGGCGGTGTAGGGGAGCGTCCTGGCGGCAGGCCGAGGGCCCTACCTGGCGCCCTGCGCCCCGGTCGGGCCGGGCGTCTCGCCGGGATGCGCCCGCTCCAGGGCACCGGTCTCGGCGGGCTGGGGCGCGATCCGCCCCGCCAGGACCCGGGCCGCCTCCAGCAGGTCGAGGCCGCGCTGGAGCTGGGGATCGAAGCGGCTGGGGGTCAGGAACTCGGGACCGTTCTGGTCCGAGAGCTCGCTCTCCCGCTGCTGGCGGTACTCGATCAGCTCCTCGTCGGTGAGCTCGGGCATGGGGACCTCGATGTCGGGATGGATCCCCTGCTTGTGGATGCAGACCCCGGAGGGCGTGTAGTAGTAGGCGGTGGTCAGGGCCAGGGCGGCCCCGCCCTGGAGCGGCATCACCGTCTGCACGCTGCCCTTGCCGTAGCTCTTGGTGCCGACCAGGATCCCGCGCTTGTTGTCCTTGATGGCGCCGGCCACGATCTCGGAAGCCGAGGCCGAACCCTCGTTCAAGAGCACCACCAGGGGGAAGTCCCGGTGCTTGCGGCCCTCGGACTTGTAGACCACCGGCTCGCCGCTCCTACCCTTGATGGAGACGATCTCCTCCCGGTCGAGGAAGACCTTGGAGACGTCGAGGGCCGCGGTCAGCAGACCGCCCGGGTTGTTGCGGAGATCGAGCACGAAGCCTTCGAGCGGCTGCTTCTTCTCGAACTCGGAGATGGCCTTCTCGAGGTCCTCGCCGGTGGTCTGGATGAAGCCGGTCAGGTGGGCGTAGCCGATCGCCGGGGCCAGGCGCTTGGCCCGCACCGAGCTCACCTTGATGATGTCGCGGACCATCGTGTAGTCCATCAGCTTGGGCACGCCCTTGCGGGCCACCGTGAGGGTGACCGCGGCTCCCTTGGGCCCCCGCAGCATCTTCACCGCGTCGTTCACGGTCATCCCCTTGGTGGAGTTGCCGTCCACCTTGAGGACGATGTCCCCGGCCCGGATCCCCACCTTGTAGGCCGGGGTCTCGGGGATGGGTGCGACCACCGTGAGGCGGCCTTCCTTCTCGCCGATCAGGATCCCGAGGCCTCCGAACTGGCCCTGGGTCTCGGTCTGCATGCTCTCGAAGCCCTCGGGGCTCATGAAGCGGGTGTAGGGATCGTCGAGCTTCTGGAGCATGCCCTGGACCGCACCCTGGAGCAGCTCCTCGCGGTCGGCCCGCCCTTCCTCCACGTACTCGTCGAGCACCAGGGAGAGGACCTTCTTCACGTTGACCAGGTCCTGGAGGGGACTGAGTCGGGTCCGGCCGGCCTGGGCCGGGGAGCCGATGGCGAGCAGCAGGAACGCCAGACCGAGACCGGCCCTGCGCCCCGCAGCCGTCCGCCCCCGGACCCCCGCTCGACGCCTCTGGCTCACGCTCGTCCTCTCCGGGACCGGGTAGGGCCCCGCACCACCACTACTCGACGGTCACGTCCGTTGTTCCCGTGCCGCCCCCCCTCCACCCGGGACCGGGCGGACCCGGAGCGCCAGGATCGAGGAGTTGGGCCGACGCGGTGCCGAGCCCTCGGTCCGCACCATGCCCCGCCCTCGCACCACCAGCTCCGCGGAGCCACCCCCGTCGCTGAAGGCCACCTCGGTCGCCCCCAGATCGGCGAGCACATGCCCGAGCTCGGGAAGGGTGAAGCAGCGCTCCGAGTGCGGGTAGCCCTCCTGGATCAGCAGGTGGAGCCTGCGGCCCTCGGCGGAGAGCCCGATCACCGCCTGGGGGCGGCGCGCCGAGCGCCCGTAGTAGCTCTCCGCGAACTGGTAGCCGGCGTGGAGCCGCCAGGCTCCCGGATCCCCGTCCGCCACTAGCCGCCCCAGACCGC
This sequence comes from uncultured bacterium, assembly GCA_964403795.1. Lineage (GTDB taxonomy): Bacteria > Muiribacteriota > UBA6191 > CAZXTJ01 > CAYOHP01 > CAYOHP01. The sequence continues at coordinate 38,463 of CAYOHP010000011.1, read as the reverse complement.
CGATCAGGGACACGATCCGTTCCCCGGCTGCCAGCCGTTCCCGGTCGAAGGCGTCCTGGCGGTTCTTGCGGAGGATCGCCTCGGCGGTCTCGGCGGTCTCCCCCATCACGAACCGTCCCTGGTCGGTCTGGGCCAGGTAGCTGCGGTGCCGGGCGAGGACCTGGGGATCCTCGACGTCCCAGACCACACGCTTGTTGGCGACCAGGGCCCCCAGTGGCTTGCCCCGCTCCCGGCCCGAGGGCACGAAGAAGGGCCCGTTCATGGCCACCAGGGCCCCTGCCCGGCGGGCCAGCTCGGCGATGGGAGCCACCCGCTCGTCGCCGCGGGTGCCCTGGTCGTACTGGGCGGTGGCGAAGGGCGCAAGTTCCAGGCCCGGGTTCTTGGCCAGGTCGGCGACCACCACGTGGAGGCGGGCACCGCGCCGGTAGAGGAAGCGATAGGAGACCCCCGGAGGGAGACCCCCGAGCGGGCTCACCGCCCGATCGTCGTCCCGGGCCCGGAGCTCGTCGGGGACCAAGGTGGCTGCCTGCTCGGCAGCGGCCAGGTCGCCCGGGGGAACCCAGGCGGTGCGTCCGTCCGGGAGCAGGGCCCGGACCTCGGTGTGGCCTGCGAGCTCGGATTGCACCACTTCGACCCGGAGCCGGGCCGGGAGCATGGTGAGTTCGAAGTCGCCCCGGGCCCGGTCCTCGATCCGGGCCAGGACCGACCGTACGAGCACCGCTTCGAGGAAGCCCACCGGGGCGACCGGCTCGGACCTGGTGGTGGGCCCGGCGAGGGCGGCGGCCAGGGCTGCCAGGAGCGGGATACGGGAGAGGCGGGATCGGGAGTTCGGCAAGGAGGGGACCTCGGAGGGTCGCACCCTCCATGAGGAGCGTACCCACGGGAAGGGTCCGCACCAAGAAGTCCCGGGACGCGCAGAACCCCGCCCTGGGGCGGGGTTCCGGGCCGAGCAGCGGAGCGACTAGAGGGCTCTCAGGAGCCCCTTGGTCGTCTTGCGGGTGGCGCCGCGGGAGCGGGTGGCCTTGCGCTTCTCGAAGACCATCACGTACTCATGCTTGAACACGAAGAACCCGCCCGAGAGGGCCCGGAAGCGCCAGAGCTGCTCCAGGTTCCGCTTGGCCCGGTTGCCGGCCATGTTCTTCACGATCAGGCTCTTCAGCTTGAAGCCGGCCTCCATGGTGGCCTGCATCAAGTTGAACCCGAGCGGCACCCATTCGCCCTCGGTGTACTTGTCCCCGATCACCAGGCAGAGGTAGCGCCCGTCCTCGAGCAGCGGCTTCACGTTCTCGACGGCCTGTGCGTACATCTCGGTGAAGGCCTCGGTGGACTCGGCGTTGGAGAGGCACTCCTGCTTCTCGGAGAAGCGGATGATGTCGTGGTAGGGCGGGTGGGCCATGACCAGCTGCACCTGCTCCTTGCCCATCGACTGGAGCTTCTCGCGGATCGCCTCCCGCGAGGTCTCGGCCCGGCAGTCGCCGCGGGCCACGAAGATCTCGCTGCCGTGGGGGTTCGCCTCGGAGCGGGCGCGGGAGGTGGCGGCGTCGGCCACGTGGTCGAGGAGCTCGATCCCCAGGGCGTGGCGCCCGGCCCGCACCGACTCGATCAGGGTGGTACCCGAGCCCGCGAAGATGTCGAGCACCGAGTCCCCCTGCTTGGTGTAGCGGCGGATCATCTGGTAGGGGATCTGGGGGACGAAGTTCCCGTGGTAGCTGGCGGTATGGGCCCCCGAGCTGTCCCGCTCCGGGATCATCCACAGCGAATCGACCCAGAGGTCGCCGTAGTCCTTCCACCTGGCGAGGTCGAGGTCGTTGACGGCCTTGGCCTTCTTGGCCCGCACCGGGATCGGCATCGGCTCGGGCAGTTCTTCGCGGCGGAGAGCGCGGCCCACAGGGGTCCCTTCCTGGGTTCCCCGCCCGGTCTGCGGGAGGGGTTCATACACATCGAGGTGGGGGGCGACGATTTTGTCGTACTTGTCGCCCCGAACCCGACTATCGGCGGATTCCGGGCCCCACCTTAGGGGGTCCGAGGAGGTCCCGCACGGAGGGCGTCCAGCAGGCCTGTCCCCGCTCCGTCCCGGACTTGAAGCCGACCACCCGACCCGTTACCTTGGTGGCGATGGGCTGTCGCTCGCGACCTCACACGCTCGCCGGATCGTCTCCCGCGCTCCGCCTGATGGTCCTCTTCCTGTGCGCCTGGCTGGTGCTGCCGCTCCACCGCCACGCCGGGGACCACGAGGCCGAGCCCGATGGTCACCATGCCCACGCCACCGAGTCCTGCGCCTGGGTCGAGGGCGGGCCCCGGGTGGTCTTCGGGGCCGCCCACTGCGACGAGGCCGAACACCTCTGCCCCCTGGCCCACGCCCGCTTCGTGCCCTCCGGGGCCCAGGCCGCGGCCCCGCTCGCGCCCCCCACGCCCGATTGGGTGAGGATCCAGGCCCGGGACGGGTTCCGCATCCCCCTCCTCCCCAGGGTCCGCGGACCGCCCTCCCTCCCGGCCTGATCCGGTGAGCTCGCGCACCTTGCAGTGCGCCCCTGTGTAGCCGAGGCTTTCGCCCGGCTCCGATACCCTGGAGGATTCCGTGCATCGAACCTTGCGATGCGGCGCGGCCATGGCCGTCGCCGCCTGTCTGTCGCCCCCGCCCCTGTGGGCCGGCGACGCCCTGGAGCGGGCCAAGTCCCGCTACCACTCGCGTCTCTCGGAACTGGAAGCCGAGAACGCCGCCATGAAGTCCGAGCTCTCCGAGCTCAAGCGTCTGGTGGAAGGACTGGTCGCGTCCGGTCCGGTCCCGACCCCGCGTACCCCGGCAGCGTCGCCGCCGCCGGGAAGCCTCACCGCGGGTCCCTCCCCGGATCCCGTGGCCACCAGCGAGGAAGAACGGGCCCTGATGGCCGAGTTCGAGAAGGAGCTCGGCGCGGCCGGCAAGGGCACCCTGGCCCAGCCGGCACCCTCGAGCCCCGCAGGTCGCGGCTCCCAGCCTTCCTACCAGCCCTCGCTTCCCTGGTTCTCGCCCCAGAGCGGGGTCACCACCGGGCGGAGGAACTTCTGGGGAGTGGGCGGGATCCCCGGCCAGACCAACGTGATCGACATCGGGTTCACCACCGAGTTCATCGCCGGATGGTCGAACTCCGGCGGCAACAACGAGCTCGAGAACCGGTTCCAGCTCCGGGAGAGCGAGTTGGCCCTGGGCGGCTATGTCGACCCCTACCACCGGGCCGACGTGCTGCTGGTCTGGAACGGGGTCGAGGACGAAGTGGCGCTCGAGGAAGGCTACATGACCTTCTTCCGGCTCCCCGAGGGCTTCCGGGCCCGGGTCGGCAGGTTCCGGTCGCGGACGGGCAAGGTCAACGCCCTGCACCTCGCGGACCTGCCCTGGGTGACCGAGCCGCTGGTCGTCGACCGCTTCCTCGGCGAGGAAGGCTTCGGCCAGAACGGGGCGCGGCTCACCTACATCGGCAAGCCCAGGGGCAAGTGGAGCTGGTCGCTCGACATGGAGGCGTTCCAGGGCGATCACGAGACCCTGGTCGACCCGGCCGGATTGATCGTGGACCCGGCCACCGGTCTCCCCGACTACGCCGGGCAGAAGCAGGACAAGGCCAAGGAGGACACGATCACGGCCTTCCACCTGCAGAACCATTTCCAGATCGACGAGGTGACCGACCTCGAGGTCGGATACTCGCGGTTGCACGCCGACAACGACCGGGTGAGGCTCGACGGGATCGACCTCACGTTCCGGAAGCTGATCCAGCCCAACTACAACGAGTGGAAGCTGCAGCTGGAAGCCATGAAGCAGCGGCGGGAGGACCTGCTCGGCTCGGGCAACGACGATCGGCTGGGCTGGTACGCCTGGCTCGACCGGAGGATGAGCCGCAACTGGGCGGCCGGGCTGCGCTTCGACGGGGTCGAGAACCTGGCTCCCGGGGACGCCCGCGACTCCTCGTGGTCGATGTACCTCACGCACTTCCCCACCGAGTTCTCCTGGTACCGTCTCCAGTACCAGGAGGACGACCTCGGTGCGGCCGGTATCACGGACCGGCAGGTCTACCTGCAGTTCCGCTGGCAGATCGGAGTGGACCGCCATGCGATCCAGTGATCTCTTCTCCTCGCCGCGGCCTCCCGCTTCGGCGGCTCGTTCCCTGCGGACCCGAGGTCCGGGATTCCTGTGTCTCGTCCTCTGGTGTTTCCTGGGCTTGCCCGGCCTGGCGCTGGCCAAGCTCAAGGTGGTCGCCACCATGCCGATCTACGCCGAGCTGGTGCGGGCCATCGGGGGGGACCGGGTCGAGGTCGACGCGGTCGCCAAGCAGCTCCAGGACCCGCACTTCATCCAGCCCACCCCCTGGAGCGTGGCCCGGATCAGCCGGGCCGACGCCTTCGTGGGGACCGGCCTCGACCTCGAGCTCTGGGCCGGCCCCCTGCTCGAGGCCGGCGCCAACCGCAAGGTGTTCATGGGCTCGCCGGGCTACGTGGACCTCTCGGTCGGGATCGACCTGTTGCAGATCCCGATGGGGAACGTCACCCGCCAGGCCGGCGACGTGCACATGATGGGGAACCCGCACTACTTCTACTCGCCGCCCGAGCTGGCGATCTGCTCCGCCACGATCGAGGAGCGGTTCTCGGCGCTCGATCCGGCCGGGGCCGAGACCTACCGGAAGAACGGCGAGGCCTGGCGGGGCGGGCTCCGGGCGGCGGAGAACCGGTGGAGGGCGAAGCTGGCACCTTTCCAAGGGCGTCCCATCGTGCCCTTCCACAACTCGTTCCCCTACATCGAGCGGTGGAGCGGGCTCCGGATCCTCGACCACATCGAGCCCAAGCCCGGGATCAACCCCTCGGCGGCCCACCTGGCGCGGCTGGTCCTGCGGATGCGCCAGGAAGGCTGCAAGGTGGTGCTCCACGAGCCGTTCTACCAGGCGAGCTTCTCGGAGTCGGTGGCGGGGAAGACCGGGGCCAAGGTGGTCACCTGGTACGCCCAGCCGGGCGACCGGGCCCAGGGCGCCACCTACGTCGAGATGATGGACCGGAACCTCGACGACCTCGTGGCCGCCATGGGAGGCGCACCATGAATCGGGGCGGGGCCGGACCCCCGTCCGGATGAGCGGCGCGGGTCCGGCCGAGATCGAGTTCCGGGGAGCCCGTCTGGGCTACCCGGGGCGGACCGTCCTGGAGGAGGTCCGCTTCACCCTGGCGCGGCGCGAGCGGGTCGGCCTGCTCGGACCCAACGGGTCCGGGAAGACCACCCTGCTGCGCACCATGCTGGGGATCCTCGCCCCGCTCTCGGGCGAGGTCTCGGTCCGGCCGGGCCTGCGCTTCGGGTTCGTGCCCCAGCGGGAGCGCTTCGACCCGGTGTGGCCGCTGTCGGCGGTCGAGGTCGTGCTCCAGGGCCTGCTCGGGGACCGGAGCGGCTGGGTCAGGTTCTCGGCGGGGGATCGGGCGTCGGCGCGGGAGAAGCTGGCGGCCACCGGGGTGGCGGAGCAGGCCGAGGCCTCGTTCCGGGAGCTCTCGGGCGGCCAGCAGCAGCGGGTGCTGCTGGCCCGGGCGCTGGTGCGCGACCCCGACTGGCTGGTGCTCGACGAGCCCACGGCCGGGCTCGATTTCGCAGGGACCGAAGCGCTGCTCGCCCTGGTCGACCGGCTGCACCGGGAGACCGGGACCGGGATCCTGCTGGTCAGCCACCAGCTCACCGACCTGCTGAACCACATGGATTCGCTGGTGCTGGTGAACGGGGGCGGTGTCGAGCACCGTCCGGTCGCCGAGGCTTTCGACGCCGAGGTGCTGTCGCGATTCTACGGAGCCCGGGTCGAGTGCCGGGTGCTGGACGGCTACCGGATCGTGGTCCCGGCGACCGACTCGCGGGAGATGGGCGGACCGGCATGAACGAGGCCCTCTCCGGTCTCTGGGAGTTCGGCCTCCCGGCCCTGGTGGCGGGGGCCCTGGTCTCGGTGCTCTGCGGGGTGCTCTCGGTCCAGGTGGTGCTGAACCGGATCGTCTTCGTCTCGGCGGCCCTGGCCGAGGTCGCGGCCATGGGCATCGCCCTCTCGCTCTGGCTGGGCCACCACGGAGCCGGGGAGCATGTCCTCGGATCGCTGGCGCTGACCGCTCTGGCGGTCTGGCTGCTCGGGACCCGGCTGGCCCGGGGCGACCTGCCGGCCGAGACCCGGCTCGGGATCCTGTACGCCTTCGGCGGAGCCACCAGCATCCTGTTCGTGGCCAAGAGCCCGGCCGGCAAGGAGGAGGTCGTGCACCTTCTCGAGGGCAGCCTGCTGTTCGCCACCTGGTCGACCTGCGCCTGGCTGGCCGGGGTCACCGTGGTCGTGGCCGGGGTCCTGGTCTGGGCCTTCCCCCACCTGGTGCTGATCGGCTTCGACCCCGACGGGGCCCAGGCCATGGGCTACCGGCTGTGGCGCTGGCGGATCCTGCTCTTCGGGCTGGTCGGCGCCGCCGTCGCCTCGGCCACCCATTCGGTCGGTACCCTGATGTGCTTCGCCGACCTGGTGCTCCCGGCCGCCATCGCGCTCGACTGGACGAGCTCGCTCTCGGGGGCCACCGCGGCCTCCGCGCTCTTGGCGGTCGCGGCCCACGGGATCGGCCTGGCGGTGTCGTTCCATCCGGCCTGGGACCTGCCTCCGGCACCGGTGGCGATCAGCGTGCTGACGGTCGCCTGGCTGGTGAGTCGGACCCTGGCGAGAGTGCGGCGGGGGTAAGGGCGGGAAGGCCGGTCAGGGGTCGCCGGAGCCGGGGCCCTGGCCGGTGGCGGAGCCGACCGCGGCGGCTCGGGCTGCGGGGCCGGGATCGAAGACCTCCGCCAACCCGAGGACGAGATCCGGGACCAGCGGCGTCGTCACGGCCTCGTCATGGGGAGCCTCGATCACCAGCGGCCGCGAGAAGCCGGCGTCCGGAGTCGCCCGCCGGTAGACCTCGACCCGCTCGGCCTCGGGATCGACCACCCAGTACTCGGGGACCCCGGCGGCCTGGTACACCCGGCGCTTCCGCACCTGGTCATAGGCCCGGTTGGAGGGCGAGAGGATCTCGACCACCAGGTCCGGGGGTCCATGGCAGCCGTTCGCCCGGATGCGTCCGAAGTGGGCGGCCAGCACCACGTAGAGATCCGGCTGCACGAAGGTGTGTTCGCCGAGCAGCACGTCGGAGGGGGCGCACTTCACCTCTCCCAGTCCGGCCGGCTCCAGGTGGGTCCGGAGCTTCGCGAGCAGGTTCATGAGCACCCGCTGGTGGCGGTCGAGGGGCGACGGGCTCACGACATGCTCCCCGTCGAGGATCTCGTGGCGGGCCAGGTCCTCGGGGATCGCGCAGTAGTCCTGGTAGGTGAGCTTCTGCTTGGCTCCGCCCGCCGCCTCGGCCATGGCCGGCATGTCCCTTCTCCTCTCGTCATGGTAGCTCCCGGGGTCCGCGTCGCTAAGCGGGAGCCTCGGGCGTGCGGGGTTCCGGGGGCCACCCACACGCGCTGGCACGGGAGCGGGAGCGGGCCGGGGTGAAGGGCCGAGACTCCCCACCTTCCGGATGCCGATCCGATCGATGGCCAGGAGCGCTCCTCCTCCGTCAGGTGGGTGCGGTCCGGGCGGCCGCCCGCCTGGCCCGATGGACCCGGTGCTCCCGAGCCCGGAGGAAGCTCCAGTACCGCTCCGTGGAGCGGTGGACCCTCGCCTGGTCGACCGGTCCGCGCATGCGGCCAGGGTACGCCAGTGGGCAGGGAGGGGGTTGGCGAGGAACGCCCTGTCGTCGGGCCCTGGGCTCAGCCGACCGGCACCGCGGCCAGGCGCAGGCAAGGGCGGCCCCGGGACGGGCTACACTCGGGAGGGACCGGGAGCCCAGTTGCACCATCGATCCGTCAGCGCCCGACTGGAGGATCCGGAAGCCCGCCCCTACTTCCTCTGGGACGAGGACCTCTCGGTCCGGGAGTTTTGTGCCCGGCTCGCCGGGTCCGACCGGGAGGAGCGCTTGCGGCTCCTCGCCAAGCTGCTCCGGGAGGCCCGGGACACCGACGTCTGGAGGTTCGTGACGCCGGCAGAAGTCGCCCGGGACCTACCGGACCTCCGTCCCCACCTGGGGCGACGTCGGGGGTTCTGGGACTTCCTGATCCAGGGATGGCAGCAGGATGGCCTCCTCTAGCGACCGGCTGACGCCGCTCCAGCGCCAGGTGCTCAGAGGCTTCTTCGAGCTCGAGAGCGGGTATTTCCTGACCGGCGGTGCGGCCTTGGCCGGCTACTACCTGGGTCACCGGGAGACCCGCGATCTCGACCTGTTCACCGACTCCCCAGCGGCCTTCGAACAGGGGGAACGGACTCTGGGCGAGGTGGCCGCCGGGCTCGGCGCCCGGGTCGAGGTTCGACAGAGGGCCCCGGGATTCCTCAGCCTGGTCCACGGCCGGGTCCCTGAGCGAACAGCACCGCCGCCGGGCCGGAGCCCGACGGCGGTGCCGCAGATCCTCGCCCGGCCGTCAGTCCCGGCAGCTCCGGCAGCCTTCCCGCCAGGCCTTCCGCAGCTCTTCCCGGTGGGCCTTCTTGAACTGCTCGCTCCGCACCACGATGGCCAGGAAGAAGGTGCGCCGGGTCCCGATGCCGTAGATGGCGGTCGGGTAGCGCAGCTTCAGGCTCTGGTAGATCCCGTTCCAGGCGTTGAGCTCGCGGGGGCGGACCTCGTCCTCGCCGATCAGGGCCTTCACGATCTCCCGGGCGAAGTCCTCGGAGTCCTTGAGGCTGCCGAGACCGAAGTCGGGGGCGTCCTCGGGACGGCCCTCGGGCTGACCTTCCGGCGGCGCTCCCTTGTCGTCCACCGGCACCAGGCAGTTGGTCTGGCCGCTCTCGCTGGCGCAGGGCGGCTGGGTGTCGTCGAAGAGGTGGGGGAACCTGGCCTTGAACTGCGGGCTGCGCACCGCCCGGGCGATCCAGCGGGTGCGCTTGGTCTCGTCGAGACGCTCTCGGGTCCAGTCGAGGTCCTCGGCGAACCCGGCCGGGTCGGGGCTCTCCATCCCCATCACCGCCAGCTGCAGCATCGAGACGAATCGCTCGTCGCACCACTGCCCGTAGCCGATCCGCTGCAGGTCCTCGGCGAAGGGGAGCCGGGGGGTGGAGGCAAGGGCGGGCACCGCCAGGCCGAGGGCGAGGGTCAGCACGAGGCTGGAGTCGATCCGCACGAGGGTCTCCTTCGAGGGTGGGGCCGGGGGACTGTCCGCCGCCGGCCGAGACCCGTCCAGCAGCTTCGGTGCCATCTCTAGTCGACCCTCTTTCCATGCGGTTCGGAACTGGACTCACCGGTCTCCGGAGACTCATTCCCGAGTCCCCTGTCCGATCCCCGGACGGATCCAGGGCCGGAGTGGGCATCCGAACCTGCCCGGGAGTTGGCGACGCCGGAGCGCCACGCTATCTTCCTCTCAGGGGCGGAAGGCGTCCTCGGGTCCTTCCTGCCTGGTACCGCACCGAGAACTGGAATGGTGCCCTTGCCTTCGGCCCGCTCCCCCTCCCTCGCTCCGCCGGTCTGGTGCGCCGCCTTGGCCTGGCTCCTCCTGCTGGTGGCCTGCCCGCTCCGCCTGGGAGCCTTCCCGGCCGGCCAGCAGACCTACTTCATCCTGGGTTACGACCCGCAGGTCCGGGAGATCCTGAACGTGGTCAGCGCCGGCGAACCCCCGGCCTTCCTCCCCAACCCTCCTACCGGCCAGAGCTCGATCATCGGGATCACCGTCCCGGCAGCCGGCCAGCGGATCCTCTACGACCACGGCGAGGACGGCTACGAGCCGGACTACTCAGCCTGCCTGGCCGGGTCCTGCGCCCAGGCGACCACCGAGATCTGGGGCGACGGCAACACCGCCAACGGGGTACCGCCCGGCGATCCCGGCAACGACGACAACCTGGTCGCCAACCAGGTCCTCACCCTCGAGTCCTCGAACCAGGCCAACGCCGGGAACTGCGTGGGCACCCGCTGCAACTTCATCCCCCTCCCCCGGGTGGCGACCGACATCCGCTACGGCGGCGAGGACGTGGTCTACACGGTGGGCCAGCCCATCAACGTGGTCCACATCCTGTTTCCCTCGGACTCCACCTCCAACACGGTGCTCGGCGGGGCCCTCGAGGTCTTCCCGGTCGAGGCCTTCCAGGACAGCCTGACCTATACCATCCCCGCCGGAGTCGACACCTATGCAGCCAACGGCGGGGACGCCGGGGCCTTCGAGAACTTCAAGTACGCCGAGATCCTGGTCCAGGCCACCGAGAACAACACGCCCGTCGTGGTCGACAACGGCACCGGGACCCTGGGCTTCGTCCTCCAGAAGGGCCAGAGCTGGTCGAGCCGCGGGACCCTCGGGAACACCCCCGGGGCCACTGCCGCGGTGGTCGTCAACCAGAACACCACCGTGACCGGCGGCAAGCCCATCCAGGTGGCCCTCATCACCGGCGGCGCCGGGCGGTACCAGACCCGGTTCTTCAATATCATCCCCACCGGCCTCTACGCCTCCGAGTACATGGCGCCGGTCTTCAGTTCGGCCACCGGGAACATGGCCGACGTGATCGTGAACAACCCGAACTCGTTCCCGATCACGGTCACCGCCCAGGACTCGGTCGGGACCACGACCATGAACGTGGCGGCCAACTCGCCTTCCTCGTACCGGGCGGCCTCCGGTCGCTACATCCCCAACGCCTCGGGCCTGCGCCTCACCAGCGACAGCCTCTTCTGGGGGATCGGGCTCTACGACACGGGCAACCTCGGGGCGGGACATGGCACCGCCGCCGACTGGGGCTATGCGCTCCAGCCCAACGGCTTCCTGGAGCGGGTGGTGGCCTGTGCCCACGGACCCGGGAACCGGGACTTGGTGGATGCCGGTGCCGGCGGGGCCGGCCTGAACGGCTCCCCGATCTGGGTCGCCCCCATCGTCGACAACGTGACCTTCACCGTCGACTGGAACGGCGACGGGGTCGCCGACCAGGTCGACATCAACAACGACGGCGCCGGCGACGGGACCAGCTTCACCCGCAACGCGCTCCAGGCCCTGACGCTGTACAAGCCCGACGGCGTGGCGCTCCCCAACGACGACCAGACCGGCGGCGTGGTCCGGGCCAACGGCCGCTTCGTCTCCGCCTGGGGCTACAACGGCCAGGGCGGAACCCAGGACCCCGGGACGGTGAACAACCTCGACTGGGGTTACACCATCAACCCCTTCGACTTCCGCTTCCAGGAGCCCACCCTCACGGTGCGGAAGACGGCGTCGCCCGCCAGCCTTTTCGCCCCGGGCGGCACCGTCACGTTCTCGATCTGCGCCGAGACCGGGATCCTGGTCCCGGTCGAGAACCAGGACATCGTCGACCTCCTGCCCCCGGGCTGGAGCTACGTGGCCGGCTCGGCGGTGATCACCTACCCCGACAACGCCACGGTGGCGCTCGAGCCGGCCATCACCGGAACCCAGGCCACCGGCTTCACCCTGACCTGGAACATCAGCGAGAGCCTGAACACCCGGGAAGAGGTCTGCGTCACCTTCCAGGCCACGGTGGCCCTCTGCTTCCCTTCCGGGGCGGGACCCGCCTCCGAGACCTGGCAGGCCCCGGCCACGCCCGGTGCCACCAGCTACGCGCAGGGGACCGGGTGGAACGGCAATTGGACCGAGGCCGGCGAGACCACCGATCCCGTGGGCGGCGAGATCCAGGTCCGCGCCTCTGCCGGCGGCGGCGCCTGCTCGAACACCAACCACCTCGAATTCCGGGACGGGCGGGGCCGGTCCGTCCGTCGCTCCGTGGACCTGTCCAACTACTGCCGCCCCGAGCTCACGTTGAGCCGCCGCAGCGACTTCCTGGTGGGCGGGGACCGCTACCTGGTCGAGGCCAGTTCGGACGGGACCAACTTCTCGCCGCTGGCGACCTTCGCTCCCGCCCAGAACAACGCCAACTGCACCGCCGACACCTACGACCTGAGCGCCTTCCGGTCGGCGACCGCGGCGATCCGGTTCCGGGGGACCTGCGTAGCCAGCGCCTCCACCGTGACCGACAACTTCTCCGCCGGCACCTACTCGGGCGGAACCGGGTGGGCGGCCGCCTGGCAGGACTTCGGCGACAACGGCAACGGCACCGGGGACGGCGACATCCGGGTGATCGCGGGAAGCGGAGTCTCCTGTCCGAACAGCTCGAACCATCTGAGGCTCGACGACGTCGAGAACGAGGCGCTCAACGAGAACAACTCGGACGCGGTGTCGCGGGCGGTGGACCTCACCCAGTTCTGTTCCCCCAGGATCAGCTTCGACTGGCGAGTCGTTCTCAATGCCGCCGACGAGGGCTACAGCTTCCAGGCCTCGGCGGACGGCGGGGCCAACTGGTCGAACCTGAGGACCTGGGTGCAAGCCGACGTGGCCGCCGGCTGCACCAACTCGAGTTTCGACCTCTCGGCCTTCCGCACGGCCAACGCCAGGATCCGCTTCACCGGGGATGCCCAGAACGACGCGGGCGACCAGCTCCTGATCGACAACCTCGTGATCGACGACGCCGGGACCACGCCGGGGGGAGGCGCCCAGCGCTTCTTCGTCGACGGGATCACCATCACCGAGACCGGAGCTACGCCCCCCTCTGCGGTCGACAACGTGGGGCGAGCCTCGGGGGAGTTCCAGGGCTTCCCCTTCAGCGGCGAGGACACCGCCCGGGTCTTCTACAACGCCCTGCGCCTGCAGCTGGCGGTCGACAAGGCCCAGGCCCAGGTCGGCGAGGTCCTGACCTACACCCTCACCTACACCAACCTGAGCGGGAACGCCCTGAACCCGGTCTCGGTGATCGCGCCGATCCCGGCCTTCACGACCCTGGTGGGCGGCTCGATCTCCTCCTCGCCCTCGGTCGGCGCCACCGTGAGCACGGCCGCCAAGTCCATCACCTGGAGCATCGGGAGCCTGGCCGGTTCGGGCACCGGGACCCTCACCTACCAGGTCACCGTGAACCAGGTCCCCTTCGACCTGACTCCCATCCCCAACCTCGCCTCCGGGCTCGTGAACGGCATCCGGGTGATCGACTCGAACCCGGTCGAGACCCTGATCCGGACCCCGGTCTTCCAGCCAATCAAGAACGCCCCGGGAAGCGTCTCGGCGGGCCAGGACATCCCCTTCGATTTCCAGATCTACAACCATGGCGGGGCAGGCGCCACCAACGTGGTGCTCACCGACCGCATCCCCGCCAACACCGGCTACGTGGTGGGCTCCGGCTCTCCTCCCGCCCAGGTGCAGCTCTCCAACGACAACGGTTCGACCTTCGCCTACGTCCCCGCCGGCGCCCCGGGAACCGTCGACGCCACCGTCACCCACATCCGCTTCCTGAAGGGGGCCGTGGCAGCCGCCTCGTCGACGACCGCGGCGTTCACGGTGCGGGTGAACGCGGGTACCCCGGCCAACACGGTGATCCGCAACTTCGCCTTCCTCGCCAACGACCAGACCACGGTCCGGACCACCAATATCACCGAGACCATCGTCACCGACCTCCAGATCTCGCTCTCCGCCAACCTGCCCTTCGCCTGCCCGCGGCGCCGCATCCGGTGGGACCTCCAGGTGACCAACCTGAACGCCGTCAGCTCCTTCACCAACGTGGTGGTGGTCCAGCCCATCCCCACCGACTCGGACTACGAGCTGGGGACCGCCAGCGCCCCCGCCGGGTGGACGATCGAGTACTCGACCAACGGCGGAACCAGCTACGTGGGCACGGAGCCGCCCGCCTCCAGCCCGGTGACCCACCTGCGTTTCACCCGGGCGACCCTGGCTCCCTCGACCAGCTTCCTGCTCCGGTTCGACACCCGGGTCTCCCAGTTCGTCCCCGCCGGGGCCTCGGTCACGGGGCGGGCCCAGGTCACCTCGACGCAGACCGGGGCCACCGTGATCCCCTCGAACCTCGTCACGCTCCCTACGATCAACGTACGGATCGTGAAATCGGCGAGCGTGCTGACCCAGGTCCAGGGCGGCACCATCACCTGGACGCTGGAGATCCAGAACATCGGGGCCGCCCCGGCCCAGAGCGTGGTGCTCCAGGACCCGCTCCCGGGTTTCGACATCTTCACCAAGTCCACCCTGGTCGGAGGGAGCATCACGGGAGGGGGCAGCTTCGGGAGCGGCACGGTGACCTGGAACCTCGGGACCCTGATCCCTTTCGACCCGGTCCGCACCGTCTCGTTCCAGACCACCGTGAACGCCGGGACCCCCAGTGGGGACGTGATCACCAACCTGGCGGAATCCACCGACCTCGCGTGCCAGGTCCCCTCCAACGTGGTCCAGGTCCAGGTGGCGGCGCCCGGGGTCACGGCCGGTCCGGACAGCACCTTCTGGGGGAACCAGGGGGACGTCCTCTACTACCCCGCCATCATCACCAACACGGGCGCCTCGCCCGACACCATGGAGCTGAGCTTCGTCTCTTCGAGCAGCCGGCCCTCCACCAACCCCGACTGGACGGCCAACATCTCCTTCATCCGGGACCTCGACGGCGACGGCAGCTTCGACCCCGGGCTCGACACGGTGCTCACCGACACCGGGGGCGCCGCCACCGTCGATACGGGCGTGATGCAGCCCGGGACCAGCATGCGGATCCTGGTCCGGGTCCAGATCCCGCCCGATCCCCCGGTCCTCGACGGCGACACCAACACCGCGACCGTGACGGCACGGAGCACCGTGAACAGTGCGCTGTTCGACCCCTTCACGGTGGTCACCAACGTGCTCTCCACCACCTCGGTGCGACTCGGGGAACTCACCGCCGTCGGCGAGGGGACCGGGGTCCGGGTGCGATGGGCGACGTTCTCGGAGTTCCAGAACCTCGGATTCACCCTCGAGCGGTCCACCTCGATGGACGGCCCCTGGGAGCCGGTGGGTTGCTGCATGATCCCGGGCGTCGGGAGCTTCCAGGGACGCCGAGCCTATGACCGTCTCGATCCCGATGCCCCCGCGGATGGCCCGCTCTGGTACCGACTGACCGACCATGACGCACTCGGAGGCCAGTCCCTGCACGGACCGGTTTCCGTGGACCGCGACGGTGACGGCATCCCCTTCGATCGCGAGCACGCCCTGGGCCTCTCGGATGCGGATCCCCGCGACGCAGGCACCGATCCCGATGGCGACGGCATGCCCACCGGCCTGGAGATCGCCGTCGGTCGCGACCCCGGGGTCGCCGATCCGGCCTACCCGGGACCGGCGAGGAGCCGACCCCATGGGAGCACCCCTCCCCCGCAGGGGATCCGGATCCTCGAGGAGGGACCCGACCACCAGGTCCTCGAACTCGTGCTGTGGGGGTTCGAGGAACGGATCCGGGAGGTCGAGGGACGCGCCATGACCTACCCGCGACTCGCGGGGATCCTGGCGGGCGCCACCGAGCGGGAAGGTCATCCCGAACTCCCGAGGGTCGGGTGGCTGCTCCCGCCGGGGCTCGGCCGGGTCACGGTGCTGGAGGTCGAGACCGAGATCCTGGCGGAGCGGGAGATCGGTCCGGTTCCCTATCCGATGCCCGTGGAATCCGGCAACAACCTGCTCCAGGGCTACCGGTGCGATCCTGCCTTCTACCAGGACCCTCCCGCCTGGTACCCGGCCGAGGCCTCGGCCACCATCCCGGCCCCGGATCCCGAGTCGTCCGCCCACCTGTGGCTCCAACCCCTGGCCTACGACCACGCGTCCCGGAAGCTGCGCTTCCATCGTCGGATCCGGGTACGGGCGGACCGGGACGGCCCGACCCTGGCCGCGTTCTCCTTGAGCCCGGCCAGCGACCCGGGACTCTCCTCGGTCCCGGCGGGCACCGTGTTCCGGATCCACACCCTGAAGGCCGGGATGTACCGGTTCACGGGCAGCGACCTGGCGGCCGCGGGAATCCCCCTCCCGGGCCTGGACCCCCGCAACCTGTCGGTCCATCACGGAGGACGACCCGTCGCCATCCGCATCCGGGGCGAGGAGGACGGCGTCTTCGATCCGGAGGACGAACTCTTCCTCTATTCCCCCGGCCAGGGCAACCGCTACGCCGCGGGCGAGGGCTTCCATCTCCTGCTGGGATCCGCGCCCGGACTGCGCTGGGCCGAGGCCGGCTTCCCGTCATCCCTGGCGGGTGCACCCCAACGGGAGTACCGGCACAGCGAGACGATCCGGCTGCGCGAGTACTACTACGCCCCCCTGCCCGGGAAGCCCGAGGAGGACCGCTTCGTCGCCGCTCCCTCCCGATGGGCGTTCCCCGGGACCGCGGGCACCCTTCCCCTGGCGGTCCCCGTGACCAGCCCGGGCTCCGCCGACCCCGGGCATCGCCCCGAACTGGTGGTCTCCTTCGGAGCGCCCCTTTCCCGGGAAGGCAGCCCGGACCATCACTTCCAGGTGCTCCTGGACGGCCGCACCGTGATCGACGATTTCCGCGACGGGGACGGGTTCCTCCAGGCCACGGTGGCCCTCCAGCCCGGGTCGCTGGCCGCGGGCAACCACGAGGTGGTCCTGCGCTGCTCGCTCGACGGCCTGCCTCCCTCGCCTCGGGGGGAGTTCCTGGTCCTCAAGGACGTGACCCTGCGCTACGGCCGCCTGCTCGACGCCCTCGGGGATGCCCTCGCCTTCCGGGCCCCGGCCGGGACCACCCCGGCGCGGGTCGAGGGCTTCGGTTCTCCCGATCTCACGGCCCTCGACGTCACCGACCCCTGGCAGCCCCGCTGGATCGGGAACTCCACGGTCTCGGGATCCGGCCCCTACGCGATCGAGGTCGCCCGTTCGCCGACCGCGCCCACCGAGGTCCTGGCCTTCTCCCCGGCAGGAACCCTGGGGATCGCCCAGACGATCGTGTCGCCCGCACCCCGGGTCGATCTGCGCTCCGCCTCGAACGCTGCCGGCTGGCTGGCGATCGTGCCCTCCGGGTGGGAGGCGAGCCTAGCTCCGCTGGTCGCACTGCGCCAGACCCAGGGGCTGCGCCCCATGGTGGTCTCGATCGAGTCGGCAGCCGACGAATTCACCGACGGGGTGGTCCAGGCCAGCACCATCCGGCGACTGATGGACCACGCCGACCGGCGGTGGGCGCTCCGTCCTGACTACCTGCTGCTGGCCGGCGACACCCATGTGAACCCGCGCCGGCATCCGGGGACCTTCCTGGGACTCTGGGACGCCGCGCCCTCCCTGGGTGTGCCGACCCGGCTCGAGTACTCGGGTCCCGATTTCTACGGGAGCGAGTCGGCCCATGACCTCCACTACGGGAAGCTACGGAGTGGCGACGACGTCCCGGAGGTCGCCGTCGGTCGGATCCCCGCCTCGAGCGCCTCGGAACTCGCCGGCGTGGTCGCCAAGATCGTCGCCTACGAGACCTCGGCCCTAGGGGCCTGGACCCATGGGGTCCAGGTCGTCTCCGATGACGGCGAGCCCCAGTTCGTCGAGTACTCCGAGGAGGCCCTCGGTTCCCTGCCCCCGGGCCTCGGCATCCAGCGCTACCACCGCTCCGACACCGACACCTTCCCGTCGGCCGCGGCCTACCGGTCCGCCCTCCATGCGGGTCTCGAGAACGGGGCCCTGCTGGTCCAGTTCGTGGGCCACGGCGCCTTCAACCTCTGGGCCGACACCACCCTCCCCTCCCTGGACTCGGCCCGGGCGGCTTCGCTCGCCAACGGGAGCCGGGCGCCCCTGATCCTCTCCTTCACCTGCAACGACGGGTACTTCGTCTCGGTTCCCCAGGCCGGGGGCGCCGACCGCTCGCTGGCCGAGGCCCTGGTCCTGAACCCCGGGGGCGGCGCCATCGCCTACCTCGGTTCGGGGGTCCAGAGCTCGGCGGCCGCCAAGGACCTCCTCCACCGGAGCTGGATGCGGGCCCTCTTCACCGAGAGCCGCTGGCGCCTCGGCGATGCCCAGCGACGGGCACTGGCCCTCTACCTCGCCCAGACCTCGGACCCTGAACGGCTGAGCCGGGCCTTCAACCTGCTGGGGGACCCCGCCACCCGCCTCAAGGTCCCGAGTCCCAAGCCCCCCTCCGGTCTCAAGGTGACCCTGACGGGTCCCAAGACCCTGGACCTGACCTGGACCCGCAGCACCAGTACCGGGATCTGGGGCTACGAGGTGTACCGACGATTGGGCTCCTCGCCCTACCAGCTGGTCGGCACGGTCCAGACCACCCGGTTCACCGACTCGTTTCCCGAAGGAGTCCCGGGGGGATCGGCGGCTCCCTACTACGCGGTGCGCACCCTGCTCGTCGGCGGCCTGGGCTCTGCCTTCGGGGTCGAGGTACAGGCCCAGGCGCTGGCGGCGGCCGCTTCGCCGGACATGGCGGGAGGCCGTGGAGGGGGATGCTCCGTGCTCCTCCAGGCGGAAGCCGGAGGTTCCCCGGCCTCCCTGGCACCGCTGGCGCTCCTGGCGCTGCCGTTCCTGGGGCGGCGCCGCGGGCGGAGGCCGCGACGCACCGGGACCGTCGCCCGGAAGGCCGCGGACCACCCGGCACGGAACCACCGGGCCGCCTGAGCCTGCGACCTCCGGGAGGCGCCCGGGGGGACGCAAGGAGCCGTTACACTCGTCCCCATGCAGGGCGAGACCCGGATCCCGGCCGAGACCCTCCGCCACCTCGAGGGTGAGGGCTTCCGGCTGCTGCGGGTGCTGGGGAGGGGCTTCTCGGGCGAGGTGCTGGAAGCCTTCTCGGAGCCGACCGGGACGGCGGTGGCGCTGAAGGTGTTGCTGCCCGGCAAGGAGGACCCGGAGCGCTTCCTGGACCGGTTCCGCCGGGAGTGGGCCCTGCTCGACGGGAACCCCCATCCCGACCTCGTGACCCTGCTCGACGCCCATCTCGACGAGCCCCCCTACTACCTGGTGCTGGAGCTGCTCGCGGGCGGTTCCCTCTCGCCCTCCGCCGGGTCCCGCCGGTTGCCACCCGAGGAGGTCGTGCAGGCCGCCGCGGCGGTGGCCCGGGCCCTCTCCTTCCTGCATGCGAACGGCGTGGTGCACCGCGACGTGAAGCCGGCCAACGTGCTCCGACGCGCCGACGGGCCCTTCAAGCTCGCCGACCTGGGGCTGGGACGGGGACCCGCTTCCTCGCAACTGACCCGCACCGGCGACCAGGTGGGGACGCTGGCCTACCTTGCCCCCGAGCTCTTGAAGGGCGCCCCCCACACCCCGCGATCCGACCTGTTCGCACTCGGGGTGATGACGGTCGAACTTCTGCTCGGTGCCCGTCCCGCGGTCACACCGCTGGGAGCCTCGGTGCGCTGGAAGGACCTCGCCCGCTTCGGCTCCGACGATCTGGTCCGCCTCCTCGAGGGCCTGCTCGCCAGCGAGCCCTCCCGCCGGCCCGAGAGCGCGGAGCGAGTGGCGGAGGCGCTCTCCCGGATCCGCCTCGCCCCGGTCCCGGTCGGGGACGGCGCCGGGGAGGAGACGACCGGGGGTGGGGCCACCGCTACCATGACCCAGGAGCTCGCCCCGGTCATGAGTTCGGCCCCCCGGGGGCCTGCGCCAGGCGGGGCAGCGCCTCCCGGAGCGGAGGGGGCCGCGTCCAGGCCTTCCCCCCGAACCGGATGGAGCGTGCCGTTGCTGGCTCTGGGGATCGGGCTCGTCCTCGGCGCCGCCAGCGGAGGCGGGAACGCACCGAGGATCCTGGCCCTGGGTCCCGGGGAGCCCTTCCCGGCCCCGCTCGACGCCGCGGGGAACGGCCCCGACCCGGTGGTGCGCACCGCCCGCCGGCGCCTCGGCGAGGGCGCCCGGGTGGTGGCCAGAGCCGACCTCGACCCGTCCCGCACCCTGCTGGCGATCCGGCGCCCCGAGCCGGCCACCGGGAGCCTGGAGGTCGCAGTGGTGGCGGCCGGGGTGAGCCCGGATCCCTCGCGGGTGCTCGGGGAGCGGGGCTGGACCGAGGTCTGGCCCTCCGGTGCCAACCCCGGGCGGGTCGAGCTGGCCGCCGATCCCGGGGGTAGCGCGCTGCGCGCCGACGGCCTCGGGCTGGTGCTGCTCGACGACAGGCTGCAGCCGCTCGGGGAGCGCCCCCCGGGACCTACCGGGGACCGCCTGCTGGGACTCACGCCCGGCCATGTGTGGCTGGCGCGGCCCGGGCGCGTCATGGCGCTGGCCCGTCCCGGCCTCGGGGTGGCGGCCGAGCTGGCGATGGAAGTCGGGCCCGATGCCCCGGTCCTCCACCGGGCGGGCCTCTACCTCAGGACCCTCGACGGCACCGCCCACCGGCTCGACGACGGGATCGACCGGTGAGCGAGGAAACCCGCAGCGCCATCCTGGGTCGGGGCGAGGGACGGCGGATCCGGCTGCGCCAGGGCCGGATCGCGGTGGTCGAGGGGCCCT
The DNA here is from genome assembly GCA_964403795.1 of uncultured bacterium. Lineage (GTDB taxonomy): Bacteria > Muiribacteriota > UBA6191 > CAZXTJ01 > CAYOHP01 > CAYOHP01. The sequence goes on along the minus strand of CAYOHP010000011.1, from coordinate 18,248 downwards.
CCCGGGGTGCCGAGCGCCTGCTCGGGGACGTGCCCCTGGTGATCGGGCGCGACCCCGGTGCCGACCTCCGGCTCGAGGACGCGGCGGTGTCCCGCCGGCACCTGGCGATCGAGACCCGAGGCGAGGCCTACGCGGTGCGCGATCTCGGGTCGCGGACCGGGACCTTCCTGGGGGCGCGCCGGGTGGGGGACGCGGAGCTGGCGGACGGAGACCGGATCCGGGTCGGGGACAGCCTGCTCGAGTTCCGGGCCGAGACCTCGGAGGTCCCGGTCGGCGAGGCGGGTCCGGAGGGCTTCGAGGGCCTGCTCGGCCGCTCGCCGGCGATGCGGGAGCTGTTCGGGCTGATCGCCACGGTGGCCCCGCTCGACCTCTCGGTGCTACTGCTCGGCGAGTCCGGGACCGGCAAGGAAGGCCTGGCCCGGGCGCTGCACAGCCGGAGCTCCCGCTCCGGGGGGCCGTACCAGGTGGTCGACTGCACCCTGCTCTCCGGGGACCACCTCCGCTCCGAGCTGTTCGGGCACCGGCGGGGGGCGTTCACGGGTGCCGAGGTGGACCGACCCGGTGCCTTCGCCAGGGCCGACGGGGGCACGGTCTTCCTCGACGAACTCGGGGAACTGCCGCTGGCCCTGCAGCCGACCCTGCTGCGGGTGCTCGAGACCGGGGAGGTCCGGCCGCTGGGCTCGGACGATCCCTGCCGCGTCTCGGTCCGGGTGGTGGCGGCCACCAGCCGCGACCTCGCCTCCATGGTGGCGGCCGGGAGCTTCCGCCGCGACCTCTGGTATCGACTCTCGGGGGTGACCGTGACGGTCCCCGCGCTGCGCGACCGGGGCGAGGACGCAGCCCTGCTGGCCGAGCACTTCCTGCCGCCGGGTGCCCGGATGTCGCGGTGGGCCCGCCAGGCGGTCCTCACCCACGGCTGGCCCGGGAACGTGCGCCAGCTGCGTTTCGCGGTGGAACGGGCCGCGGCGTTGGCAGGCGGGCGCCTGGTGGAGGCCGCGGATCTCGGGCTCGGGGACGGGACCCCGGAGGCGGCGGGCGCGGTCCACGGCGCCGGCTCGATGCCCACCGGCCCGAGCGACCTGGAGGCCGTGGAGTCCGAGGCGATTCGCCGGGCCCTCGAAGCGGCACGGGGCAACCGGAGCCTGGCCGCCAGGCGGCTGGGGATCGCCCGCTCCACCCTCTACGAGAAGCTGAAGCGCCTCGGACTCGACGGACCGGGAGAGGGCCGATGAGTGCCCTGGTCCGGGAGGACCCGACGTGAAGGCCCTCTTCCCCGCCGGACCGCGGCATCCCGTCCTCCCGCTCCTGGCGCTCGCCCTGGGCATCGCCCTCGGGAGGCTGGCGGTGCGGGGACCCGCGCCCGGTCCGGCGAGGCTCCCGGGAGCCGGGACCGGGATCGAGGCCGTCACCATCGTCGGACCGATCGACCGGACGCGGCTGCGGATCGAGTGCAGCGCCGAGGTCACCGTCCGCTGGAAGCAGGACCCGGAGCGGCGGTACCGGCTGCGGCCAGGTCGACTCTCCCTCCCGGTCCCGACCACCACCACCGGTGTCGCCGAGCTGGAGGCACCCTTCTCGGACCCTCCGGGCACCCTCCCGGTGCCGCTGGGGGATCTCGATCGCGCCGCGGTCAAGGAGGCCCTCGAGCTGGCCTCGCGGGAGGACCCGGTGGCCCGGGTCCGGGACGCCTTCACCCGGGGAAAGCCCCCGCCCGCACTTCTCGCGAGCTACGACCGGCTCGACACCGCGATCTTCCCGCGACCGCCCTGGGATGCGCTGCCTCCCGGCGAGCTCCTCGCCGCCTGGCGCTTCCACCAGCGGGTGAACCTCGCCCGGGAACTCGCGGCCACCGAGGCGACCCGGGCGGCCCGCACCGCCGAGGACCAGGACGAGGAGCGGAGCCGGGTCCCGCTGGCGGCCCTCGAGGACGGCTGGCCCGAAGCCGTGGTGGTGCGCGGCCGTGAGCTCGGCTGGCAGAAGCCCGGGCTCGAGACCGAGGACGGGCGGCCGATAGCCCGCGGCCAGGGCGATCTCCGGCTGGTGCCGCCGGACCCGAAGATGGACATCGCCGACCTCTCCCTCCAGAGCAGCCGCAAGCCGAGCGATCTCTACTTCACCTGGCCCAGGGAGGCTCCCCCGGACCCGGTACGGATCGTGGTGATGGTGCTGGTCGCCGGGCTCGGCTCGAACGAGCTGCTGGTGATCGACCGCGACCGCTCGCCGTGGCTCGACGTGTGGAACGACTCGCCGTCGCTCGGAGCCGAGGATCGCCCCCCCGGCTGGATCTCGGTGGCGGTTCCCGGAGTGCTGGCCCCCCGACCGGGCGAGCGCCTCCGGATCCGGCTCGCCCCTGTCGATCTGGCGTTCTACGGCTCGGCCGAGGTGCGGGCCCTCAGGATCGGCTGGGTCCCGGCCTCATCGACCCGGTAGCGAGGGGGGTTCGGGTGCTCCCCAGCTCCCGTCGGTCAACGCATCCCGGGTGCGGCTGCCGCAACTCCGGCAGTCCGGGGGCGTCCAGGGAGCCACCTCGGGCAGGAAGAGCCGGGTCTGCTTGCGCCAGGCATCGAGCCGGCGGCCGACCGGGATCCAGAGGACCAGGCCGGCGAGCAGACCGAGCGCACCCAGGGCGGAGGCGACCGAACTCCGGACGGCCAGGACGCCGCCCAGCCAGAGCCCGGCGGCCAGGCCCGCGAGCGAGGCCCCGAGCGGAAGACCGAAGGCCTGGAACAGGGCCGCCCCGAGCTGGCGCTCGTCGGCCAGGCGGAGCCCGACCTGGTCGCCGATCGAAGCCCCCATGCGATTCACGGCCCGGACCTTGTGTTCGCACTCCTCGGGCGGGATGGTGGAGCACAGGTCCATGCCTGGACAGGCGGCACAAGGAGGCTGGTCGGCGCGCCGGGTTGCGACGATCGCGAACCGGTCGTGGACGTCGACGACGGTGGCGGGCTGGACGGCCATCGCCCCGATTCTACCCTCGGGAGTCCCGGGACCGGGATCAGACGGCGCGCGAGAGAGGCACGGTCGTGGCAGCCTCGGGCTCGCCCAGGATCTTCTCGAAGGCGTCCTCGAGGGCAGCCACCTCGGCGAGGCGGGCCTCGGTGCGGGTGAGCGCCGCCTGGATCTGATCGCTGGGAGCCAAGGCCAGGCGCACCGCCGAGCCGGTCAGGCGTTCGACCTCCCGGCGTCCCAGTTCGTTGGAGGGATCGGCCATCACCAGGGTGATCCGTCCCGCCCGGGCGGCTACCGGGAGCAGCCGGTGGTGGCGGGCGACCTCCATCGGGACCAGCGAGGCCACCCGGGGGTCGATCTCGGTGAGTTCGAGGTCGAAGAAGGCGAGTCCCAACTGGTCCGCCAGGGTCTCGGCGAAGGAGACCGGGTCCACGAAACCCTGGTCGACCAGGATGTGCCCGAGGCGGCCCCCCTGCTGGGCCTGGAGGCGGAGGGCTTCCCGGAGCTGGGCCCGGTTCACGAGCCCGGCCGCCAGCAGCATCTCGCCGATGGGGCTCGGTCCCTCGTGCCGCGGACTCCGTCGCTCGTCCAAGGTCGCGCTCCTCGATCCGGGGCCCACATGGCCCCCGAATCATCCTAAGGACGGAGGCCGGGATGGCAAGCCCCCTCGTGCCTCTGCTACAAACGGAGTATGCACGCTCCCGAATCGATGCGGCGGGCGAGGCCCGCCACCCGGCTCCCCTACTTCGTGGTCCTCCTTCCCCTCACCCTGGCCGTCCTGGCATCGGGCTGCGGAGAACCCGCCCCGCTCTCGGACCGGGACGTGGAGCGGATCGCCTCCCGGGCCGCGGCCCTCATGCGTCCGGTGGTCGAAGAGGCCGTCGAGCGTGCGGTGCAGAAGGCCGCCAAGGTCCCTGCCACGCCCGGGGCCCCTCCTCCCGGCCTTCCCCCGGCCGTGGCCACCCCGGTTCCGCCCCCGCCGCCGACGGCTCCGGACCGGCTCCTCCCGCCGATCGTGCCTCCCCCGGCAACCACTCCCCCTCCGGCCAGCCCGGCGGGCGCCAGCGGGGACGACCGGCTCGCCACCGTGATCGCCAAGATCGGCGACATCGACCAGATCACCCTCGGCGACTACCTGAGGCTGCGCACCCAGAACCAGCGCATCGGCCAGGTGCCGATCCGCCAGGGCCTGCAGGAGCTGATGCAGTTCCGGATCATGGCGGCGGCGGCCAGGCTGTCGGGCCTGCCCAAATCGGATCCGCGCCTCCTGTCGACGCTGATGGACCGGCTGGCGGAGTTCCGTTACGAGTACATGGTGCAAGACGGCCTGGCGGCCCTCCCGGCACTCTCCGACGAGGAGGTGCGGGCCGCCTACGACCGCGACCTCGAGCGCTACACCACCCCCGGGCGCATGGAGGTCTGGGAGATCGTGGTCGGGAGCCAGGCCGAAGCCCAGGCCCTGCTCGCCACCGTGGACGCGAACAGCTTCGAGACCGAAGCCAAGAGCAGGTCGCTGGCCCTCACCCGGGACCGGGGCGGCCGGCTCGGGACGATCACCAAGGAGCGGCTGCCCAAGGAGGCCTGGGATGCCCTGGCCGCGGCCGCCGACGGCGCCCAGCTCGGCCCCTTCGCCCAGACCGGCGGCCAGTGGGCGATCTACCGGCGGGGCAGCTATACGGCGCCGACCGCCAGTCCCTTCGAGTCGGTCTCGGCCGCGATCCGGGCCACCCTCGAGGGTCAGCGCCGGGAGCAGGTCGCCGCCGCCCTGGTCGAGAAGGCCCGCCGGATCTGGAAGGTGGAAGGGCCGCTGGCCGACCCCGCCAAAGCCAACGAGCCGGGGACGGTGCTGGTCAAGATCGGCCCCCAGGCGATCACCCAGGCCGAACTCGACCTGGCCCAGGAGAACCTCGACCCGCGACGGGCCCGCATGTACGCCGGGGAGGAAGGCAAGAAGGCCCTGCTCGACGCCCTCAGCCAGCGGATCCTGGTCTCCAACCTGGCGCTCACCGACCCCGGGTTCCTGGCCCGCCGGGAACCCTTCCTGGCCGACGTGGAACGCCAGCTGCTGATCAACCACTACGTGGCGAACACCGTCTACCAGGGCATCGAGCCCAGCGAGGCCGAGCTCAAGGCCTTCTACGAGGCCAACCGCGAGGAACGGTTCAAGACCCCTCCCGACCGGTCGCTGCGCGCCCGCCACCTGCTGGCGAGCTGCAAGGAGAGCGACCCGGAAGCCCTGGTGGCGGAGAAGAAGGCCAAGGTCGAAGCCGCATTGGCCCGGATCTCGGCCGGCGAGCCGTTCGCGACCGTCGCCAGGGAGCTGAGCGAAGGTCCCACCGCCCCCAACGGCGGCGACCTCGGCGTCTTCGGCCCCGGGCGCATGGTCGAGCCCTTCGACAAGGCGGTCCAGGCGTTGGCGGCCTGGCAGGTCACGACCCAACCGGTGCGCACCCGGTTCGGGTGGCACCTGATCCTGAGGGAGCCGGTGGAGACCCACCTGAGCTTCGACCAGGTACGCGACCAGCTCGCGGTCGAGGTCCGCCGGGACCTGGAACGCAAGAAGGTCGCCGACCATCTCGACCTCCTGTGGAAGCAGCACCCGGCAGGGATCGCCGAGGGCCTGCTGCCGAGCGAGGACGAGATCGCCAAGCTGGCCGCTGTGATCGAGCCCCCGGTCCGGCCGCAGCCCCCGCCGGCGGCCCCCCCCCAGACGGTCTCGGGCGCGGTGGTGGGCAAGAGCGGCGAAGTCCAGAAGACCATGAAGTTCCGCCTCGGACCCGACGGCAAGCTGGTGCCGGAGCCGTGATCGAGCGGACCGCCACGGGACGCCTCGCCCCCGCGGGCGGTGACCCCGGGATGCGGGCCTTCCCCCGGTACCATCCCGGATCGCGGGAGACCGGATGGGCCTGAAGGGCGGCCTGGCCGGTGGACTCCTGGGGCTCGCCTGCGGCGGACCGCTGGGCGCCATCCTGGGAGCGGTGGCAGGGAACTCGATCGAGCGGGACCTGGGCGGCGAATCGGGGTCCGATGGAACGGCCGCCACCAGGGGCTCGGCCGGAGGCGGGCGGACCGGAGGCCGGCCGGGACGCAGCCGTGAGGAGGAGGGGACCCTCCTCCGGGTGGCGGTGATCTCGCTCCTCGCCAAGGTCGCCAAGGCGGACGGGCGGGTCGATCCCCGCGAGGTCGCCGAAGTGGACCGCTTCTTCAAGGACTCGCTGGGGCTCCGAGGCGAGGACCGCAAGACGGCGATCCGGATCTTCGAGGCCGCCAAGGCCTCGGCCCACGATCCCGGCGAGCTGGCGAGCCAGGTGCGGGAGTGCTTCGACCGGGATCGCCGGGCGCTCCGGGACCTGCTCTCGGTGCTGGTCCGGGTGGCCGCCGCCGACGGCAGCTGGGCCCCGGGCGAGGACCGGGTGCTCACCACGATCGCGGGACGGCTGGGGTTCCCGGTGGAGGAGCTCGGCGAGTTGAAGCGCCTGCACTTCCACGACGCGGGCGAGGACTACGCGGTGCTGGGCCTCGCCCCGGGAGCGAGCGACGCCGAGGTGGCCAAGGCCTTCAAGCACAAGGCCCGCGAGTTCCACCCCGACCGGATCGCGGCCAAGGAGCTGCCCCCGGCCTTCCTCGAATTCGCCAAGCAGCAATTCCAGCGGGTCCAGGAGGCCTACGACCGGATCCGGGCATCACGCGGCAAGGCCTGAGGAGGACGAGATGGCAAAGCCGAAGGGCGGGAGCGGGACGAGCGACGACCTGCGCACCGGGGTGAGCGCCGAGGCCTTCCGGCGGGCCTATCTCGACGCCCTGGTCTACCGCCAGGTCCGCTTCCCGGCGGTGGCCACCGCCAACGACCGCTACCTGGCGCTCGCCTCGGCGGTACGGGACCGCCTGCTGCAGCGGTGGATCGCCACCAGCGAGACCTACTACCGCTCCCGCTCCCGGACGGTCTGCTACCTCTCGGCCGAGTTCCTGCTGGGACCCCACCTCGGCAACAACATGCTGAACCTCGGGGTCACCGAGGCGGTCGAGGAAGCGGTCCGCGACCTGGGGCTCGACCTCGACGAGCTGCTCGATGCCGAGGAGGAGCCCGGGCTCGGCAACGGCGGCCTGGGGCGCCTGGCCGCCTGCTTCATGGAGTCGCTCTCGACCCTCGAGATCCCGGCCATCGGCTACGGGATCCGCTACGAGTTCGGGATCTTCGACCAGACCATCCGCGACGGCTGGCAGGTCGAGATCACCGACAAGTGGCTGCACCTGGGGAACCCCTGGGAGGTGGCCCGGCCCGAGATCCGATTCGAGGTCGGCTTCGGCGGCCACACCGAGGCCTGGACCGACGACCAGGGACGCTACCGGGTGCGCTGGTACCCTGCCCGGCGGGTCCGGGGCGTGGCCTACGACACCCCGATCCTCGGCTACCGGGTGCCCACCACCAACCTGCTCCGGCTGTGGAGCGCCGAGGCCTCCGAGTCGTTCGACTTCCAGGCCTTCGACCAGGGCGACTACTGGGGTGCGGTCGAGGACAAGGTGGCGAGCGAGAACCTGACCAAGGTGTTGTACCCCAACGACTCGTCGACGGCGGGACGCCGGCTGCGCCTCGAGCAGCAGTACTTCTTCGTGGCCTGCTCGCTCGCCGACATGCTCCGGATCCACCGCCAGTCGGGCGGTACGCCCGGCCAGCTCCCGCTCAAGTACGCGATGCAACTGAACGACACCCATCCCGCCATCGCGGTGGCCGAACTGATGCGGATCCTGATCGACGAGGAGGGTCTCGCCTGGGAATCGGCGTGGGACATCACCACCCAGTGCTTCGGCTACACCAACCACACGCTGCTGCCCGAGGCGCTGGAACGCTGGCCGGTCGAACTCTTCCAGGCGGTGCTGCCGCGCCACCTCGAGATCATCTACGAGGTGAACCGGCGCTTCCTGGACGAGGTGCGGGCCCGCTTCCCGGGCGACGAGGACCGGATCGTCCGCATGAGCCTGATCGACGAGACCGCCGGCCGCTCGGTGCGCATGGCGCACCTGGCCTGCGTGGGCAGCCACGCGGTGAACGGGGTAGCCGGGCTCCACTCCCACCTGCTCCGTACCGAGGTGCTGCGCGACTTCGCCGAGCTCTGGCCCGGGAAGTTCTCGAACAAGACCAACGGGGTGACCCCCCGGCGCTTCGTGGCCCTGGTGAACCCAGGTCTCCGGGGCCTGCTCGACGAGGTCTGCGGCCCGGAATGGCCCCGCGACATGGCGCGACTCTCGGCCCTCGAACCGCTGGTCGAGGACCCGGCCTTCCGGGAGCGCTGGCGGGAGGTGAAGCTCGCCAACAAGGAGGCCCTGGCCGCCGAGGTCGCCCGCCGCATGGGCCGCGGTATCGACCCGGGAAGCCTCTACGACGTGCTCGTCAAACGCATCCACGAGTACAAGCGCCAGCACCTGAAGCTGCTCCACGCCCTGGCGCTCATGTACCGGATCGAGGACGACCCCGGGCGGGACATCCCGCCGCGGACCATCGTGCTCGGCGGCAAGGCGGCCCCCGGCTATCGCATGGCGAAGCTCGTCATCCGCCTGGCCCACGCGGTCTCCGACCGGATCGCCGCCAGCCCGGCCTGCCGGGGACGCCTGGCCCTGGTCTTCATCCCCGACTACAACGTCAAGCACTGCGCCCGGATCTTCCCCGCCTGCGAGCTCTCCGAACAGATCAGCACCGCCGGCAAGGAGGCGAGCGGAACCGGCAACATGAAGTTCTGCATGAACGGGGCGCTCACCATCGGGACCCTCGACGGCGCCAACGTCGAGATCCGGGAGGCGGTGGGCCCCGAGAACTTCTTCCTGTTCGGCCACACCGTCGACGAGCTGCGCCGGCTGCGCCTCTCGGTCTACCGCCCCGCCGACCGGGTCTCCGCCGACCCGGAACTGGCCCGGGTGCTCGGGGCCATCGCCCGGGGCGAGCTCTCGCCCGGCCAGCCCGACCTCTTCCACCCCCTGGTGGCCTCCCTCACCGAACAGGACCCCTTCTTCGTGCTGGCCGACTTCCGCTCCTACCTCGACACCCAGGACGAGGCGGAGAGGGTCTGGCAGGACCCCGAGGAATGGACCCGGCGCTCGATCCGGAACACCGCCCGGTCCGGCTTCTTCTCCTCGGACCGGACCATCTCCGAGTACTGCCGCGAGATCTGGCGGGTGGAGCCCCAGCCGATCCGCCTGCCCGATCCATGACGCGGGGGGAAGGCCGGGAGCCGGCGCCCGGAACGCCGCCCACCGGGCCCGGCTGAGGTCGCGTGCTCCGACTCCATCGCTCCAACCGCATCGAGGTCCTGGTCGACCTGGTGGTGGCGCGCCTCAGGGACGATCCCCTCCCCGATCCGCTCCTGCCCGAGGTGGTGGCGATCGGCAGCCGCGGCCTCGACGAGTTCCTGCGGTGGCGGACCGCCGAGGAGCTCGGGATCGCGGCCAGGCTCGAGACGCCGTTCCCGGTGGCGGCGCTCATGCGGGTGGTCGGTGTGCTCGGCGGTCAGCGGGAATCGTTCTTCGAGGCCTCGGGATCCCCTGCCTGGGGCGGTCGGGATCGCGACGATCCCTGGGATGCCGACCGGCTCCCCCTCGGGGTGCTGGCCGCGCTCCGCGGCCGGCTCGAGGCCGGGGATCGACGCGGGCGCCTCGACCACCTCCATCGCTACCTGGGCGCCGGGAGGCTCGAGGTCGTCGACGCCAAGGCCATGCGCCTCGGCCTGGAGATCGGGGATCGCTTCGACCGCTACGCGGTGTGGCGTCCCGAATGGGCGAAGGCCTGGGCCGAGGACCGGGTGCCCCTCGGGAAGCTGGACGTCCCCGACGAGCTCGCCTGGCAGCCGATCCTGTTCCACGACCTGGCGACGGCCGCCGGGGCGCCCAACGTCCCGGCCCGGGTGGGAGCGGCCCAACGGCTGCTCGAGGGGGTCGCAGCCGGCTCTGCCGGACCCGAGGCCGAGGCGCGCCTGGCACGGCTCGCCCGGGACCTGCCCCGGATCGGCTTCCTGGGACTGGCGGTGATGCCCGCCATGCACCTCGACTTCCTGGGGGCCCTCGGGAAGGTCATGGACGTCGACCTCTACCTGCTCTCGCCGAGCCGGGCCTACTGGGGCGACCTGGCCCGTCGGCGGAGGGATCCTTCGGGAGCACCGGCTCCGGAGGCCGACGGACCCCCGCTGCTCGCCGCCTCGGGCGCCCTGGTCCGTCCCATGCAGGACCGGATCGAGGAACTCCACCCCTGGGAACCCGACTCCGAAGGGCTCTACCGGGACCCGGCGGAAGACTCTTGCGGTCCCGGGGACCCGGACGCGGACCTCCCGTCGGAGAGGCCTCCCTCGGCCCTCGCCAGGCTGCAGAAGGACCTGCTCGACGGACTCGCCCCGGGCCGCGACGGGTACGCGCCCAGCGCCCCCGACCCCGAGGACGACTCGCTCGCGATCCTGGGGACCACCGGCCCCATGCGCCAGGCCGAGGTGCTCCGGGACGCCCTGCTCGGACTGCTGGACCGCCACCCCGACCTCCGTCCCCGCGACATCCTGGTCCTCTCGACCGACCTCGCCCGCGACGCGGCCCACCTCGAAGCGGTCTTCGGCGAAGGCGCCGACCGGCCCGATCCGGGAGCGCCGGAATCCCCGTGGGGTCACGCCGGTGGTCCCCGGCTCCCGCTGCGGGTGGTCGGCAGATCGCTCCGGGACGAGAACCCGTGGGCCCGGATGGTGACCCTCGGACTCGAACTGGCGGGGAGCCGGCTCTACGCCGATCGGGTGGTCGAGCTCATGGGCCTGGCCCAGGTCCGGAGGCGTTTCGGGCTCGCTCCCGAGGAGTTCGACCAGATCACCGCCTGGGTGGAAGGAGCCGGGATCCGCTGGGGTCGGGACGCCGCCCACCGGATCCGCGAGGGCCAGCCCGGGGACGACGCCGCCACCTGGTCGGCCGGTCTGCTGCGCCTGGCGCTCGGGGCCACCATGCCCGACGAACCCGGGAATCGGATCGCCGACCGGGTCCCCTTCGACCCCATCGAGGGCGAGGCCGCGACGCTCGCCGCCCGCATGGTCACGATGGTGGAGGCCTGCCTCCACTCGCTCGCCGACCTCGAGGCGCCCCGCCCGGTAGGGGAGTGGATCGCGGCCCTGCTCGGGATCGAGGGCGATCCCGCCCGGCCCGGCCTGCTCTCGGCGCTGGGCGTCTCCGACGAGAGCGACAGGGCCCTCGAGGCCGCGGTGCGCGGGGCGATCGAGTCGCTGGGGCCGGGAGCGCCGGCCGATCTCCCCCTGGACCGCCAGGCACTCGGGGTGCTCCTGGAGAGCCGTCTCGCCTCGTCGTCGCGCGCCCCCGCCGGGCCGCTGGGAGGGGTGGTGGTCTCCTCGCTCGAGACCCAACGCTCCCGCCCCTTCCCGGTGGTGGCGATCATGGGACTCGACCAGGGCGCCCTGCCGCGGCAGGGAGGCCGTTCGGGCCTCGATCTCATGGAGGTCAACCCCAGCCCCGGCGATCCGGACCTGCCCAGCCTCGATCGCTGGCTCTTCCTGGAGGCACTGCTGGCGGCCCGCCGCCACCTGGTACTGGTCTACCGGGGCACCGACCCGGCGACCGGGTCCCCCCTGCCCCCGTGCCTCCCGGTGCTGGAGCTGATGGAGACGATCGACCGGACCTTCCTGGCCTCGGCAGGCGGCGAACGGGCCTCCCGGCGCTGGTGCCTCACCCTGCCCCCGACCCCCTTCTCTCCCCGGAACTTCGAGCCCGGGAGGCCATGGTCCCACCACCTGGGCTGGTGCGAGGCGGCCCGCGCCGCCCAGGCGGGCGGGGCCCCGCAGGCGGCGTCCGCGCCCCTGCCGCCCCCGACGGCCCGGAGCGACGGATCGCCGCTCGGCCTCGCGGTCCTGGCCACCGACCTGGCCGATCCCCCGCTCGCCTTCGCGCGGGCCCGCCTGGGTCTGGGGGAGGAACGGGTACCCGAACCCCTGCCCCGGCGCGAGCCCCTCGACCATGACGCGCTCTCCGACTGGAGCCTGGCCACATCGCTGCTCGCGTCCGGACCGGACGGGCCGGCCGTGGATCACGTGGCGGCGCGGTTCGGGGAGAGGATGCTGCTTTCCGCCGGCGGGCCCGGCCGGGCCGTACTGGAGGATCAGCTCGCCCGCATCCGGCTGGCCCGCGCAGTCGTCTCGGATCTGGTCGCGAAGATCGGGACAGCCTCCGCCCCGGTGGCGGCCCGCGCTCCCGCCGGCAACCGCCTCGAGGTCCGGGTGCCTCTCGGGGGAGGGCCGGTCCTGGTGGGGCCGGTGACGCTCGCCGCCCCCGACCTGGCGGTCCGCCTCGAAGTGGGGAGGGCGAAGGCTCGACGCCTGGTCTCCGGCCTGGTCGACCTGGCCGCCTGGACGGTGGCCCGCGAGGGAAGGCCGGGCCTGCTCGCCCTGGTCCTGGCGGAGAAGCCGGACCAGGCCGCGGTGATCCGGATGCGGGTTCCCGGCGAGGACGACGAGCGGCGCCGGGAATGGGCGGAGCGCCTTCTCGCCGACCTGGCGAGGCTGCGGGACGAGTGCATGACGCGCCCTTGGCAGGCACCCGGGGAGATCACCCTGGCCATCGCCAGGGCCACCGGATTGCTGGCCGAGGCCGGTTCCTCGACCCAGCTCCTCGGACGGTCCTGGCTCGAGGGGTCGCCGGACCCCGGGTTCCCGAGGGAGTGGCTGTGGAGGGCCGCCGGCGACGCCCTGGCCGCCTGGGAGGGCTCGCCGGGGAGCCCGGTCGAGGGCCTCGCCGACCGGGATCCCCGCTACCCCATGCTGCTGGTCGGCGAACGCCCCTGGCTCGCCGATCCGGACCGGGACGACGAGTTCCATCCCGACGTCATGGAGATCCTGACCCGTCTCTGGCTGCCGCTGGGCGAGTGCCTGGAGACCCCGGTGGCCACGCCCCGCATGCCGAAGCCCGGGGGGACTCCATGACGCAGGGCAAGGCCTTCGAACTGGACCTGGGACCGGGGATCACGGTGCTCCAGGCCAGCGCCGGGACCGGGAAGACCCGCACCCTGACCGATCTCGTGCTCCGGTTGGCGGTGGAGCGGGAGATCCCGCTCGGGAAGATCCTGGTCGTGACCTTCACCCGGGCCGCCACCGCCGAACTCCAGGACCGCCTCGGGTCCCGCCTGGAGACCGCGGCCCGGATCCTGGCGGGAGGCGCGACACCGGCACCCGATCCCGATCCGGAGCTGGCGGACTGGCTCCGGACGCTGGCCGCGAGCCGCGCCCCGGGGCGGATCCGGAACCTGGTCGAGGCGGCCCGCCGCGACCTCGATGCCGCCAGCATCTCCACCCTCCACGGATTCTGCCAGCAGGTCCTCCGGACCTACGGCTTCGCCACCGGCGTCGGCCTCGGGAGCCGGCTGCTCGCGGACCTCGGCGAGCTGGTCGAGGAGGCGGTCGACGACTGGCTGGCCTCGACCCGGACCCCGGCGTCCCCTGCCATGGTCCGCTTCCTCGAGGGCCCATGCCTTGCCGATCGCGCCTCCCTGCTGCGGCTGGCGCGAGAGGTGGCCCAGGATCCGCGTCGTCGCGTCGATCCGGATCCCGTGGCGGCCGAGGCCGCGCTCTCCCGGTTCGCCGCCGACCTCGCGGCCTTCACCGCCTCCTGGATCGCCGAAGGGGACGAAGCCTGCCGCCGTCTCGCGGAGGCCATGGCGCAGAAGCAGCTGGACGGCAAGAGCTACCAGCAACGTTACCTCGATGGGCATCGACCCAAACTGGAACGCTGGCTCGCCCGACCCTCCTCGTTCGAGACCAAGGATGGGGAGACCACCGGATTCGGGGCCTTCTTTTCGGCGGCCCGCCAGCTCGCCAAGGCGAAGAAGGGCTTCCCGGCGGGCGGGCTCCATCCGCTCTTCGTCCGTTGGGACGCACTGGCCGCCGCTTTCGAGACCACCCAGGGCGCCGAACGGGCCCGCTTCGCCCGCTGGGTGGGGGGTGCCCTGGAGGCCGCCAAGCGCCGGAGCGATGCGCTCGGCTACCAGGATCTCCTCCAGCTCACCGCCGACGCAGTGGCCGCCAGCGACGATCTGGTGGACCGCCTGGGGCGCGACTACCAGGCATGCCTGGTCGACGAGTTCCAGGACACCGACCCGCTGCAATGGCGGATCCTGGAACGCGTCTTCGCCACGCCGGGTCACCGCCTGTTCCTGGTCGGCGATCCCAAGCAGGCCATCTACTCGTTCCGGGGCGCCGACGTGGAGGTCTACCTCGAGGCGGCCAAGCTGGCCGACCGGCGGACCTCCCTCGATCGCAACTGGCGGTCCGACGCGGCGCTGCTCGACGGCCTGGAGGGGCTCCTCCACCGGCCCGGAATTTTCGGGGTCGAGAAGATCGACTTCGAGTCGGTCCGTCCGGGGCGACCCGAATCGGCGGGCTCCGTGCTCCGGACCGGACCCGACGCCCGGCCCGGGGACCTGGCACCCGTCTCGGTCCGGTTCCTCGACTCGCGAGTACGGACGGGAAGGCACAAGACTCACGCGGCGGCAGCCGAAGCGCCCCTGGCTCCGCCAGGGGGAGCAGCGCAGGCGCAGCCCGTCGCAAGCGAGCCCCTTGCGGGCGAGCTGCAGACTCACGGGACGGAGCCCGAGAGCCTCGGGGATGCCTGGTCGGAGCTGCCGCGTCTGGCCCACCGGGTGGCCGCCGACGTGGCCGACGCCCTGGAACGGGGCCCTCGGCTCGAACGCTCGGGAGTCACCCGGCTGCCTTCCCCGGAGGACGTGGCCGTCCTGGTGGCGACCAACCGCGAGGCCAGGCTGGTCCAGGACGCGCTGCGCGAACTGGGGATCCCGGCAGTGATCGGGAACACCGGGACGCTCTATTCCACCCCCGAGGCCGACGACCTGCGCCGCCTGCTCGCGGCCCTGGAGCGGCCCGCCGACCGGACCCGGGCGCTGTGGGCAGCCGCCAGCCCGGCCTTCGGCTGGACCGAGGCGGACCTGGTGACCGCCCGCGAGTCGCGGGACGAGGATCCGGCGCTGGCCGCCTGGGTCGACCGGCTGGCCCAGGGACATACCCTGGCGGAGCGCCAGGGAGTGGTGACGGCATTCCGCTTCCTGGCGGCGGCGACCGGCCTGGCGGACCGACTCCTGGCGCTGCCCGCGGGGGAGCGCCGACTCGTGAACTGGCTGCACGGGGTCGAGCTCCTCGGCGAGGAGGAGCACCAGCGGGGCAAGGGCATCGCGCGACTCCATCGCTGGTTGGCGGAGAAGGTGGTCGAGGCCGAGGAGGGAAGCGAGCCGGCCCCCGACGACCCGGCGCTGGTACGCCTCGAGACCGACGGATCGGCAGTCCGGGTGGTCACCGTCCACAAGGCCAAGGGGCTCGAGTTCCCGCTGGTCTTCGTGCCCGCCTTCCTCGGGAAGGTCCGGGTCAGGAACAGCTCGCATGCGGCGTTGGTGGTCAGGGACCCGGACCGACCCGGGGAGCGCCTCCTGCATGTCGATCCCCGCCAGGACGCCCCGGGCAAGGCCGGCTTCCTGGCCTCGGCCGAGGCCGCGCTGCGCGCCGAGTCGATGCGCCTCCTCTACGTGGCCCTTACCCGGGCACGACATCGCCTGGTCCTCTACTGGGGAGCCCTGGCAGGGGCCGAGACCTCTCCGCTGGCGGCGCTCTTCCACGGCGGCGAACGGGGACCCGGCGAGCCCCCGGACGCGGTGTTGGTCCGGGGGGCCGAGCGCTACCCGGAGCTGGACCCGAAGGCGATCCTCTCGGAGGTCGAGGCCTTCCTGCACCGGTTGGGACCCCTGGCCCACGTCGAGGTCGCGGGGCGGGTCGCCACCACCAGGGCGGGGAAGGCGGCCGGCGCCGCGCCCGCCGGCCTCGAGGTGCGGCGCTTCGGCGGGACCGCTCCCGATCGGGGCTGGGGCCGGACCAGCTATTCGGCGCTGGCGTCCCGGGTGGCGCCGGTCGACGGGGTCGTACCGGGAGAGGACCCGCAGAGGCCGGGAGCGGATGGCGGCGAGGACGCCCGGGGCGAGACCGCCGAGGATCCGGCCGGGCCGGCCGGCGAGGACTCCGGTGCCGGGACCGGGACCGGGCCGGATCCGGGACCTGTCCGGGGCCTTCCCCTCGAGACCTGGCCGGGCGGGACGGCAGCCGGGAGCGCCCTCCACGAGGCGATCGAAGGGATCGACTTCGCCGCCCTCGCCTCGCCCTCGGCCGAGGACCCGGAACTGCCCGGGATCCTCGCCCGGGCCGCCCGCCGCCAGGGAATCGAGCTGCCCGACCCAAAGGCCGCCGCCCTCGGTTTCCGGACCGTGCTGGCGACCCCTCTGGGAGGCCCACTGGGCAGCTTCCGCCTGGTGGACCTGGCGCGCACCGATCGGGTGGACGAGTTCGCCTTCGAACTCCCGGTGGCGGGAGGGAGTCGCGCCCGGGTATCGGCGGCCGCCTCGCACCTGGTCGAGGCGCTCCGGCTCCGGGCCGGGGACGGCGTGATCGGCGCCAGCTGGCTCGACCGCCTGGCGGAAGGCTTCGCCGATCGGGATGCCCTGGCAGGGTTCCTGGTCGGCTCGATCGACCTCGTCTTCCGGGTGGCCTCGGGTACCGGATCCACCTGGTACCTGGCCGACTGGAAGTCGAACCGGCTGCCCCGCCGCGGTCCTGTCGCATCGGCCGCAGACTACGCCCGCCCCCGGCTGCTCTCCGCCATGGAGCACCACCACTATCATCTCCAGAGCCACCTCTACGCCCTGGCGCTGCACCGGTACCTGGGGCTGAGACTGGGCCCGGACTACGACTACCAGCGGGACTTCGGCGGGCTCTGCTACCTGTTCGTGCGCGGCATGGACGGCACGCCGGGCGCGGGCGTCTTCCATGACCGACCTCCCCTGGAGGTGATCGAGGCTCTCGATCATGCCTTGCAGGGTCCCGGGGGGGGCCCGCCATGACGCGCTCGGATCCCGGCCTGCATCCCGCGGCGTTGCATCCCGTCCCTGTTGCCGACGCCGCGCTGCGCGCCCGCTTCGAGGCCTTCGTGCGCCAGGGAGCCGTGCAGGACGGCGAGGCGCGCATGGCGGCGCGGCTGGCCCGGGCGATGGGCGAAGTCGATCCCGACCTGGTGCTGGCCGCCGCCCTCGCCCTGGCGGCGGTGCGCAGGGGTCATGTCTTCCTCGACCTGGCAGCCGCGGACGATGCCTGGGCCGCCGAGGGCCCGGGAAGGAGCGATCCCCTGCCCTGGCCTGCCGACCGCTCCGCCTGGGTGGCGAGGCTGGCCCGGAGCCCGCTCTCGTCGCACCCTCCGGCTCCCCTCGTGCTGGAGGGATCCCGGCTCTACCTCGACCGCTACCACCGCTACGAAGTCCTGGCGGCTGCCCGGCTGGTGGCGCGGCTCCAGGCCCAAGCCCGCGCCGACCTCGACCTCGACCGGCTGGACGCCGATCTCGACCTCCTGTTCACCGGCGAGGACCCGGGACCCCAGCGGGCTGCCGCCCGGCGGGCCCTGCTGCACGGGTTCGCGGTGGTGACCGGCGGGCCCGGCACCGGCAAGACCTGGACGGTCCGGAACCTGGTGCTCCTGGCCATGGCGGCAGCCGCCCGCGCCGGCGACCCGCAGGGTCCCCGGATCGCCCTGGCGGCGCCCACCGGCAAGGCCGCGGCCCGCCTCACCGAGGCGCTCACCCGGGATCTCGCCACCCTGGCGGCGGGCCCTCTCCCCGCACTGTTCGCCGGCTCCGGCCTGACCCCCGAGGCGGCGGCGGAACGGATCGCCCGCCTCGATGCCAGCACCCTGCACCGGCTCCTCGGATACTCGCCCCACGAGCCGACCCGCTTCCGGCACCGCGCCGGGAACCCACTTCCCTTCGACCTGGTGGTGGTCGACGAGGCCTCGATGGTGGACATGGCGCTCTTCGCCAAGCTCCTCGACGCGGTCGCCCCCGAGGCGACCCGGGTGCTGCTCGGCGACGCCGACCAG
>CAYOHP010000011.1:0-352 GCA_964403795.1 uncultured bacterium | reverse complement strand
CGAGGAGCGCATTCCGCCCCGCGACGCGGTCGATCTCGGCACGGTGATCCGCGGCGCGATGGATCTTCTGTCGGTGCGCGCCAAGGAAACCGGCGCGCATCTCGAGCTGGATTGCCCCGCCGACGTGCCGCCGGTTCTCGGCGACGCCGACCAGCTGGCCAGCGTGCTCGCCGGATCGGTGCTCGGCGACCTGGTGGGCCTGGCCCCGGCCGACCACGAGGCCGTGGTCCGCCTCACCAGGGTGAGGCGATTCGAGGCCGGGGGTGGGATCGCCCGATTCGCCAGGGCCGCGGTGGCAGCCACGGCGGGAGGTCCCCCGGCTCGGGCGTGGGCGGCGATCATGCTCCCGTGG
>CAYOHP010000010.1:0-102861 GCA_964403795.1 uncultured bacterium | reverse complement strand
CTGATCGAGGGCATCGCCGTCGCCGCCGGGTTCAACGCCGAGGGAGGCTCGACCAACTTCGCGTTCGCGACGCGTAGCTCGGAGTCGCGGCTCTACTCCGCGCTTCGCCTCGTTCGGCGCGCACGGCGGCCGCGCACCGGGTTCTTCCTCCGCGCCGAGAGCTACTTCAACGTCGCGACGCACATCGAGGATCTCGATCGCGAGCCGCCGCTGGTCACCCGGGTGGTGGTCACCCGCAACCCCGACGACCCGATCCTGCGCCGCAGCGGGTTCCCGCCGCGCTTCTTCGTGGGCGCCACCCCGGTCGAGTTCGAGGTGCTCCTGAACGAGAAGATGGGATCGGCGCCCCGGGTGGAGATCGAACAGGCCGACGGCACCGTCTCCCAGGCCGCGCTCTCGGAGGATCGCAATCCCTTCTACCGCTTCCGCTGGTTCCCGATCGCGGCCCCGGGCGGGAACGGCCCGGCCATCCTCCGGATCATGGGCGACACCCAGAACCAGCCTCCCCAGTTCGGCGCCGACCGTGCCGGCAACCCGATCCAGCCGGTCGACGGGTTCTCGGTGTTCCCGGACGGGCTGGTGGTCGACACCCTTCCCCCCGAGCTGCGCCGCACCGCCCAGGGGAATCCCGGCGACGTGTCGCTGATCCCGGGGCAGAACGAGGTGCTGGCCGGGCACGAGTTCCCGCGCTCGATCCTCGCCTTCGTCGACGACTACGACCAGCCGGGCGACCCCAACGGCGGCGGCTCGACCTCGACCCAGAACGCCGCGGGGGTGGACTTCCGCCGGATCGGCGACGGGTCCGGAGCGGTGGCGATGAAGCTCTTCACACCCTCGGGCAAGGAGATCCCCGGCACCCTCACCTCGCGCATCTCGGCCCTCGAACTCTTCCTGCCCGACATCTACGACGCGTCGCTCGGGATCTTCCCCGATCGCGACCAGGACGGGCGAGCCGATCCCGAGGAGGGCACCTACCGGGTCCAGCTGGCGCTGGTCGACGAGGTGGGGAACAGCGCCTCCCAGAACCTCCCCTTCGGGGTCGATGCCACACCGATTCCCGTGAGCGCTTTGCGGGTCTCGATCCGCCCGGTGTTCACGACGCCTTTTCCCAATCCCCCGGATCCGCTCCCCCCGAGCGGCCAGGTGGCGGTGCGGCGCCTGGAGAGCATCGAGGTGACCAGCCCCGATCCCCAGTTCGACTTCACCCGTTCCAACGTGAAGGTGCAGTCGGTCGGCCCCAACCGCTTCGGCTTCCCCCGGGACCTCGAGGGTCGCCTCACCCGGCAAGCCGACAAGCTGATCTTCGCGATCGCCCGGGACCAGGACGGGGACGGCAAGGACGACTTCGAGAACCCGCCCCCCGGGCAGTTCCTGCCCCCCGGGATGGTCGACCCGCGGCTCGGGAAGAACGACGGTTTCTACCGGATCGTGGTGGACGCCTTCGACCGGGCCGGCAACCCCTCGACCATCGACCGCCAACTGGTGCTCGACACCACGCCTCCCTCGGTGGGCAGCAGCTTCCCGATGGAGAACACCACCATGTTCGCGCCGCTCCGGATCGTGGACGTGGCCCTGGAGGATCCGAAGGCGGTCTCGGGCGCCGAGGGTGCCGGGATCCGGCTGGTGTCGAGCAGCATGAACCTGCGCTTCCTGGGGAACTCCCGGACCCCGGCCCAGGACATCCGGGCCCTGGCCTTCCTGCACGAACCGAACTCGACCGATCCGACCCGGCCCGATTTCAATCCCAACGACAAGTTCCCCAAGCTGCTGCTCGAGCTGGTGAACGCCGCCGGTGTGGTCACGCCGCTGCCCGCCGACGGGAGCTTCGACGGCGTGTTCCAGATCGACGTGGTGGCGCGGGACCAGGCGGGGAACGAGGCGATGGGGACGACCACCTTCCTCTACCTCTCGGACCAGCCCCCGGCGCCGACGCCGACTCCCACGCCTGCGCCGACCCCGCTGCCCACGCCCACGCCCACGCCGCTGCGCCTGGCCCTGGTCAGGCCCTAGGAGCCTTTGAGGGGATCAGGGCTTCCAGGTGGCGCGCAGCTCGTGGATCTCGGCCTTCTGCGCCAGCACCGAGGCGAACATGTGGTCGAGGCGCAGGCGCACCCGGGACCCGGGATCCGGCCAGAGGTCGCCCGGGAGGACCAGCGAGATCCAGCGCCGGGGC
The DNA here is from genome assembly GCA_964403795.1 of uncultured bacterium. Taxonomy (GTDB): domain Bacteria; phylum Muiribacteriota; class UBA6191; order CAZXTJ01; family CAYOHP01; genus CAYOHP01. The sequence goes on along the minus strand of CAYOHP010000010.1, from coordinate 100,688 downwards.
GAGAGTTCCTCGGGACTCGGCTGCTGGAAGATGCTCTCCCTCCGGGTGGCATCCCGGAGGGCGTCGGAGAGCACGGTCCGGACCTGGCCTGGGGAGACCGAGTCCGTCTCCCAGAGGTCGATGTGCGCCTCCTCTCCCTTCCCGCCGGCCTCCATCTGCACCTTGACGGTGAGCGCGACCTCGAGATCCAGGGAGAGACAGACGGGGCGATCCCGGGGGACCCCGGTCGTCGGCCAGGGGAAGTCGACCACGGGAACGGTTCCGGGCGGGAGGGCGCCTCCCTGTCGGAAGGACAGCGACGGCGCCATTCCCAGGCGCCAGACAGGGCCGTTCCCGGGGCCGCTCCCGGGATCGAGGCGGAAGATCTCCCCGCCCTCCCAGGCGGGCAGGCCCAGGAACCGGGATCCCACCCCACCCCGAGGAATCGGTACGACAGGCAGGGGAGTCTGGGTCATCAGGACCTGGAGCGCCCTCTGATGGCGGCCCAGGAGGTCGAGGAGCCGCCTGCGCTCCGCCCTGGGGGCCCGGGACGAGAGCAGGGAAGGGATGCGGTCGCCCAGCTCGGCCAGGGCCCGTGCCCGCGGCAAGGCGCCCCGACCCGCCTCGACCAGGGAGGAGGCGATGCCCAGGTTGGCGGCCAGCGCGGCGACCGGAGCCTCGCCCTCGGAGCCCTCGGCGTCCCGAGGAGCGCGGCGCATGGCCTCCGCCTGGACCCGCTCCACGGTCGCCACCACCAGATCCTCGAGCCGGATCCGGTGCTCGAATCGGACCGATCCCTCTTCCCAGGGAAGGATCAGCGTCTCGGGCAGGGCCGAGGCCATGGGGAGGACCCAGGTCCCGGGAGCGACCGGGAGCCCCGCGCCCTCTCGCCCCGGAGGGAAGACCACGCATTCCCGGCGGACCTCGAAGCGGATGCCCTTGCCGACCACGGTAGGGCGGGCCCCGAGGGCGAAGGGCTCGGGTCGCACCGTCGCTTCCAGGGAGGTTCCCCCGGACCAGGCCAGGCGCACCGTCAGCGGTCGGGCCGGGAGGCCGCGGGCCAGGAGCCGGGCACCGGACCCGGGAGGCCCCGCCTCGGTGGGGACCTCCTCGCCCTCGACCAGGAACCGGACCCGGGAAGGGTCGCCCCCTTCGAACCGCACCAGGAGGACGTCGCCCCGGAAGTCCCAGGAGATCTCGTGGGGAGGCTCGACTCCCTGGGTGCGGGCCCAGGCCAGGAGGGAGGCCGCAGCCGCCAGGACCGAGAGGACCGCGGGCAGGATCCATGCAGGGCGTCGCGGCCCGCGTTCCGGTCGCCGGGGAGGAGGGCGGTCGGTGCTCGCGAGCGAGACCAGCGTCCCGGGAATACCGTCCCCGAGAGCAGTGGCCCCGGCGACGGGCTCGGGTCCGAGGTCGCCGAGCCGGGCCGCCCAGGCCGCGGCATCGACCGGACGCCGGGCCGGGTCGGGATCGAGGGCCGCGGCCAGGGCCCGGGCCAGGCCCGGCGGGAGACTCCCCGGGAGGGGTGCGAGCTCGCCGCGGGCAGTCCTGGCCAGGAGTTCCCCGGGACTCGAACCCTCGACCAGGGAGCGCCCGGTGGCGATCCGGTAGGCGATGCTCCCGAGGGCGAAGAGGTCGGCCGCCGGTCCCACCCGCTCGCCCCGCGCCTGCTCGGGGGCCAGGTACCCGGGAGTGCCCAGGATCAGGCCCGCCGCGGTCATGGTCGCCATGGCCTCGCCCCTCACCAGGCCGAGGTCGCCGACCTTCGCCCCCTCGGCGGTGACGAGCAGGTTCGAGGGCTTGAGGTCGCGGTGGACCAGCCCGGCGGCGTGCAGGGCGGAGACGCCGGAGGCCGCCTGGCGCAGGAAGTCCCAGCAACGGTCCCGCTCGCCGGGCCGATCGAGGAGCTCGGCCATCGACCCCTCGGCGAGCTCGAGCAGGAGCCACAGGCTCCCGCCCGAGACCCCGCCGTCGAAGCAGCGGATCACCCGAGGATGGTCGAGGCGACGGAAGGCAGAGAGTTCCCGCGCCTCGCGGCTGCCGTCGCCCTGGATCGCCACCAGTTTGAGGGCGTAGTCGCGCCGGTCGCGCCGGTCCCGGACCCGGAGGACCGCGCCGAAGCTCCCCTCGCCCAGGATGCCCAGCGTCTCGAAGCGAGCCGCCAGGACCGGATCGGAGAGGACGGGTCCGGGGTTCGAACCGGGATCGCGCTCCATGTGCCGGAGCCGATCGTAGCCCGGTCCCCGGGGGCGGGAAGCGTCCGCGGTGCCCGAAGACCCCGGGTAGGCCCGGGAGCCGTCTCAGCCGAGCAGGCGCGCCAGCGGACTGGGGCCGGGTGCCTCGGCGTCCGGGAGCTTCCCGCCCACCATCTCGATGGGTCCTACGCAGAGCGGGACGATGGCGTTGGCCTGCTGGTGGACCCAGAGCCAGATCCGGCCCTCGGTCGCCAGCGAAGGATCGAGCAGGCCCTGGATCCGACGTTCCCCGCCGGACTCCGGCAACAGCCTGAGGCTCCGGTCGGAGAGGTCCAGTCGGGTGGTCATGGACTCGCCCGCGGCCAGCACCCGGATGGGCGCCAGGGGGTCGACCTCGGCATCGAGGATCCGGCTCCCGGCCTCGGTCTCGAGGTGGAATTCGAGGCCCGGTCCGGGTGGCAGGGCCGCCAGGAAGATCCCATGGCCGGTCTCGTTCACGCTGGTCACCGACACTTCGGTGGCGGGGCCGCCGCCGGGAGGCATCGGGACCGCTACCTCGAGGGTCAGGCCACGGGCCTGGAGCCGGCCTCGCACGATCCCGGGTTCGTCCGCAGGACGCAGGGCGTCGACTCCGGTCGGGAGGTTTCTGGTCGTCTGAAGCATGGTCATGGTCGCGTCCCCTTTCGGGGGAGCCGGGACCCCTCACGGGTTCCCGACCCTTGTCGGTGCCTCGGAGGAGGAGCCGACGGAGTCGAACTCTGGTGCTCGCGGACTCGGGAAGGTATGCGGCGAATTTCGGTGGGTCCCGTCGGGGGACTCCGGCCGCCTGCGGTCTCGACCCGGAGGGGAAGACCGCTGCTCGCTACTCGTGCTACGGACTCGGGCGGAGACTCGCGCCGCCTGGCGCGGGTGTCAAGCGCGGCACCCCTCCCGGACCCGGTGGAGACCCCGGAAGCCGGCTTCAGATGCCGAGTTCACGCCCCTGCGTCATGGTCTCGAGGTGGAGCCCGAGCTTGCGGAAGCGGGCCAGTTCCTTCCGGATGGCGGGCCAGTAGGCGGGCTTCACGTGCTGGACCAGGATCCGGGTGCCCCGGACCGCGGCCGCCGCGGCCCGCACCTCGTCGTCGCTCACCGGGCCGCCGGGAGCGTCGCCGGGAGCCGCGGTGGGAGCACCGACGGACGCCGCCCCGGGGGCCGACCCGCCGGACGCCGCCCCGGAGGCCGCGCCGAAGGCGAGCAGGTGGCGCACGATCAGGGCGGGCGTGAGGTGCCCGGTCTTCACCGCCAGCTCCCCTTCCCGGGAGTCGAACGAGCACTCGAGCGAAAGGGCCCGGAGCTTGCCGGCCGCCCTCAGGGGACGGACCGCCGCGAAGTAGGCGTCGGTCGGTCCGGTGTCGCCCAGATGCACGAAGGCCGAACCGTCGGGCGCCTGGAACACGTAGCCCTGGCCGGGGACGGTGTGGGAGACCGCCAGGGCCGTCACCTTCATCCCGTCCGCCTCCCGGGTGGCACCGGGATCGAACTCCTGGAACGCGATCTTGCCCAGGGCTTCGAAGTCGCCCCACATCGGGCTCCGCATCACATGGGTCCGGAGCGCCGCCACGGTGGGCGTGCCGGCGTGGATCCGGGCCGGGGTGGTGCGGGCGAAGATGTGCTGGGTCCAGACCACCAGGCCCTGCACGTGGTCGAGGTGGGAGTGGGTGAGGAAGGCGTCGTCGAGGCGCAGCGCGAACTCCTCGAGGGAGGCCCAGCGATGGGTCCCCAGGTGGCGGGCGATTCCCTTCCCGAGGCTCCCGGCGTCGATCAGCACCCGGTACTCGGGCCGGTCGGCGAGCCGGATCGCGAAGGCCGTGAGGTTGGATTCGATCCCGCCTCCGTAGACCCCCAGCGGGAGCAGGCGGAAGGCCGCGGCGGAGCCGCTCCGGCGGCTGCGCTCCGGGTAGCGGGCTTCGGCCCCCGCGGTCCAGAGGCAGGACACCAGGATCAGGGCCAACCACGACCGGAATGCAAGTGCATGCATGGGAACCTCCCGCCCCGGGAGGCTACTACGGCGCCCGGGAGGCAGGGAGCACATCCGCTTCATCGGAGCCGGATCCGGCGCTTGAAGCCCACGAACGGCACCGCCCCGGACCCGGAGCCTCGATCATGGCGGCTGCCGGCCTCCAGCAAGGTCGACCCCCGAAGGCGGTACTCGAGCCGCACCTCGCGGGTGGCGTCGCTGGCCTCGGACCAGAGGAGCCGGGTGCGGGCATCGAGTCCGGCGTCCACGTCGACCCGCCGGACCGCCCCGTCGCTGCGGATCCGGATCGAGGAGAGACCGAGCGAGGAGGACAGGAATCGGTTCAACGAGCTGGCGAGGTAGAAGTCCCGCACCCCCGTCCCCATGGTCTGGAGGGCCCCGGCCGATCCCGGGAGCGCACCGGTGGTCAGGAGGTGCACCAGCTCGCGCTCGCTCCGCGTCGGACTCGAGGTGAGCACGACTTCGGGAGCCTCGATCCCTCCCCGCACCCGGAGGTCGACCCGGTGCTCCCCGACCTGGGCGTCGGCCTCCAGCTCGAGCTGCGAGGCGGACACGGCCCCGTCGGAGGAGAGATCGACCTTGGCCCGACGGATGCGGAACTCGGTGCGGTGGAGGAAGACGCTGCCCCGGGTCGCCTCGAGGAAGGCCGAGATCCGGGGAGAGCGTCCGGGCTGGGCGCGCAGGGAGAACTTCCCGGTCCACTCGGTGTCGACCAGCGGACTCCGGAGCCGGACCGGAGACGGGACCAGGACCTCCACGTCCAACCCTGCCGCCACCCCGGGAACCAGCCAGCCGGAACCGCCACCCGGGCTCCAGCCGGCGAGGGCCCGGATCAGGGTCACGGGACCGGTATCGTCGAAGAGGAGCTCGCCACCACCGATCTCCGCCCGGAGCGTCGCCTGGGCCTCGAGCGGCGCCAGCCGGCAGGTCGCCGAGGCATCGAGTCGGATCCGCTCCAGGCGGGATCGTCCTCGCGCCAGGACCAGACGGTCCCCCTTGGCTTCGAGCCGGACCTGGGGCCGACCCTCGGGGTCCGTCCCCAGGGACCCGGAGAGGTTCACGGGAGCCCCGGCCAGGGCCAGCGAGCGGGACGCCAACACCAAGGTCCGACCCTGGGACTCGAGCGCCAGGCCACCGGCCAGGCCGCCCTCGATCCAGGGCAGGGCGAGGGCCAGGTCCGGGACCTCGAGGCGACCCCTGAAGTCCGGTCGCTCCGGGCTCCCCGAGACCTCGAGCCGCCCGTCGACCCTGCCCTTGCCGGTGACGCCCTCCGGGAGTCCGAGCAGGCCGAGCCAGGCCTCGACCGGGACCGCCTCCACCTTGGCCTCGAGCTTCCGGTCCCCGCGGCGCGAGAGGCCACCGGAGAGCGTGACGAGCTGGCCACCGAGTTCGAGTCCGGCGGGACCGACCGCGAACCCCTCGCCGTCGATCCGGAAGGGGAACCGGGAACGCGCCGAGAGCAGTCGCCGCGACCCGGCCCCGATCTCAAGACGGGAAACCTCGGCTTCGAGCCTGGGCGTGCCCGGGCCGCGGCCGCGGGGGGGGCGGGCTTCCCCGGCCTGGGAAGGGGGTCGGGTCCAGCCTTGGACCGATCCCGCGAGCCGGGCCAGCAGCCCGGGACGCCCCTCCGGATCGGGCGGGAGGCCGAGCGACCCCGAGGCCTCCAGGTCGAGTTCGAGGCCGGGCGGTGCCGGGATCCCGAGCCCCGGGAGCAGGGCGGAGGGAAGGCGCGCCGCCCGGAACCCGAGCCGCCCGGACTCGCCTCCGGCAAGCTGCAGGTCGAATCCGAGGCGCTCGGCACCGAGCCCGTCCCGGAGCCGCGCCTGGGCGGAGACGCCGGAGGCCGTGACCTCGATCCGGGCGTCGCCGCGATCGGGAACCGGGATCGACGCCGGGGTGGTCGCCGGCGTCGCGGTCGCGATCGCGGTGGACGCGACCGCCTCCGGCACCCAGGCGAGGACGAGGTGGCCTCGGGAGCGGGTCGGGAACCCCTCGGGCACCTCGAGGTCCGCCTCGACCCGGAGCTCGCCTGCCGCCAGCTGCCGACGCTCGGGATAGAGCACGTCCCTGAGCCGCAGGCCGAGGCCCGGGGTCCGCACCGACCAGATCGCCCCGTCCGGCCCGGCGGTCCGCGCCGCCTCGAGGCCGCCCACCTGGACCCGGACCACCCCCCGATCCGCCCTGAGCGCGAGCGAGCGCAGGCCCGGGGCCAGCTCCAGGCGCCGGATCCCCTCCCGGCTACGCCGCCACCAGGCGAGCCGGGGATCGGGGGCCAGCTCGAATCCGGCCTCCAGACGCGGGCTCCCCTCGGGATCCGGGACCACCGTGAGCCGCCCCGATTCCATCCGGCTCCCCACCACCAGGTCGGAATGGGGCCTCAGCTCCGCCAGCAGCGCCCCCAGGTCCAAACTCGTCACCTTCATGGCCACGACCGAGTCGGAGCCTCCCCAGCCACCCGAGAGCGCCACCTGGGCCCCCCGGTTCTCGAAGACCGTCTCGTCGAGCACGATCCCCGGCGGAGCCAGGGTGGCCGAACCGGAGAGCGGCTCCTCGAATTCCAGCCGGTCCCCGGTGGGCGAGACGACCCTCAGCAGTGGAACCGTCCAACGGATCCGCGTCCGGGCAGGTCCCGTTTCCACCAGGCTGGCGAGCGCTGCCAGCGGCGCATGGTGGGGAAGGCGGGGAGCCTCGCCCCTGAGCTCGAGGTCGAGGAGCCCGGCTGCGGGCTCCGGCATGGGGATCCGACGGCCCCCGAGCTCGAGGAGGATCCCGGTCGTCGACACCCGGAGGCCGACCGAGAGGCGGTCTTCCGGCCTTCCCCCGAAGGCTGCGGAAAGCCTGGTGTCGTCGAGTTCGGCGGCCAACGGGGCGGGACCGGGCCCCGCGACGTGCGGAGGCAGCGGCAGTCCCAGACCGGCGGGATCCAGGCTCGGGATCCGGAGGACGAGCTCGGGCGGTCCCCCCTCCAGGCGGGCCGAGAGCTCGATCCCGGTGGCCATCGACTGCGAGCCGCGACGGAGGCTGCCCCCGGACATGGAGAGCCTCCCCCGCAGGCCGGAGGGGTCGGCGAGGGCGGCCGGGTCGAGGGTCCCGGCCAGCTCGCCGTCGAAACGCCCGGAGAGCCGCAGATCGGGATCGGAGGGCAGCGGGAGGCCGGCCAGGGCCAGCCCCTCGAAAGCCAGCGTCCCGGACAGCAGGTTCGAGGCCGGCTGCGACGCTACCTCCAGGCGACCGCGCCCACCCCCGGGGACCGAGAGCTCGGCCGAGATGGTCGGGAGTGCGCCGGAAGGCCCGGGGACGAGCCGCGCCCGCACGATCCGCAGGGGCCCCGGAGGGTCCGGGAGCTCGACCACCGTGGAGGTGATCGCCAGGGTGCCGAGCGAGACGTCCCAACCCGGATCGGCGGGCGCCGAAGTCGACCCCGGGCGGCTTCCCGAGCCCAGCAGCAGGGCCAGGCCCTCGGCATCGACGGCCCCGTCGGCGAGGACCAGCGAGACGGCCAGGCTCCGGGCGGCCGCCTGCACCCCGAGATCGGCCTGCCAGCTGCCGAGCCGGAGCCGGCCGGCGCCGAGGGAGGCCCGGAGGTCGCGCCCGGTGGCCGTGACCCGGACCGCGGAATCCTCGGGACCTCCCGCCAGTGCCGACCACCCCAGCGCGAGGAGCGGGATCGCCAGCTCGACCTCGGTGGCTTCGAGTCGGGGCGCGGCGGGCTGCCTTCCCCCGACCGGAGCGAGGACCATCCCGGAGAACCGGATCCGGTCGAGATCGCGGCTCTCGTGACGGTCCCAGGCCAGGGACCAGCCGGCGTCCCCCAGGGAATCCCGGACCCGAGCCAGCAGGATGTCGACCAGCACCGAGGGCCGGACCACGGCCAGCAGGACCAGGGTGGCGACGCCCGAGACCAGGAGGGCCACCACCCAGCGGAGCAGGCGACGCAGCCGCGAGGGGCGGGCGGCCGGAGCGGTGGACGCCGGCTCAGAAGAGGTGGCCGATCCCGAAGGCAAGGCGCACCTCCCCGGTGCCCGCGCCGCGGGCGGCGTCCAGGCGCAGCTCGAAGAGCTTCAGGTCGAGGCGGATCCCGAGGCCCGAGGAGAAGAAGCCCTCGAGGCCGCGCCGGGAGCGCTCCCAGGCGTCGCCCCAGTCGGCGAAGGCTACCCCCGAGAGGCGCGGCGAGAGTCGCCGGCGCCACTCCAGGTTGGCGAGCACCATGCGGTCCCCGGTGAACTCGCGGAACAGGAAGCCCCGGAGCGTCTCGCTCCCGCCCACCGAGAGGCGCTCCAGGAAGGGCAACACGCCGTCCCGCAAGTCGATGGCACCGGCCCGGGCCCGGAGCGCGATCCCGGTGCGGCCGCCGATCGGGAACAGCCAGCGGCCCTCGACCCGGTAGGTGGTGTAGTCGCCGGGACTGCGGAACCAGCTGCCGCCCGAGACCTCGAGGTCGAAGCGGAAGGCGCTGGGCTGGTCGGGGGCCAGCATCCCGGCCGGTCCCGTCTCGTACCCGAGCCCCACGGTCTGCTGGGGGTAGCGGGCCTCGAAGGGGTTTCCGGAGATGAGGGTGAGGTCGTTGGGCAACGGCGAGCCGTCCCGGCTGCGGGCGTTCACGACCTCGTCCCGGAGCGAGAGCACCAGCCGGCCCTGGCCGGGTCGACGCCGGAGGAAGCGTCCCAGGCGGTAGCCCTGGCCGGTCCGCTCCTCCAGGAAGCGGCTGGTCACCAGCGATCCCCGGCGTTCCTCCCGGCGGGTCGTCTGGTCGTGGAGGCCGGCCGCCACGTCGAGGTCGAGGCCCAGGAAGCCCTCCCGGGAGAGCTCCGCCGAGTAGCTCGACGTGCTCCCGCCCTCGGCCCTGAGGTCGAGGGTCAGGCCGCGATCGAAGAGGTCCCTCCGGGTCAGGCGGAGTCCGGCCAGGGGGCCGGCCACCTTCTCGTAGCGGAGTCCGGCCTCGAGCTCGCCCCGGTAGGGGTCCTCCTCGATCGCCAGGGCGAGGTGGAGCTCGCCGGAGGCCTGGTCGCGCCGGGCCACCGAGAACCGGGCATCGGCGATCGCGTCCAGGGCGGCAAGGCGCGCCAGGGCAGCCTCGAGCTCCGCGGTGCGGACCGGTTCCCCGAACCGGAGGCCCAACCGCCGGCGGACCTCGACCTCGTTGACCCTGCGGAGCCCGGTGAGGGTCACCGACGCCAGCCGGGACTCGACCACCCGGACCACGAGGATCCCGTCGGCCCCCAGCTCGAACGGCCGCTCCCCGGCGAGACCACAGCCCAGCCAGCCGGCCTCGGTGTAGGCCTCCCGCACCACCGTGGCGATGCGCTCGGCCTCGGCCGGATCCGGCATCGCCAGTCTGCCGGTGTCGAGCTCCCGGAGCAGGCGGGCCGGGTCGACCAGGGAGGCGCCGACCACCCGGAGGCCGACCACCGGGGGAGCCTCGACGACCTCGAAGCGGACCCTGGCGCCGCCCGTGGCGAGGGGTTCCCAGGCAGCTGCCACCGAGCGGAACAGGCCGGTCGCCAGGAGCCGGTCGACGTCCGCTTCCAGGACTCGGGTCGAGAGTGCGGTCCCCGGGACCGACTCGACCGACAGCCGGACGAACGGGAGTTCGAGCTCGACCAGGCCGACCACGTCGAAGGCTTCGATGGGCCGGGCCAGGGACGGGGCGGGGGCGGGGGCGGGGGCGGGGGCGAGCTCCAGCTCGGGCTCGGCGACCTGAGCCCCGACCCGGGAAGGCCCGGTCGCCGGTCTTCCCGCATCCCTCGGCTCGGCCCGGGCCGCCGCCGGAGTCAGGGTCGCGGCCAGGGCCAGCCCGAGGGCTACGGAGAGGCCCCTCATCACCGTCCTGCGGCGGGGAGCATCCTCCCCAGCAGGGTTCCGGTGGCCTCCACGGCCGCCCGCCTGACCCGGGCCTCGGGATCGCGCAGGGCCGCGCTCCGCAGTTCCGGGAACCCGGCACCGGGGTCGAGGCGGCCGATGCGTCGGGCCGCCAGCAGGCGCTGGGTCGGGTCGGGGTCGGCGGAGAGGGCCAGTCGGGAGACCCGCAGGCTCTCCCCGGGATCGAGAGCCAGGAGCGCATCCTGGGCCGAACCCCGGACCTCGCGGGCCCCGTCGGCGACGGCCGCGGCGGAGAGCGCCGGGATCACCCCGGGCCGGGCTCCGCGCCGCAGCACCGCCACCGCCGCCAGTCGCTCGCCGGGCTCTCCCCCGGCCAGGGCGGAGAGCGCCTCGGGCTCGCCGTGGCGGGCCCATTCGACCCGGGTGGAGAGGCTGCGCAGGGCTTCCGCCCGCACCTCGCCGGAGGCTTCCCGGGCCGCCGCCCTGAGGGCGGGCACCCGACGCTCGGCGGCCTCGCTGTGGACCCCGAGCTGGCGGACCGCCTCGGCGCGCACCTCGTCGGCGGGATCCTCGGTCGCCACCCGGAGGAGTTCGTCGAGACCCAGGGCGTCCCTCCCCAGCGCCTTGACGGCGGCCCGGCGGCAGACCACCGGCCACTTGGGGGCCGCCGCCAGGACCAGCATGCCCCTGGCCTCGTCGGTGCCGTGGGCTCCCAGGCTCTCGGCGGCGGCGGACATCACGTAGGGCTCCCGGTCGGTGCGGAGCGAGAGATCGAGTTCCCGGGCCACCGGGAGGGTCGGCATCCCGGCCAGGGCACGGGCCGACCAGGTGCGGATCCAGCCCGTGTCGGGCTGGTCGCGATCGGCCAGGGCCGCCAGCAGATCGGCGATCGCCAGCGGCGACCCGATGGCCCCGAGCGCCCGGGCCGCGGCTGCCCGGACCGCCGGGTGGCCGGTGCGATAGGCCTCCAGCAAGGAGGCCTCGGCCGGGCTCCAGGCCAGGTCGGCCAGACGATCGGCCAGGAAGGCCCGGTGCATGGCGTCGCCGACGCCCGACTCGAAGACCGCGGCGGCAGCCGCCCCGACCCGGTCGGGGGCGAGTCCGAGGAGCGAGAGGTAGGCCTGCTCCCGGACCTCCGTCCAGGGATCGCCGGTGGCGGCCGCCTCCAACAGGGGTACGGCCGAGGCGGCGCCGAGCCGGGGCAGCTCGCGCACAGCTCCCCGACGCAAGGTCCACTGGGACGAGCCCAGGGCCGCGTGCAGCTCGGCCGCGGCGGCGGTCGGGTCGAGAGCGGCGAGGGCCACCACCAACGCCGGACCGGCGGCCTCGTCCCCTCCGTAGCGCCGGAAGGCGCGGGCCAGCAGGTCCTGGGCGGCGGTACCTCCCAGCTGTGCCAGCGGTGCCGCGATCGCCCGCGCCAGGGCCGCTTCCCGGACCAGCGAGGGGTCGTCGAGCACCTTGGCGGCCTCGACCATGGCGGCCTCGGGGGCCACCGGGAAGGCGGCCTCGGCGGCCAGCGCCCGGTTGCGGGGCGAGCCCGCCCCCGAGACCTTGGCGACCACCAGGGCGGCCGCGGCCGGGTCGGAGCAGGCGGGGAGGCCCGCCAGGGCGTCCTCGTAGAGGTAGAGCCCGGCAGGTTCGGCGGCGAGCTGGGTCTCCAGCGCCTGGCGGGCCTCGGCGTGCCCGAGCGGCGCGAGCATCCGGGCTGCCGCGCTGCGTACCGCCTCGGCCGGGTCGTGGGAGAGCCGATCCGCCAGCAGGGTCTCGACCTCGTCGAGGACCGCGGCCCGCACCGGGAGGGTCGCCAGGGCCGCAGCGAGAAGCCACCGGAGGCCGGTGCGGGCGCGAACGGAGCCCGGACCGGGGCGTCGCACGGTGGATCCCTCTCCCCCCACCGGGACGTCCGGGAGTCGTGCCGTCGAGGCCGGTCCGGCGAGGGGCGGGAGTCTAGCCCGTGGACCGTCGGAGTCTCAATACGGGCGGTCGGGATCCTCGGAGGCCACAGGGTGGCCGTGGTCTCGGCCGGCCCGGTCGAGGACCTCCCGGGCGGCCGAGTGCAGGGCCGCCAGGTCGCAGGGCTTGCCCACCCGTCCGAAGGGCCGGTCGAGGCGGTCCAGGTCCCCGTCGTCGGGGTACCCGGTCACGAACAGGAAGCGGTCGGCCTGCCCGGGAGAGGACCGGGCCACCAGTTCGTAGAGGCGGGTGCCCGACATCCCCGGCAGCCGGACGTCGCAGACCACCAGGTCGTAGCGGTTCCTGGCCAGCCGGGCGAGGGCCTGGTCGGCGTCCCGGGCGGTGTCGACCATGGCCGCCCCCATGGTGAGGAAGCAGCGCTTCACGCCCTCCAGCCATTCGGGTTCGTCGTCGATGGCCAGCACCCGCATGCCGTCCAAGGGGTCCTCGCTCCGGCGAGGTCCGAAGGAGCGGTGGGGGGCCAATGCGGTGGCGGCCTCGGTGCGGGGCCCGGGCCCGTCGACCGGGAGCGCGATCGCGATCTCCAGCCCGCCCTCGGCCGCCTTCCCCAGGGTGAGCCGGCCGCCGTGCTCCTCGACCAGGGTCTTGGCGATCGAGAGACCCAGACCGGTGCCCTTGCCCTCGGGCTTGGTGGTGAAGAAGGCCTCCGAGATCCGGGGCAGGAGCTCGGCGGGGACCCCGGGGCCGTCGTCGGCGATGCGCAGGCCGAGGCGACCCTGGCCGACGTCCGAGACCTGCACCCGGATGGTGCCGCCGCGACCGGCCTCGAGCAAGGCGTCCCGGGCGTTCTGGAGCAGGTTGGTCACCACCTGCTGGATCTTCCCACGGTCGAAGAGGGCCAGGGGCAGGTCGGCCGGGGCGTCGAACTCGACCGCGATCCCGGAGAGGGCGAAAGGCCGGGCCACGAAGTCGACGATCTCGCGCACGGCCTCGGAGAGGGACTGGCGGACCGCGGGGGCGGTGGGCTTGCGCACGAAGCCGAGGACCTGACCCAGGATCTCGGAGCAGCGCATGGCCGCGTCCCGGACCCCGGCCGCCAGCCTGGTGCGGTCCCCGCCGGCCTGGTCACGGAGCAGGAGCTCCGCCGACATCACGATGTTGGAGAGCGGGTTGCGGATCTCGTGGGCGATGCCGCCGAAGACCTCGCCCAGGATGGTGAGGCGCTCGCTGTGGCGGAGGCGCTCTTCCAGCCGTTCCAGCCGCAGCTCGGGCCTCAGGTCATGGAAGGTGTAGGTGGTGTAGGGACCTTGCTCCGGGTCGGAGAGCAGGAGGGCGCTCCAGGTGACCGGGATCCGCTCCCCGGTCCGGTGGAGGAGCGTGCCGCGGCGCACGGTACGCCCCGCCAGGGAGAGCGGGGGACCGCCCGGGGCGCCTTCCTCCAGGACCTCTCCGATGGGGCGGCCGCGCAGGCCTTCCCGGCCGGCTCCCACCAGCTCCTCGAGCGCGGGGTTGGCGTACCGGATGCGCTTGTCGAGGTCGACCAGGGCCACCGCGTCATGGAGACAGTGGAGCGCCCGGGAGAGGAGCGAGGCGTCGCGTTCGGTGGTCACGCACCCAAGCGTGCCATGCGGAGGGGTCGGGACCGAATCGCTACGCCACCCGGCCGAAGGCGCAGCCGGAGCGCCCCGGGTTCACCCCGGGGAACCGGCGGAGGCGGAGCCTGACCGCGGGCGAGGTCCCCGGACCGGGCCGCAGAGGGATCGCTATGCCACCCGGCCGAAGGCGCAGCCGGAGCGCCCCGGGTTCATCCCGGGGAAGCAGCGGAGGCGGAGCCTGACCGCGGGCGAGGTCCCTGGACCGAGCCGCAGAGGAATCGCTACGCCACCCGGCGTAGCGCTGGCCGGCAGGGCTCCGGGGTGGCCCTGGCGGCGGCCTCGAAGGCCTCGACCTGGCCGTCGAATCCGTCGGCCTTGTTCCCGAGGCGGGACAGGGTCGCGGCATAGACCCGGTAGAACGCCAGGATCTCGTCGGGGCGGCCCCGGAGCAGCTGGACCCGGTGGGCCACCGGTCCGAACGGGGCGATCAGGTCGACGGTGCGCCGGGGCTCGTCGAGACCATGGACGCGTACCGAGCCGTCGGACTCGAGGTCCATCCCCAGATGCCGGGCGATGGCCGCCTCCATGCGGGCGAGCGCCATGTCCGCCCAGCGGGCCACTCCGCGACGGGGCAGGTCGTTGACGGGGTCCATCATGGCGGCGAGCCTCCCGGCCTCCAGCGGGCCTATCGGTCCGGCCCCGGGGGGGGCCGTTCGGCCGCCATATTAGGAAGGTCCGGGGAGGCGTCAAGCCCGGATGGTGGGAGACGGACGATCGTCGATCCCCCGGCTGGACAGGCTCCTAGGGCAACTCGAAGCCGAGTCCGGCCGCCAGGCGGGCGGCGGCCGCCGCCAGCTCCTCGGCTTCCGGCTGGCCGAACCGCACCATGGCCACGATCTCCCGGTAGGGACCGCCCAGGAACCGGAACACCGCGTTCTCGCTCCGCCACAGGGAGACCTCGAGGCGGTTGCGCTGCACCAGTTCGAGGAGGGCGACGGCCCGGTCCAGGGCCCCCTGGTCGAGTCCGCCGACCAGCGTCGAGGTCTCCGCCTCGAGCCGGTGTTCGAGGGCCTCGGCGAGTTCCCGGGTCTCGAGCGGCAGCCGCAGGCGACGGGCTTCGTCCAGGGTTTCCTGGGTCCCCAGGGCGGCCTCCCGGAAGGCGTCGTCCCGGACGGCCGGATCGCGGAGCGCCCTGGCCCGGGCCCGGAGGCCGCTCTCCAGGACGAATCCGGCGGCGGCCGCGAACTCCTCGGGAACGGGCGTCTCGATCTCGGCCAGGAACTCCATGAGGCCGCGGTTCTCCCGGAACACCCGCTGGTAGCTCGAGGCCAGGCGCTCCAGGCTGTCTTCCAGCACGCTGCGCAGCAGGCGACGCCGGTCGTCGAGGAAGACATCCCGGATGTCATGGCCGGGCCCGGGGAAACCGGCCTCGATGGCCAGCACCGCGTCCCGGGTCGAGTGCGAGCGGAAGGCCTGGAGCACCTTGTCCCGCGCCTGCTCGTAGGCCGAGATCGAAGCGAAGCGGTGGACCTTGCAGGCGAAGTCGTGGCCCCCGAAGTGGAGCACCGCGTAGCTCGCCCAGTCCTCCTCCAGGGTCGTCTCGTCGACCAGGTGCAGCCTTCCCACGGCCACCGTGGCGTTGCCCCGGGTCCCGGTGGCGTGGTCCGCCTGGCGGATCCGGTAGCAGTACAAGCGGGACCGGGGCGCGGGAGGATCGAGCAGGCTGGCGATGGCGTGGGCCGAGAGGATCCGGTCGGGATCGGCCCGGGACGGCAGCACCAGCTTCTCGTAGACCCGCCGGCCGTCGCCATGGACCGCCAGATTGGAGGGCGCCTCCGCCAGCCGCTCCCGGAACCCGGGCTCCAGCGAGGCACCGAAGGACTCGGCCAGCTGGGCGGCCCGGGCCGCGTAGCGCAGCACCTGGACTCCCTCGATCCCCGAGATCTCGTCGAAGAACCACCCGCAGGACGTGTACATGAGCATGGCGTTGCGCTGCATCTCGAGCAGTCGCCAGGCCACCGAGGCCTCGCTCGCCTGGAGATCGCCCCGGGCGTGCTCCATCAGGAACTCGCTGCGCCCCGCGTCCGAGGGATCGAGCAGCACCCAGACGTAGCCGTCCCTGGCCCCCCAGGGATCGGTCAGGACCCGGGCTCCTTCCGTCTCGAAGACCCGGTCGACCCCTTCCTTCAGGTAGTCGAGGGCGTGCCGGAGCGGTTCCCGCCAGCGGTGGTGGTAGCCCGCGGTGCCCGCCCCGCAACCGCAGTCCCGGCTCCAGCGTCCCACCCCGTGGGCGCACGACCAGGCCGAGGGCTCGATCAGTTCCACCTCCCACTCGGGCGGGAAGCGCGCCAGGTGCTGGGCATAGTTGGTGAGTTCGACGCCGGGGGCCTGCTGGATCGTCTGCAGGGCGGCGGCCAGCGCCATGTCCCCATGCCGATGGTGGTGGCCGTAGCTCTCGCCGTCGGTCGCCACGTGCACCAGCTGCTCCCCGGTCCGTTCCCGGAAGCCGCCCAGCAGCCGCATCCCGAATCCCCGTCCGTCGTTCAGCAGCCCCTGGAAGGCGATCGCCGACGACAGCGGCCCGTCGTAGAAGAACAGGGCGATGCCCCGCCCGTCCCCGAGGTCGTACCAGTACGGACGGGTGGGATCGATCCTGCCGCCCTGCACCTCTTCCCAGGCAGGTCCCCCGGCGCGCCGGGCGGGACGTCTCCCCTTGCGCGCTCCAGGACCGGCGGTACCGGTCGCGGCCGCCGCCGGTCCGCTGGCGGTCCCGGCGGCCGTCCCGGTGGAGACTCCCGCTCCGTTCTCGCCGGGCGTGCGACGCCGAACCCGGGCCGCCTGGAAGGGAGAGAGCACCGTGAACAGGATCCCGGCATCGACCAGGGCCGCGAGGCTCGCCCGGTCCACCCCTGTCTCGGGGAGCCACATCCCTTCGGGGCGCCGGGAGAACCGGTGCACGAAATCGCCGAGCCCCCAGAGCACCTGGGTGCGCCGGTCCCGGTCGCTGGCGAGCGGCATGATCACGTGGTTGTAGACCTGGGCCAGGGCGTTGCCGTGGCCGTCCCGCCGCTCCGCCGAGAGCCGGTCGGCGAGCTGGATCTGGGCATAGGCCTCGGGATCGGCGCGCTCCATCCACGAGAGCAGGGTGGGGCCGAAGTTGAACGAGATCTCCCGGTAGTTGTTGACGATCCCCACCACCGGGCCCGAGAAGTCCCTGCGGATCCGGCTGGCGGCATTGGGGGCGTAGCACTCCGCCTGGATACGGGCATTCCAGTCGTGGTACGGGGCCGCCGAATCCTGGACCTCGATGGCATCGAGCCAGGGATTCTCGCGGGGCGGCTGGTAGAAGTGCCCGTGGATGCAGACGAAGCGACCCATGGAGGGAGGTCCCCGGATCAGCGGTTGGGCGAGCTCTCGTCGCCCCAGTTGCGGGGGACCACGGTGATCCCGGATTCCTCGTCGACCGTGAAACCGCGGGCCTTGTCCTCGGCCTTGTCGAACCCGATCGCCATCCCGTCGGGGATCTTGGCGAACTTGTCCACGATGCAGCGGCGCATGTGCACGCCCCGCCCGATGTCGACCCGGTCGAGGATGATCGAGTCCTCGACCCGCGAGTAGCTGTGCACGAAGGCGTTGCGGCCCACGATGGAGTTCTTCACCTCTCCGCCGGAGATGATCGAACCCTCGGAGACGATCGAGTTGATGGCCAGTCCCCGGCGGGTCGGCTCGTCGAAGGCGAACTTGGCGGGCGGGTCGGGGTAGACCGCGGTGCGCAGCGGCCACTTCTGGTTGTAGAGGTTGAAGACCGGTCGGATGGCGCGGAGGTCCATGTTGGCCTCCCAGTAGGCACCGATGGTCCCCACGTCGCGCCAGTAGGCGATCTCCTCGTCCTTGGAGAACCCGGGCACCATGTTGGTGGCGAAGTCGTAGCAGTACATCCGCCGGTCGCCGATCGCCTTGGGGAGGATGTTCTTCCCGAAGTCATGGTCCGAGGTCTTGTCGGCGGCATCCTCCTCGAGCAGTCGGTAGAGCACGTCCCGGTCGAAGAGGTAGTTGCCCATGGAGGCCAGGGCGAACCCGGGTCGCCCCGGCATCTCGGGCGGGTCCGGCGGCTTCTCGACGAAGCCCTTGATGCGGCCGTCGGTCTCCACGTCGATGATCCCGAAGCCGGTCGCCTTGGGGCGTTCCACGGGCAGGGCCGAGACGGTGATCTCGGCACCCCGCTCCTCGTGGAACTGGATCATCTGGTTCAGGTCCATGCGGTAGATGTGGTCGGCCCCGAAGATCGCCACCAGGTCGGGGTTGAAGATCCGGATCAGGTCGAGGTTCTGGTAGATGGCGTCGGCGGTGCCTTCGTACCAGTGGTCGCCCTTCTTGAGCTGGGCCGGAACCACGGTCACGAACTGTCGCCTCAGGATGCCCCCGAACCGCCACCCGTCCTGGATGTGTTCGATCAGCGACTGGGCCCGGAACTGGGTCAGGACGTAGACCGAGGTGATCCCGGAGTTGATCAGGTTGGAGAGGACGAAGTCGATGATCCGGTAGCGACCGCCGAAGGGCACGGCCGGCTTGGCCCGGGTCCGGGTGAGGGGGAACAGACGCTTTCCGAGGCCGCCCGCCATGACGATGGCGAGGACTTCCTTGCGCAGCGGCACCTGGGCCTCCCGAGGTAGGTCCACTGTAGTCAAGGGAAGGAAGTAAATCCACCCCATGCGCGCCGCGGTGTCCGCCAACCGCGCCGGGCCGCCGGGAACGGGTGGGGGGCTGGTCCCTTGCGGCTCCCGCCGCGGATCAGGCGCCCTTGCGGGTGCCGCCGGTCTCGATCAGCTCGCGGGCCTTGGCCACGTGTTCCTTGACCTTGCGACCCAACGGCCCGTCGGGATCCAGGACGGCGACCTTCTCCCAGGAGCGGACCGCGTCCTCGTAGAGCCCGAAGCGGTACTGGCAGGCACCCAGGTAGTAGAGCGCGAGGCGGTTGCCGCCGTCGGCCTTCAGGATCTCGCGGAAGAGGTGGGAGGAGTCGGCGTACTTGTGGGCCCGGTAGTAGCTGAAGGCCAGGAGCCAGCGCGCCTGGCTGTCCCCGGGGTCGCTCATGAGCACGCGTTTCAGGGCGTCGATCTCCTCCTCGTCGATCGACTGGTAGACCGTGAGCCGGGGGCCGCTGGGCCCGGTGGTGCGGCCTTCTTCCAGGGCGTCGAGGAGCTGGCGGAAGCGGAACGGCTTGAACAGGAGGTGCCGGGCGCCCAGGGCGGCAACCTCGCTCCTGGTCTCGGGGGCGTGGTCGCCGGTCACGACCACCAGGCGCATGCCGGGGTGGCTCCTCAGGATGGTCGAGACCAGGAGCTTGCCGGCTCCCCCCTGGAGGCGGAAGTCGACCACCGCGGAATCGAATCGCCCCTCGGCGAGCAGGCCCTGGGCCTCGAGCTGCGTCGAGCAGGCCTCCAGGGAGTGGGCGCTGTCCTCGAAGAACTCGCGCGCCAGCTCCAGGAAGAGCGGGTCGTCGTCGACCAGCAGGATCCTCACGGGTTCCGGCCTCCGGCCGTGACCCGGGCGCTGGCGCCGGTCCTGGCCCGGGCGCCCCCCAGGCGGAAGGAGTGGCAGAGGGCGACGGCCAGGGCGTCGGCCAGGTCGTCGGGACGGGGACGGTCGCCGAGGCCGAGGACCCGGCGGACCATCTCCTGCATCTGTCCCTTGGGTGCGTTCCCGTAGCCCGCCACCGCGCTCTTCACCTCGACGGGAGAGTACTCGAAGACGGGCAGGGATCGCTGTCCGGCCGCCAGCAGCAGGACCCCTCGGGCCTGGCTCACCAGGATGGCGGTGGTGATGTTCTTCTTGAAGAAGATCTTCTCCACCGCCACCACATCGGGGCGGTGCTGGTCGAGGACCTCCACGAGGTCCCCGTAGAGGGTGGCCAGGCGCTCGGGATCGGGCGCCCCCACCTGGGTGCGGATCACCCCTCCCCCCACCAGCTCCACCTTGGCCCCGGGGAGCCGGCGCACCAATCCGAAGCCGGTGGTGCCGATCCCCGGGTCGAGGCCCAGGATCAGGTCCCCGGCCTCAGGCGTGGTGGTCGAGGTCATCCGGGAGGTCGAGGTTGGCGTAGACGGCCTTCACGTCGTCGTGGTCCTCGAGGGCATCCATCATGCGGACCACCTTGCGGGCGCTCTCGTCATCGACCGCCACCAGGTTGGAGGCCACCCGGGCCAGCTCGACCTGCTTGGCCTCCCAGCCGGCGGCCTCGGCGGCGTCCCGGACCGCGGCCAGCAGAGCGGGATCGCAGGTCACGAACCAGGTCTCCTCGTCGGAGGTGTCGATGTCGTCGGCACCGGCCTCCATCATGACCTCGAGCAGGGCGTCCTCGGAACCCGGGCGGGCCTCGAAGGCCAGCTGTCCCACGGTCTTGAACTGCCAGAGCACGCTCCCGCTCGTCCCCATGGTGCCGCCGTGCTTGGACATGAGATGGCGCAGGTCGGCCACCGTGCGGTGCCGGTTGTCGGTCAGGGCGTCGACCACGATGGCCACCCCTCCCGGCCCGTAGCCTTCGTAGGTCACGTCTTCGTAGCCCTCGCCCTCGCCGGCTTCCCGGCTCTTGTTGATGGCGCGGTTCACCAGTTCCCCCGACATGTTGGCGGCCCGGCACTTGGCGACCACCAGCTGCACCTTGGCGCTGTCGGGACCCGCGGTCTTGGCGGCCACCGTGAGCTCCCGGAGGAGCTTGGTGTAGATGCGGCTCTTGCGCGCATCGGTGACGGCCTTCTTGTTCTTGACCTTGCTCCACTTGTTGTGACCCGCCACGACGCCTCCTCCTGGACGCCCGAACCCGGAGAGCACTCTACACGGGGAGCGGATGTGGCGGCAGGACCCCGAGCCTCCAGGGCCGGGACCGGGGGGTGACGCCGCGGACGGCGGACGGCCTCCCGGGGCCCTACCCGGGTCGGCGCTCGGGGTCCGGTCCCGCCACCCCGGCGGCCACGAAGCAGGTCACGAACACGGCCATGGCGACCGCCCCGCGGGCCACCTCGACCTCGACCCCGGCCAGGCGCCCGAGGACCCGGGCAGGGACCTCGACGACCAGCGCCAGGGTCAGGAGCCCGAGCGCGGTCGCGGTACCCAGGTACCCGGCCTGGAGCAGGGCGTCCGCCCCTGCCATTCCCATGGCCAGTACCAGGAGCCCGCTCCCGGAGGCCGCCAGGCCGGCCCCGCTGCGCCGGGCCGCGGTGCCGGGAACGACCAGGGCGAGCAGGCTGGCGGCCGCCAGCCAGGAGACGACCACGGTGCGGACCGCGCGAGGGGACATGAGCCGATCCTACCTCGCCTTCATTCGTAGCGGAGCGCCTGGAGGGGATCCATGCGGGCGGCCACCCGGGCCGGCACGATCCCGAAGACCACCCCGACCCCGGCGCTGACTCCGAAGGCGAACCCCACCGAGGCGAGCGTGACCCGGGTCTCCCACCCCAGGGCGAGCGAGACCGCGCCCGCGATCCCCACCCCCAGGACCACCCCGAACAGGCCACCCAGCACCGAGAGGGTCACGGCCTCGGAGAGGAACTCGACCATGATCTCGTGCTGGCTCGACCCCAGGGCCCGCTTCACGCCGATCTCCCGGGTGCGCTCGCTCACGTTCGCCAGCATGATGTTCATGATCCCGATGCCCCCCACCAGCAGCGAGAGGCCGGCGATCATGGCCATCACCATGTTGAAGATCTCCTGGGTGCGCTGGCTCTGGCGGAGGATGTCGAGCGGCACCACCAGGTGGGTGTCCTCCACGTTCCGGTGGCGCCTCCGGAGCAGACGCTCCAGGAGCTGCTGCACCGGGGCGAGGCTCTCGACCGCGTCCACCTTGAGGACCACCTCGTCGTAGGGGGCGTAGACCGGGTCGTCCTCCGAGGACTCCGCCCCCTTGGTCCCCGGGAAGCACTCGAGCGCCAGGGTCACGGGGAGGAAGACCGCCCGGTCCCCGTCCCGGTCCTTGAGCCTCACCCCTTCCGAGAGCTTCTCGTCCTCGGGACGCGGCATGACCCCCACGATGGTGAAGAGGACCCGGCCGATCCGCAGGGTGCGGCCCAGCGGGTCGTAGACCCCGAGCTGGCGCGCCACGCCGTCCCCGATCACGGCCACGGGGTTTCGCACCTCGAGGTCGCGGGCGGTCAGGAAACGTCCCAGGCGGGGCGTCCGACGGGTGATCCTCGGGAGCTCGTGGCTGGTGCCCACCACCCGGGTCCGGAGCTGGCGACCCTTGAAGCGCACGGTCTGTTTGGGGACCGGGGCGAAGGGCACGGCCACCTCGATGGCGGGCGTGGCCAGGCGCATGGCCTCGACGTCGCCGGGGGAGAGTCCGGGCGAGAGGGCCCTCCGGGCCTCGGCCAGGGGCTCGCCGACCAGTTTCACCGAGCGCACGTACATGGTGGTGGCGCCGATCCGCTGGATCTGGCGGAGGGTCTCCTCCCGGGCGCCTTCCCCGATCGCCATCATGGCGATCACCGCGCCCACCCCGAAGATGATCCCGAGCATGGTGAGGAGACTGCGGGCCCGATGGACCATCACGCCCTCGAGCCCGAAGCGGATCCGATCGAGGGCGTTCATGGATCGACCGCCGCCCGCGCCCGCGGTCCGTCCCCGGGCTCCGGGGTGGGACCCGCGCCGGACCCCGCCTCTCCTCCGGTGCCTGCCAGCCTCTGATCGGACTCCAGGCGCCCGTCCCGCATCCGCAGGATCCGGGAGGTGCTCGCCGCCAGGTGCTCGTCGTGGGTGACGAGGACCAGGGTGCGCCCTTCCGCCGCCAGTTCGTGGAAGAGCGAGAGGACCTCCCTGCCGGTCGCCTGGTCGAGGTTGCCGGTCGGCTCGTCGGCCAGGATCAGGGGCGGGTCGTTGGCCAGGGCCCGGGCGATGGCGGCCCGCTGGCACTGCCCGCCGGACAGCTCGGTGGGCCGGTGGTGGAGGCGGTCGGCGAGCCCCACCCGGGTGAGCAGGGCAACGGCCCGGTCCCGGGCCTCGGTCCGGGCCACCCCCGCGTAGCGCAGCGGCAGGAGGACGTTCTCCAGGATCGACCAGCGGGCCAGCAGGTTGAAGGACTGGAACACGAACCCGATCCGCCGCTTGCGCAGCTCCGAAAGGCCGGCGTCGTCGAGACGGGCCGGTTCGCTCCCGCAGATCCGGAGCGTCCCGGCCGAGGCCCGGTCGAGGCAGCCGAGCAGGTAGAGGAGCGTCGACTTGCCCGAGCCCGAAGGGCCCATGACCGAGACGAACTCGCCGGGCGCCACCGAGAAGTCGACCTCGCAGAGCGCGTGGACCCGGGTGTCGCCGGCCTGGAACCAACGCGCCAGCCCTTCCACGGCCACCACCGGTTTCCCGGCCTCAGGGGACGACAACCCGCTCTCCTTCCTCGATCCCGGACTCGAGAGCCACCCGACCGGAGTCCCGGCCCGCCACCACGACCCGGCGCCGGGTCCCGTCGGCCATCCGGACCAGGGTCTCGCCGTCGTGGTCCTCCACCGCATCGATGGGGACCAGCACCCGGTTCTCGAGGCGGGCCAGCTCCAGCTCGAATCGGACCTGCATCCCGGGCTGGAGCCGGGGCCCCTGCTCCAGGACCTCGAGCTCCACCCGGAGCCCCTGCTCCCCACCGCTGTCGGGGAGTTCCTCCGGCAGGTTCCCCTTGGCGACCACCTTGGCCGGGAACTTCTCCTCGGGGAAGGCGGGTTGCCAGAACCGCGCCGGTAGGCCGGGTTCGACCCGCCAGGCCACCTCCTCGCTGACCAGGCCCTCGACCCGCGCCCTGGCCAGGTCCGCGACCGCCACGATCGCCTCGCCCCGACGGGCGAAGGATCCCGGTTCGAAGGGGGCCAGCTCCCCGGTATCGAGGCGGTGCTTCTGGTAGACCACCACCCCGGCCCGGGAGGCCTTGAGCTCGAAGCCCTCGAGCTGGGCCTTGCGCCGGGCGATCTCCCTCTCCTTGGTCAGGACCTTGGACTTCACCGCCGCCACCTGGACGCGGCTGCGCTCGGCCTGGCGGGCGAGGCCCTCCTCCAGCCCGTGGAGGTCGGAGCGGGCATCCTCGACGTCGACCTTGGCGAGGAAGACCTCGCTCTCGGTGGAGCCGGCCCGGGCCAGCTCCAGTTCGAGCCGGGCCACCTCGACGTCGGCCCGGGCCTTCTCCCACTTCTCCTCCAGCTCGGCGGTCTCGCGGGCTCCCGCGAATCCCTGTCCCTCCATCTTGCGGGTGACCTCGAGCTTCTGCGAGAGCGCCTTCTCGTCGACCTCCAGGGCCGCCAGGTTGGCCGCCAGCTTGGCCTTCTCCTGGTCGGGGCGACCGGCTGCCACCAGGGCGCGGTTCGCCTCCAGGAAGCGGAGGCGGCTGGCCGCCACCTGGATCTCGGCCCGACGGGCGTCGGCATCGGAGCCGGCCGAGGCCTCGACCTTGCCGAGTTCCGCCTGGGCCATGCGGAGTTCCTCCTCCACGACCTCCAGGCTGTTGGCCAGCTCGCCGGGGTCGAGCTTGACGCAGACCGTCCCGGGCTCGACCTCGCTGCCTTCCTCGATCATCCAGGTGACCTTGGTACGCCACTCCTCGGCGGCGTTGTTGTAGAGGAGCTCGGGCCGCTCGGTGGTGAGCGTCCCGCTCTCCTCGTAGGTCTCGACCACGGTGCCCCGGACCGCGGCCTCGACCCGGGTGGGCCGGGAATCCCCGGTCTCGGAGAGGACGAGCTCGCCGGGGAGAAGACCCGAGACGATCTCGGCCCAGGCGAGACCGGTGTGAGCCTGCGGCTCGGCCGCAAGGGCCTCGCCAGCGGCGGGCTGCGCCCCCCCCGGCAGAGCCAGGGGCACCCCGGCTGCGCCCGTGCGACCGACTTCCACAGGGCGCCAGGCGCCGTCGGGCCCGAGCACCCCTCCCCCGAGCAGGCAGGCAGCCGGCAGCGCCAGGACGGGCTCGCCGCCTTCCCCGCCGAGTTCGACCTCGGCGTTCAACCCGGGCCGGACCGCCCCATACTCCGAGGGAGGCACCAGGATCCGGGCCCGCACCTCCATCCAGCGCACCCCCACCGGGTCCTCGGGATCGAAACGGGCCACCCGCGAGACTTCGCGGATCTCGCCCGGGAACCAGCGGCGACGGTCGGCCACCGGGAGGAAACGGATCCGGCGTCCCAGGGTCACCAGCCCGAGGTGGGTCTCGCCCACCGCGAACACCACCTCGCAGTCGCCGCCTTCGGCGACCCAGCCCACGGGCAGCATGGCCCAGGCCCGGGAGCCGACCACCGCCTTCAGGCCCCAGACCTCCTCGGTCGACTCCAGGAAGGTCCCGGCCACCGGTGCCACCATGGCGCACTCCAGGATCCGCCGGCGCCGGTCCGCCACCTGCTCGTCGACTTCCTCCACCAGCTTCACGGCGCGTTCGACCTTGGCCCTGGCGATCTGCACCTGGCTGGCGACCGCCACCCGGGTGCGCCCCAGCTCCTCCCGGGCCACCGCCAGGTCGAACTGCCGCTCGGCCACCCGCTCCTCGGGAGGCCCCTTGCGGAGCGCCGCCAGGTCCTGCTCCTCGCGGCGGGTGGTGAGCTCCAGCTGGACGATGCGGGCCTCCATGTCCTGGATCTCGGCGGCACTCACGAAGCCCTTCTCGACGAAGGGTCGCTGGCGGGCGAGCTCGTCGCGTACCCGCTCCAGGGTCTTCCGGCCCAGCGCCAGCGAGCGTTCCAGCCGGAGGATCCCGGTCAGGTCCCGACCCCGCAGGAGCGCGTCGAGGGCCACCTTGGCGCGGCTCAGGCGCCGGCTGGCCTTCTCCAGGTCGCGGGCGGCCCGGAATTCCTCCTCCGCAGCCTCCAGGCGGGCCAGCTCCAGCTCCCCCGCGGCCCGGTCCCGGTCGGCCTCCAGGACCTCGAGCTCCCGCTGGTGGGGGGTGGCGTCGACGGTGCCCACCACCTGGCCGGCCGAGACCCTGGTCCCGTGGGGGATGCGGGTGAGGAGGGTCGAGTCGAAGGGGGATTTCACCGGCTTGCGGGAGAGCGGCTCGATCCGCCCCGCGAAGAGCAGGGACTCGACCACGACCCGTCGCTCGGGCCGGACCACCGGGCGCCCCTCGATCCCGTCCCCGGTCCCGCAGCCGGGGGCGGCGAAGAGCAGCGCCGACAGGACCATCGGAGCGCCCAGGCGGACCGAGCGGGGCGACCGCGTCGGAAGGTGCGTCATGGGCCGCGTCATGCCGGGTCGCCGGCAGCGGCTCAAGGAGCGCTCCCCGACGCGATCCGGACCAGCTCCCCGGGAGGCTCGCCTTCGAGGTAGGCCCAGGTCTCGTCCACCTGGCGCAGCCTCACGGTCCTGCCTGCCCCGCTGAGGTCCTCCATGCGGCACTCGCTCCCGGGCCGCAGCTCGCTCTCGCCGCAGGCCAGCGCCTCGCGGACCACCCGGTACCCGTCGGGGATCGCCTCGACCCGGATGGCGACCCGGACCGAGAGATTGGGGCGCAAGCGGCCGCGGTCGTCGTCGACCGCCACGACCACCTCGAACTCCTTGGGTCCGTCGGGTGAGCCGCCGACCACCGGGACCGCGAACTTCCCGACCCGGACCACCTTGCCGCGCAGTGCCTCCCCGGGGGCCGAGGGCAGGAAGAGTTCGGCCGCGGCTCCGATCCTCACCCGCTCGACGTCGCGGCTCGAGATCCGGGTCTCGACCTCGAAACCGTCGAGCCGGGCCACCCGGAGGACCTCCTGCATCGACCAGAGCAGTTCGCCCTGGTCGACCCGCTTGCCCACCGAACCGTTCAGGGAATGGAGCACCGCACCCGAGGAGGTGGCCCGGACCACGGTACGGGCGAGCCGGCGGTCCTCCCGGGAGACCGCGCCTTCGCGGCTGGCCACCTCCAGGCGCTTCTCCTCGGCCTCGTGCTTCTGGACCACCGCCTTGGAGCCGTGGGCGCTCTCGGTCTGGGCCGTCTCGAGCCGGATCATGGCGGCTTCCGCCTCCAGGCGGTCCCGCTCCTCCCGTCGTGGTCCGCCCCGGAGCAGGGCCAGCTCGGCGGCCGCCGCCTGTCGCCGTTGCTCGGCCTTGGCCAGCTCGCCCCGGGCGTCGAGGTAGGAGAGCTCGCTGGTGAAGCCCCGATCGCGGAGCTGCTCCTCCTCGCCGAGCTTGCGCCGCCGGTCGACCTCGAAGGCCGCGCCGGCCTCGACCATGAACTCCTGGGCCCGCACCTTCTCCTGGCGCGGCCCCCGGAGCAGGATCTCCAGCTTCTCCTCGGCGGTCTCCAGGGCCAGGCGCTTCTTCTCGCGGTTGGTCTCGCTGGCCGACAGGTCCTTGCCGTGGCGGGCCTCGAGGCTGGCGAGCTGCAGTCGGGTGCCCTCGAGCTGGCGCCGCTGACGCCGGAGCCGGTCCTGCATGCTCTCGGCGTCCAGCGTGAGCACCACCTCGCCGGTCGAGACCTGGGTGCCCTCGGCCGCCACCTCCAGGACCTTGATCCCCCAGAAGCCCTGGGGACAGCTGACGATGGTCTGCTCGGCCGGGACCACCCGCCCCTTGCCGACCACCGCGAGCTCGAAGGGGCCGCGTTCGACCCGGGTGGTGAGCGCCCGGACGCCGACCCGCGGACCGGCCCCGCAACCGATCCCCAACATCGAGGCCGCCCCCGCCAGGGCGAGGAGCCGGGTGCGTCGGGGCGCCGCCGCCGACGGGCGCGGGGTCACGGTGCGATCTCCCGGCCGTAGGCGCGCAGCCACCGGAAGCGGGCGATCTTGTAGTCGATGATCAGGCTCTCGTAGGCCCGGTTGGCCTCGGTCAGCTTGTCCTGGGCGTTCTGGAGCTCGATCTGGGTGATGCGGCCGGCCTCGAACTGGACCCGGCTCGCCTCGTAGGACAGGCGGGCGAGTTCGAGGCTCTCCCGGGAAACCTCGATCTGGCGGGCGGTGGCGTCGAGATCCCGGGCCACCTCGCGCTGCTCGGCGACGATGTCGGCCTCCTGCTGCTCGAAGCGGATGCCGGTCTGGATCCTGGCGGCCCGGGCGATCTCGAGGTCGTGCCACTGGGGGCGACGGCCGAGCTGGAAGCGGTAGGTCAGGGTGGCCGAGAGCTCCTCGGCGACGCCCTCGGTCTTGTCGCCCCCCACCCGGACCGTGAGGTCCTCGCGGGCGGCCCGGCGGGCAGCCTCGAGGCTGGCCTCGGCGAGCCGGACCTCGCGGCGGGTGGCCTCCAGGTCGGCGCGGGTCCACCCGGTCGGCGTGGAGCCCTCGAAGGGCTCGAAGCGCAACTCTTCGCGGGCCGGACGCACCTCGTCGAAGGGGATGCCGAGCCGGTTGCCGAGCCGGTCCATGGCCGCCCGCACCGCCTGTTCGGCGCGGATCCGGTCGGTGACCGCGTTGGCCTGGTTGACCTTGGTGTTCCAGAAGTCGAGGCGGGACTTCACCCCGATGTCGGCCCGGAACTTGGCGCTCTCGAGGTTCTGGTCCCAGCGCTCCACGGCCTGGGTCCGGATCGCCACCACCGACTGCGCCCGTAACAGGTCGTAGAAGTCGCGGGCCACCGCCAGCCGGAAGTCCTCCTCTGCCTGGCGGTTCCTGAGCCGGGTGGCCTCCCAGTTGGCCTCGGCGGTGGCGAGTTCGAGCGCCTGGGTGCGGAACACCGGGAGGAAGAGGTCGAACTGGAAGCGGCTCCCGGCCCCGTCGTTCTCGGGGTCGACCACCGAGACCGAGACCCGACTCTCGTCGGCCAGGCGCTTCGAGGCGGAGAGCGAGCGCCGCCCCTGGTCGGAGAAGGCGGCCTCGAACTCGGGGCGGAAGCGGCCTCCCACCCTGCCGAAGAGGTGGCGGGCGGCGGAGAGCTCGCTGGCCAGCCGGCGCGGCACCCGCCCCTTGGCGAGACCCACCGCCAGCGCCTCCTCGAAGGTCCAGGCGGGACCCGCGGGGGCGGCCGAGGTCCGAGAGCCCGAGGGATCCGCCGGCACCGGGGGGGCGACCGCCAGCAGCACTGCCAGGCCCAGGGACCGGCGGGACCAGGAGGACATCGTTCGCGATCCGCTCCGACTCCGGGCGGGGCGAAGAATGGCGACCCGCACCCGGAAACCTACCCTAGACGAACGTGCGTCGCTTGGAGGAGCTGGCGATGTTGAGTTCCTCGCGGTACTTGGCGACGGTCCGGCGGGCGATCTTCACGCCCTGCTTCTCGAGCTCCTTCTGGAGCTTCGAGTCGGAATGCGGCTTCTTGGGGTTCTCGGCGTCCACCAGCTCCTTGATGAGCTTCTTCACATGCAGCGAGGAGATGTCCTCGCCGTCGGCGGTGGTGGTGCCCGAGGAGAAGAAGAACTTGAGCGAGAAGAGTCCCCGCGGGGTCTGCACGAACTTCGAGTTGGTGACCCGGGACACGGTCGATTCATGCAGGCCGCAGAACTCGGCCACGTCGCGGAGGACCAGGGGCTTCAAGCCCTTGACCCCGTGGGCGAAGAAGCCCTCCTGGATCTGGAAGATCCGCCGGGTCACCTTCTCGATCGTCTCCCGCCGGCGCATGATCGACTCCTGGACGAACTTGGCCGCCTGGAGGCGCTCCCGGATGTAGGACATGGTCTTCTTGGGGGCCAGCCGTTCGGTCCGCAGCATCTGCTCGTAGAGCTTGTTGATCCGGATGGTCGGGACCTCGCCGGCCATCACCTCGACCTGGATCCGCTCGGCCGGGTCCTCCTTGGATTCGTCGTAGCGGACCAGCACGTCGGGCTTCACGTAGCGGCCGGTCTCGCCCCCGCCCGCGGCCCCGCCGTAGTGGAGTCCGGGCTTGGGATCGAGCTTCTTGATCTCGTCGCGGGCCTCGAGCACGGTCTCGACCTCGACCCCTTCGCGGGCCGCGATCTGGCGGATCTTGTTGCCGGCGAGCTCCTCGAGATAGGTGCGGATCACCGTCATCACGAAGGGATCGACCTCGGGCTGGCTCTCGTACTGGAGGAGCAGACACTCGGAGAGGTTCCTGGCCCCGACCCCCGGAGGATCGAAGGTCTGGAGTTTGCCGATGCACTGGTCGAGGACGTCCTCGTCGATGCCCAGGACCGCCAGCACATGCTCCTCGTCGAGCCGGAGGTAGCCGGCGGGGTCGAGACTGGCGATCAGGTACTCGATCACCTTCTTCTCGTCCCCGGTGTAGCCCCGCATGCGGAGCTGCTCGAGCAGGTGGTCGGTGAGGCTGCGCTGGGCCGCCACGTACTCCTCGAGGTTGGTCTCGTCCTCGGCGTCCCGGTAGACCACTCCGCCCGCGCCCGCGCCCGCGAACTGGGAGTCCTGGTTGTCGAGCAGGTACTTGTAATAGGCGTCCTCGAAGTCGTTGCGCTCGCCGCCCCCGTCGTCGCCGCCCGGGCCCGCATCCTCGCCCCCGGAGGCCGTCGGCAGGGGCGTGGCCGGGTCCTGGGTCTCGAGCGCCTTCTGGCTCATGACCTGCGGGTCGCCGTCCTTCTCGACGATCTCGAGGAGGGGGTTCTTCTCGACCTCCTGCTTGATCAGCTCCGCCAGCTCGATCTGGTTGAGCTGGAGCATCTTCATCGCCAGCTGGAGCTGCGGGGTGAGACGCAGCTGCTGCGCCAGCTTGAGCGCCTGATGGAGCTGCAGCTTGACCATGGACGGGCGGTCCTCTCTGGGCGCGGGCAGCCCCGGAAACGGGATCGGAAGCCGATCCCGAGGCCTGGAGCAGCCCCCCTCGTCGAGCAACAACCGTACCCACGCGGCCCGGAGATGTCAAAGTTTCAGAGCCCGAGGGGCTCTCAGCGGAAGAAGGCCACCGTCGCGCCCCGGCCGCCCTCGGCCTCGCCCCCGGGCCGGAAGCGCACCACCAGCCGGTGCTCCTTGAGCAGCCGTTCGACCATGCCGCGCAGCGCCCCGGTGCCGAACCCATGCACGATGCGGATCCCGTCGAGGCCGTCCGCCAGGGCCTGGTCGATGTCGCCCTCCAGCCGCTCCCGGGCCTCCTCGGTGCGGAGTCCGAGCAGCATGGACTGCCGCACCACGGCCGGTTCGCCTCCCGGGTCCTCGTCGGCCTCCCCGCCCGCCGCCGGCGGTGGGCTCCGGCGCGGCCGCCCGGCCCCACCACCCTGCCGGCTCGCCGCCTTCGCCCCCCCGGACCCGGCGCCCGTACCCGACGCCCCGCCGGCCGCCCCCGATCCGGCCACCCGCTCGAGCCGGGTGGCGTCGACCTCGACCGTCATGGCCCCGGAGGCGACCACGGCCCGGGCCCGGGCGCGGTCGAACTGGGCCAGGGTCCCGACCACTCCCCAGCCGGCCACCTGGACGCGGTCGCCCACCGAGAGCGACTCCCAGCCTTCCCGGGGAGGCGCCTCCGGGAGCGGCTCCTCCCGGGCCGCCTGGGCCCCGGACTCGACCGATCGCGCCGCCTCGTCGAGCCGGCCGGCCTCGATGGCGTCGAGCACCTGGCGCCGCAAAGCGGTGAGCTCGTGTTCGAGGCGCTGGGCCCGCTCCACCGCCGCCTCGTGGACCTCGGTCCGGAACTCGCGCTCCCGGCGGGCGAGCTCGGAGCGGGCCTCGGCCAGCTCGTCCCGGAGCTTCCGGGCCTCGTCGAGCGCCATCGCCTGGTCGAGCCGGTCGGTCTCCAGCTGGTCGAGCAGCGCGGCCATGCGCACCCGCTCCGGCCCGAGCCGGATCCGGGCGTGCTCGACCAGCGGCCGGGGCAGCCCGAAGCGGGTGGCAATCTCGAAGCCGCGGCTCGCCCCCGGAGTCCCGGTCACCACCCGGAAGGTCGGAGCCAGGGCCTCGGTGTCGAACTCGACCGAGGCGTTGAGGAAGGCCTCCTGTTCGCCGGCCAGCGTCTTCACCGTCCCGTAGTGGGTGGTGACCACGGTGCGGGTCCCGCGGCGGGCAAGCTCCAGGAGCACCTCGACGGCCATGGCCGCGCCTTCCTCGGGATCGGTGCCGCTCATCAGCTCGTCGAGCAGGACCAATTCCCCGGGGGCGGCCCCTGCCAGCACCTCGCCCACGCTCTTGGCATGCGAGGAGAACGACGAGAGCTGGTTGGCCAGGCTCTGCTCGTCGCCGATCACGCACCACCACCCGCCCGGGAAGGGCAGCTCCCCGCCTTCCTCCACCGGCACCTGGTAGCCCGAGGCGGCGAGCCAGGTGAGGCTCCCCAGGATCTTCAGGCTCACCGTCTTGCCTCCGGCGTTGGCGCCCGAGAGCACCAACACCAGCTTCCCCCGGGGCATCTCGAGGTCGATCCCGATGCAGGCTTCGCCGAGCAGCAGGTGGCGGGCGCCGGAGAGGCGTACCCCGGCGTCCCGGGCCAGCTCGATGGACTGGCAGCGGTAGCGGTCGGCGAAGGCGGCGCGTGCGTGCAGGGAGTCGAGCTCGGCCATGAGCCGGACCATGGACTCGGCCTCGCCTGCCAGGCGGCCCAGGATCCCGGTCAGCTCCTCCAGGATGCGCTGGATCTCGGCCACCTCGGCGGCCTCCGCGGCCCGCAGGTCGTTCGACAGCTCGACCACCCGGAAGGGCTCGACGTAGAGCGTGTTCCCGGTCGAGGAGGCCCCCACCACCAGGCCCGGGATCCGCCCCTTGTAGTTGGCGGCCAGCGGCACCACCCAGCGCCCGTCGCGCCGGGTCGAGAACTCGTCGGAGAGGAAGCGGCGGCTCGGCCCCTTCACGATGCGATCGAGTTCCCGCTCGATCTCCTCCTCGATCCGCTTCTGGTCGCGCCGGATGCCGGCGAGGGCAGGCGAGGCGCTGTCCTTGACGTGGCCCCGCTGGTCGAAAACGCGGGCGCAGGCCTGCCGGAAGGGTGCCAGGTCGTCGAGGGCCTCGACCTCCAGGGCGAAGCGCTCGAAGCCCCGGGTCTCGCCGCGGATCTGCTTCTTGGCGTCGAGGGCGGCCTCGGCCCCGTCCCGCACCGCCAACAGCACTTCGGCCGGCAGCGCCATCCCCGGAGTCCGCGACCGGGCCACGTCCTCGACCGCCGCGGTGCAGGCGAACCGGAAGTTCCCCTTCTGGGCCCGGGCCCGGCGGCAGTGCCAGATCCGGTCCATCTCGTCGAGGGCGGCGGCCGGCTCGGCGAAGGGGCGCCGCGGCAGGGCGAGGCGACCCGCCCGGGAAGCGGCCAGCTCCTCGACCAGGGCGACCAGCTCGGGGATCTCGAGGTCGACGGCCACCTTGGGCCAGTCACCGGCCTCGTCCCCGTCGGCAGGCCCTGGCCCGTCGGGTCCGGGGGCGGCTGCCCCGGGTACGGCCGGATCCGGTCCGGGCCTCATCGCTGCCCGGCGCGGATCGCGGCGGCGCACTTCCCGGAGTCGGCCAGGAACTTCTCCCATTCGCCGGGGCGGCGGGCCAGGGCCCCGATCGCCGCCTGGTACGCCGACATCCTGGCCGCGTCCGGGAGGCCACGCTCGTCGACCATGGCGTACTCCGCCAGCACCGTGTTGTCGCCGCCCGAGAGGCGACAGTAGACGGCGGCGAGGTGGGCACGGTTCCCGGGATCGAACTGGAGGGTGCGGGCCGCCGGGGTGGGCTGGGGCGCCTGGGCCAGGGCCTCGCGCCGCTCCTTGTCGCCGGCCGCTTCCGGCTTGGGTGCGCTCCCGCACCCCGAGGCGAAGAGAACCAGCGCGATCAGCAGCCGAGGGAAGGCGGCAACCACGCCCCCAGCCGTCGGTACCGTTCCCGGACCCTGCGCCATGCCTCCGCCTCCTGGCGCCCGGAGCGTATCCCATCGCCCTGAGAGCCTGAGGGGATTTCCCCGGCTGGCTTCGCAGGTCCGAGAGGCTCCAGTGGAGCCTCGACGGAATGCGGGCGCCCCATCATCCCCGCCTGCGGCAGCGCTCTCCTCGCAGGCAGGATCCGCTGCCCGCTTCGTCGATCGCCTTGCAGTCGGGGCGCTGGGTCGCTCTCGGGCCGACGCCAGGGAAATCCCCTCAGGCTCTGACCGGTCTAGGCTAGGGACGTGGACATGCCCTTCTCCGCCATCCAGGTGGCACTCGCCGGGAACCTGCTGCTGGCGGTCGCCAAGACCGGGGTCGGCCTCATGGCCGGATCCCAGGCTCTGTTCGCGGACGGGCTCCACTCCTTCACCGACGTGGTCAACTCGGTGATCGGAGCGGTCGGCGCCCGGTTCGGGGGCGACCCCCCGGACCGGGACCACCCCTTCGGGCACGGTGCCCATGAGAACCTGGCGGCACTGGTGGTGGGCCTGGTCATGGCTTGGGCGGCCTGGATCCTGCTCCGGGCCGCGGGCCGGTCCCTGATGGGCGCCGCGCTGGTCGCTCCCGAGGCGATGGCGGCACCGATCGCGATCGGGTCGTGCCTCGCCAAGGAAGCCATGTTCCGGCACGCCGACCGGGAGTGGAAGAGGACCCGCTCGCCCGCGGTGCAGGCCCTGGCGCGCGACCACCGCAGCGACGCGCTGTCCTCGATCGCGGCCCTGGCGGGGATCCTGGGGGCGCAGGCCGGGATGCCCATGCTCGACCCGCTGGCGGCGGTGGTGATCGCGGGGATGATCCTGCAGCTCGCCTGGGACACCGTGACCCAGAACCTGGACGTGCTGCTCGACCGGGAACCGGAGATCGGGGACCTGAAGGCCGGCCTGGCGGAGCGGGCGAAGAACTACCGGGAGCCCCTCGAGGTGGAAGTGGTGCGGGCCCACCTGGCCGGCAGCGCGCTGAACCTGGAGATCGACGTTCGGCTGGCCGGCGGGACGTCGCTCGAGCAGGCCCACCGGGTGGCCCACGAGGTCGAGGCCTGGGCCCGGGAGCTCGAGCCCCGGGTGGTCACGGCCCAGGTCCACCTGGAGCCGCTCGGAGAGCCGTCGAACCCCGCCTAGTGCGTCGGGCGCCTACCGGTCCCTGCGGCGGGGGCGCGTTTCGGCCGCCATGCAGGTCACGCAGATCCCGAACAGGTCGAGCCGGTGGTCGGTGATCCGGAACCCGTGACGAGCCGCCACCTCGTCCTGGAGCGCCTCGATCCGGGGCTCCTCGAACTCGACGATCCGGCGGCAGCGGGTGCAGATCAGGTGGTCATGGTGTTCGCGGCGGTCGGCGAGCTCGTAGCGGCGGTGACGTTCCCCGAAGCTGTGCTCGTGGACGAAGCCCGAATCCGCAAGCAGGCGAAGCGTCCGGTGGACGGTGGCGAAACCGATGGAGGGTTCGACCTTCCGCACCGCGTCGAAGAGCTCCTCGGCCGAGACATGGCCCTCGATCCCGGCGAGAACCCCGAGGATCACCTCGCGGGGCCGGGTGTACTTGAGGCCCTTCTCGGTCAGCCCTCGCCGGAACCTCGCCAGCAGCTCGTCGAGCCCGCCGGCTTCGGCCGGGGGGCTGGTCCGATCGGGACGCGGGCGCGTCCCCCTGCGAGGGACACGCCCGCGACCGTCGACGCCGCGATCCGGGGGGATCAGAGGACGCTGGGAGGTCCGTCGGTCCAGCCGACGGGGGCCCACCCGCCCCGCATCTGGTCGAGACCCTGGCGAGCCGACCGGAGGTCGTCCCGCAGCCGCTCGATCTGGGCATAGGCCTCGCGCAGCGAGCCGTCGACCCACTGGCGCACCTCGTCGAGCTGCTGGCCGAGCCGGAGCGCATCCTTGCCGGCGGCGGCACCCTTGGCTCCGGCCGGGGCGGGAGCGGAAGCCAGCTGGGCGAGCTTGGTCTCGAGCTGGTCGAGCCGGGTCAGGGCCTTGGCGAGGTCGTCGCCGCCCTTCTTGCCGCCGGTCGCGTCCTTGGTGATGCGGTTGAACTGTTCCTTGATGTCGTCGAAGTAGCTGCGGGTCCAGTCCTTGAAGTTCTCGAGCTCCTCGGCGGACTTGTCCACGCTCTTCTGGAGGCGGGCGATGTCCTTGACCTGGCGCTTGACCTCGGCGCCCTCGGCCTTGGCCTCCTCGAGGCGGGCCTCGAGCTTGGCGAGCTGTGCCAGCAGCTTCTCGGGCGAGCTGGCGGTGGTGCCCGCGGCGGCCGCAGCGGCCGGCGCCTTCTTGGCAGCGGGCGCCTTCTTGGCGGCGGTCTTCTTCACGGCGGGGGTGGCCTCGGCGACGCCCCCGGCCTCGGAGGTCGCAGGCGACTTGGCGGGTGCGACGATCTTCTTGGCCATATCGGATCCCCTCTTTCCGGTCTCGATCCGGGTTCCAGGGCATGTTGATAACACGAATCGGCCCTGGAGCGCATCTTTCGGGGGCTACCATGCGCGACAGGTCCGGGAGGCTACCTGGTGACGACTTCGACTTCGACTTCGACTGGCGCCTGGGTGGGAGTCTCCGACCATGCCGGGTGGGCGGTGCTGGTGACCGTCGGCCCCGAGCGCACGGTCCTCGACCGGCGCCGGATCGAGCTGGTCGAGCCCGGAATTCCCTGCATGCCCCACCACCATGAGGGCCAGAAGCTGCCGATCGAAGAGGCGGTCGCCCTGGTGCGAGACGTCGAATCCTCGGCGGAACGGGCGGTGGCCACCGCCCTCGATCGGTTGGAAGGCTCGCTCGCGGTACCCATCGCCGGGATCGCTCTGCGCCGTCTCCAGACGCTCCCCGGCACCGTGGCCGAGCGCATCACCGACTACCGGGCCATGTGCGTCGCCGATTGGGTCATGTACCGCAGGATCATGGCGGAGGCCGCCGCTACCCGGGGCTGGCAGGTCCACTGGTACGACCCGCAGAAGGTCCTGGCCCAAGCCGCCGAGGCCCTCGCCCCCGCCTCGCTCGAGGCCCTGCTGAGACGGGCCGGCGCAACCCTGGGACCCCCCTGGCAGAAGGACCACAAGCTCGCCATGGCAGCGGCGCTGCTGGCAGGCGAAGCCTGACGGTCGCGAGATCTCGAGCGGACCCTGGGTCGCCTCGAAGCCGGGGGGTTTGGGGGGTCGTCCCCCCAAATCAAGCCGTCGCAGCCCGCAGGGCTGCAACGGGAGGTTCGGGCCGTGACCCTGTCACGGCCCGGATCTCCCGTGCGGTCCGGGGGGGGCCCCCCCGTGAGCAATGGCGGACGGGGAGGGGTTCGAACCCTCGAACGCTTTCACGTTCCACGGTTTCCAGCCGTGTGCCTTCGACCACTCAGCCACCCGTCCGCGGTGGTCTTCCTCCCTGGGGCGCCTCGAGGAACCGGCCTGCGTAGAAGACCCGTTCCCCGGGGATCCCCAGGATCACGTAGAAGGTACCCCGGTCGACCAGGGGTGCTGGTCCGGCGACCCAGGCGAAACCGCCCGGGGCGCCCGACCCGGACTCCGGGGCGAACACCCTGCGGAAGCTCCCGGGTCCGACCAGAGTGGCGACGGCGCCCCCGAGGTCGCCTCCCGCCTGGATGCGGGCGAAGACCTCGGCTCCGGATCGACCGGGCTGCGCCTGGACCTCGACCTCTCGGACGAGGGACCAGTCGTGCTCCGCATGGTTCGGGACGGTCGTTCCCGCGGTCCGACCCGCAGGAGACTGGTACAGGACGAAGCTGAACCGGTTGCTGCGGCGGCCCTCGGGATCGACCGCCTCGACGACGACCTGCCGGTTGTATATCAGTGCCTCGGTCGTGCTGTCAATCGGCACCAGGTGCCGGTAGACGCCGTCCCCCAGGGTATCGTCCCCACTGGGCTGGTGGCCCGGCCATTCGGGGAGGGTGTCCGCGCTGCCGCCGTCGTCCCGGAGCGGCAGGCTCCAGTGGGTCCCGTCCTCCCCGTAGAACCGCGCCACGACCTCGAGAGGCGCCCCTGCGAAATCCTGGGCCAGCTCGGCGGTGACCTCCGCCACATCGGCGATCCGCTCCGCCCCGTAGAGCCCGGTGACCTTCGCCTCCCGGATCAAGGGAGGGAAGGCCCGCCCGGCCAGCAGGTCGTCGTCCGAGACCGGCGTCACCTTGGACCGCACCCGACGGAAGTCGGGATCGTCCTCGTCCAGGATCCCGTCGAGGTCGTGGTCCCGATGGAAGGTCGCCCCCCTCCCCGGCTGCTCCCTCCGCACCACGCCTCCCGGGAGCAGGTAGTCGGTGCCGCCGTTGGCGAGCCGAGTCCGCACCGAGCCGTCGGCGGCGATCCGACGGGTCCGCCGCGCCCCTCCGGGCCCGGTGGCCACGTCGACCTCGACGGCCAGATCGGTACGACTCCCGTCCCGGTCCAGGTCCGCCCGGTCGAAGCCCACCACCTGGATCTTCACCTCGGTGGTCTCCCGCATCTGCACCGGGACCGGGAACGCCACCAGCAGCCGATCGTCCAGCAGCACCGAGGCCCGGTACTCGCCGTCGGGCAGCTCCTCGGCCGCGAACGCTCCGTCCCGGGCCAGCGCCGCCAGCCGCCGCCGCCGCACCCCGGCGAACTCGACCTTCACCTTCTGGAAGAGGTCCCCCAGGGTGGCCGCCTTCTCGTCCGGACTCCGTCGCCCCGCCGGCAGGCTGGCCAGGAACTCGGCTGCGAACCCCTCCTCGATCCGGAGCGTCCCCTTGACCGCGCCCTGGTGCTCGGGCCGGGTGAAGTCCGGGATCCCCGGCGGCTCCAGCCCGGGAGGCCCGCCCGAGGAGAACCCGCCGCAGCCGCCCAGGGCGAGGACCCACCCCATCAGCAGGAACGCGATCGCGTCACGAGGGGAAGGCTGCCACCGCGCACCCGCGACCGAGGGAATCACGCTCCCAGCCGAACACGATCCCCGGGACAGGGTCAAGGCAGCGACCGATGTACGGAGACCGAGGTCCGCGGCTACCGACCTTCCCCCGGCCGCGGCAGGCGCACCCGCTCGCCCTCCGCCACCAGACGCCCCGCGGTCTCCAGCCGGGAAATGCCGCGCTCCATCCGCTCCCGACCCCGGACCCCCCGCAAGCCGATCCCCAGGAGCCGCGCCCCCTCGCGGGCGAGGCTCTCGCGCGGCAACGAGACCTCCCGCGCCAGCGCCACCGCCAGCGCCTCGGCCACCTCGACCAGCGGGACCTCCTCGAGCCCCCGGGCCGCCCCCTCCCCCCCGGGACCGCGGAACCCCGAGAACGCCGCCGGATCCCGGCCCACCGGCCAGAGCACCGTCTCCCCGTCGTCTTCCACCGCCTGCACCCCGGCCCGCGGCACCAGGCCTTCCACCCGGCGGAGCGCCTTGGCGGTGAGCTTCCCCAGGCCCGCGGAGCGCACCAACATCCGGGCGGCCCGATCCAGCAACACCGGCCCCTCGACCGCCACCAGGGCAGCGAGCGCTTCGGCCAGGGCCCGGTCGGAACCTCGGGAGTAGAGGTCTTCCACCTTGCATGGCGCCCGCTCCGGGAACCAGGCCGTGTACCGGGGTCGATCCGGGTCACCGCTCGCAGCCGGATCCGCTCCCGGCCCCTTGGCTCCAGGGCCGACCGGCAGCCCGACCTCCGTCGCCGTCCCCGGCTCGGACTCCGGCACCGGGGTGACCAACGCCTGCCGCGCCGCCTCGATCGCCTCCTCCACCCGGCGCACCTCCCGCTCGGGGTCCTGCCACCAGTCGGTGCTCCAGATCCGGTGCAGCCGCCAACCGAGCCTTCCCAGCACCTCGGCGCGCAGCCGGTCCCGGTCGCGGGCGGTGGCCGCCGAGTGGTAGGTGGCGCCGTCGCATTCGATCCCCAGCAGGTAGCGGCCTGGCGCCCCGGGGTCGCGGACCGCCATGTCGATCCGGAAGACCGATGCCCCCACCTGGATGTCGAGCCCGTGGCCCCGCTCCCGCAGCGCCGCGAACACCGCCTCCTCGAAGGGCGAATCGAAATCCCGGTCGGGCGGCAGCGAGACCGCCTCGTCGATGGCCCGGGTCCCCCGGGCCGCGTAGTCGAGGAACCGCTTCAGGTGGTCGACGCCCACGGCCCGGGTGCGCGACAGGTCGATCTGCTCGGGCCTGAGGGTCGAGAAGACCAGCAGTTCCTCCCGGGCCCGGGTCACCGCCACGTTCAGGCGCCGCTCGCCGCCCTGGCGGTTGAGCGGTCCGAAGTTCATCGACACGTACCCCTGGGCGTCCGGGCCGTAGCCCACCGAGAAGAGCATCACGTCGCGCTCGTCGCCCTGGACGTTCTCCAGGTTCTTCACGAAGACCGGCTCCGGGAGGTCCGGATCGAAGCGCGCCTCGATCTCGGGATGGCGCCTGCGGGCCTCGTCGAGCAGGTCCTCCATCAAGGTCGCCTGGGGAAGGCCGAAGGTCACGACCCCGTAGCTCGAGCGGCCGGACCGGTCCTCCCGGAGCCGCCTCACCAGCTCGGCCACCAGGGCCTCGGCCTCCGCCCGGTTGGTGCGGGAGCCGCTGCGGTCGTACACCCCGCCGGGGACGTCGATCCAGCGCACCCCTCGACTGCGGTCCCCGGCATCGGGCGAGGGGAAGGTCACCAGCCGCCCCCGGTAGTAGGTGGCATTCGAGAACGCGATCAGGCTCTCGTGCCGGCTCCGGTAGTGCCAGCGGAGGTCGAGGGTCGGCACCCGCGAGGCCTTGCACTCGTCGAGCACGCTCTCCAGGTCCTCCACGTCGTCCTCGCTGGCGCCGTCCTCGAGATCGGCCTTGGAGAAGAAGCTCGTCGGCGGCAGCTGCCGGGAGTCGCCCACCACCACCACCTGCCGGCCCCGGGCCATGGCGCCGATGGCGTCCCAGACCGGGATCTGGCTGGCCTCGTCGAAGACCACCAGGTCGAAGCCGGGGAAGGCGGGATCCAGGTACTGGGCCACCGACAGGGGGCTCATCAGCATGCAGGGCGCCAGCTTGCGCAGCAGCTCGGGGATCTTCTGGAACAGCGAGCGGAGCGCCAGGTGGCGGCGCTGCTTCTGGAGCTCGCGGGAGAGGATCCCGAGCTCGGAGTCGCGGCTCCCGGAGTCGGCGAGGCGCGGCACCCGGGAGGCGAGCCGGGAGCGGACCTCGCGGCCGGCGAGTTCCACCACCTCGCGGTCGAGCGCCCGGAAGCGTTCGATGCGCTTGCCGTGGCGATCCCCCCGGAAGGTCCGGAGGCGTTCGTCCCCGGCCACGATCCCTTCGAGCAAGTGTTCGGCGGCGTGGCGCCGGTAGCTCGGGACCAGCTCGTGGCGCGCCAGGCGGCCCTCCTCCCAGGCCTCGACCAGGGGGCCGAGCCCGTCGGCCTCGAGGCGCCCCGCCGCTTCCCGGCAGCCGACCCAGGCCCGGAGCGCGCTCGCCTCCGCGCCCCAGCGCTCCAGGCGCCCCCGCACCCGCGCCGCGAACCCCGGCTCGTCCTCGGGACCGAAGGCCAGCTCCGGGTCGAGGTCGAGGTCCCCGACCGCGGCGGCGAGTCCCGGCTCGAACTCCTCGCTGGCTGCCAGCAGGGCGCGGGCAGCCTTCCCCAGGGGACGACCCTCGGCCAACTCGTCGAGGCGCGGACCCGCCAGGTCCGACAGGGCGGCTCGGAGCCGGTCCCCGTCCTCCACCAGGTCGCCCAGGGCGTCCAGGTGTCGCCGGAACCCGAGCAGCCACTCGAAGCGCTCTTCCAGGCCTTCCCAGTCGGTGTGGATCCCGTCGAGCCACCCCGAGAGGAGCGGGCCGAGACCGGAAACGAGGCCCGCGACCTCGGCGCTCCGGCGCACCAGGTCCCGGGCGGAGCGCAGCTCCCGCAGGGCTTCGACCGCCTCGGGCTCGGGCCGGGCCGGGTCCTTGAAGACGGTCCTGAGTTCGGCCCGGGGACCCCGGAGCAGCCACCAACGGACCAGGAGAAAGCGGTCGGCGGCGGTCGCGAAGGCGACCTCCAGGCGCGCCAGGTCGAGTTCCGCCAGCTCCGCCAGGCGGTAGGTGCTCCCCAGCACGCCGCGCAGGGCCGAGAGCTCCCGGCCGGAGCGCAGGAGTTCCCCGACCCGGTGCTCGATGCCGGCGAGATCCGGCTCCCGGACGAGCTCCCCGCTGGGCCGGGGCGAGGCGAGCAGGCTGCGGACCAGCGCTACCAGGGCCCGGATCGCGGCCAGGGACCAGGGCCACCCCGTCCCCTCGAGGAGGCCGTCCAGGTTCCCGGCCGCCTGTGCGAGCCGCTCTGCCGCCGGACCCAGCCGGGCCGCCGCCGCCTCCACCCGGCGCGCCAGCCCAGGCTCCCAGCGGGCCCGCCGCACCGCCCGGAAGGCATGCCCGGCCGGATCGGGGACCTCGACCGCGGCCTCCGCCAGCTCGGCGAGGAGGGCGGTGCGAGCTTCCACCCGGCCCCGGTCCAGGCATCGATCCGAGTCGGGATCGGGCGGAACCCCCGGTGCGTCCCGCAGCCCGGAGGCGATCCCCGCCAGGGCGTGCACCGAGTACCCGCACGGCCGCTCGGCATGCAGGGCCGCCACCACCTCGTTCAGCTCGGTGCGCAGCTCCGTCAGCTCGGCGGTGCGGCGTTCCCAGGTCTCCGCTGGGGAGCGTTCGGCCGTCTCCAGCGCCGCCCGGAGCTGGTCGAGCACCGCCCGCTTCTGCGCCTTCTGGGAGTGGAGCTCCAGGCAGAAGGGACCGAGGCCGATCGCGACCAGGCGCCGGTGGACCACCTCGAGGGCGGCCATCTTCTCGGAGACGAAGAGCACGCTCTTCCCGGCTCCCAGGGCGCCCGCGATCAGGTTGGTGATGGTCTGGGACTTGCCGGTCCCGGGCGGCCCCTCGAGCACGAAGGTCTTGCCCTCGGAGGCCGAGACGATGGCCGCCAGCTGCGAGCTGTCGGCGTCCATGGGACAGGGGAACCGCTGGGGGAGCACCCGGGTGTCGAGTTCGCCTTCCGCCGGCCAGCCTCCGGGGTCGGGGAAGGCGGCCTCCGGGGTCTCCACCAGGTGCCGGACCAGCGGACACTCGAGCAGCTCCCCGGCCCGGTGCTGGAGGTCCCGCCACATCAGGAACTTGGTGAAGGAGAGCTGGGCGAGCCAGGCCTCGGGGCGGACCTCCCAGCGCGGCAGGTCGAGGATCTGGGCCTCGAAGCGGGCGAGCACCGCGGCCACGTCCACGCCGGCGTCGTCCTCCGGCAGGGGATCGAGGCCCTCGACCCGGATCCCGTGCTC
The DNA here is from genome assembly GCA_964403795.1 of uncultured bacterium. Taxonomy (GTDB): domain Bacteria; phylum Muiribacteriota; class UBA6191; order CAZXTJ01; family CAYOHP01; genus CAYOHP01. Next base: position 58,327 of record CAYOHP010000010.1, on the reverse strand, counting down.
GCGCTCGAGCTTCTCGAGCAGGGTGCGGTTCACCACCGGCTCGTCGTCCCGGCGCACCAGGCGGAAGGGGTCGCGGGCGGTGGCCCGTTCCAGTTCCACCGGCAGGAGCAGCAGGGGGGCGCGCCGGGGCTCGGCGGCAGCCGGGGACTCGTACCAGACGAGAGTACCCAGCGCCAGGTGCAGGGTGGCGACCCCGCCTTCCTCCCGCGCCGTGCGCTCGGCCCGGAACAGCTCCACCAGGCGGCGGTCGACGTCCTCCGGGGAGAGGTCGAGATGGAGCCGGTCGCGCCCCAGGCCGTCGGCCACCAGGGCCTCGATCGGGTCGGCGCCGGCGCGTTCCCGGAGTTTCTCCTGGTCCCTGGGGTCCTCGCCTTCGAGGACCTCGGGGCGAGGCCTCACCCAGAGGCCGGTCGACGAAGCCAGGCGGTCCTCGATGCGGGCGAGACCGATCCGGCGGGACGGGTTTCCCTGGGCCCCGGGACCCGCCTCTCCCTCGACCATCCCGGGCACCAGGACCGGGAGCACCGAGGCCCCGGCCTTGAGCGAGAGCAGGCGGTTCCTGAGGCTCAGGTCGAGCAGGCGGGTCTTCCAGCGTTCCAGGCGGGCCGGCAGGGGTTCCGCGGGCGGAGCCTCGGGACCTCTCGCCGGGACGCCGGTCGTCCCTGCCGGGACGGTCCCTCCCGGTGAGCCGGGCGTCGGGATCCGGGCTCCCGACCCGGACGGCCCGGACGGCCCCGGCCCCGGCCCCGGCGCCGCCTCGACCAGCAGCACCGTCGCCCCGTCCCCGGTCACCCGCGACGGCAGCGGCCGGATCCCCCGCCGCCGGGCCGCGATCACGTCCAACGCCACGAAGAGCTCGCCCGGCTCCTCCAGACGGCGCTCGGCGGCGGCCACCGCCGCCTCCCACCCGGGTCGGGCCGAGTGGGCCGCGGCCGTGGGGTCGACCACCATGAGATGCCCCGCCCGGACCCGCTTGCGCACCCGGGCCGGATCGTCGAGCACCGCGGTCTCCGGGAAGGTCTCCTCATGGAGCCAGACCCCGGCCATGGCGTGGCCCTCGACCACCAGCAGCACCGGGTGCAGGCCCGCCTGCTCCAGCCCGGCCGCGTAGAGGACCGCCAGGTCGAGGCAGGTGGCCAGGCCCTCGCCGAAGACCCGGTCCGGGGTCCGGATCCGCTGCCCCTCGGCCTCGAAGCTGGCGGGCGGGTTGGCATAGGTGAGCTCCCGTGCCGCGAGCGCCTGGTAGAGGGCCCGGGCGATCGCCAGGACCCTTCCCGGATCCTTCGCCTGGTACCCGTCCAGGGCCCCCGAGCCGGTCGCCTCCTCCAGCCGATGGGCAGCTTCCCTCAGCCAGGGAGGCAGGGCCGGGTGGTTCGGCAGCACGAAGGCCGCCAGCATCTCGGGGAGCTCGCGGGCACCGCCCCACTCGTCGTAGGCGAGCAGCGAGAGCGGCCAGCGACCGGACCCGAGCAGCTCCCCGGTGGCATCGCGGGCCTCGACCCGGAGCTCGGCCTCCAGCCGTTCGGTCCGGTCGGCCAGCTCGCCGGCAGGGATCGCCAGGTCCAGGTCGACGAGGTGGTGGGTGGCCTCGGCGTCGATGCGGGCCAGGGACCTCCGGCTCGGGGCCGAGGCCGAGGGTTCGACCCGCAGCGCGATGGCCAGGTCCTCGATCGGCCGGGGCTCGGTATTGCGGATCGCCAGCGAGCGGACCACCGGGACGCAGTTCTGCTGCAGCGCGAAATTGACCCGGCGCGAATAGACGGGTTCGATCTTCAGCCAGCCCCTGGAACCCATCCCCGTCGTCCCGTCCACCGCGCCTCCCGACCGCGGGAGTGTGGCACGGATGCCGGACGACCGAACGCGAGCCGGGCCTCGGCGGGCCGGCCGGGAACCGCGACCGTGGCCGCCCGTCCCGCGATTCTCCGGACGGCCCCGGACAGGCTACGTTGCGAGCCGGCGGAAGGCCTTCCACCCGACATGCCGGACACCACTCGACCGCCTGAGGATCCCGGGATCGACCTGGCGTTCGACCGCGATCTGCGTCTCGTGTTCGAGGCCTCCCCCGAAGTGCTGCTGGTCCTCCTCCCCGATGCTCCCCGCTTCACCATGGTGGCCGCCACCGATGCCCGCCTCGCCGCCACCCACACGACCCGAGAGGCCACGATCGGCCGTCCGCTCTTCGAGGTCTTCCCGGACAATCCGGACGACCCGGACGCCACGGGATCGCGAAACCTCCGCGCCTCGCTCGAGCGCGTGCTGGCGAGCCGGGAACCCGACACGATGGCGGTCCAGCGCTACGACATCCGAGGGCCGGACGGCAGCTTCCAGACCCGGTACTGGAGCCCGAGGAACATCCCCGTGCTCTCGCCGTCCGGCGAGATCCGCTATCTCCTGCACCGGGTCGAGGACGTGACCGAACTGGTCCAGGCGACGGAGCTCGGCGAGGAGCTCCGTGGGCGGACCCGGGAGATGGAGCGCGAAGTCCTCCGGCGTAGCCAGGAGCTGGCCGAGGCCAACCGGGAGCTCCGGGCGGCCAATGCCAGGCTCGGCGAGCTCGACATCGCCAAGACGGCGTTCTTCAGCAATGTGAGCCACGAGTTCCGCACTCCCCTGACCTTGATCCTGGCTCCCCTCGAGGAGGCGCTGCGCCTGGGAGCCCCCCTCGAAGGCGCGGCCCTGACCTCGGTCCATCGCAATGCCCAGCGTCTCCTGCGGCTCGTCAACAACCTGCTGGACTTCTCCCGCCTCGAGAGCGGCCGCCTCCGCTCCCGCTTCGAGGCGACCGACCTGGCCGGGGTGACGGTGGGACTCGCCGGGTCGTTCCAGTCGCTCGTCGAGTCGGCCGGGATGGAACTGGTCGTCGATTGCCCGGAGCTGGACGAGCCCGTTTTCGTCGACCGCCTTCACTGGGAGAAGATCGTCTCCAACCTTCTCTCGAACGCTTTCAAATTCACCAAGCAAGGCCGGATCGAGGTTCGCCTGACCCGATCCGGGAGCACGGTCGAGCTCTCGGTCCACGACACCGGTACCGGGATCCCGGAGTCCGAGCTCGGGCGCGTCTTCGAGCGCTTCCACCGCGTGGATGGAGCCGAGGGCCGGAGCTTCGAGGGTACCGGCATCGGACTCGCCTTCGTGAAGGAGCTCGCGGAGCTTCACGGCGGCGCAGTCCGGGTCGAGAGCACGCCCGGGCGGGGCAGCACCTTCACGGTCTCGATCCCGCTCGGGACCGCCCACCTCCCGCCCGGGGACATCGCCATCCCGAGCCGCGAGGTACCGGATCCCGGAGTCGAAGGGAGCGTCCTGGAGGCCTCGGCCTGGCTCTCCCTTGAGCCCTCTCCGCCCTTGCCCGAAGGCGCCCCGGCGGGGCCGGAAGGCGCCGGACGCGAACGGGTCCTGGTCGTCGACGACAACGCCGACATGAGGTCCTACCTGGTCGCCCTCCTGGGTCGGCACTGGAACGTCGAGTCGGTCCCCGACGGAGCTGCCGCCCTGGCCCGCATCCAGGCGGCGCCCCCCGACCTGGTCCTGTGCGATGTGATGATGCCGAAGATGGACGGCTTCACCCTGCTCCGGACCCTGCGTTCCTCGGTCCAGCTGCGACAGGTACCGGTGATCCTGCTCTCGGCCCGCGCCGGAGAGGCGGCGGTCCTCGAAGGGCTCGAGGCGGGTGCAGACGACTACCTGCTGAAGCCCTTCTCGGCCCTCGAGCTGGTGACGCGGGTCCGGGCCCGCCTCGATGCCTGCCGGCAGCGGGCCGGGGCCCTGCGCGCCAGCGAGACCCGATTCCGCCGGCTCGCCGATTCCGGGATCGTCGGGATCGCGGTCTCGGACCTCGAGGGCAGGATCCTCGAAGCCAACGATACCCTCCTGCAGCTCCTCGGGTACTCCCGGGACCATCTGGTCGGGGGCAAGGTCAACCAGGCGCTCCTCGGCCCGACCGGCCAGGTCGCTTCACCCGGGAACAGGGCGTGCGAACTCGTGTTCCGGCGCGCCGACGGCCGGGGCGTGCCCGTCCTCGTCGCGATCGCCCCTCTCTCTGCCACCGAGAACCTCTCCGTCGTCCTCGATCTCACCGACCGCAAGCGCCTCGAGGACCAGTTCCGCCAGGCGCAGAAGATGGAAGCCGTCGGGAGGCTCGCCGGCGGCATCGCCCATGACTTCAACAACATGCTCTCGGTCATCTGCGGCTACTCGGACCTGATCGCGGACGAGCTCCCTCCGGACGACCCGATGATCCCCGACATCCGAGCCATCCAGGATGCCGGCAGCTCCGCCACGAACCTGACGCGCCAGCTCCTGGCGTTCTCCCGCCAGCAGGCCGTGGAGGTGAAGGTCCTCTCGCTCCGGCGCTGCCTCGGCGACCTGGAGGCCCTGCTCCGCCGACTGCTCGGAGCCGACGTAACGCTCACGATGCTCCTCGACCCGGGTCTCCGGAACATCGAGGCCGATCCGAGCCAGATCGAGCAGATCGTCATGAATCTCGCCGTGAACGCCAGGGACGCCATGCCGGAAGGCGGCAAGCTGACCCTGGAAGCCGCGAATGTCCTGCTCGACGAGGGGTATGCCGCGGTCCACCATGACGTGATTCCCGGCCCCTACGTGATGCTGGCCGTGACCGACACCGGGATCGGGATGGATGCTGCGACCCAGGCCAGGATCTTCGAGCCCTTCTTCACGACCAAGGAAAAGGGGAAGGGCACCGGCCTGGGACTCGCGACCGTGTTCGGGATCGTCAAGCAGAGCCTTGGCCACATCTGGGTGTACAGCGAGCCCGGCCGGGGGACGACCTTCAAGATCTACTTCCCGCAGGTCGGCGGGGAAGAGGTGGTTCCCTCCGATCCCCCGGCCCTCCCGTCGCGACGCGGCCATGAGACGATTCTGCTGGTCGAGGACGACCTCCAGGTCCGCACCCTGGCGCGGACCATCCTGCGCCGCAGCGGCTACGTCGTGCTGGAGGCCGCCAACGGCGGGGAGGCCCTCCTCATCTGCGAGCAGCACCCGGCGGCGATCCACCTCCTGCTCACCGACGTCGTCCTGCCGCTGATGAGCGGTCGACAGCTCGCCGAGCGCCTCCGGCCGATGCGACCCGAGGTTCGCGTCCTCTTCATGTCGGGCTATACCGACGACTCGATCCTCCAGCACGGGCTCCTCGAGTCGAGCGCCGCCTACCTCGAGAAGCCCCTCACGCCGGGAACCCTCACCCGCAAGGTACGGGAAGTCCTCGATCGGCCGCTCGCCCCCTGAGGACGAGCGCCGGCTCGTGCTCCTGCCGGACCCGATACGAGACGGCGCTCAGGGACACCCTCGAGGAACACGGAGCCGCAGAGGGCCGCGGTCAGGATGCCCACTGCGGAGGCATTCGCCCCGGCCGGCACAGCCTGGGCCCACCGCTCCGCCCGCGCATCGCACCGAGGCGCGCCCGGACCGTCCTGCCGGGGGCCCGATCGATGGAGCGAGGTTCCGATCCGCTTGTCGTCCTGTCGTCCCGGTGATACATTGTGAATGACATTTCACAATGCGTCGCGACGGTCTCCAGGAGGCGTTCCAGGTGGCACTCAGACTCCCCGGTGGCGAGCGGAGGACCCGGATCGTGGCGGCCGCCTTGGAGGAACTCGGACGAGAGGGCCTGGCCGGCTTCAGTATCGAGAGCGTCGCCAAGCGGGTCGGGCTGGTTCCCTCCGGGCTCTACCGGCACTTCCGGAGCCGTCGGGCGATCGTGGAGGCTTCGATCGCCGCCATCGGCGAACGGCTCGGAGAGCTGGTCCGCGGCGCCCGCCGGAACGACCCCCCTGCCCTGGTCGCCCTGCAACGCCTCCTGTTCGCCCACCTGGGCATGCTCGCGTCCGGGAGCGGCATCGCCAGGGTGATGTTCGGCGATGTCCTCTTCGGACGGGACGCGGAGCTGCGCCGGATCGGGCAGAGGGTCGTCGAGGACTACCTCTCCGCGGTGGCCGACCTGGCCCGGATCGGGCAGGAGGAGGGCAGTCTCCGTCGCGACCTCGCCCCCGAGGACGTGGCGCTCCTGTACCTGGGATTGATCCAGCCTCTGGCGGTGCTCCACGAGCTCCATTCGGGGCGCCTGGACATCCTGGCGCGCGGCGCCGCTACCTGGGAGATCTTCGCCGAGGGCATCCGCGCCGGAGCCTCATCACCCACGGAAGCGAGTCTGACGTGAATCACGTTTCACATATCGACCCGCCGGGTCGGAAGGGAGCCGGCAGTGCTGGCCGCCGAGGCGTCTCATTACTGCTGCTGGTCCTGGTCCCCTTGGGAGTCGGCCTCGGCGCCCTCTTCCTGGCCAGGAGATCGCCGATCCCGGTCCGGCGCCACGCGGTGACCCGGGTCTCCCTCGGCCTCGAGATCTTCGGGACCGGGAGCCTCGAAGCGGAGCGAAGCGCGACCCTGGCTCCCGAGCGGACCGGCAGGATCCGCACCGTCTGGTTCGACGAGGGCCAGGCGACGGAGGCAGGACGGATGGTCGCCGAACTCGACCCGGACGAGGCGGACGCCCGCCTCCGGATGGCGGAGGCCGAGGTCGCGGTAGCCGAAGCGGTCCGGATGCGCCTCGCGGCCGAGCTCGAGCAGGCGCAAGCCGCCGAGTCCTTGGCCTTCGACGAGGCCGACCGGGCCCGCCAGCTCCACCGGCGGAAGGCCCTGACGGATGCCGATCGCGATCGGCGCGCCAACGAGCTGGTCCAGGCCCGGGCCGGGACCCTACGGGCCCGAGCCGCCACGACGGAAGCCGACGCCAGGATCGGGAGCGCCCGGACTGCCCTGGATCACGCCCTGGTCGAGAGGGACCGCCTCCGCCTCCGCTCGCCGATCGCGGGGGTCGTGACGCGCCGGTTCCGGGATCCCGGCGATACCGCCGGACCCGGTTCCCCGGTGCTGACCGTCGTCGATCCGACGAGCCTCCGGGTCGAAGCCTGGGTGGACGAGGCGAGCCTCGATCGCCTCAGGCCCGGCCAGCCGGTCAAGGTCTCGCTGAGGAGCCGCGGCGCCTCCCCTGTACCAGGGCGGGTCTCGGCGATCGCCCGGGAGGTCGACCGGGAGACCCGCGAGCTGCTGGTCCATGTCGCTCTCGACGAGGTGGTGGAAGGCTGGGCCGTCGGGCAACGAGCCGACGTCCTGGTGGAAGTGGACCGACGCTCCCTGCTCGCGGTCCCCGCGGACATGGTCACCTGGCAAGGCGGGGTCGCCAGGATCGCCGTGGAGGAAGCGGGGACCATCCGCTACCGGGAGATCGAACTCGGCGACCGAGGGAACGGCCTGGTCGAAGCGGCGGCGGGGCTCGCCGAGGGGGAGATCACCCTGGGTCCTGTCCCCGGTGGGCCGGAACTGGTCGAGGCGGGAAGGGTGATACCCCCGTGATCGACCTTGCCTGGCGCGACGCCGTCCACAACCGGGGCCGATTCGCTCTCACGGTCGTCGGGATCGGGCTCCTGCTGATGGTGGTCATGGGCATGGGCGGCATCCACCGCGGCATCCTCGCGGATGCGACCGTGCTGGTCGACTCGCTGGACGCAGACCTCTGGGTCGTCCAACGGGATACGACCGGCCCCTTCGCCGAGACTTCCCGCATCCCGGCCGAAACCGTGGAACGGGTCCGCACCCTGACCGGGGTGGCGACGGCAAGGGAGTTCGTCTTCCACACGATCCAGCGCTTCCACCGGGGTCGGGTCCTGCGAATCGCCATCCTGGGTACTGCGTGGCCCGACCGGAGGCGGGAATGGGTCCCCCTGGTCGAGGGAAGGATGCTGGAGCAACCGCATCGGGAGATGCTCGCAGACCGGAGTCTGGGTCTTCGCCTGGGCGAGGAGGTCCGCCTCGGCAAGGATACGTTCCGGGTCGTCGGACTCACCCAGGGACTCGTCTCCTCGGGCGGCGACGGGGTAGCGGTCCTCTCCTGGCAGGACGCAATCATCATCCAGGACGACAGGCCGGGCGAAGCGATCCGCTTCGAACGTAGGGCCCGAAGCGGACGTACCTCCCGGGCCGAGGTCGGGCGGAGCCTACCGGAAGTGATCGAACTGGCCGGGGGACCCGCCGCGGCCATCCCCAGCCTCCCCTCGGCGAGCCTGGCCGCGGTCCTGGTGAACCTCGCTCCGGGTCAGGATCCTTCTGCCGTGAGGTCCGCCCTCGCCTCGTGGGCCGATGTGTCGGTCCACGACAGGGAGACGGAGTGCCGGTTCCTCCTGACCGGGAACGTAGAGAAGGTCGAGCGTCAGATCGGCCTGTTCCGGGTCCTGCTCACCGCGATCTCGACCGTGGTGCTGGCCCTGATCCTCTACACGCTGACCCTGGACAAGCTGTCCTCCATCGCCCTCCTCAAGCTCCTGGGCGCCCCCAATCGGGTGATCGCCGGGATGGTGCTGCGCCAGGCGCTGCTCCTGGGGGTCCTGGCCTTCGCCACGGCATGGTTCCTGGGCCGGACGATCTTCCCGCGATTTCCCCGCCGGGTCGTCCTGGCCAGCCAGGATCTCTGGCTGCTCGCCGGCATCGTGATCGCGGTCTCGGCCATCGCCAGCCTCGCGGGGATCGCCAAGGCCCTCTCGGTCGAGGCCAGGGAGGCACTCTCTTGAGCGGCACACCGATCGCCATCGACGCTCGCGGGCTCGAGAAGACCTACGGATCGGGGACCACCGAGGTCAGAGCCCTGCAGGACGTCGATCTCACGGTACGGCGAGGCGAGCTCGTCGCCCTGCTGGGACCCAGCGGTGCCGGGAAGTCGACCCTCCTGATGGCGCTCGGACTCCTCGAACCACTCGACCGCGGCCGCCTGGAGATCGACGGGGAGGCGGTAGCCGAAGGCTCGCGCCATCTGGTGGACGCCCGGGCCTTCCGGCGGGATCGCCTGGGATTCGTGTTCCAACGGTCCAACCTCATCCCCTTCCTGAGTGCCGGCGAGAACGTCGCGCTTCCCATGCAGCTCTCGGGAGTGACCCACGGGCAGGTCCTGAATCGCACCCGGGAGCTCCTGGAAAGCCTGGGCGTCGTCGAGCAGGCCGACCACCTGCCGAGCGCCCTTTCCGGCGGCCAGCAACAGCGGATCGCCGTGGCGCGGGCATTGGCCAACCGGCCGGCCGTGCTGCTCGCCGACGAGCCGACCGCGGCCCTCGACTCGGTGAGGGGCCGCCAGGTGATGGAACTCTTCCGTGACGTTTCCCGCCGGTTCGAGACCGCAGTCCTGGTGGTGACCCATGACCATCGCTCCCTCGAGGTCTTCGATCGGATCCTCGAGATGGAGGACGGAAGGCTCGGGGCCGGCCGGGATCCGAGGATGCGAGAGGGAACGACGCCCCTCGACCGACAAGAGGTTCCGGGGCCCTGAATCGCAGGCCGGTAGGCCGCGCAGGTGAACCTCCTGGTCGTGGTGCTGGGGGCCTTGAACCGGACGATGACGGAGATCGCGGCCCGCGTCTGAACTGCCCGGGGCTCAGCCCCCGGCCATCGCGGTGACGGCGAGGGCCAGGATCACCCAGGGCGCCATCCATTCGAGGCCGATCACCGACACCGCCACCAGGACGAACCTCTGGACCAGGGTCGCCACGACGCCTCCTCGGGATTGGCGGCCCCAGGATCGGCAGCGACCCCGGAGCGTCCATCCCCTGGTGGTCCAGTGCTACCGTGCGGCGATGGACCGGGATCCGGGGACCAAGACACCGCGTCGGACCGTGGCTGGCGCCGAGGGTGCGACCCTGGTCGGGATCTCCCCCGGCACGGTCGTCGGGACGGTCTACCGGCTGGAGGCCCCCCTGGGGGCGGGCGCCTTCGGAGAGGTCTGGCGAGCCCGCCACCTCGGTTTCGACCGGGACGTGGCGCTGAAGCTCCCGCCCCGCGACCTGGTCGGCGAGCCGACCGCGGCCCAGCGCTTCCTGCGCGAAGCCCAGAAGCTCATGGATCTCGAGCACCCGGGGATCTGTCGGGTCCGCAACTGCGGGATCGACACCGCGACTCCCGGGGGGGCTCTGGCCTTCATCGAGATGGAACTCCTCGAGGGTCCGACCCTCGACGAGTTCCTGGCGGACCAGGCACCCCTGGGTCTCGAGGCGGCTCTGGCGATCCTCGCTCCCCTGGCCGAGGCCCTCGATCACGCCCACTCCCAGAACCTCGTCCATCGCGATCTGAAGCCCGGCAACGTGATCTTCACCGCGCCCGTCGATCGGGGCGGTCGACCGCTCCTCATCGACTTCGGGATCGCGGCCGAGATCGAGCGCGCCATGGAGAAGTCGGGCGCGACCATGGGCGGACGCGCCGAGGCCGTGGCGGGGACGCCCTCCTACATGAGTCCCGAGCAGATCCTCGGGCGCCGTGCCCGGCCCTCGATGGACGTCTGGGCGCTGGCGGTCCTCGCCTACCAGATGCTGGCCGACGACCTCCCTTTCCCGGGCCCTGCCAGCGAACGCCGGAACCAGATCCTGCACCTGGCACCGGAACCGATCCGGATCGAGGGCGTGCCGGCCGCGGTCTCGGATCGGGTCAGCCGGGTCCTGGTGGACCTGCTCTCGACCAAGGAGCCCGAGGCCCGCTCCGGGAGCGCCAGCGGTCTGGTGGCAGCCCTGGCGGCCGCGGCCGCGGACGAGCCGCGGGCCCCGGTCGAGCCCCGGGAGACACCCCGGTACCCGCCCCCGGATCCGGGACCCGCCCGGACCTCGCCCCGAGCGCCCCTTCCGCCCTGGCGGCTGCCGCCGGAAGCGACCGCCCCTCCAGCTCCGCATGCCGGCCCCCTCGGACTCGATCCCGGCAACGGGACCCTGCGCCTCGCCGTTTGCGCCACGGTCCGGGGCGCGCCCCGGGCCGAACTCGTCCCCCTGGCACCGCATGGGAACCTTCCCGCCTGGGTCGCCCTGCAGGAATCCGGAGCCTTCCTGGTGGGCGGCGCAGCCCGGGACTATGCGCTCACCCACCCGGCCCGGGCCGCCTTCGGGCTGGGACGTCTGCTGGGGAGGACCGCGGCCGAGGTGGGGGACTCGATGCGCTACCGACCCTTCGACCTGGTCCCGGGACCTTCGGGGGAGTGCCTCGTGGTCCTCGGCGACCACCGGTTCTCGCCCGAGGACCTGTGGGCGGTGCTGCGGGACACCGCGGTCCGCACCCTGGCCGGGTCAGGGGGCCGGCTGACGCCCGGCATCTGGCTCGACCCGGCCGGCAGCACGCCCGGCCCTCGCATGCGGCTCGACCTGCCCGCACCGCGCTGGCCCGACGATCCGGTGACGCACGCGCCGCTGCGGCGCATCCTCTCCCCGGCCGTGGCGGTGGCGGTCCGCCAGGCTCCCGGCCTCACCGGCGTCGGCCTGGTCCTGGACCTGGGCTCAGGCGCGCTGGATGTGGCGGTCGTCGAGTTCACGCCGGAGGTGGTCGAGGTCCGGGCCCGTCGGGGCGATCGGGATCTCGGGGGCGACGACTGGACGGCCCGGTTGGTGGCCGAACTCGGGCGGAGGATCCGGGCGGAGCACGGAGCCGATCCGCAGGGGGATGGAGCGGCCCGACAGCGGCTCTGGCACGCGGCCGAGGACGCCAAGCTGGCGCTCTCGACCCGGGAACGCGCCGAGATCGACCTGCCCTACCTGCTGGCGGGACCGGGAGCACCGCTGCATTTCCGGGGGGTCGTGACCCGCTCCCAGTTCGAGGGGCTGGTCCGCGACCTCACGGATCGGGTAGCGAGCCGCGCCCGCGAGGCGCTCGAGGCAGCCCTGGTGAACGCCTCGGACGTGCGACACCTCGTCCTGGCCGGCGGTGCGACCGCGGTGCCCTCGGTCCGGGCGCGGCTCGCGGCATTGCTCCCGGCCGCCCGGACGATCCAGGCCGGCGCCGACGCCGCGGTCCTGGGGGCCGCTACCGCCGCCGGAATCCTCGACGGCAAGGTGAGCGACTTCCTGGTCCTCGACGTCGCACCCTTCGGCCTCTCCCTCTCGCGCCCGGGATCCGGGAGGATCCTCGAACTCCGCCGGGACACCACCCTTCCGACCGTGTGCGAGGGCAGACTCGAGGGGTTCGGACCCAACGGCGGCATCCTCGAGGTCGGGTACGGTACCGGTGGGGAGACCCGCAGCCTGGGGCGTCTGCAGGTACCGGCCGGACCCTGGGAACGCCTCGAACTCTCGGTGGAGACCGGCGGTCGGACCCTGGTACGAGTGCGCCCGGCCCAGGGAGCTTCGGCCACCGATCCCGGCTGGGAAGTCCTCGGGACCGGGTTCACCCGGGTGGCGCCAAGGGATGGAGCCTTCCCGTCCCTCGTTCCAACCCGGTAGGCGGCCGCGAAGAGGTCGCCCGGCGCCTCCCGACTCCGGGAACTTGGCACGGAACCGAGGCTCAGCCCCCGGCCCGGGAAGCGCCGATCCGCACCGGGAGGACCGCCGAGGGGCGGCCCGGCCGGTGGCGCCGGCCCTCGGGGCCCTCGCCCCCGGCCACCGCGGTGACGGCCAGCGCCAGGATCACCCAAGGCGCCATCCATTCGAGGCCGGCCACCGACACCGCCACCAGGACGAACATCAGGACCAGGGTCGCCACGACGCCTCCTCGGGATTGGCGGCCCCAGGATAGGGTGGCCCCGGGAGCCGTCAATCCCATGACTCCCCTTCGCCTGGCACGGCCATCCCCCGCTCGCGCTACCATCGCCCGCCGATGGCGACCGACGACGACCAGGAGGCCGTGGCGAACCGGATCATCCGGAAGCTGCGCGGCCTGCTCGATCCCGCACCCGACCAGGGCCCGACCCCATCGGCCTCTCCAGCCCGCCCCGGAATCCTCCCGGTCGAGGAGTGGTGCCGGCGCCTGGCGGGCGACCTCGGCCTTCCCGGCCTGGGACCCGACAGCGACCTCCTCGGACCCGTGCTCGCCGCCCCCCGGCCGAATCTCCGGGCCCTGGACGTCTGCCTCGCCGCCGAGCCGCTGGCCGGCTTCCCGGTCCCCTTCCCCACCCTGCTCGCCTGGCCGACCCCGGCGGGCCTGGTCGACTGGAGCCGACGGTCCGGCAATCCCCGGATCGAGGACCCGCTCTTCCGGGTGGTCCGCCCAGGCCCCGGGACGAGGGTCGTGGTGCTGCCTACCGGCCGGGGAGTGTGCCTCCCCAGCCTGAAGGCCTGCCTGGCACTGCCCTCCGAGTACGAGGTGGTGGGACTCCGCGTCCCCACCGCGCCCACCGGGGAGATCCCCTTCGGGGAGTGCCAGCACCTGGTGGCCGCCTGGGCCCTGCAGCTCGCCACCCTGCCTCCCAAGGACATCGCCCTGGTCGGCTTCTCGGCCGCCGCCACCCTGGCCTACGCGCTAGCCACCGAGCCACGCCTCCAGGCGCCCCGACCCGCCACCGTGTTGATGCTCGACGGGGGAGTCCCCGAAACCCGGGAGGATCTGTTCCGTCGGGGTCCCTGGATCCGGCACGTCGAAGCGGGCCTGCTCCCGGCTCCCGACGACCAGGCCGCCCAGATCGAGAAGTGCGCGGCCGGGCGCCAGGACTTCGTGTCGATGCTGGTCCGCAGCCGGAAGGTCTACGACGCCCTGCGCCAGGCGACCCGCCTGGTCCCGCACCCCGGGCCCCTGCACTTCCTGGCCGGCGATCCCGATCCCCTGAGCTGGTACCGGGATCCGGAGCTCTGGGCCTTGGTGGCCGGACGACCCGTGGCGACCTCCCGGATCGCCGCCCCCCACCGGAGCATGCTCGACCCGCCCCACGTCGATGCGGTCACGGCCTGGATCCGGTCGGCGCTTCCATCGTCAGGGTGACACGGGCGTAGCCGGAGCGCCCCTGGCTCAGCCAGGGGGAGCCGCGAGGCGTAGCCCGTCGCTGGCGAGGCCCTTGCGGCCGAGCCGCAGGCTAACGGGGTAGTCCCGGGGCCGGAGCGCGAAGCTGAGTTCGCTGCGGGGCAACCCGGGCTCCCCCGGCACGATCCGGGTCCTCTCCACCAGGGTCTCCAGCACCACCGGCATGGCCAGCTCCGCGAACACCTCGCCGATGCAGCGATGGGGGCCGGTCCCGAACGGGGCGTAGGCCGCGGGGTGGGCGGGAAGGCTGCCACCAGGGAGGAAGCGCTCGGGGCGGAAGCGCTCGGGCTCGTCCCAGTACCCCGGGTGGCGATGGGCCCGGTAGGGGACCGCCAGCACGTAGGAACCGGCCGGGACGTCGACCCCTCCGATCTCGTCGGCCTCGGCCGCGGCCCGGGCCGCCACCGCCACCGGGGGATGCAGCCGCATCGCCTCCCGGAGCACCGCCATGGTCCCCTCGCGCCCCGCGGGGAGGATGGCCTCCCGACAGCCTTCCCCCGGGTTCCGCTCCGCCACCAGTTCGGCCACCGCCCAGGTGAGCGCGCTCGCCGGTCCTCCCCCGGCGGTGAAGAGCACCGTGACGAGTTCGTCGCGGAATCGCTCGGGCGGCTCGTCCAGGGCCGCCAGGGCAGCCGCCAGGCCGGGACGGGGCCGGGCCACCAGCTCCTCACCCAGGGGATCCATCAGGCCCCTCACCCTGACCAGGGCCGCCTCGAGCTCGGGAGACACGCCCGGCTGCAACCGCACCCCGCCGCCGGACTCCACCGAGACCAGGTCGGTCCCCAGGCTCCGCTGGGCGGCCAGCATGGCCGCCGAGAGGGCGCGGGCGGAGTCCCCGAGCTCGAGCCCGAAGAAGGCCGCCGCGGCGACCTCGACCATGACCGCGAAGAATGCCTCGAGCAACTCCGGCACGACCAGCTCGCCGCCCCGGGCCTGCGCCAGCCATGCCTCGGTCCGGGCCCGGGCGAGCGCAGGGACCCCGGCGAGGGCATGGGGCAGGAACCAGGGATTCATGGTCCTCCGGTGCACCGCCCAGGGGGCGCCGTCCGACGACAGCAGCCCGCGCCCGGCCAGGCGCCGGAACCGCTGCCAGGCCCCGGTCTCCCGCCGGTAGCGGCGGGCCCGGGTGTGGAGGACGTGCTGGATCCCGTCCGGGGAACCCACCAGGAGCACCGGGATGCCCCCGAAGTCGAGGTGCACCAGGTCGCCGTAGGTCTCGAAGGCCCGCGTCAGGAAGCCCAGCGGATCCTCCTCCCAGTCGGCCATGTGGCCGTAGAGCAGGTGGCCCGAAGGGCCGGGTGCCCGGCGGGGAGCGGTCGCCGCCGAACCCGCTCGCCCCATGGCCTCGATCAAGGCGGAGGCGAAGGTCTCGGGAGTCGGGTTCGCGAACAGGGTGTCGATGGGGATGGACAGCTCCAGGCTCTCGCGCACGTCGGCCACCAGCAGGGCCGCCCGCAGCGAGTCGCCGCCCCGGTCGAAGAAGTCCTCGCCCGGTCCCACCCGCTCCGCGTCCAGGGCCTTGGCGAAGAGCCGGGTCAGGAGCTCGACCAGCTCCGCCACCCGCTCCCCCGGGGCGGCCTGCCCGGCGGGCCCGGGTGCACCCCGTTCGAGACGGGCCAGGGGTTCGAGCCCGCCGGCGAGGAACCGGGTCCTGAGTTCCGCCCGCATGGGCTTGCCGCTCGAGGTACGGGGGAGGTCGCCGGGCCGGAGCAGCAGCACCGAGGCCAGCGGGAGATCGAGGTCGCGGCTGGCCGCCCGCCGGATGGCGGCCAGCGGTTCCTGGGGATCGAGACCCTCGGACCCGGGTGCCAGGGCCACCGCCACCACCGCGTCGTCGGTGTCCTCCCCGGGCACCGCGAAGGCCATGGCCGAGCCCTGACGCACCGCGGCATGGGAAGCCTCGGCCCGGGCCTCGAGGTCGTGGGGCAGGATGTTCCGGCCCCGGTGGACGATCAGGTCCTTGTGGCGTCCCGTCACGAAGACCTCGCCCTGGTGCACGAAGCCGAGGTCGCCGGTGGCGAGGAAGCGCTCCCCGGGAGGGCCCGCCTCCGAGCCCGGCCCGGACGGCACCATCCCGATCCGCATCCCTCCTTCGCAGGATCCGGCGCCCGCGTCCCCCTCGGCAGCCCCGAAGTACCCGCGGGTCGTCTGGGGACCGGAGAGCCAGAGTTCGCCTACCCGGCCTTCCTCCCGGACCCGATCCCCGCCCGGCTCGACCACCAGGACCGCCGAGCCGGGTGCGGGCCGCCCCGAGGAGACCAGGCGGACCGCGCCCCCTAGGTCCTGGGGGATCACCCGGCCGCGCTCCAGGGCCACCGGATCGAAGCCCGCCACCAGGGGACCGACCCGGCCTCCCCCGCTGGCATAGACCGTGGCCTCGGCCAGCCCCCAGGAGGGGCGGAACGCCTCCGGGGCGAATCCGTGGGGAGCGAAAGCGGCCGAGAACCGTTCGAGGGTCTCGGCCCGGACCGGCTCGGCGCCGTTCAAGGCGAACTTCCAGCTGGAGAGGTCGAGGCCCGCCCGCTCCTCGGGCGCGGTGCGGGCCACCGCCATCCGGTAGGCCGAGTCGGGCGCGGCCGAGAAGCCGGCCCGGTGGTCGTGGATCGCCCGGAGCCACATGATGGGCCGCTCCAGGAACCGCTCGGGCGCCATCAGCACCGCGGTCTCGCCGAGCACCAGGGGCAAGAGGATCCCGACCACCAGTCCCATGTCGTGGTACGGCGGGGTCCAGCTCACTCCCGGCCCGGCCACCCCGGGAACCAGCTGTTCCTGCATCTGGAGCAGGTTGGCGACCAGCGAACTCGACCGCACCAAGACCCCGCGGGGACGACCGGTGGAGCCCGAGGTGTACTGCACCAGGGCCAGGGCATCGGCAACCTGCGAGGGTCGCACCCAGACAGCCTCGGCACCCTCGGGCGGCTCGTCGAGGACCTCGAGCACCCGCCGCGGCCGACAGTCGGCCACCAGCGCCGCGAGCCGGTCGCGGGCCGCCCGGCGGGCCGCACCACCGGGAGGCGGAGCCGGCACCGGGGTCAGGCCCGCGAACCAGGCCCCCAGGAACCCCGCCACGAAGTCGGGGCCGGGCGGGAGCGCGAGCACCACCCGATCGCCGGGCTCCGCACCCTGGCGCAGCGACACCGCGGTGGCCCGGATCCGCCGGAGCAGGTCCTCGGCGGAGACCCTCGTGTCCTCCCGCCGGTCCCGGTGGACCAGGGCGGGGCGTCCAGGGGGGAACCGCGACAGACTCTCCTCGACGAGCCGGACCGGATCGGGGAGCGGGGACGACGGATCCATGGTCGGACCCTAGCGCATCCCGCTTCGCCGCCGATGCGCCGCATGAGCAGGGCACGCACCGGCCCCGACCCGGCCCCGCCGCCGATCGCTTGGTGGCGGGCAAGTGCCCGAGTACCTTCCAGGACATGGCGGGGGCGAAGTGTCCGGTCTGCGGGGAGGCGCCCGGGGGCGAGGTCCGGGTCTGCCCGCGCTGCCAGACCCCGCACCACCCCGACTGCTGGGAGTACGTGCCCGGCTGCGCCATCTTCGCCTGCGCCGACCAGGGAGCGAGCGACCTCTCGGGCTGGCCCATGGCCTACCGCCTGGCGTCGCTCCAGGCCCAGGCGATCACCCTCGGAACCACGCTCGTGTTCTTCGGGTTGCCGACCTCGATCGCGCTCCTCGCCACCCTGGCCAACCCTCGCCTCCTGCCGGTCCGCTCGGGCCTGGCGGTGCTCGGTCTGGGAGCGCTGATCCTGGTGGCGGGGCTGCTCCTCGGGCTGGCGCTCCGCTTCCACCCGGAGTGGAAGGCCGCCCTGGCAGCCTCCACCGAGCAGGGCGATCGACGCCTCCGGCGGGCCCTTGCCGAGCGCCAGGGGACCCCGCTCTCCTTGTCGCCCTGGGAGCTGACCGCCGTCACCGGCATGCTGATCCCGATCGGGATCCTCTTCGACTCCCTGATCACCGATCCGCTCGGGATCCACTGGCAGTGGCGCTTCCTGACGCCCTTCCTCAAGGGGGCCGCAGTCTGGTCCCTGGTGATCTTCTACCCGGTGGCGCTGGCGCTCTCCCGGATCAGCGGGGCCAGCCGGGTCTGGCTCCACCGCCTCGACGCCAGCGAAGCCCGCGCCGCCCCGGCGAAGAAGCCGGCTCCGGAGGACGCACCATGAGCCGCTGGGTGGCGGTCGGCCTCGGCGTGTTCGCGGGCCTCGCAAGCATGCGCGAGGTCACGATGCGGAGCGATCTGCAGGGGAAGGATGGGATCGCGCTCACCGAGTACCTGTCCGCCAACCCCCCGGAGGCATGCGGTGCCTGGGCCCCCGTCGCGGTCCGGCTGGCTGGCTGGTACCCGCGCCCCAGGGCCGCGACCTACCTGGGATGGGACCCCCGGCGGGCCAGGAGTCCGGAACCGGTCGCCCACCGCCCCCAGCCGGCCTTCCCCCTGTGGAAGGCGGCAGTGGATCGCGCCTTCGCCAGGCGCGGCCAGCCTAGCTTCTCTGTCCTCCTCCCGCTCCCTCCGGACCCGAACCGGGACCTGTTCCTGGCCTTCCTCTCGGCCCTGCGGACCCGACGCTTCGAGGTCGCGGAATCGGTGGCCGCCGACGCCCGGCGGCAGCCGGCGACCCGGGGAGGCTCCCGCTTCGACCTTCTCGCCCGGGCCGTGTCCGGCGTCGGCGGCCTCGAGGAAGCCCTCGCAGCCTGGAGACATGCCCACCCCGATTCGGCCTTCGCCCTGGCGGTGTCGGGCATCTACCACAAGGAGATGCTGTCCGAGGCGCGGGGCAATCTCTATGCGCGCTATCTCCGCCCGGGACAGCAGGAGGCGATGGCCTTCCACGGCGAGATCGCCCGCCGCGACCTGTCGGCGGCGCTGGGGCGCGACCCCGGGATCGCGGAAGCGTGGGCATCCCTCATGGCGCTCGAGATGCAGATCGGCGACCGGGGAGCGCGAGAGGCCACCTGGGAGCGCGCCTGGCAGGCGATCCCCGGCTCCCTGGCGATCCACGAGGCGCGGCTCTTCTCCCTGCTCACCCGGTGGGGAGGCGATGACCAGCAGATGCTGGCCTTCGCCCGGCAGGCTCCTCGAAGGCCCGGGGCACCGGCCACCCTGGAGACCCTCCTCCCCACGGCTCATCGCTATGTCCCCGCCGCCGACGATCCCGGTCGGCTCGCGGCCAGGGACGAGAGGACCCTGGCCGCCACCCGCCTGCTGGAGGCCTTGCCCGATTGGAGCGAGACCTGGACCCAGCAGATCGAAGTGGCCAAGGAGCACGACGTCGAGGCGCGCTGGATCGCCTGGTTCCGGGTACAGCGCGCCCTGACCGGCACCACTTCGTGGGTGCATGACCAGGCCGAGAACTGGATCCTCGGCGAGTTCTCGAACCCGCGCCGGACCGGTGAGGCCTGGCTCCGGGAACTGGCGCGGCTCGGTCTGCCCCGGGCCCGCTACGACCTGGCCCGGCTGGTCCAGAAGGGCAAGCTCGAGGCCGGAGACCTCGGGGATCCGCGGGTCGCCATCGAGACCGCGGCGGAGGCAGGCTCGAAGCAGGCCATGGCCTGGCTCGCCTGGGCCTACGAGTACGGGAAATCGGTCCCGCTCGACCCGGCCAAGGCTGTGGCGTGGGCCGATCGGGCTGCGGCCTGCTTCAATCCCTACGGCTTCGAGACCCTGGGACACGCCAAGATCACGGGGAGAGGCCTGCCCCAGGACGTCTTCGGGGGACTCGAGGACCTGCTCACCTCGATCGCCCTGGGGAACCCGAGGGCCCGCAGACGGATCACCGGACTCTCGGAGCTGGTGCTGGATTCGGCCGCCGCCAGTTCCCAGGCCTCGGAGGCCCGCCCGCTCTGGGAGGCCGCCGGGGCCGCGCTCCAGACCCCGGAAGCCCGCCTGGCGATCGCCGAGACCCAGCTCTACGACGGCGATCTCCACATCCCCGACCTCGAACCGAAACCCATGGAGGAGGCCCAGCGGACCTGCTTCCGGGGACACTACGACCGGGCCTTCCGCCTGGGGCTCAGGGAGGCCGCCCTCCACTACGCCAACCTGGTCGCCTCCGGGATCGGGACCGCCGACGGCAAGCCCGACCTCACCCTCGCCTGCCAGTGGTACCGCAAGGCCCCCGAGCTCGCCGCCGCGGCGCTGCCCACCGCCTGTCGCTGAGCCTATCGGGAGCGGCCGAACTCCTCGACCATGCGATCCCAGCAAGCGATCCGCTCGTCGTCCTCGCCGACCATCCCGGAGACCCAGCTGCGTACGTATCCATGGTCGAGTTCCGGCCCGAGGAAGGCCACCAGGCGCTCGAGGTCGACCACGTCCTTGCCTCGGAAGAACAGCAGCTTGAAGACCGCCAGATCCTCCGGGGAGAGGACCCGGATGGGCCGTCCCTCCAGGGTCGCGGTCCGGACCCTGGTCGCCGCCGGGCTCTCAGCCTCCACGGCGGAACCTCGCCCGGGCCTCCGCCAGGAGCCGTCGGGTCGAGGCCGGGACCGGATCCTGCCAGGCGAGGGTCCGGCGGGGATCGGGGTGCTGGGAGACGAACTCGGCGGCCGTCTCACAGAGTTCGCAGAGGATGCGGTCGTGGTCGGCGGCGGTCATGCCCCGAGCCTTGGCAACGTCCTGGGCGACGCTCTCGCGATCGGACGCATCCTTCCACCAGGCCGCCTCTGCCATGCGGACGACCCTCCCGTCCTTCCAAGTCTAGCCCGCCCCTCCTTGCCCCCCCTCCTCCAGCGTGATAGCCTTTCCGGGCTCCTCCGGAGCCTCGCGATCCCGTAGCTCAGTGGATAGAGCATCAGCTTGCGGAGCTGAGGGCCACAGGTTCAAATCCTGTCGGGATCGCCATCCCACCCTCTTCCCCCATGGATCCTTCCCTCCCTCCTCCCGGATTCCGGATCGTCCCGCTCGCTTCGGGTTCGCGGCTCGTCCACGAGTGGAAGAGCCCGTTCGGGTTCCTCGCCCTGGGGATGTCGCTGGTCCTGGCGGCGGTGACCCTCGGCGTCGGGCGGCTCTTCGCGGGGATCGACCACCCGGTGGTCGCCTTCCTCCCGGTTCCCCCGGCACTCTTCGCCCTGTTCACGGCCTACGTAGGAGTCCTGCTCCGCATCGAAGCGACCGAGATCGACCTTGCCCCCGGCAAGCTGGCGGTCCGGCACGGGCCCCTTCCGTTCCCGGGGAAGCTCGACCTCGATCCCGGGAGGATCGAGCACCTCGAGGTGCGCACGATCGTGACCCATCGGAACGCCGCCAGCTCCCCAAGCCAAGGCATCGCCAGCTCCAGCTACGACCTGGTGGCGCATCTCCGGGGCGGCGGGGAGCAGCGGATCGTAGGCGGATTCCATCACGAGGCCGAGGCCCGCTGGGTCGAGGCCCGGGTCGGGGAACTGCTCGCCCCCGGCGTCGAGGAGTAGACTCCGGGCCGGTCCGGGTGCCCCTGCCCGGACGCCGTTGCCCCGAGGAGACCGCTCGCCATGTCCGCTCCGTCGACGGCCGCCGGGACCCAGGCCTCGCCGAACGACGCGGGCCGCGCCGGGACCGTGGAGCCCGGCCCGGGGCACGGCTCCCGGCCTTCCCCACCCCTGCCGGAGCTGCCGGCCTTGTTCAAGCTGGTGCTGGTCCTCGGAACCCTGGTGCTCGGGCTCTGGACCGCCAAGGTGAGGGAGCGGCACTCGCCCCGTCCAGTGCCGGCGGGTCCGGCCCACGAGCACGACCACCCCGAGCTGCTGGTCCGGTTCCCCTCGGCCTCGTCCCCGCCGCCGGGGGCACTCGCCCCGTCGGTGCCCTGGTACGCCCGGGTGGGGGATTTCCGGCTGGTGGAGAGCGACGGGTCGCGGCTCGACCTGGCCCGGCTGGCGGGACGACCCTGGGTGGCGTCGTTCCTGTTCACCCGCTGCGCCGGGACCTGTCCTGCGGTGGCCGACGCGGTGGCGGTGCTGCAGCACGCCATCCCCGAGGGGGCGCTCTTGGTCTCGGTGAGCGTCGATCCCGAGCGGGACACGCCCGAGGCGCTACGGCTCTGGGGCGAGACCAAGGGCCGGGTGCCGGAGCGCTGGCTGCTCGCCACCGGGAGCCGGCTCGAGGTGACGAAGCTGGCGGCCCGAGGGTTCTACCTGGGGAGCGGCTCCGAGCTCATGCACTCGACCCGGGTCTTCCTGGTCGACGGGGCGGCGGGGCTCCGGGGCAGCTACGAGACGAGCGATCCGGAGGCCATGGCCCGGCTGCTCACCGATCTGTCGCTGCTCTTGGCCCCGCCCGGGTAGGCGGGCTCACCGGAGAGGTCGCCGACCGCGGATCCGGTACCCTGACCCGGGACCCCGAAGGGAGGCACCGGCTTGTCGCGCCAGGACCCGAGCCCGCTGGACCCGACGGCGACGTTGCGCCTCGACGCCGGACCGCGGGGCGTGAAGCTCTCGATCGAGGGGATCCGCCTGGTGGTGGTGCGGGGGCCCGACCAGGGCCGGGAAGCGGGCTTCGAGCTCCCGGTGGTGCGGATCGGGTCGGGCCGGGAGGCCGATCTGGTGCTCACCGACCCGGCGGTCTCGCGCCGCCACGCCGAGGTCCGGGTCCTGCCGGGACGGCTGGTGATCCGGGATTGCGGGTCGACCAATGGCATCCGGGTGCGGGGCCTCAGGATCACCGAGGCCGACCTCGAACCGGGGACCGAGGTCGAGCTGGGCGGGACCTGCCTCCGGGTGGAACGCCGGACCGCCGAACACCGGGCGATGATCTCGGAGGAGGAGAGCCTCTGCAGTCTGGTGGGCGGGAGTCCCGCCATGCGGAAGGTCTTCGCGCTGCTCCGGGCGCTCGGGCCCACCCCCGCCAGCGTCCTGGTACTGGGCGAGTCGGGGACCGGCAAGGAGCTCGTCGCCCGGACCCTCCACGAACTCTCGGGTCGATCCGGGCCGCTGGTGGTCTTCGACGCTGCCTCGGCCGATCCCGAGCTGATCCGGTCGGATCTCTTCGGGCACGCCAAGGGCGCCTTCACGGGGGCCGCCGAGGCCCGCGAAGGGGCCCTCAGGAGGGCCGACCGCGGCACCCTGTTCCTGGACGAGATCGGCGAGCTTCCGCTGGACCTCCAGCCCCGTCTGCTTCGGGTCCTGGAGAGCCGTGAGGTGGTCGCGGTCGGTACCGACAAGCCCGTCCCGGTCGACGTCCGGCTGGTGGCCGCCACCCACCGCGATCTGCCCCGCATGGTGAGCGAGGGGACCTTCCGGGAGGACCTCTACCATCGACTGGCGGTCGTCACCCTCACCCTCCCTCCGCTGCGGGATCGTCCCGAGGACATCCCCGGGATCGCCCGCACCCTGCTGGCTCGTCTGGCTCCCGGCCGGACCCTCTCGCCCGGCGCCGAGGCCGCGCTGGTCGCCCATCCCTGGCCCGGGAACGTGCGGGCCCTGCGCAACGCGCTCGAGCGCGCCAGCTACCTGGCCCCGCCCGGTCCCCTGGAGGCGGAGCACCTGTTGCTGCCGGAAGCTCCCGGCGCCTCCGGTACCTCCCCCCGACCCGCCCCGCCGCCCACCCGGATCGAGGACGCCGAGAAGGCCATGATCCTCTCCGCCCTCGCCGAGGCCGGGGGCAACAAGACTGCCGCCGCCCGCGCCCTGGGCATCTCGCTCGGGACCCTGCGGCGCCGCCTCAAGGAGTACGGGGCCGACGATCCTCCCGGGTCCCCCACCGCTCCAACCTGATTCGGTCGCCCTGCCGGGACCGAATCAGGACGGCACGGTCGCCGTTCCGCTCCGGGTCGGACCCCGCTCTGCGAGCGACCACAGCCCTTGGCACGCCCCCTGCGTAGGAGCTTCCCCGAGCGGGGTCCTGGCGGACCCGGCCCCATCGGAAGGAACTCCCGTGCAGAACCTCTTCGCCTCCTCGGCCCTGGTCCTCGCCCTCGCCCTGGCCTCGGTGCCGAGCGCCAAGGCCGACGCCAACGCCTACGTCTTCGACGGCTGGACCCTGGAGAGCCCGACCAGCGGCGACGACCTGATCGCCAAGCTGAAGACCGAGTTCGCCGACGACGAGGTCTCGATCAAGGGCGCGGAGCTCGCCGCCTCGGCCGACTGGAAGACCGAGTTCCGGGTCTCGGCCCGCGACCTCTACAAGGTGAAGACCACCGTGACGATCGACGGCACCACCATCCGCCTCTTCCAGGGGACGATCCTCCGGGAGCGCGGCTCCAGCCAGGTCGACGCCATGGTGATCGAGGGCGAGGACCTCGCCTGGCTGGCCGGGAAGTGCGGGGTCGAGACCGAGGGCGACGACGTCCCCGGGTGGCTCAAGGTGGGGCTCACCATCGCCTTTCCGCTGGCCGGCCTGGTCGACGCCCTCGCCGGGATCCTGGGGTTGTAGGAGCCCTGCTCGGGCTCAGAGCCTGAGGGGGTGGAGCAGGGCCTCGAGCAGGTTCCGCTCCGCCCCGGAGAGCCGGGCCGCCACCTCGCCCAGGGTGGCCCAGGCCGCGGCTGCGTCCGCCGGCGGGATCCGGAGCGGGTCCTTCTTGTCATCGAGGGCACGCACCACCTCGCCGAGGACCAGGGCGGCCTCGAAAGGGGGAAGGCCGGGAAGCCGCGCCCGGGCCACCTCCAGCAGGCCGGCGGCGGCCTGGTGGTCCCGGCCGCGATGGGTGAGCCGGAGCAGGTTCTCCCGGGCCAGGTCGAAGCGGATCGCCAGACGCATGCGGATCGCCAGGGCCCGGCCCGCCAGGCGGGCCGCGAGGGAGGTCGGATCCAGGGCGCCCGAGTCGGTGCCGGCATCGGGTCCGGGGCGGGTACCGAGGCCGGCGGCGAGTTCCAGGGCCCGGGCGGCCGCCGCCAGGGGACCCGCGGGATCGAAGCCGGCCCGGGCCTGGGCCCGGGCCGTCTCGCGGAGCAGGATGCCCTCGACCAGGCGGTGGGCGGCGCGGCCGGGCTCGATCCCCAGGATGGCGGCGGGCGGCGCCGAGCCGAAGGCCCCCGCGAACAGGGGGTCGAGACCCTCGCACCAGGCGAGCGCCAGGAGCGCCGCCCGCTCCCGGGTCGCGGGTTCCTCGACGAAACTCCGGCCCACGGCCGCCAGCATGCGGCGCAGGGCCGCGGTGGCCGGCTCCAGCCAACTCGCCCACGCCGCCCGGGTCCCGGGCCCGTCGGCAGCACGGCGCGCCAGGGAGGCGAGCCCGACCTTGCCTCCGACCAGGGCTTCGGTCTTCCAGACCAGGTCGAGCTCGGGAGCCGCCTCGGGTCCCAGGTCGCCCTGGGCGATCCCCCGGCGGCGTTCCTCCAGCAGCCCGGCAGCCTGGTCGGCGGCGCGCCCGGCTGCCGCGAGCCAGCCCGAGGCGGGTCCCGAGGCCAGGTCCCCCAGGCCGCGCTCGGTCGCCATGGCGATCGCACCGGCAGGCATCGCGGCCTCGGGGCCGAGGGGCTCGATCGCCAGGAACGGCTCGAAGACCGGCTCGATCCCCCGCGCCCCGAGGCTCCGGTCGAGGTCGACCAGGAGCTCGCGCTCCTCGGGTCCGAGGGCCAGGCCCGGAGCCAGGCGGGACCGGAGCCAGGCCCGGGCCTCCTCGAGCTCCCAGAAGGCGGCGTGCGAGCGGGCCGGATCCACCGGGAGCCGATCGAGGGCGCGCCGGGCCGCCACCTGCATCAGGGCCGCCGGCGCCGCGACCTCGGCGGAGGCCTGGGTCGGCAAGGGAGTGGCGGTGGGTGGTCCGGAACCGGAGTTCCCGCGGTCCCCGGGCCCGAACCGGGCCAGGAGTCCCAGGGCGACCAATGCCAGGGCGGCGGCGGCCGCAGCTGCTGCTGCGAAGGCCGGCCCGGATCCTGCCCGGTGAGCCGGGTCGCCGACCCGGGGCTCCAGGGCGAGCGTCGCGACCGACCTCACGGGAGGACCGGCCTGGCTGGTCGGCGGAGTGGTCCCGGATCGCATCTCCGCCAGGACCGGGGCCAACCGGGCGCGGGCTTCCTCGGCATCCCTCGGCCGGTCGTCCCGGCACTTCGCCAGCAACGCGTCCACCAGCCGGGCGAGGCCCGAGGGAATCGCGGGGTCGAGCCGATCGAGGGACGGCGGCGAGTAGGAAACGTGACGGTCGAAGATCCCGCCCAGGGTCGCCGACCGGAAGGGGTTCTCCCCGGTGCTGAGCTCGTAGGCCACCACGCCCAGCGCATACAAGTCGTCGCGGGGCTCGCAGTCCGAGGATTCCAGCGCCTGGTCGGGTGCCGCGTAGAGCGGGGTGCCCACGAACTCCTGGGTCGCGGTCAGACCCACGCTGGCGTCGAGGTCCTTGGCCAGGCCGAGGTCGATCAGCTGGGCCCGGCCCTCCGGGTCGAGGACGATGTTGGCCGGCTTCAGGTCCCGGTGCACGATGCCGGCCGCGTGCAGGTGGGCCAGCCCGGCGAGCACGTCGTCCAGGAGACGGACGACCCGGGCCGGATCCCAGGGCTCGCCGGGCTTCATCCTGGTGGACAGCGCCTCGGCGCCATGGTCGGGGTAGGCGAAGTGGATCGTCCCGTCCTGGTCCCCGAAGTCGAGCAGCGACACCACCCGGGGGTGCCGCATCCCCACCAGCAGTCGCGCCTCCCGGAGGACCCGCACCCGCTGCGGCGAGCGCTGGCCCTCGGGGTCGTGGAAGACCTTCAGCACCACGGTGCGGTCGAGGTCCCTCTGGCGGGCCCGGAGCACGGTGGCCGAGGTCCCGCGCCCCAGCACCTCCAGGGGCTCGTAGCGCTCGGTCAGATGCGGGGGGAAGGCGGGAATCATGGCGTCCTCACTGCCGGGAGCGTACCGGGTCCGGGCCGCGCCCCCGACGCGGCGAGACCCGCCTGCCGGCGGGAGCCGACGGGCGGGCCTCGCGGCGGGCATCCCCTCACCGGGCGTCGAAGGCCAGCACCACCCGATCGTCCTCGAGGGCCACCTGGGTGAGCACCACCGGCGGGTCGACCCCGAAGATCCGGCGGACCGTGGCCGCCAGGTCCACCTCGAAGGGGACCAGCTTGGCCGAGAGCTTGGTCCCCTCGTCGATGGTCTCGAGCTCCACCGAATGGAAGGCGATCCGGGTCCCCGGCACCAGGCTGATCCAGGTCTCGAGCTGCTCCTGGAGGAAGTCCTCGACACGACCGGCGAAGGCGCAAAAGAGCGTGTCGAACACCGGCTCGATCACGCTGGCGGCCACGTCCACCAGCCAGCCGACGGCCCCGTGGACCTCCAGGTAGAACTTGGCCCGACCGGAGACCTCGAACACGTTCCGCCTGCGGGTCGGCTCCAGCATCACCTCGACGTAGTCGTTGTAGGGGGTCGAGAACCGCACCCCGGCGACCTCGCCCGAGATCGCTCCCTCCAGCCAGGCGGCCAGGTACCCGAAGTGGGGGAAGAGCTTGTCCAACTGGACCACGAGATCGGTCCCGACCTTGGTCCCGGCGACGTCGACCTCGAGGGGGAAGGTGTGCCGGACGCCCACCACGCCCTGGGCCCGCATGGCGGCCTCGAAGGTGCGGCGGACGAACGACTCGGCGATCTCGATCCGGTGGGCCGCGGCCGGAGGGTCCTCGTCCGAGGGGCCGAGCTTCCCCACCACGGTCCGGCTGGCCACCAGCTCGGGGAGCGGAGCGAACTTCCCCAGCCGACTCGACGGGCTCGGTCCCTTGGTCACCTCGATGGCCAGCCAGGCCGTGATCCCTGCCCCGCGAAACGCCTTGCCCAGCGCCTCGACGACATGGGCCACGAGCTCCTCGCCGGCCAGCCAGGCCGAGGACCGGAGGGCCTCGAGCACCGCCGTCGGCTCGGCCCCGGCGGCGAGGGTCACGGTGGTCTCGATCCGGATCCGGTTCGGATCGTTTCGCGACGGCACGATCCGGGTGCCCGAGAGACCGATCCCGTGCGGCACGAACCAGGGGAGCGCCTGGGACAGCCCCGGCTCCAGGTGGGCCTCGAGCCAGCGGGTCAGGTCCTCGGTCGAAGCGTCCT
The DNA here is from genome assembly GCA_964403795.1 of uncultured bacterium. Lineage (GTDB taxonomy): Bacteria > Muiribacteriota > UBA6191 > CAZXTJ01 > CAYOHP01 > CAYOHP01. The sequence goes on along the minus strand of CAYOHP010000010.1, from coordinate 30,645 downwards.
CGGGGAGCGTCGGGCCGGCCGGGGCACCGCTCCGGGCCCGGATCGCCTGGACCGAGCGCACGAAGCGGAGCAGGTCCCGCTGGAGCGGGGAGGTCGAGGGGTCCACCTGGGTGAGGTCCCGGACCAGATCCCCGGTCGCCACCGCGTAGGCCGCGGTCTCCTCCAGCTTCCCGAGCTTGGCGGCCAGGGTCCGGCGAACCTCGGCGTCGAGGCGACGATCGGGGAGCAGCGACAGGGAGCAGGTCTCGGCGGCGGAGAACCAGCTCTCGCCGTCGTACATGGCGTCGGGCGAGAGGATCCCGGTCTCCGGGTCCTTCCGCAGCAGCCGGAACCGCCCGGTGGACCGCTCGACCCGGAGCACGCTCTCGTGGCGATTCGCCCCGAACTGCTGGTTCGAGTCGTAGATGTAGATATCGGCGTGGGTCTCGCCCTCCTCGAGGCGGTAGGCGAGGACCACGTGACCGAAGGTCACGGCCGGATCGGCGTTGAAGATGAGGAGCAGGCCGAGGTCGCCGAGCGGCAGGCGGTGCTTCAGCTCCTCGATGGCGGACCGGGTGGTCCGCCTCACCCCGTCCGGGACCGAGAGGGCGTGCTCCGCCACCCGGGCCACCAGGCTGCTCGCCTGGTACTGGACGTAATGCAGGTAGTGGAAGGTGGTGATGAGGCGGTAGAGCCCGATCAGCGCCTCCCCATTGGCGGGCGCCTCGGCGGCCGGCGTCCCGGCGTCGGCGCGAGGCGGGAGACCGGCCCTCTCCCGCACCTGTCCCTCGACCCAACCTTCCAGTTCCAGATCCGGCGGGACTGCCGAGGTCTCGGCCAGGGTGCCGTAGCCGCGGACCGGGAAGCGCACCGAAGGATAGGCGGGACTCCACAGGGCCACCGCCACCTCGCCCGGGTGGAAGCCGCGACCGTCGCCGATCTCCGCCTGGGGCCGGTACTCGGCGAGGTCGTAGAAGAGCTTGGCGGTCTCCGCCATCGAGTAGCAGTTCCCGGCCGCCCCGGCCACCCGGATGGCGCCGTGGAAGTTGGCGAAGCCGAGGTTGTCGCGCCCGATCACGAAGGGGCGAGGGGGCGCATAGACGTCGGCCGTCGGAGCAGCCGGTACGGCCACAGGCTCGTCCTGTCCGAAGAGTCCGGTCTGGGCCGCGCCGGGCGGCGGGAGCAGGGCGCCGGCGAGGAGCATGCAGGCGAAGGTCCGCTGGATCATGGAGGCGTTCCGTTCCGGGCCCTGGGAGCCGGCCCGGGGTCCGGATCGCAAGCCGGGTGCCAGGCCCAAAGAACCGCTCTCCATGCGGGTCTCGACCGGGCCACCGGTCCAGGACGGTGCGGCCGGGAGGTCCGACCGAATCAGGATGGAGCGGTGGGTTCCCCGCCTACCTGGCCGAGCGCACCTCGGGGCAGGGCGCCCCCAGGGTGCCGAGCGCCGTCAGGTAGCGGTCGCAGCGGGCCAGCAGGGCCGCGTGCTTGTCGGCGGGAAGTCGGGAGTCGTTGCGGAGCCGGCGCTCCATGACCCACCGGGAGGCATCCCGGAAGCGCTCGAGCCGGCAGCGCCCCTGATCCTGTGCCCGGGTGGCGACCAGCCGCTCCAGCACCTGGAGGAGGCCCCAGCCGACCCGCCCCTCTCCGGGGACCTCGATCCGCTCGGCAGGATGGATCCCCTCGCCCTTCCAGTTCACGTAGTCGGTCAGGGCGAAGACCCCGTGGGCACTCCCTCCCAACCCGTCGAACTCGGCCAGGACGGGGTCGACCTCGGCGTCCCGCCCCTGGTCCCGGAGGTGGTCGGCGATCCGGTCCCGGGCCGCCGCGGTCCTCCCCAGCGCGTATTCGGTCTGGAGATCCCGGGTCCGGTCGAGCAGCTCGTAGACCGCCGTGAACTCCGGGCTCCGCTCGGCCCGGGCCGTCTCCAGCTGCTCCCGGGAGGTCCAGGGACAGGCTCCCCGCGCCACCCCCGGGATCGCCACCCCCCTCCCCTCCAGGAAGGACACCAGCTTGGGGAAGGACTCGTCGAAGCCGGGCCGGACCCCTGCCGGGAACCAGATGGCGTGGAGGATCCCCACCGAGGCCCACTTCTCGTACCGGTTCCAGTGGACCAGGGCCTCCGCCCGTCCCCCGCCCTCGTTGGCCCAGACCTTGGCGACGATGGCCGCGGCGCTCGCCGGGTCGAGGCCGAAAGGGAGGCTCGGGGTGGAGACGCCCGGGCTCACGGCCCGGACCTCGGGACGCCAGCCACCAGGGACAGCTGGCACTCCCGGGCCCGGATCCATCCCGAGGAAGGCGTGGACCTCCGATCCGCCGACCAGGACGGCGACCAGGACGAACCGGATCGAGGGGCGCGCCATCGAAGACCTCCCAGCGTCGACGCCCGAGACAGCACGGAGCGGGCCAATCCAGCTCGCAAGTTCCGACCGGCTCCGGGAGCGGTCTTCCTCCTGTCCCTGCCGCCGTCCCAGGTCTCGGGTCTCGGATCTGCTGCGACCCCGAGGCACCCGCGAGACCGAGGGCACGCGTCGGCCGGAGACCTACGGTCCCGAGACACCGACGGCTTCCCGCCTGGACTCCCACAGCCGATGGGCCCGCTCGACCACATCCCCGGCCCGGGCACGCAGCGGCTGCCAGGTCGGATGGGGCTGCCAGAGCACTGCGGCGTTGTCCTGGATCTGGAGGCGCTTGTCCACGATCGCCTCGACCCTCTCGGGGTCGCGATCGAGGACCGCATCGAGCTCGCGGACAAGGCCCTCGACCCGCTCCTCGATCCCTTGGGTGCCGCACATGAACGCGGTCTGCAAGGCGGCGGTGGCGGCCAGGGCGGCGAGCTCCACGCCCGAGGCGATACCCCGGACGTCCCGGACGGTGCCATCCCGGGTGAGGTTGGAGATGCCCTCGACCAGGGCCACCCGGGTGGTGCAGTCGAGCTTGCCCACGTCCCAGACCCGATCCGCCACATGGGCCGAAGCCACCGCCACCCGGAAGAGATCGAGCCGGACCGCCTCCGGGGCCCGGGGAGCGAGCGGGACCGAGAGGCGCTCCACCGCCGACCGGGCCAACCCTGGGTCCCCGGCCTCCTCGACCACGGCCAGGAACCGCAACCGGAGTCCCAGACCCAGGGCCGGCACGCGGGAGGGAGGCGGGGCGCCCAGACGCGCCAGCAGACGATCGGTCAGATCCCGGTCCATGGCGACCGCCTCGCTGCGCACCTCGGCCACGGTCTGGGGCGTCTGCAGGAAGGTCAGGTCGTCGGCCGTGAACGAGTCGGTCAGGCGGCGCTCGATCTGGTCGAAGTCCTCGAGCAGGTGGATCGCCAGGTCGCCCTCGGCATCCACCGGCGCCCCCTGGTCGGCGGCCTCGACCAGCGCCCGGAGCAGGTTCTCGAGCCGATCCACGAACCCGTCGGTGATCATCCCCGGGATCATCTCCCGGAGGTGGAGCCGCCACGCCCCCCGACCCCAGTGCAGCGCCAGGGTCCCGTCCGGTCGACGATGGCCGGCCATCAAGGGCTCGAAGCCGTCGAGCTGGCGGCGCCATTCCGGGACCTCGACGGGAGGCGTTTCCGGATCCGGGAGCGCAACGAAGGGCGGCGGAACCTCGGGGTCCCGGGGGCGTCCGGGAGCCAGGACGAGCCAGACGGACGCCAGCACCAGGGCCAGCCCCGCCAGGATCGCCGGCACCGGGAGGCGGCGGACGACGGGCGCGGCGGTCCCGGCGGCCCGTACCGGAGGAACCGGGGCGGCGGCGTCCCGGGCCGGTCCCGGGATGGCCCGGGTGACGGGCCCCGCGGGTCCCGGCGGGAGGCCTTGGGTGCCGGACGCCAGGGGCAACGAGTCCAGCGCCCGGGTGGTGGCCGCCTCTCCGCCCGGGCCCGCCAGCGCCACGGTGGCCTGGGCCGGAACCCTGCCCTGGAGACCGTCCAGGAACCCGGCCATGGAGGCGAACCTCCGGCCCGGATCCGGCGAGAGCGCCCGCTCCAGGACCGGCACCAGGCGAGCGCCTGCCTCGCCCGGCAGCCCGGCGAGGTCCGGACCCGGGTCGCGTCGGGCCAGCTGGCGGGCGGCCCGGGGGTCATCGGTCGCCACCCACGGCGAACCGCAGGCCATCTCGTACAGGCTCGCGGCCCAGGCCCATTGGTCGGACCCCGGGGACGCGTCCCTGCCTTCCCACAACTCGGGAGCCATGTAGGCGGGGGTCCCGGTGAGGACCCCGGTGCGGGTACGGAAGCCCTCGCCGCTGCGGGCCAATCCGAAGTCGGCCAGGACCGGCCCACCGCTGGCCCTGAGCAGCACGTTCTCGGGCTTCACGTCCCGGTGGACGACCCCGGCCTCGTGGGCCACCCGGAGCGCGTCGGCGATGGCGGTGCCCCAGGCCAGGCAGGTCGGGAGGTCGAGCTTGCCGGCGCGGGCGAGGCGGGCCCGGAGCGTCTCGCCCTCGACGAGCTGGTAGACGATCACGGCCTCGCCCTCGGGGCTCGTCCCGAAGTCGTGGACGTGGACGATGTGGCCGTGGTCGAGCGAGGAGGTGATGCGGGCCTCCCGCTCGAAGCGCAGGCGGGCCTCGGGGTCGTCCAGGCCGGCCGGGAGGCGCTTGACCGCCACCCTGCGATCCAGGCGCTCGTCCTGGGCCAGCCACACGGCGCCGAACCCTCCCTGCCCGAGCGGCTTCAGGAGACGGTAGCGATCCAGGACCAGGGGGTCGGACACCCGGTCAGCGTACCTGGAGCAGCCCCTTCAGGTCGGCAAGCACCTGGGTCGGCCGGGCGAAGGCCCGGTTCACGAGCTCGGCGCCCGCGGCTCCGCCGGGCCGCAGGGCCAGCAGCAGGGCCGGGACCGGGGCCCCGACGCGGCGCGCGGCCAGGGCACGGGCCAGGGCCGGGAGGTACTCGTGCGGCGCCCCCGAGAAGACTTCCCGCACCAGCAGCGGCGACACCCTCCCCTTGGCGGAGGCTTCCAGCAATTCCGAGAACCGGTGGACCTCGGGGGTCGGGGTCCGGCCCTCGAGATGGAGGAGGGTCCAGGCGGCGTGGCGCACGGCCGGATCCGGATCCTCGGCGAACCGCTCGGGGAGCTCGTCGAGACCAGGGGTGGCAGACAGGCTCCCGGCCCGGCTCATGAGGCGCTGGAGCAGGACCCGTCGCACCTCGGGATCGGCCTCGTCCCGCCAGGCGGGAGCCTCGGCCATGAGGTCGGCGAGCCCGGCGTGGTGCACCGCCCGCTCCCGGACCCACCCCTCGCCCTCGTCCCGGGCCGCCGCCAGGAGCGCCCGGTCGACCCGCCAGGACTCCTCGTCGTCCCGGGGGCGCTGGGGCCCGTGCAGGGAGCAGGGCTTGCGGCCCACCACCAGGCCGCCCGAGGGACATGCCCCGGAGACTCCCCGGGACCGGCGCAGGGCACAGGTCTCGGCCGCCGCCAGGCTGCGGAAGCGAGCCTCGTCGAGGTGCACCACCGGGTCGGGGAGCGGCGCCTGGCCGGCTTCCCGCAGCTTGGTCCGGATCCGGTCGGCGATCCCGGCGTCGCCCAGGATCTGCGCCTGTCGATAGGCCTGCCGCATCGCCCGGTGGGCGCCCAGCGCCAGCCGGAGGTTCCCGAGCACCAGCCATGCCCGGGCATCCCCGACCCGCCGCCCCGCCAGCTCCTCGAGGTGCTCCTCGGCATCGCCCGGCTGCCCCTGCTTGAAGAGGTCCCGGGCGGTCTCGACAGCCGCCGCCAGCTCCCGGTCGAACCCGGGCTCGGCGTAGGCGACCGCGCCGATCGCCGACGCCAGTCCGAGCGCCACCGCCCCGAGCCACCCCTTGCCGAGCCGTCCCTGGTTCATCTGCGTGCCTCCTGGGCCTGCCCTTGCAAGCCCCAGGCCAGATTCATGGGAAGGCCGGAAGCCGCGTCTCGGCGCTCCTGGCGAGATCCTCCGGCTGGAGCCTCGCGCTCCACCCGGGTCGGGTCCGGCCGGAGGAGTGTCGCAGGGTGCGACGCCCTGGCCCTCGGGTCCGAGGTCCGCGATCCTTTGCGCTAGGGGGCGGCGAGTCGGTCCGCCTCTGCCCTCAGCCCTCGGGATGGATGCGCTGGCTGACCAGCGCCTTCAGTCCGGCCAGGCGCTCCCGGCGGGCGACCAACGTCCGCTTGCCGGAGCGCACCACCACGAGGTCCTCGACCCCGAGCAGCGCCACCACCTCGTCGGGATCCTCCGAGAACACGAAGTTCCCCTCGGCATCCATGAGGCGCACCTGGCCGCGGGCCCGGTTGCGCCGCTCGTCGGGCTGGTGGGCATTCTCGACCTCGAGCCATCCGCCCACGTCGCTCCACTCGAACCCCGCCCGCACCGCCCGGAGGTGCGACTCCTTCTCCATCACGCCGAAGTCGATGGAGATCCGGGCCAGCGGCTCCAAGGCGGCCTGCAGCTCGGTGGTCGCAGGCAGCCCGTCGGGCTGGAGCCGCAACCGCTCGAAAGCCGCCCGGTGGGCCGGCAGGTGCCTCCCGATCGCCTCGAGGATGGTGCCCGCCTTCCACAGGAAGATGCCGGAGTTCCACAGGAAGTGCCCGTCCCGGAGGAAGCGGTGAGCGGTCTCGAGGTCGGGCTTCTCCTTGAACGAGACCAGCTCGTGGTGGACCACGCCTTCCCACCCGCCCATGGGTGCGCCCAGTTCCAGGTAGCCGTAGCCGGTGGCCGGGTACCGGGGTTCGATCCCGAAGGTGTAGATGGCCTGCGGCTCGCGGGCGAGCCCCAGCAGCGCCGAGGCGACGGTGGTGAGGAAGAGGTCCACCGGCTCGACCAGGTGGTCGGAAGGCGCCACCAGCATGGGCACGTCCCCGAATCGCTCCCGCACCATCCAGGCGGCCAGGGTCACCGCCGCGGCCGTGTCCCGCCGCAGGGGTTCGCCCACCACATTGCCGGGGGGCAGCTCGGGGAGCTGCTCCCGGACCAGGCCCGTGAACTCGGTCGAGGTGAGCACGATCACCCGGTCCGGGCGGATCCCCCCGGGCGCGGTCAGGCGATCGAAGGTGAGCTGGAGCAGCGAACGATCCCCGAAGAGGGTGAGGAACTGCTTGGGCCGGTCCGGGGTGGAGAGCGGCCAGAACCGCGTCCCGCTGCCCCCGGCCATGATCACGCCGACCAGGTCGCTCGTCTGCATGGCCGGGAGGCTACACCTCGACCGGCTCCCCGAGGAACCGGCGCAGCGCGTCGCAGTCCCCGGAGCCGACCGCCTTCTCCCGGTCCCCGGGCGAGAGGTTCCGGAGATGCCCCACGTCCAGGAGGAAGACGGGGATCCCTACCTCCCGGGCCGGCAAGTCCTTGGCCCCGTCGTTGCCGATCATCAGGCAGGCCTCGGGCCTGGCGCCCAGCCTCGCCAGGAGGTCCCGGAAGTACCCGGGATGCCCCTTCAGCCGACCCGCGGTCTCGGTGCCGGTGACCAGCTCGAAGAGGCCGGGGTCGTACCCGGCCCAGGCCAGCCGCTGGCGGTTGAAGGCCTGGGGCATGGTGGCGTTGGTGGCCCCGACCATGCGGTAGCGGCCGGTGGCGGCGAGTTCCTCCACCAGGGCCCGGGCCGGTTCCAGGGCCCGGATCTCCCCGGCGAACCCGGCCAGGCCCTCGCGGACGAACCGGTCCTCGCTCCTCTGCAGGGTCTCGCATCCGATCCCGAGGCGCGCCCCCAGGTCACGCAGGAACGCCTCCGAGTTCGCCAGCCCGCTCCGGTTCCGCAGCATCGCCAGGTAGGCGAGCGTCGAGTGCCATGCCGCCGACAGGTGCCCGATGCCCAGGTCGCGGGCGAGCCACTGCCAGTGCCGCCAGGTGACACGGGGCACCAGGGTCCAGGACTTCCACTCGACCAGGGTCCCGTCCAGGTCCCAGAGGAGGATCTCGGGCCTCATCCCGTCCCCTCCCCGGAGGCCTCCAGGCGCCGGACCGTCCCCGCGTCTCCGTCGACCTCCACGAGCTCCCCGTCCGCGAGCAGTCGCGTGGCCCCCCGGACCGCCAGCACCGCCGGGACCCCGTACTCCCGGGAGAGCACCGCGGCATGGGAGAGCACGCCGCCGACCTCGGTGACCACCGCCGCCGCCAGGTTCAGGAGCGGCGTCCATCCCGGGTCCGTGAACTCGGTGACCAGCACCTCGCCCCGGACGAGCCTGCCGCTCTCCTCGATCCGGGCGATGACCCTCACCCGGGCCCGGGTCCGTCCCGGTGCCCCCCCAACCCCTTTGAGCACGCTCCCCTCGCTCCCGGGAGGGAGCGGCTCCTCGGGCAGCAGCGCCGAACCGAGTTCGCGCGGCGGGCGGAAGGCGGCAAACCGCGCCATCTCCTGGCGCTGGCGTTCCCCGAGCGCCTTCATCGTCCCCGGATCGATGCCGCCGGAGGCGGCCGCGACCAGGCGTTCCCAGGGATGCAGGAAGACGTCCTCTGCCGTCGCAAGCGCTCCCCGGGCCGCCAGACGCCGCCCCATCTCGAGCGTCCAGAGCCGGACGATGCGGTACATCCGGGTGGAGCGGTCCCTCGCCTCCTCCCGGAGCCAGCAGTAGCCGCGGCTCTGGTCCATCACGTACCGGAACCACCACCAGGCCGGCAGGTTCCAGCCGAAGACCCGGCGGCAACGCTCCCTGGCCTCTTCATGGCGGGTCCGCTGGCGGGCCTCGATCACCTCGGGGGCCTTCCCGGGATCGAGATCGGCGAGCGACTGGCGGATCTTCTCGATCACGAAGCCCGGGTCCTCGCTCCAGCGCGGCACCCGGGGATCGAGCTCCCGGCGCGAATGGTGGCCATGACGGCGGAGGAAGGCGGCGATGGCGGCCCGCCAGCCAGGCGCGGGTTCCGGCTCCGCCAGCGCCGCCACGAGCCCCTCGACCTCCCCTGAGCCGAGCCGCTCCCGGGCTTCGGGATCGGAGGCGAGCTCCTGGCAGAGGCGGTAGAGGTCCTGGGCCGCCTCGACCGTCTTCAGACGCGGGATCCCCGTCAGCAGGTCGAGGAAGGACACCGCCCCGGGCGCCCGGGCCTCGAGCCGGTCGAAGGCGCCCTTGAACTCGAGCTTGGCGTTCGAGGAGTTGAAGATGGTCATGAAGTAGGTGCCCTCGACCTCGAAGTACCGGGTGGCGATCAGCTCCCGGTAGGCTTCGGCGAAGGCCGCGTCGTCCCGGGCGCGGGCCTCGTCCCCGCCCCATGACGCTTCCACCTCCGGGAACCGTTCCAGCATGGCGGCGGTGGCGGCCCGCTGGCGTCCGAACTCCCGGTACATCCCCCACAGCACCCGCAGGGCGCCGGCCAGGTTCGTCAGGCCCAGCGGGGTCGGCGCCACCCCCTCGGGGTAGCGCTTGTGGATCCCCAGATCGGCGTCGAAGGCCCGCTCGTCGAAGCCCGGGATGGCGGCCAGCAGCCGCTTCACCTCGCCCACGTTCCAGTACGGCACCCCGAAGAAGGTGCGTCCCCACCGCACCTGCTCCGCACCGTCCGCCAGTCCGATCCGCCGGAAGTACTCCGGGAGACGGCTCTGCCAGATGAGGTCGTAGAGGCTCCACATGAAGGGCGAGCAGGTCCCGCTGGCGACCCCGCCCTCGTTGAAGTCGGCGTTGCTCCACTCGCCCGCCGACGGCTCCAGCGACACGCTGGTCACCGGCCTGGCCTGGACCACCCACATCCGACCGTCGCGCCAGGCGAACTCGAGGTCGAGCGGCTGTCCCGCCTCCAGGTGGAGCTTCCAGGCCAGGGGCAGGAGATCCTCGGTGTAGGCCCGCAGCAGGGCCGGACGCCGGTCCTCGGCCACCGCCGCGTTCCACTCGGCCTCGACCACCGTGCCATCCCAGGCCAGATGGAGCCGGGCTGGATCGCGACGCCCCGACACCAGTTCCTCGCCGCGCCCCTCCAGGCACTCGACCAGCACCTGGTCCTCCCGGGCCCGGCGCGGATCGAGGGTGAAGAGCACCCCCGACACCTCCGGCTCCACCATGGTCTGGACCACCACCCCGAGCCCGAGTCGCTCCGGCCCGAGACCCCGCTCGCAGAGGTAGGCGATGGCCCGCTCTTCGAAGGCCGAGAGCCAGCAGGCGACCAGGGCCGCTTCCACCTCTTCCCGAGGCACTCCCAGGACGGACCGGTAGAGACCGGCCAGCGAGTGGGTGGTCCCATCCTCCAGCAGACCGGAGCTGCGGACCGCCACCGTCCCCTCCGAGAGGTCGCCCAGGCCTTCGGACACGGCTCTCGCCACTTCCCGGGGAACCTCGGCCGCGGCCAATCGCACCGCCAGCGCGGCCGCCGACGCCTCGGCCTCCGCCCGGTCCCGGCGTCGCACCAGACCACCCAGCCGATCCAGGTCCTCCCCGGCGCCCGCCTCCCGGATCCAGGCCTCGAAGGCCGACGCCGAGAGCGAGAACCCGGGAGGCACCGGTGCCCCGGAGCCCACCAGGCGGTGCAGACCCGCAGCCTTTCCCCCGAGGTCGGCCGGCGTCTCGTCCGGGGGGGCGTCGAAGGCGGCCCAGAGACGGCCGATCACGAGGCGTCCTCTCCCGAGCCCAGCACCTCGACCACACCCCGGGAGCCATCCACCCGGACCCTGGTCCCGTCCGGGAGTCCGTCGAAGCACCCGTCGGCACCGACCACGGCCGGGAGGCCGTACTCCCTCGCCGCCACCACGCCGTGGGAGAGGATGCCTCCGGTCTCCGACACCAGCGCCGCCGCCCGAGGATAGACGATCGACCAGACCGGATCGGGAGTCCGGACCAGCAGGACCTCGCCCTCCACGACCCGGGAAGCGTCTCCCAGGCTGCGGATCCTGCGGGTCGGTCCCGTCCCGGTCCCGGTCGAGCCCGGCTGCCCCCTCCACGCCTTGGCGCGGAATGCGGCCCGGGCGCCCGGCTCGCACCCGAGCGCGCTCCCGGTCTCCCCCACGGCTTCGGCACGGGCCAGGCCTCGCCGCCGGCCGGCCACCAGGAAGCGCCGGGACCGCCGATCCTCCGATCCGAGGATCCGCCAGATCTCGACGTCCCGGAGGAACCAGACGTCCTCGGCCGCCTCGACCACCCCGCGCTCCACCAGCAGCGCCGCCACCCTGGCCACCAGCGCCCGACCGGGCCGCATCACCCGGGAAGTCAGCAAGTGGTGCTCCTCGTCCCGCGTCAGGAGGCGCGCCAGGCATTCCGCCAGCACCCGGTACGGAGCGACCAGGCCCGGCCACTTCATGACGCACTCCTCCACTGCGTCATGAATGGCGCGCAGCGCGGCTCCACCAGAGGCTCGATGCTCCGCCTCGGGCGCCCCCGTCGAGGCTCCGGCCAGCAGCGCCTCGAAGGCATCCGGGTCCTCGCCCAGGAGCGGGCGTCGCAGGTCCCAGGAGGTTGCCAGGTGTCCGTGCTCCGCCAGGAACGCGTCCCGCTCCGCCCGGTAGCCTGGATCGTCCGGACCGGCTGCCGCCCGGCGGGCCGCCAGGCTGCGCACCGCCGCGCCCAGGGCGAGCGTCGGGTTGACGAAGCCCACCCCGTAGGCGGCGGCCAGCTCCTCCCGCGTCCCCTCCCAGCCGGCAAGCCGGGCCAGACCTTCGATCCCGGTCAGGGACGCCTCGCGCAGTGCGAAGATCACCAGGTCCGGCCGCAGGAAGCCCGAGAGGGCGGAGCGCATCTCCCGCTCCAGCCTTCGCAGTTCCACGACCTCGGTCACCTCGGGGAGACGTGCCTCGATCCCCGCGACCCTGTCCCGGTAGGCGGCCTTGACCGCTTCCCAATCGCCGAGGCGTGCCGCCTCGGTCCGGACCACCCATACCGCCAGGTACCAGGCCGCCAGCTCGGCCGGGAAGCCTCCCGGGAAGGTCCCGAATCGGGGCCGATCGGCCTCCGGCAGCCGGAGCCAGGCCATGACCTCGGACAGATCGCCAAGCGGACTGGACCGCTCCACCAGACGACGCGCCAGCCGGGCGCCCAGGTCCAACCAGCCGGCGACGTCGAGCGGGGGCCGCACCCGTGCCAACCCTGCGAAGAGATCCTCATCGGCGTGGATCCGGTGGTCGATGCAGCAAGCGATCGGACGGTCCCCACCCCCGGGGATGCCCACCACCTCGCACAGGGCCTCGATGGCATCCCCGAAGACCGCCTCGATGTTGGAGATCGCCAGCGGCGACATGGGTTCGGGATAGCGCTCGCGGGTCACGCTCCGCCCCCAGCGGATGTCGCTGCGCATGTGGGCTGCCAGCACCACCGGGCGCGCCTGGAAGAGCACCAGGCGACTCCCGGCGAGTCCGAGTTCCACGTCGACCGGAAGCCCCAGCACCTCCCGGGCACGCGCCTCGGCCTCCAGGACCCGGACCCGGACCTCGGGCGCGAGCTCGACGTCCGGTGCCTTCCCGCCCCGCATCAGCCCTTCGCCGGCACCCGCCACCGCCTCGACCAGAGGACCCGTCCCCGGTCGCCTCGGATCGGTACTGAAGCAGACCGCGAAGGTGTCCACCGCCACGAATTCCTGCACCACCAGGGCCACGCCGACGGCGGCGGGATCCAGGTCCAGCCGGAGCAGGGCCGCCAACACGTGGGGTCTGAGCGAGGCCAGCCAGATCCGGATGATGGCGCCCTCGACCTCGTCCCCGGTCGCCAGTCCGGTCTCCGACCGGTACACCCCTGCGAGCGACCCCTCGAGCCCGTCCTCGGCCTCGGCCGACGAGCGCACCGCCACCCGACCATGCCGGGCCAGGAGATCGAGGGTCGCGGGGAGGACCTCTTGGCGCAGGCCCGGCGGCAGGGCAAGAGTCGCCTCCAGGCTCTCGAGCTCGCCCTCGAGCGCCACGGGATCCGCGTCGGGATCGCGATCCAGGACCGCCAGCATGCCCCGCAGGTGGGTGGAGAGGCCGTTCGCCTCCAGGAACTCCCGGTAGGCATCGGTGGTGATCACGAAGCCGTCGGGTACGGGCAGTCCCGCGGTACGCAGCCGCCCCAGGACCGCCGCCTTGTTGCCCACCCTTCCGGGCCGGTCCCCATAGAGGGCGAGGCGTTCCACCCGCTACTCCAGGTAGTCCAGCAGGTTCTGGATCTTCGCCGCATCCCCGCCGGCCGCCTCCAGGAGGCGCGCCATGGGGTCGTCGGCGGGGCGCCGCAGGTAGTTCGGCAGCGCGGCCAGCGGACCCAGCACCGTGGCCGCCACCAGGATCAGCCAGGGCGAGTTGCCCATGGTCTCGGCCATGACGCGCCGGGTCCGGGCCAGATTCGCCCCCCAGTTGGGGAGGAGATTGCCGAGGGTCACCTTCTCGACCACATTGGTCCGTTCCAGGACCCACCACGGCGGGAACAGGATCCGGTACCACAGCACCCCGGCCCTCCACAGCTTGCGATGGGCGGAGGTCTCGACCAGGAAACGGGTGAAGGCCTTCTCGATGGTCGACTCGTAGGTCGACCGCGAACGCGGCAACAGGGAACGATGGGCGAGCCGGAGGGCCACCTCGCTGCGGGAGAAGTCGTCGGCCGCTCGGCCCAGGCGCTCCAGCATGGGGGCCACTGCCTCGCCCGGTCCCAGGCTCTCGAGCGAGTGGGCGAGCGAGAGGCTGTAGTAGGCGCGGGAGGCGGCTCCGGCTTCCAGCAGGCGGCTCCCCAGCTGGTCGAAGTCCAGGGGCGAGGCGTGGCGGGCCAGGTTGAAGATGTCGGAGAGCTCCCGCAACCCGGTCTTGTAGTGGTGGAAGTGGACCGCCAGGTGCACCAGGTTGTCGAGGTGCGACAGCCGCTTCACCGGGATCCCCTGCAGGTCCATGGGCTCGGCGTCCCGCCACATCCGGGGCACGTCGAGCTTGATCCGGGACTTGCGGCCCACCAGGTCCCAATGGGTCCCGACCACGAACTCGAAGGTCGAATCGACATAGGACGGAAGGTGGTGGCTCTTCGCCAGGTCCACCTCGTCGGGATCGCCACCTTCGAAGAGCACCAGCGGGACCAGGCGCCGATCGCGATAGATCTCGACCACCCGGGGGACGTCCTCGCCCCTCACCAGGATGTCGACGTCGTTCATGCGCTTGTAGCCGTGGTCCTTCCAGACCAGTTCCGCCAGCATGACCCCCTTCAGGATCACGACCTCGATCCCGGCGGAGGCGAAGTCCCGGAGCAGCTCCTTCAAGGCGGCCAGGCGACGCTGGTTGCGGGCCCTCACCTGGCGGGCCTTGCGCTCGAGGGTGACCAACTCGTCCTCGGGGAGTTCGTGTTCCAGCGAGGTCCGCCGGAGGTTGAGCAGGGCCTGCGGGGCGATGTCGTTCAGGCGCACCAGCTCCATGAAGTCCTCGCGCTCGACCTCGCCCAGGTCCTGCAGGGTCTCGCCGAGCTCCCGGACCTCGGGTGGCGAGAGCTGGGCCTTGACCAGGCGGATCGCGACCCGCGCGCTCCGTTCCGAGAACCCGCTCACGGGAAGCGGACCCCCGCGCCGGCGTCCTCGACCGCCACCGAGACCACATGGCGCTCGTCGCACACCGACAGGACCCGGAAGGTCCGCCCCCGCCAGGTCGCGAGCCGCGGCGTGCTGAGCTCCACGTCCTCCAGGACCACCTCGTCGAGCCCGTCCCCGATGCCGGTCCCGACCGCCTTGAGGACGGCCTCCTTCTGGGTGAAGGCGACCAGCGGGAAGACCTGGGCGTAGAGCTCGGAGAGCCTCGCATCCCCGGAATAGGCGGCCGCTCTCTCCCGGATCCGCTCGCCCGATCGGCCGGATCCCAGGGCCCGCGCCGCCTCGGGGGCCAGGGGACGGACCCGCTCGACATCGATCCCCACCGCCACCCCGGCTTCGGCGGCGGCTGCCAGGCCCTCGGTGTGCGAGATCGAGCAGTGCCGGTCCGCCAGCATGTCGTCGAAGTGGGACGGACCCAGGAAGGAGACGGCGGGAGGCCTTCCTCCGGAGATGACCTCGAAGCTCTCGATCCCCCAGCTCCCGTGGACCTTCTCGGCCAGGGCACTGCGGGCGAGGCGCTTGGCCGCCAGCCGCCCGGCGATCCGTTCCCGCCGTCGCTCCGGGGTGGCCGCCGGATCCAGCTCGGCGGACTCCCGGGGCGTGAAGACCCGGCTCCGGTGTTCCTCGCCCCAGGAACCTGCCCCCGCGGGGTCGACCAGCAGGACCGAGGCTCCCCCGAGGTGGACGACCGCGTCCCGCGGGAGGATCGCCTTGCGGTGCGGGACCGGCTCCCGGCTCTTCGCCATCACCAGTTCCGAGACCCTCAGCAGGGGCGCACCTCGCTCGTCGACCACCACCGCATCGAAGCGCAACCGCTCCCGCCAGTCGAGCACCCGGGCCAGCACCCGGACTCGGCCCGAACCGGGACAGGCATCGAGGAAGATCCGACAGCCCGAAACGGAGTGCGGGATGTAGTAGTTGCCGCAGTCGACGTCGATGAGCGAGAGCAGGCCGCAGGCGTGGAACACCGCCTCCAGCAGCAGGGGCACCCGTCCGTACTCCGAGAGGGGATTCCCGGGTCCGAGCTCCGGGCGCTCCGAGACCAGGGCCGAGAGGACCCTGCCGTCATACCCCTCGAGGGCCTCGAGGACCTGGAAGGCCGGTCCGTGGAAGTAGGTCTTGTAGATCTCCGAATCGGCGACCCGGTTGGCGGTCGCGGGCCAGGGACCCTCGGGGCGCGACAGGGCCTCCGCCAGCTCGCGAGCCTCCTGCCGGGCCGCCTCCCGGTCACCGGGTCCCGCTCCGTTCACCCGGAGGCCCAAGCTCACCACCGGCGAGGTGCGCTCGCCCTGGACCGATTCGAGCAGGTACTCCGAGCCGCGGCCCTCGACCTGGAACTCCGCCTCCTCCCCGTCCACGAACCTCACCGGGGCCAGGAAGCGGAGATCGCGGATCTCGAGGTCCCGGACCGCCTGCACCTGTCCGAGCTTCTTCAGGAACTGGCGCACCACGCTCACGCCCGGCAGGTAGAAGTGGCGGTTGATCCGATGGTCCTTCAGGTACCCGCTCGCCGCCAGGTCGAACCGGTAGCGGAAGCGGGCCCGGGTCCCCGGCGCCACCATGGGCACCCGGTCGAGGCGGGGCACGGACGGCCCGGCATCCGGTCCCGCCGGGATCCCGCCGGCCGGTCCCGCAGCGACCCCGGCCCCGGCCCTGGCACCGGCACCGGATCCCGGAGCCGCCCCCTCGCCCGAGGCCCTCCCGTCCGCGACCACCAGCGACCGGTCGCGGCCGAGCACGAAGCCGGGCCCGATCGCTCCTGCGACCACCACGGCCACCGAACCCGGTGCACCCTCGGGGAGCCGGCCGCCGAGCCATGACGCGACCAGGCTCCCGGCCAGACGACTTCCCTCGGCCACCGGCAGGAGCTCGATGCCGCGCTCGCGGAGGATCTCCCGGATCGGACCCCGGGCCGCCATCCCCACCTCGTCCCAGGCGGTCCATCCGATCGAGAGCGAAGGCAGCCCGGGAGAGCCGATCCCGTCGAGCCAGCCGTTGGCGGCCGCGTAGTCGGCCTGCCCGTGGTTCCCGAAGTGGGAGGCCACCGAGGAGAACGACACCACGCCCCGCAGCCGGTCCCGGCGCACCGCGCCCGACAGCGCATCGAGGGCCGCCACCTTGGAGTCGATCACGGCCCGGATCTCCTCGTCGGACTTCCCGGCCAGGGCCCGGGAGACCTCGAGACCGGAGGCGTGCACCACGAGCGTCGGCGCCAGACCCGCGGCGGCCAGCGCGGCGACCCCGGTCGACGTGGTCAGGTCGGCCTGGACATACCTCACCCGGCCCCGACCCTCGGTCTCGATCCAGGGCTCCCCGGACGGCTTGCGTCCCAGCACCACGAAGCGGGAATCCACCAGACCGAGCCAGCGGCGCACCACCTCGGCAGCGATGCCCCGGGCACCCCCGCTCACCAGGATCAGGTCGTCCGGTCCCAGCGCCTCGCCGAGAGTCGTCTCGGGAGCCAGCCCGGCCTCGACCGCGACCAGACGGGCCTCGCTCACCTTCCCGGACCCGACCACCCGGTTCCCGTATCCCGGCGCCGCCAGGGCCGCGGCCGCGGCAGCCGGCGACGGCTCGTCGCCCTCGATGTGCACGTACCGGATCCGATCCTCGCCGACATCCTTGGCCGCGCTCCGGACGAAGCCGGCCACCGCCAGCCTGGCAGCCCTGGAGCCGGTCCCGGCCCGCGACCAGGTGACCAGCCCCAGCGGCCGGGGGGCGGACGCCGCCAGCCGGTCCCGCAGCCTCGGGAACAGCCCGTCCCGCAGGGGCTCGATCGACGCCGGGAGCGCCTCGACCCAGGCGTCGCCCGCCCACGCCGGGCCCGCCGGGAGCACCCCCTCGACCTCGCGCCGCACCAGCACCCGGAAGCGCCCCCCCTCCCCCGCAGGCACGCCCCCAGGGCCCGCCGTCGCCGGCGCCCCGGCGCCGCCGCCCGGCCCCGCCGCCTCCACGATCTTCGCCACCGTGGTCAGATCCCGGAAGTTCCGGGTCCCCGGAGGCAGCACCTCGCCTCTGAGCCGCGACAGGATCTCGAAGATCTTCAAGGTGTCGATCCCCAGGTCGCGCTCGAAGTCGGCATCCCTCCCGATCTGCTCGGCCCGGTACCCCGAGACCGAGGCGACCACCCCGACCACCCGCGCCTCGACGCTCGGCGTCCCTGCCTCGGTGCCGGGCTGCGACCCGGCGCCAACTCCCGACCCGATCCCGCTGCCCCCGGCCCCCGCCCTCCGGGCCGCCCGGGCCGCCGCCCCCCCGGACCGCGCCCCGATCCCCGCCCCGCTGCCCTCGCCGCCCCGCGGCCTGCGGGCGATCCGCACCGGCTCGCCGAGTCCGGCCACCGCGGCCTCGAACCGCTCCGTCCCCTCCTCGCCGGCCTTGTCGGTCGCCAGCGCGGTGAACGCCTTCCCCGCCAGGATCTCCTCGACCAGCCGCGCCAGCACGTTCTTGGGACCGACCTCGAGGAACCGCCGGATCCCCGCCTGGTAGGCAGCCTCGACCTGGCGCACGAAATCGACCGGGTGGTCGATCTGCCGGGTGAGCAGCTCCACCACCTCGGCCCGTTCCCCGGCCGAGAGCGGCCGACCCGCCTCCGCCGCCGCCACCCGCGGGTAGACGCGACCGGCCAGGTTGGCCGGCACCGGGAGCGCCCCCGCCCTCAGCGGCGCCGCCTCGAGGACTTCCCGCATCCGCGGGATGCTCCCCGCCACCAGTCGCGAGTGGAAGGCCGCCGCCACTCCCAGCCGGCGCGCCTTGACCCCCCGGCGCTCCGCCGCCTCCACCACCGCCTCCACGGCCGCGGTCTCCCCCGAGACCACCGTCTGCTCGTAGGCGTTCAGGTTGGCCGCCACCACGTACCCGGACACACCCGCCAGCAGGCCGGCCACGGTCTCCTCGTCGGCCGCCACGAACGCCATGGCTCCCGGGTCGGCACCGGCTCCTTCCGCCATGGCCCGTCCCCGGATCGAGACCGCGCGCAGCGCGTCCTCGAACCCGAGCACGCCCGCGGCATGGAGAGCGGTGTACTCGCCCAGCGAATGCCCCATCACCAGGGCCGGCCGCACCCCCCGGGCTTCGAGCTCCCGGAGCAGCATGACCGAGACGGTGAAGATCGCCGGCTGGGCGAACCGGGTGTCGGTGAGCCGCACCTCCGCCGCCGCGTCCCGCACCGCCGGCCAGATGACCTCCGAGATCCGGCAGCCCTCGATCGCCCGGAAGCAGCGGTCGGCCTCGGCCAGCACCTCGGCGGCCCGCGGCGCGGCGCGCAGGGCCTCGCCCATGCCCAGGTACTGGGAACCCTGGCCGGGGAACATCAGCGCCAGGTCGCGGCCCAGCGGACCCAGCTCGGGAAGCGCATAGCGTCCGCTCGCCACCCGGGCGGGCCGGGCCCCCGCCGGCGGGGACTCCAGCACCAGGTGGTAGTTCGTGCCCCCGAACCCGAACGAAGACACCCCGACCTTCACGGGCCGGTCCTCCGGCAGGGACTCGGGCCGGGTGGCGACCCGGATCCCGACCTCCCGCCAGGCCACGTTGGGATTGGGGGTCTCGAATCCCACCTGGGGAGGCACCGACCGGGTATTCACGGCCATCAGTCCCTGGACCAGGCCGGCCGCGCCCGCGGCCGCCTTCAGATGGCCCACCGTGGCCTTCACCGAGCCCACCGGCAGGGCGCCCCGTGCCGGGTCCCGACCCCGCACCAGCCGCGCCACGGTCTCGAGTTCGGTGGCGTCGCCCAGTCGGGTCCCGGTGCCGTGGCACTCCACGTAGTCGAGCTCGCGGGGATCGATCCCGGCGTCCCGGTAGGCCCGCGTCATGGCGAGCAGCTGACCCTCGGTGCGGGGCGCGGTGATCCCCTTGCCGGCCCCGTCCGAGGAGGCGCCGAAGCCCCGGATCACCGCGTAGACGGGATCCCCGGCGAGCAGGGCGTCCTGCCAGCGCTTCAGGGCGAAGACCGCGCAGCCCTCCCCGATCACGAACCCGTCGGCCCGGGCGTCGAACGGGAACGAGCCCTCCGCCGACAGGGCCGTGAGCTTGGAGAACTTGACGAAGAGCCCCGGGTCGACCTGGGTGTCGACGCCGCCGGAGAGCACCATGTCGCACTCCCGGGCGCGCAGCGCGGCCATCGCCACCGAGACCGCCGCCAGGGTCGAGGCGCAGGCCGAGTCGACCGTGAAGTTGGGGCCGTGGAGATCGAAGGCCCACGCGATCCGACCCGCGATCAAACTGGAGAGCTCGCCGGGCAGGGTGTCCTCGGTGATCTCCGGCTCCTCGAAGCGGTCCTGGTAGGCGGCCAGCAGCTCGTCCACCAGCTCGCCCGCGCCCTTCTCCCGGGCCAGTTCCCGGAGCCGCGCCCGGACCCGCTCGGCGTGCACGGTCTGCTGGCTCTCGTCGACCGCGTTCCCGCCCATGCTGTTGGCCAGGATCACCCCGACCCGCTCGCGCTCGAAGCGCCGCTCCCGGTAGCCGGCGTCGGCCAGGGCCTCCCGGGCACAGACCAGCGCCATCTTCTGGGCCCGGTCCATGCGGACCGCGGCCGAGGGAGGGATCCGGAACTCCGCCGGGTCGAAGGGGATCTCGCCCACCAGCCCGGCGATCCCCGAGTAGCTCCGGAGCGGCGCCGAGGCATCCGGATCCAGGAACACGTCCCTCTCCCACACGCTGTCCGGCAGGTCGCGCACGAAACAGCGCCTCCGCAGCACGGACCGGTAGAACCCGGCAGCATCCCTGGCCCCGGGGAGCAGGGCTCCGATCCCCACCACCGCGATCGGTTCGGGCCGGCCCGCCGACGGGCCGGGCAGCCGATCACGGGTCAGCTCCTCGTGGAGCTCCCGCAGCGACCGGCACCGGGTGATCAGCGCCACCGCGCTCCCCGCCATGAAGCTCGCCCCGACATCGCTGCCGTCGGCCTCCAGGGCCTTCTTCAACGTGCCGAGGTAGCCCCTCTCGATCTCCTTGCGCTTGGCCTCCAGCGGGAGGTCGGAGAGGAAGACGCTCCACTCCCGGCGACGCAGCTCCTCCACTGCCGAGGTCCGTACCTGGCGGACCCGCAAGCGCAGGGTGTCGCCGGTGACGAAGGTCTCGTCCTCCTCGACCACCCGCTTCTGGTACCACCGGCCGAGCGGGGTCGAAGCGACGATCTCCCCGGTCGCCAGGTAGGCGGTGCCCACATGGAGCGAAGCCCGCAGCCGACCCGCCAGTCCGTGGAACCAGAGCAGCGACGAGAGCAGGTGGGCGGCCCGCCCGGTCGCCACTCCCCCCGCGAAGGCGATCTCCACCCGGTCGGCGAGACCCTGGGCCCGCACCTCGCGGAGCACCTGGTCCCAGGCCACCAGGGCCGGGGTGGCCGAGACGTGACCGCCCGCCTCCTCGCCTTCGACCACGAAACGCGTCACCCCCATGGACGCCAGGGCCCGGAACACCGAGGCCACCGGGGCGTGCACCCAGAGCTCGAGTCCGGTGGCGAGCAGCCGGTCGACGTGATCCATCTGGGGCGCCGCCACCAGCACCCGGTCGGGCCGGACCTCCTCGAGCATGCGGACCAGGCGCTCGAAGCCCTCCGGGTCCTCGGCCAGGGTCACGATCCCGACCCCGAAGGGGAAGCCCCGCGCCCGGGTCTCCCGCACCAGCGCGTCGCTGGTCTCGAATCCCAGTCCGGCGAGCGCCAGGTAGGGGAAGGCCCCCGCGTCATGGACCGCGGCCGCGAACTCCGCGGTCACGCTGATCCGCGACAAGGGCCCTTGGACCACCGGCAGCCGGCCCGGCTCCCGGGGCCCCCCCGGGGCCCCCGCAGCGAACAGCGAACGGCATGGCGCCTCGGCAGGAATCGCCCCGAAGACCTGGGCCAGGCGAACCAGACAAGCCGGGTCGCTCTCCGCCACGTCCTCCAGCGCCTCGTCCCAAAGGCCCTCGGACCGGGTGGTGCGGAGCAGCTCGCCCAGCTCGCGACCCGTGCGCGCCTCGAGATCGCGCAGCCGCTCCGGATCGGCCGCCATGGCGAGCCGCAGCACCGCTCCCCCGCCCAGCGGCACCCGGACCCGCGACAAGCTCTCCTGGCGGGATCGCAGGTTCGCCGGCAGCACCAGCCCCGAAGCCCCCTCGGCGCGCAGCGCGGCCGCCAGCTCGGGGCTGGCCGGGATCGCCAGGTACCAGGGCCGGTCGGCCCTCTCCGCCAGCAACTGGAAGAGCACCATGCCGGTCGTCTCCCGAGCCGGTCCCGGCCGCTCCAGGCCGGTGCCGATCAACAGATCGGCCGGCGAGGCCAGGGCCGCGGCCAGCTGGGCGGGGCTCGCCACCTCCACCGCCAGCCCGGCCGCCCGCGACGCCAACTCCCCCGGCTGGTACTCGACCAGATGGGAGAGCACCACCGGACAGCCCGCCAGCGGGGACCCGTCGATCGCCTCCAGGTCCGCCAGCCGATGGACCCGCAGCGCGGTCCCCGGTGCCGGGCCACCGGGGATCGCCGCCAGGGCGTCGAGCTCGGCCTTCCCGAAGACCTCGAGCAACCGGCCCAGCCGGGCATCGTCGGGCAGGGGTGCCAGCGGTCCGGTCGTCGGGGCTTCCAGCAGCAGGGGACGGAAGCCGTCCGCTCCGGGCTTCACGGTGGTGCCGGGCAGGGAGGCACACGGACGTAGCCGGAGCGCCCCTGGCCCTGCCAGGGGAATCCACTCTGGACGAGGCCCGATGGGCCCCGTCCAGAGCGGCAACCCTGCGGGTTGCTGGGATTGGTTCGGAGGGACTCCCCCCAAACCCCCCGCTCGCTCTGCTCGGGGCCGAACCGCAGGCTCACGGGCATCACAGCGACGGCTCCAGCTTGGGCCCCAGGAACCGGAAGCCGTGGCGGACCGCGATCTGGCGGATACGCTCGACCTGCTCGACCGAGATCGGTCCCCGGGAGAAGTCCTCGGTGGCGCCGTCCAGACCGAGCAGCGCGGTCTCCGCCATGCAGGCGTAGAGCTGGCCGCGGGCCAGCGGCACCCCGGGGAAGCAGACGTGGTCGTTGCCCTCGGCATGCACCAGGCCGCCCCGGATCACCGAGACGTTGGGCATGGCGTCGAGTTCGGGGGCGGCGTCGGGCGGGATCGAGATGTCGCAGACCACCACCGGTCGCTCCGGGTCGAGGTGCTCGGGGAAGACCACCGGCTCGGGGCTGTTGGTGGCGGCCAACACCAGATCGGCCCGGGAGAGGGGCTCGAGCCCGGTGTGCACCTCGATGCGGCCCTGCAGTTCCGCCGGGAAGCGCTCGGCCTTGAACCGCTCGAGCCGCCGACGGGTGTTGGGACGTCCCACCAGGAGCAGGCGCTCGACCCGGGGGGCCAGCAGCTGGCACCAGACCGAAGCGATGTTACCCAGAGCGCCGACCACGGCCAGGGTGGCGCTCCCCAGCCCGATGCCGCGCTCGCGGGCGCCGGCCACCAGGGCGTCGACCCCGGCCGCCACGGTGTAGGCGTTGCCGGTGGTGAGCACCAGGTCGGGGGCATCGATCGTCTTCAGGTTGTCGGTGACGATCGAGGTGAACCCTCCGAACCCGACCACCCGGGCACCCTCGGCCCGGGCCACCTCGACACCCCGCTCGATCTGCTCGCGCAGCGGCTGGATCCGTCGGCTCCGCCAGGCCTCGGCGTAGGTGGCCGAGGTCTGGGCCAGGCCCAGGAACATGTACCCGATCTCGGCGCCCACCCGGCTCCGCATGGTGAAGGAACGGAACACCCGGGGCGCCATGAAGGTACCGAACCGCCGCAGGAAGCGGTCGCGCTCGACGCCGTCGAAACGCTCGAAGCTCGGGTCCCAGAGGGCGACGTGCTCGGGCTGGATGAAGTGGCCCAGGAAGGCCACCCGCGGCAGGCGGGGAGGCAGCTCCTCCACCATCGGCGGTCCCGCCTCGGCGGCGGTGCGGACCTGGACCCGGGCCGGACGGTTCGAGACCAGCGGGGCCAGCAGGTAGCCGCAGTCGGCCGCCCGGATCGCCGTGCAGAACTCGCGCAGCGCGGCCGTGAAGCGCACCATGTCGGCTTCTTCCAGCAGCATCGAGGGCTGGAGGCGCAGCACCCGGGGCGAGCCCACCGGGGGCATGACGCGGATCCGGGCCCTGGCCAGGAACCAGGCCGAGGCCCCGTAGCCGAGCAGGTCGCTCTCCGAGAGGAGTCCGATGCCGTTGGAGAGGTTCCGGTCCTGGTTGGCGAGTTCCACCCCGAGCATCAGGCCGCGGCCCCGGACCTCCCGCACCACGTCGGGGAACTCGGCCCGGACCTCCTCGAGCAGCTCCTTGAATCGTTCGCCCTTCCGCCGGATCGAGGCGAGCGCCGCGCCCCGGTCGCGGGTCAACAGGTCGAGGGTCCTGGCCGCGGCCCGGCACGAGAACGGGTCCTCCTGGAAGGTCGAAAGGCTGAACGAGTCGAACCTCTCCACCCAGCGGGAGCGCTCGATCAGGGTGAGCCCGATCTTGGTCATTCCCCCGCCGAGCGCCTTGGCCAGGGCCACGTAGTCGCCGGCCACCCCGGAGTTCATCGAGTCGAGCAGCCGACCGGTGCGGCCGAACCCGGTCTGGACCTCGTCGATCACCAGGGGCACGCCGTCGCGCCGGGTGAGCTTGCGGGCGGTCTCCAGGAACGCCGGTTCGAGGGGCCGGACCCCGCCTTCCCCCTGGATCGTCTCCACCAGGAGCGCCATAATCCGGGAGGCCGGCGCCCTCCGCTCCCGCTCGAAGGCTTCTTCCAGGGCTTCCCGGTCGTTGGCCGGGACCATCACGATCCGGGGACCGGGGAAGCCCCGCTTGCGCACCGCCTGGAGCAGCACGCCGTGGAAGCCGCCTTCGAGCATGAGCAGCACCGGCACCTCGGGAGGATGGCCGGCCCAGCGGCGCCCGAACTCGAGGTGGGCATGGAGGAGCGCCAGGTTCACGGCTTCGGTCCCGCTCGACGAGAAGGCGAACAGGTAGTCCTGTCCGGTCTCCTCCCTCAATTCGGCGGCGAGCCGCTCGACCAGGGCCGCGGCGTCCGGCCTGCGGGAGCCCTGGGCCAGGAAGGGTCGCCCCTCGGCGAGCACCTCCATGAGGGCTTCGCGGATGGCGGGGTGTCCGTGCCCGAGCAGGTTCGCCCCGTAGCCGCCCACCAGGTCGAGGACCTCGATCTCCCCGGCGCCTTCCCCTGCGTACAGGCGGTCGCCCGATCCCCGGTGATAGGTGACCATCAGGCCGAGGGCCTCCATCAGGGGACCGAGGTCGGGGCGCACCCAGCGGAGATAGGCGTCCTCCGCCCCGGACGGGAGCGCGGCGGTCGGCTCCGCAGGGGTGGCACCGTCGTCGCGGTCGTCCCCCGGGGCACGGCCCGCAGGGGTGGCGAGAGTCGCCCGACCGGGTTCCTCCCAGGACGACCTCGACACGCCTCCACCTCCCTCCGGTCCGGGGACCGGAGCATCCGGCGCCTCCCCGAGGCCGCGGCCTTCCGGGCGCATGGCGCCGAGGACACCCAGTATAGGACGCGACCCGCGGTCGCCTAGTCCCGGGCCTCGGCCCGGGCGGTGAACAGGAGCATCCTCCCGTTCCACTCCCGGTGCTCGAAGCGGAGCCCGGCGCGGGCGAAAAGGCTCTCCAGGTCCGGCTCCGGGAGCGAGTTCGAGAGGGTGCCCCAGGCGATGAACCGCTCCGCCCAGCGCACCTGGGCAGGCGTCCCCGGCCGGGCCAGGATCGAGCCCGAGATCACCCCTCCCGGGGCCAGCAGCCGGGCCAGGCTACCGAGCACGGCACCAGGGTCCCGGAAGACGTGCACTCCGCCGAAGCAAAGGATGCGGGGGAAGCTCCCCGGGGGCAGCGGCAGCCGGGCGGCATCCGCCAGCATGAACAGGTGGTCGTCCTTCGGGGGGAAGGCCGATGCGGCGCGCCTCAGCATGTCGAAGGAAAGGTCGACCCCCAGGAAGCGCCCGGTGCGGGTAGCGCCCCGCATGGCGAGCCGGGTGAGGCTCCCGTCCCCGATCGCCACCTCCAGGCACACCCCGCCGGCGGAAGCGGCTTCCTCGATCCGGGAACGGTAGAAGGCGACCAGGCGGCGCAGCGAGCCTTCCCACACCAATTTCATGGCGAGGAAGGCCGTCACCGGGTAGGTGAGGGCGTAGAGGCGGTAGGCGGCGGTGAGGCGTTCGTCCTCGGGCCGGGGTCCGCCCCGGGCATCGAGCACGTCGAGGCGGTCCCGGGGGAAGCGGACGCTCTCCTCGCAGTCCGGGCGGGGACAGCGGAAGGTGGCGTAGCGGTCGAACTCGAGGCGGTCGCCGTGCTCGCGGCAGACCAGCGGGGGGGCCGCGGCCAGGAAGCGTTCGGTCGCCAGGCGGCCCGCCACGAAGCCGGCGAAGACCCGCTGGTACCAGGAATCGGGGAGGGCCCGGAGCATGCGCATGAGGAGCGACATGCCGGGACCGAGCTCGGTACGGAAGCGCCCGGCCCCGAGGTCGGCGAGGATCAGGTCGGCGGCCCGTACGGCGTCGATCATGAAGGGCTGGGTGAAGTTGTTGAGCCGGCTCATGGGGGTGTCGACGAAGCCGGGGAGGACCAGGTGGACCCGGATCCCCTCGGGCGCGAGGTCGAGGGCGAGGCTCTCCATGAGGTTGGCCAGGGCGGCCTTGCCGGCGGCGTAGACCTCGCCCGAGGGCACACCCCGGTAGGCGCAGAGGGCACTGGCGGCCATGACCAGGCCGCTCCCGGCCGCCCGCATCCGGGGGAGCACCAGATCGAGCCAGTGGAGGAAGCCGAAGAAGTTCACGTCCAGGTTGGCCCGGGCTTCGGCGACCAACGGGAGATCGAGGCGGGTGACGTGGGAGACCCCGGCCATGAAGACGAGGCCCTCGGGGAGTTCGCCGGCCTCCTCCAGGACCTGCCAGGCGTCCCGTACGTCCTCGGGCCGGGAGGTGTCGCCGACCAGGACCCGGACCTCGCCGCCCGCCTCGCGGATCGACCCGGCCAGGCTCTCCAGGCTGCCGCGGCGGCGCGCGAACACCGACAGGCGAGCCCCGGCCCGGGCCAGGCGCAGGGCCAGCGCCCGCCCCAGTCCGCTGGAGGCGCCCACCACCAGGATCCGCTTCCCTCGGACGTCCATCGGGCCGGATGGTAGCCGGGCAGGGTGCGCATGGCCCTCCGGCCGACGGGAGGCGCAAAACGCAGGTGGCGGGGAGCGGTCGCGGCCGGAGCCGGGAGCAGATGCATGTGAGGGGTCCCACATGGCATCCTTCCGCCGCCGCTGCGTGCGGCCGGAGGGCACGTCGCGCCGACCTCGCGGTCGGAGTCGCCTTGCGTACGAAGGGAAGTCCGTGTTCCGGTCGATCTCCTGCCTGGTCCCTTTCCTCCTGCTGCTGGCGAGCAGGGCGGCTTCCGCCCAGACGCTGGTCGGTGGGCAGATCGTGAGCGCCGGGGCGACCGCCTCGGGTGGAGGCGCCCAGGCCCAGTTCGCGCTGGTCTCGGTCGGCGGCAACGCCAGCTCCTTCGGTTCGGGCCTGGTGGCAGGGATCCCCCAGTTCGCCCCCAACCCGGGCGTGACCGGGACCGGGACCCCCGGAGGCGGGGGAGGCGGGGGTGGCGGCTGCGCCACCGTCCCCGGTGCCGCCGATCCCTCCCTGGCGTTCGGGATGGGCCTGCTGCTGCTGGCGTTGCTGGGGCGGCGACGCCGGCTCGGGCTGGTCGCCTCGGCCGCGGCCTTGCTGCTCGCCACCAGCGCCCTCGCCAGCCCTCCGGCCGAACTCACCTTCCAGGGGCGGATCCTGGATGCCGGCGGCAACCCCTTCCAGGGGGCCCACAACATCGTCCTGCGCATCTACGACGTCGAGGACGGCGGGGTGAAGCTCTACGAAGAGGCCGATCCCGTGGTCTTCAACCAGGACGGATCCTTCACCACCGTGATCGGGGACACCTCTCCCCTGGTGCTGCTCTTCGACCGGGCCTACTACCTGGCGGTCTCCACCGACGGCGGAGCCACCGAGCTCTCGCCCCGGGTGGCGTTCCGGCCTTCACCCTACGCCTTCCGCTCGCTGGTCTCGGAGGGCGTGACCCCCAACGGCGACATCTCGTTCAGCGGGTTCCGGCTGCGGGACCTCGGCGATCCGGTGACCGCCCAGGACGCGGCCACCCGCGCCTACGTCGACGATCTCTTCTCCCGGGTCGGAACCGGCGGGGGCGGCGGCGGGATCAACACGGTGCTGAACGGGGCCGGGGCTCCGGGCGATGCCCTCGGGATCGACGGCGACTTCTACCTCGACACCGTCGCGCATGCCTACTACGGCCCCAAGACCGCCGGAACGTGGGGTGGCACCGGCCCGGTCGCTCTGGTCGGTCCCACCGGCCCGCAGGGGCCGCAGGGCGATCCCGGAGCCGACGGCGCAGACGGCGCGCAGGGGCCCCAGGGGCCGCAGGGAGACCCCGGGGCGGACGGCGCGGACGGCGCCCAGGGTCCCCAGGGAGACCCCGGGGCTGACGGGGCCGACGGGGCCCAGGGGCCGCAGGGGCCCCAGGGACCGCAGGGACCTCCCGGAGCCGACGGGGCCCAGGGTCCCCAGGGGCCGCAGGGCGATCCCGGAGCCGACGGGGCCGATGGCGCCCAAGGACCGCAGGGACCCCAGGGGCCGCAGGGTCCCCAAGGGCCGCAGGGCGACCCCGGAGCCGACGGGGCCGATGGCGCCCAAGGACCGCAGGGTCCTCAAGGCCCGCAGGGTCCCCAGGGTCCCCAAGGGCCGCAGGGCAACCCCGGAGCCGACGGGGCCGATGGCGCCCAAGGACCGCAGGGTCCCCAGGGTCCCCAGGGTCCCCAAGGGCCGCAGGGCGACCCCGGAGCCGACGGTGCCGACGGAGCCCAGGGTCCGCAGGGTCCCCAAGGCCCCGCGGGTCCGAACTCGATCGGGTCCTCGACGACGGTCACCAGCTCTCCGGCTTTCGGCTTCTTCCGGATCCGCCAGGTCGGCAACCCGACCCTGCCGGCCGACGTGGCGAACAGGCAGTTCGTCGAGGGCATCACCGGCCTGCTCTCCAATCTGAACACCTCGGACACCTCGAACCTGGTGGCGGCCCTGAACGAGGTGGAAGGGCTGGCCAATCCCCAGCCGGTGACCCTGGCGCTCTCCATCGACTCCTCCCCGGCGGGGGAGAACGCGGTGGCCCTCGACCTCGACAAGGGCACCAAGCGCCAGTTCGGGATCCATCCCTCCAACCACGAAGACCCCCAGAGCCTGCTGCAGGCCGGAGAGGATGTGCTCTTCTGGCTCGACGACACGCAGTTCCTCACCCCGCCCGAACGCTTCCAGGTACTGGTGCGGAAGACCGGTGAGATCGAGAGCTGCGCCACGGGAACCGGAGGCGTGAACGGGGTCCGCCTGGTGCTGTCCGACTTCCTGGTGCGCAGCCAGCTCGGGTTCGCGGACCCGAACTCGTCCGACCAGCTCTTCGGCGGGCGCACCGACATCGGTCGCTCCTTCCTGCTCTGGATCCCGGCCGATTCGTCGGCCGTCAGCTTCCAGGTGAAGAACGGACCCCTGTTCGATCCGACCGCCAGCCTGGACTGTCCGGGGCTGCCGCCACAGAACCAGTTCGGACCGCTCCCCCTGATGGTGGGCTCCGGCTTCCCCCACCCGCAGCAGATCGCGTTCCGGCTGAACTCACAGCCGTCGTTCGCCATCACCACCCGCGGCATCGACCTGGCTTCGCCCGAGGTCGACTGGATCCCCAAGGCCCAGGAGGACTTCGCGATCCTCAAGAGCCCCTCCGGGGGCGTCTTCCTGAGGGGCGCCCGGAACTTCACGGTGGTCGACTGCGGCGGATCGGACGGCGATGCCGTCACCCTCTACCGCGACATCCGGGAGTCCTCCCTGGAGACCCTCATCCCGATCTGCGGAGGCTGCAACGAGCTACCTCTTCCCGATCGGGTGTTCGGGATCCGGGGAAGCCATGGGGACTGGGCCCTGCTCCGCTTCCGCGCCGTGGACGAATCGGATCCCTACCAGTTCACGGTCGAGGTCCTCCAGAACGAGGTCCCGGTCGTGAATCCCTCCGGCACCAACATCTGCGGCAACTGAGGACCACATCTTGCGTCGTCTCTGGTTGGCCCTCGCCCTCTCGCTCGTTCCGATCGCGCCGGCCCTCGCCGCCGACGACCAGGACCCGAACTCGGGACATTCCACCTCGACCTACGGGCGGCACTCGCCCCAGGACCAGGGCCTGCAGTGGTGGGTCCCGACCTTCCAGGCACCGGGCGGCCCGCGTCCGGCAGCGACGCCGGGGAGCGACACGGCCTTCCCGGCCGGCTCCGCCTTCGGCGCCCCGGTGGGGAACCGGGACCTGACCCGCTGGGAGGCGGCCAAGGACACCATCCGGAGGGTGCTCCAGGCCTACACCAGCCAGGACATCATGCAGTTC
Source organism: uncultured bacterium (assembly GCA_964403795.1). Lineage (GTDB taxonomy): Bacteria > Muiribacteriota > UBA6191 > CAZXTJ01 > CAYOHP01 > CAYOHP01. Next base: position 896 of record CAYOHP010000010.1, on the reverse strand, counting down.
ATGGATCGCTTCACCCTGGACACCGCCCAGGACCTCGGCATCCTCCGCAATGCGGTCCTGAACGACTACCAGGTCGAGACCGGCCTGGCTGTCGACATCATCCTCCTCCAGTACTGGGTGAACTTCGACCGGATCTGCACCCGGGCCACCTGGAAACGCAACGCGGTCCGCATCGCCACCGGCACCCCGATCAACGAGGATGGCGAGGGCATCTACTGCTTCTCCCGCCACGACGACTTCCGGCTGCGCCTGATGTTCGGATCGCTCCCCTTCGGACGTTCCGACAAGGAACTCCAGAAGCAGCTCCGGGCCGGCGCGCCCAACGGAGCACCCGGATCCTCTCCGGTCGACGCCGAGCCGCTGCCGCTGGCGCTCAACCTCGATTTCCAGCCGACCGGCCAGGGCAACGTGGCCATGGTCGACTTCGAGAGGCTCGGCAACCCGGTCCGCAAGGTCAAGGACCCGAACCCTTCGACGGTGCCGGCCCAGCCCGGCGAGGACCTGCGGATCAGCGTCCCGCTCGGGACCTTCCCCACCCAGATCCAGGTCGAGGCCTTCAGCCCTGCCCTGGTCGGGACCTGCGGCTCGACGGCCAACGCCGACCTCGAGGACGTGAAGCGGGTCCATCCCTCGGGGCTCGGCTCCAGCGGATCGACCAACCAGGGCAAGAATTTCGGGGTGCTGACGATCGAGGGCAACCGGGCCGTGCTCCGGATCCCCGACCTCGGGATCTCGAGCTACTTCCTCTCCAGTGCCGATCTGGTGAACCCCGCCGGCACCCTCGACTGTCCCTGATCCCGCCTGGCAGCTCCGCCCGAGGGCCTCGCTCGCGGGCAGGCTCCGCCTCGTCGGGTAGCCGGGGGCGGTTGCCCGCCCCCGGCTCCCACAGAACCGTA